>CBFIHP010000002.1:121778-432042 GCA_965662355.1 Planctomycetota bacterium | reverse complement strand
TGGTCGCCAACGAGAAGAGCGAGTGCTCCTCCGCGAAGACCGCCCTGGTCGCCAACGAGAAGAGCGAGTGCTCCTCCAGCAAGGCGAAGGCCACGCTCGCCGCTTCCGAAGGGGAGTGCCCGATCGCAGCCACGGCAGCAGCGACGCTAGTCGCCCTGGGCTCGGAGAAGAGCTGCTCGTCCGAAGCCGCCTCGAGCGAGACCTGCTCATCCTCAAAGGCCAAGCTCGTCGCCGTCGAATCCGATGACTGCTGCGACGAGGGCGAAAGCGATTGCTGCGAGGAAGGCCAGGCCGCCCTGGTCTCGATGGTCACGACCATCCGCTGCGCCAAGGCCAAAGCCCAGCTGAGCGAAATCGGCCAGCGCATCGGCAAGGTCAAGTCCCGCATCGTCGTCCAGCGCAACCTGCTGACCGGCGCCCGCACGGAGCTCATGAGCCTCTAGGGCCCAGCAAACCCAACCAAGGCGAGAGCTTCCTGACGGGAGGCTCCCGCCTTTTTTCGTCACCTCCGTACGACGATCAGCTGCCCCGTTGCCAGCGCATCGAGTGTCGACTCATGTCCGTCGGGCCAGCGTACCGTGAGCTTCTCGACGGCGGCCGCCTCGCCCACACCGAAGTGGAGTACGGCGGGGTGCTGGCTCATGAAGCCCGCGCCGGCCACGACGCACTGGACCTGGCGCCAGCTCTCGGCCTCGACGCTCACTTCTGCGCCGATGCCCGTGGGGTTCGCGACAGGGCCTTCCAGACGAACCCGGATCCAGTTGCCCGGGGTCGGGAAGACGTTCTCCATGTAGAGGAGCCGCGGATTGGTGAAGTTGCGGAGCACGAGGTCGAGGTCACCGTCGCCGTCGACGTCGCCGCTGACGACGCTGCGACTGTCGAGCACGGTGTCCACCCCGACCAGCGCTGCAATGTTCTCGAAGCGGCCCTTGCCGTCGTTCTGGCCCAGGAGGTTGCGCTCGTAGCCCGACAGCGAGAGCGAGCGCATGTTGGGTCGGCCGGTAGCGGCCTCTACCTCTTCCTGGACATTCGTGATCACCTCGATGTTCTCGAGGGCCAGCTTCTCGTCGGTCTCCTGCACCTGCACGAGGCGCCAATAGCAGCTTCACAAGTCGCGTTGAAGCTTCGAGGACCAGTAGCCGTTGGCGATCAGCATGTCGAGGTCGCCGTCGGAGTCGTAGTCGAAAAACTCGGTGCCCCAGGCCCAGCCGGCGTTTTGACAACCGACATGACCCGAGACATCGGAAAAGGCCCCGCTGCCGTCGTTGCGCAGCATCGTGTTGCCCGCGGCCATCTTCTTCAGGCCATCGACGGTCTCGTCGTTGAGCTGCCTGAGCCTTGCCTTCAACACACGATTGCCGGCCGTGGAGTACATGTTGACCGAGTACAGGTCGAGGTCCCCGTCGCGGTCATAGTCGACCCAGTTGGCGCCCATGCCGTTGCCCAGGTCCGCGGCACCGAGGGTGCTGGCAACCTCTTCGAACGTCGCGTCGCCGCGGTTCTTGTACAGCTCGTTCGTGCCGAAGTCATTGCTGATGTACAGGTCCTGATCGCCGTCGGCGTCGTAGTCGCCAAAGGTCGCCGCGAGGGTCCAACCCGTGTTGTGAATCCCGGCCTCGGGCGCGGCGTCGCGAAGCTTGCGCGCACCGTCGTTGCGCCAGAGCAGATCGGGAGGAGCGTCCCGAGCAGCGCTGTAGGAGTGATTCAGGGTCGCGTCCCCGTAGCGTCCCATGAAGACGTCGAGATCACCGTCGGCATCGTAGTCAGCCGCAGCCAGTGCGGTGGCATAGCCTTCGACCCGCCCCAACGTGCCCTCGGCCTTGTAGCGCCCGCTCTCGTTCCAGAGGATCGTCGAAGGCAATTCGGGAATCATCAGAGCGTTGTTCGCGATGACGAGGTCGAGGTCCCCATCGGAGTCGAGCTCGATGAAGAGCGCGCCGTGTCCATGCCCCTCGTCGCGCGAGCCATTGTCGACTTCCTCGAAACGGCCCTTGCCGTCGCCCAGGAAGTGGAAGTTGGCGCCCAGGCGCGTGACATAGACGTCCAGGTCCCCGTCGAGATCCATGTCCGTCAGCACCAGTCCGCCGTTGACGTAGAGCAGGGACGCCAGGTTCTCGCCGGGGATGCGCACGCGATCCTCGAAACTAGGGCGCAGACCGACCTCGTGGGTGCGTTCGAGGAAGTGCAACTCCGAGCCGCGCCGGTCCTGCAGCGTGACATCGCCCCAGCGCACGAAGCGCCAGAGGCCATCGATCGGTGCCATCACCGAAGGAAAGCGCATCACCACCGCGCGCATGTCGCCGCCGGAGCGCCCTAGAATCGTGAGCTTCGTCTCGAGCTGCAGGAAGATCTCATCCCCCTCGCTCTTCTCGACGGAAATCTCCTTGAAGCCCAGATCCCGGATCTGATCGAAGCCGCCGAGGAAGCTCTTGAAGTTCTCGAGGAACTCCGCCCGTTGCAGGCTGTCGCCCCCTGAGTCTCCACCGATTGGCGGCCCCTCGAAGTTCGCCGCGAAGTAGCGACCGATACCCTTCTGTCCGTCGAAGAGGATCTTGCTGGCGACGGTACGCATGGCTGCCGAGGCTCCGCTGAGCAGTTCTTCGGTCCCGAAGGTCGAAAGCTCGACATCGCGAAACTCGCCCGAATCCTGCGGATCGGCCTGGGGCACTTCGACCCAGTCCGAGCTGGAGTCGTCCAGGTGGGCGACGCGTATCGTCCGATAGTCGGCGGCGTCGAAGGGACCGCTACCGCTGGTCTGAATGGAATCGCCGCCGCAGCCGGCCAGCAAAAGGCCGCAGACGAATACCGCTCGTCCAGCTCGACCAACTTGTATCGGAGAAATCACGCGCACGTTGCTCTCCCCGCGAGGCTAGCACGGGGTTCTTCGACTGCCAAGCGCGTGGCGCCCAGCTAGAAGGCGATGTCGATCGCCCGCAGGACGGCCGGAGTTGCCGGCATGTTCCACGCGGGTATGGAATCACGCTCGAAGATCGGTGCGGCGACGGTGTGACCTGGCGAGGGCGTCAAGACAGCCTGCACCGACAGACGCAACTCCAGGCGAGCGCCGGGGGCGACGAAGACACCCGGGTAGGTCAACGAAATGCGCACCCGACCATCGGATCCGGTCGCCGGCGAGAGCAGGTAAGGACCGGGGAGGGCGTGGTAGGGATCGATCTCGAAGGTACCGTCCTCCCTGGTCGTTCGCATGGAGAGTCCCTGGCTCAGCTCGGGAGAACGGACGTTCTTGACCAGCAGCCAGGGCTGGTCCGGGCTCGTGCGCTTGAAGAGCTGGGACAGAACCACGAGCCCCTCGGCCGCTGCCCGGAACGGTGCATCGAGATTCGAGAGCACCTGGAACTCGACCGTGGCCTCGAAGTCCTGGTCTAGCAGATTCGCTTCGATCCAGGTCAGCTCGCTGATGCGGACCTCGTTCTCCGGGGCACAGCTCGGCATCGTCGTGAAGTCGACCGTGTCCAGGCTTTCGTTGCCGCTGAGGTCGGTGACGACGACGGTCGCCCGATACGTGTTCGTCCTGCCCTCCTTGAACGAGGGATCGAGCCCCGCGACGACGAGCGTGTGCCGCTTCGCAAAGGAGCCTTCTGTGGTTTCGAAGACCGGGCCGCCCAGGACCGCTGCCTCCAGGTGCACACGGACCAGCTCGTCGCACTCGACGAAGAACTTCGCGTAACCACCGGCGGCGTGATCCAGCCGGGGATACCCGGGGCGGAAGACCGGCGCCTCGGTGTCGTTGACACTCGCGTTGGCGACCAACGGATCGGAGCCGTGCGTCACTTCGTATCCATCCGGGAAGCCGTCGCCGTCGGTGTCGATCTCGTCCGGCGACGTACCGAAGACGGTTTCGGACTCGGTCCTCAGGCCATCCCCATCCGGGTCATGGGCCCAACGCTCGCCTGAACCCGGGGGTAGCCCGAGAAAGACCGTGTGTCCCGAACCCGACTGCGCGAGGCTCCGTAGCTGGCTCAGGGTCAGGTCGGGAACGATGGAGAGGTCGGACTCGAAGGTGCCCTCCGTGCCGTCGGTCTGCGCCCGGTACAGCCAGCGAATCGAGTACGTGGAGCCCTCGAAGCTGGCCGGACCGAAGCCCACCAGATCGATCCAACCCCGATTCGCCTGCCGCAGGAGAACCTCGCGCACGAACGTCTCGGCCTGCGGGGCGTTGGACTGTCGCATGTGCCGCGCGAGGTGGGCGGCGGGGGCGATGCCCTGGTCGAACTGCTCCATGAAGGCAGCCATGTCCGACTGCTGTTTTGCCGTGAAATCGTCGAAGCCCTCGGCGAAGGCAAAGATATCCTCGACCCTACCGGAGTGCAGCAGACCGTATCCCGTCCGCGGAACGCGAATCGGGTTCATGCCGATGACCGGATCCTCGAGCTCCACTATCGGTTGACTGCGATGGTTCAGCTGGCGCAGATGCGCGATGCCCACGTTTTGCGCACGGCAAATGTCCGGATCCGCGTCCGGCACCTGAATGCCGAGGGTTCCGTTCGGCGCCAGATGGCACTCACCGCAGGCGAATTCACTCCCCGAGGGAAGATCGAAGAAGTGCCTCTGCCCCAGGACGGCGGAGCCCCGCTGTCCATTGCGGAAGGCCCGGGGCGTCATCCGATCATCCAGGATGCGCCTGCGACTTTGCAGGTGGTTGGCGTGGGGCTGGAGCGAGAAAATGAAATCGACCAGGTTGTCGAGATCGCCACCGGGACTTTCGTCCAGCGGGCTTTCATGTCCGAGCAACCCGGGGAAGGCCACGTTGAATTCGGGCAGGGATCGTTCCTCGCGCCAGTGGTAGCCCGGGGTGTCCTGGATACCGACCAAGCTCTGGGTGATCATCACGTCCTTCTGATCCTCGTCCAGCCCGGATAGCTTCCAGCCGATGCCGTCACCCCCGCCCGCGGCATGACACGTGGCGCATGTCACGCGACCGTTCGTCGAGGGATGGGCGTCGTAGAAGACCTCGCGCCCTTTGCGAATCGGATCCGGTGTCGGATCGACGCCCAGGCTCATGACCACAGGTGGGAGCTCCAGGTTGGACCAGAAGTACGCCCGGATCTCGTTCGTACCCCAGCAATAGATCCCCAGCCAAAACCCATCGTCGTCGATGATGATGTCGCGCGGGATCGACCCCTCCGGCAGCGTGAGATCTCCGACCCGTTGCCCCTGTGGATTCAGGATCGCCACCAGGTCCCCCGTCGAGCTGGCGATCGCCGCCCACCCCGCGAATGCCGGGGCTGCCGCCGGAACGAACTCGAGGGCGTACGGGAAGGACACCGCCAGCGCTGAAGAGTACTGCGGGCCCGGGGTCTGGGGCTGCGCGTCGTCCAGGTCGATGATGCGATCCGGCATGTCGAACATGCTGCCGGGAGCCAACGCGTCGGGCGCATAGATCGTCAAGGCGTTGGTCGCAAAGACGCCCTTCAATTCCGCCTCGGAGCGCTGCCCGGAAATGTCGTTGTGCAAGTCGACGTTCAGGGCCCAGTACTCACCCGTGACGGGGTTTCGGACGTGGGCCATCATCAACGTACCCGCTTCACGGGCGGCTGCAACAGGAGCGTTCGAAGAGCCCCCGACCAGGGAAAAGACGAACAGATCCTGATCCGGCAAACCACCGTTGGCGAAGCCGCTGACGTTCAGGATGTCGCCCGTGGCAAAGCGGATCGGAATGTTGACTCCGGGTGCCCCACCGATAGGCACGGTGTTGTTTCCGGAAAGCATCGGCGCCACGACGAGTCGTCGCTCGTCCGTTCCGGGAATCGTATCGATGTTGAGAAAGCGCGGCTGTTCCCCCGGCACATCGTAACGACCGACCTCGTGGATGTTGTCAACGTCGTTGACATCGAGAGCGACGATCAGGTTCTCGGCCTGGGAGGCGATGTAGGCGATCCCGACACTCTCATCCAGCACCATGTCTCCGGGCTCGTTCGGCAGCCTGTGCACGGCGAGGATCTCTCCCGAGAAGCGGTTGTGGACGGCCAAGGCATGGCTGGCTCCCCCCGCGACCAACACCTGATCCCCGAAGATCTGCAGGGAAACGGGGTTGTTCATCGTAGGCCAGAGCCCCTCGGGAGCCTCATCCAGATCGGTCTGGAGAACGAGCAAGCTGCCGTGAGTGTTCAGCGCGTAGAACGCACCGTCGCTCGCAATGGCGAGGCCGCGCACGGTCTCCACGTTGAAATTCGCGAAATCGCGATAGTTGTCGGTCAGCTTGTCATACGGCGCCTGCAGCTCGAGCTGCTTGTGCTCGATCGCACCCTGCGCAAAGACCGGCACACACAGCACGGCGCCTAGTATCGAAGACGAAAGGGAAGACATGGGGCGATCCTCTTGAATATGGCATTTAACGAGGAACGAACCCTAGTCTGCCAAATCCTGTCCGGGACGGACCCCCAACCTCCTAGAAGGCTCGGATAGAACCCGGAGAGCGGCGCCCATTCCGGAGGCGGCGATTTTCCGCTCTCCGGCTTATCCCGCAGCTGCATCGATCCGAAGGGCGCGTGATCGACGGTCCCCTCGTCGTGAGACCCTCCCAGCAAGCGGGCCTCTGCCCCTACTCCCATTCAATCGTGGCCGGCGGCTTGGAGCTGATGTCCAAGACCACGCGGTTGATCCCTCTGACCTCATTGATGATGCGGTTGGAGATCTTGGCCAGGAGCTCGTGGGGTAGCTGCACCCAGTCGGCGGTCATCGCGTCTTCGGATTCGACAAGGCGGATGGCGCAGGCTTCTTCGTACGTCCGCGCGTCCCCCATCACGCCGACCGAGCGCACGGGCAAGAGCACCGCAAAGTACTGCCAGAGCTTCTTGTGCTCGCCGGCGGCTTCGATCTCGGTCGTGACGATGTGGTCCGCCTTGCGTAGAACGGCCAGGCGTTCGGGGGTGCATTCGCCGAGGCAGCGCACGGCCAGGCCGGGGCCGGGGAAGGGTTGGCGTTGGATGAGTTCCTCGGCCAGGCCGAGGTGGCGGCCGATGGCGCGGACCTCGTCTTTGAAGAGTTCGCGCAGGGGTTCGACGAGTTCCAGCTCGAGATCGTCGGGGAGGCCGCCGACGTTGTGGTGGCTCTTGATGACCGCAGTGTTGCCCCCATGGGCGGCTACGGACTCGATGACGTCGGGGTAGAGCGTGCCCTGGCCGAGAAAATTGGCGGATTCGAAGCGGGCGGCTTCGCGGCGGAAGACCTCGATGAACTCGTGGCCGATCTCCTTGCGCTTGCGCTCGGGATCGGTGATGCCCGCGAGGCGGGAGAGGAAGGAGTCGGCGGCATCGACGATGGTGAGATCGACCTGGAAATGCTCGCCGAAGGTCTTCTCGAGGGCGGTGCGTTCGCCGTGGCGAAGCAGACCGTTGTCGACGAAGATGCAATGGAGCCGATCGCCGATGGCCCTGTGGGCGATGACGGCGGCGACCGAGGAATCGACACCGCCGGAGAGGCCGAGGATGATCTCGCCCTTGTCGCCGACCTGCTTTTTGATCTTGGCGACCTCACGCTCGGCGATGGACTCGGGGGTCCAGCTGGCCTGGATGTCGCAGACGCCCCAGACGAAATTCTGGATGACCTCGCGGCCGCGCACGGTGTGGGCGACCTCGGGGTGGAACTGGACGCCGTAAAACTTGCGCTCGGGCGAGCCGATGGCTGCGATGGGGCAATCGCTCGAGCTGGCGTAGACCTCGAAGCCAGCGGGAAGTCGCGTGACCTTGTCGCCGTGGCTCATCCAGACGACCGTGCGACCGTCCATGCCCTCGAAGATGGTGGAGGACTTGGCGATGCGCACAGAGGTGCGCCCGAATTCGCGATGCTCGCAGGCCTCGACGGTTCCGCCCAGGGCCTGGACGACGACCTGTTGGCCGTAGCAGATGCCCAGGACGGGCACACCCAGCTCGAGCAATTCGGAGTCCAGGGCAGGGGCGTCTTTCTCGTAAACAGAGGCGGGGCCTCCGGAGAGAATGATGCCGCCGAGGTTCATCGAACGCGCCTTCTCGAGCGCGAGATGGGCCGCTGCGATCTCGGACCAGACGTTGGCCTCGCGCACGCGGCGCGCGATGAGCTGGGAGTATTGGGCGCCGAAGTCGACGACGAGAATTCCCCGGGCATCCGGGGGCTGGGGAGAGCTCATTCCTGGAAGTAGTTGGGGGATTCCTTGGTGATCGTCACGTCGTGCGGATGGCTCTCGCGTTGGCCCGCGGCCGTGACGCGACAGAACACCGCTGCTTTCCAGAAGGAGGGGATCGTACCGGCGCCGCAGTAGCCCATGCTGGCGCGCACGCCCCCCACCAGTTGATAGACAAAGTCGGAGAGCTTGCCCTTGGAGGGCACCATGCCTTCGATGCCCTCGGGGACGAGCTTCTTGCTGTCATCGATGTCGCCCTGGCGATAGCGCTCCTTACTGCCCTCGACCATGGCGCCGAGCGACCCCATCCCACGTACGGCCTTGAAGGTGCGGCCCTTGTAGAGAATGGTCTCGCCGGGGCTTTCCTCGACGCCGGCAAAGAGGCTGCCGATCATGACGCTGGAGGCGCCGGCGGCGAGGGCCTTGGCGATGTCGCCGGAGAAACGCACGCCGCCATCGGAAATGACCGGCACTTCGCTGCCCTCGAGGGCCTGGGCGATCTCGCTGACGGCGGAGAACTGCGGCACACCGACACCGGCGATGACGCGCGTGGTGCAGATCGAGCCGGGGCCGATGCCGACCTTCACACCGTCGGCGCCCGCGTCGACCAGCTCGAGAGCGGCTTCGGGGGTGGCGACGTTGCCGGCGACCACATCGACCGCGGAAAAGGCGCCCTTCAACTTGCGCACGCTGTCGATCACGTTCTGGCTGTGGCCGTGGGCGGTGTCGACGACGAGCACGTCCGCTCCGGCATCGACGAGGCCCGCGGCGCGCTCGTCATCGTGCACACCGACGGCAGCGGCAACGCGCAGCCGACCACGGCTGTCGGTGGCGGAGTTCGGGAAGGCCTCGAGCATGTCGAGGTCCTTCATCGTGATCAGCCCGCGCAACTTGTTGCCCTCGTCGCAGATCAGAAGCTTCTCGACCTTGTGACGGAAGAGAAGATCACGCGCTTCTTCGAGCGAGGTTCCCGGGGGCGCGGTGACGAGCCCTTCGGAGGTCATCACCTGGGCCACGGGCGTGTCGTCGGAGGTCTGGAAGCGGCAATCGCGATGCGTGAGAATGCCCACAACGCTCTCGCCCTCGACGATCGGCAACCCGGAAATGTTGTGGCGCGACATGATCTCGCGCGCATCGACCATCGTCGCCTCTGGTCGCAGGGTGACGGGATCCTGGATCACGCCGTTCGCGGAGCGCTTGACCTTGTCCACCTCGCGTATCTGATCGGCGATCGAGAGGTTCCTGTGAATCACGCCGATGCCGCCTTCGCGGGCCAGGCTGACGGCCAGCTTCCATTCCGTGACCGTATCCATGGCCGCCGACGTCACCGGAATCGAGATCGGCACGTTGCGCGAGAAGCGCGACTTCAGATCGACGTCACTGGGCAGAAACTCGGAACGGCAGGGAACCAGGAGAACGTCATCAAAGGTCAACGCCTCGCGGATTCGCTCGCGGTTCACACTCATTCGTTTGGACTTGGCAGGGGCAGGTGGAAACAGGCAATCCTACCGTTCCTCACCCGTGACGCACGCCTGCAGCAAACGAAAAAAGGGCCCGAAAGCCTCACCGTGAAGTGAGGTTCGGGCCCAAAGAAGGAGGAGATGGCAGAAGTATCGGAGTCGGGCGCCTTACTCCTGAAGTCCAGGCTCCCGCGGGGTGCTCCTCGAAGCCCAAATCGGCCCTGGCGCCCCCAAGAGGCCGCCTTCCCCCTGGAGGCGGTATGAAAAAAGAAGCCTCGATTGGCTCCAGCCGTGATCCCTGGCCATCCCCAAGGCGCTTCCCGCGGGTCTCCGGTCCCCAGCTTTCCTAAAGTTAGGAGCCGTTTTCGCCGACCCCGCGCCCGTGCCTACCACCCAAACAAAGCCCATCGCCTCCACCACCGCAACCGCCCCGAGTACCTCCGCCGCGAAGCGCCCCCAGGGTCGAGCGACCCGTGTGGCGGTGGTGGGAGCCGGCTACATCTCCGCGTACCACTTCGAAGTCCTCCGCGAGATCGCGGGGGTCGAGGTGCGCGCGGTCGTCGACCCGAATCTCGGGCTGGCGAAGAGGATGGCCAAGCGCTTCGGTGTGCAGCACGTTCACGCCTCCGTCGCCGAACTCGACGCGCGCGAGATCGACGTCGCCCACGTGGTCGTGCCGCCGGACTACCACACGAGCGTCGCCCGTGAGCTGCTCGAACGCGGCATCTCGGTGCTGCTCGAAAAGCCCCTGGCCTTGTGCGCCGGCGACGTCGAGCCCCTGGCCCGGCTCGCGGACGAGAAGGGGCTCTTGCTGGCCGCCAACCACAACGCTCTGTTCCACCCGGCCTTCCAGACATTGCTCCGGCGCGTACGCGCGGGAGCCATCGGCCGCGTCGAGCACGTGCAGGCGACGCTGAGCGTTCCCCTGCGACAACTGGATGCGGGCGACTACACACACTGGATGTTCCGCGAACCACGCAACATCATCTTCGAGCAGGCCCCCCACCCGTTCTCGCAAATCACGGCCTTGATCGGTGCTCCAAGCGGTGAAGACGGGGTGAGCGTCAGTGTCATGGGACAACGCGAGCTGAATCCGGGACAGCCCTTCGTCGATCGCTGGCTGGTCGCGGGTAAAGGCGAACGCGGAACGTGCGAGCTGTACATGGCCTTCGGTCAGGACTTCACACAACAGACGCTGCGGGTGATCGGCAGCGACGGTTCGCTGGAAGTCGACTTGAACCACTCGCTCTTCTCGGAGGAGCGCAAGACCAAGTGGCTGGACTTCTGGAACGGCTTTCTGGCCGGTTGGCGGCGCGGCGCGCACCTGCGCACGGACGCGCGTCAGAACCTGCTCTACTACTTCCGCCAGACCCTCGGGTTGGGACGGCGCCAGGATGCCTTCTTCGCCGGCATGCGCGGGTCCATCCGGGCCTTCCATGCGGCCTTTCGAAAGTGCGAACTGCCTCCGGCGAACGCGAAGCACGCAAGCGATGTCCTCGCCTGGTGCGACGCCTGCGTACGCGACCTTCCGACCTACTCACCGCCGGCCCCGCTCGAAGCGGAGCGCCTGCCCGTGCGCCCGCGCGAGGTGTGCGTCATCGGGGCGAACGGTTTCATCGGTCGCAAGACCCTCGCGGCGCTGAAGGCGCGCGACCTGCCCGTCACGGCGGTGTGTCGGCGACGCAACAACCTGCCCCCGGTGATCGAAAATGGCGTACGCCAGAAAACCCTGTCCTTCGCCCAGGCAAGCCTCACCGACACCGAGGCCATGCGCCAGGCGATCCGCGGTGCCGAGACCCTCATCCACCTGGCGACCGGCGGCGGTGATACGTGGGAAGAGATCGAGCGACAGATGGTTGCGGGCACACGCGCCGTGGCCGAACTCGCCCTGGAAGAAGGGGTGAAGCGCTTCATCTATGTCTCCTCCACGGCGGCACTCTATCTGGGTCGCGATTGTGGCACGGAGCTGCTCGAGGACCAGATTGGCCCCGACGCCCAGGCGCACAAACGGCCGCTCTATGCGCGCGGCAAGATCGCCGCCGAGAAGGAGCTGATGCGTCTGCACAAGGAACGCGGGCTGCCGGTCACGATCGTGCGCCCCGCGATTGTCGTCGGCCATGGCACGCCGTTGCAGCACTCCGGGCTCGGTCTCTGGGTGCGCGACAACCATTGCGTCGGCTGGGGCCGCGGATTGCGTCCATCTCCGTTGGTGCTGGTCGATGATGTCGCCGACGCACTCGCGCGCCTGGCTGACCACGAAGGCGACGACCTGAACGGCAAGGCGCTCAACCTCTCGAGCCGCCAACCCCTGACACCGCCGGAATTGATCGAGCGACTCGCCAAGGCCACCGGGCGGGACTTCCACTTCCATCCGCGACCGAAGTGGATTTCGCAGACGATGGAGATCGGCAAGTGGATCGTGAAGCAAGCCGGTGGCCGGCGCGATGCGGCCTTCCCGAGCTACCACGACCTGAAGAGCCGTGCGATGTATCCGGCGCTCGCCTGTGACATCGCACGAAACACGCTCGGCTGGAAGCCGATCGACGACGCGGACGAAATCCTGCGCGGGATGCTACCGCCCCCCACGGGCAACGGCGGGGTGTGAAGCCGCACCTCCTGCACGTCTTTTCGACCTTCGTCGCCGGAGGGCCACAGGTCCGCACGGCGCGCCTCTTGAGCGCCTTCGGAGATCGTTTTCGACACACGATCGTCCCCATGGACGGACGAACCGAGGCGCGCGAGCTCTTGCCGCAGAGTCTCGATTGCGAGGTCTTGTCACGACCGAAAGCATCGGGCACCTGGAGGATGGTCCGCGAGCTGCGCGGGCTTCTTCGCGAACAGGCGCCCGATTTGCTCTTGACGTACAACTGGGGGGCGATCGAAGCCGTGATGGCCGGGCGTACGCTCTCCAGATTGCCGATTCTGCACCACGAAGACGGCTTTCGCCCCGACGAGCTCGCGGGTTTCAAGAAGCGCCGCATCTGGACGCGCAGGTGGGTGCTGAGGGGCCTCGATGTCATCGTGCCTTCGCACACGCTCTTCGAGATCGCCACGAAGCTCTGGCGTCTCGAGGGGAAACGCGTGCACTGGATCCCGAACGGGATCGAGGTGTCGGACTTCCCGAGTGCGGACGGCAACCTGGAGCGCCGACGCGAGATCGGTATCCCCGAGGACGCCCTCGTGCTGGGTAGTGTGGGGCATCTACGTGGCGAGAAGAATCCCGTGCGCTTGATCGAGGCCCTATCCCTGGTCGAACGCACGCGGACCCAGGGGGATCCGGAACTCCACGTGTTGATGCTGGGCGATGGGCCCGAGCGTGGCCCCGTCGAGGAAGCGCGCGAACGCCTGGGCCTCGCCGATCGTGTGCATCTCGTCGGCCATCGCGAGGAAACCGCCGGCGACTACCGCGCCATGAATGTGTTCACCCTGTCCTCGGATACCGAGCAGATGCCGGTCGCCCTCTTGGAGGCCATGGCCGCGGGCTTGCCCGTCGTCTCGACGAAGGTGGGTGACGTGCCCCGTATCCTCCCGGAAGCTCAGGCCGGGTTCGTGACCCCGTTGAGTGCGCAGGGCCTGGCAGAGGGGATTACGCGGGTCCTGGAGGCGGATCGGGGGGCGCTCGGGCGGGCGAACCAGGAGCGTGTGACGGAAAGCTTTTCCTTTGGGGCGATGGTGGAGGGATATCTGGAGCGGATCGAGAAGGCCAGTGCAGGTATCGGGTAGCGAGTCGACTCGATCCCTAAGCCGCCTGGTTCAACTTCGCCTTCGGCTTGGAGCCAGCAAAGAACTCCCGCGGGCGCCAACCCCTCCGCAAGGCCATCCACATCACCGTCCGGACCAAGATCGCGACATCCGTCCTCCACTTCAGCCGCGATCGATACACGCGGTTCATCGTCAGCTTGCGCTGATACGCCTCGCCATCTCCGTCCGCCGCATACCCTTGTGTTATCTGCGCCCACCCGGTGATTCCGGGCCGCAGCACCAAACGCTCCGAGAAACGCGGTAATGCTTCTGCCGCCCAGCCTTCGATCTTACTCATCTCCGGGCGCGGTCCGATCAAGCACATGTCCCCGAGCAACACGTTGATGAACTGGGGCAGCTCATCCAGATGCGTGTTGCGCAGGAAGCGCCCGAAACTGGTGACGCGTTCGGATTCCGGGGCGCCGTCCTTGCCGCGCATGGTGCGGAACTTGTAGATCGTGAACGGCCGGCCCCGCAGGCCGATGCGCTCCTGGGTAAACAGGATGCGACGCAGGCTGCCGTGGACGAAGAAGTTAACCAGGGCCACGGGCAAGCCGGCGAGCAGTGCGAAGGGCAAGAGCAAGAGCGTTACCCCGTACAAGAACGGCGTGCGATAACGACGCGCGTACCGACTCTTCGGAGCGAGGATCTCCCACTCGGCGTGGGGACGCTCCCAGGGGATCGCGGGGTCGGGCTCGAAGGGCGCGGGGGCCGCTCGAGCAGCGACAACTGTCTGTCCCGTAGGGCACTTGGGGCGTTCGCGCAGGGCTTCCACAGCGGTCTCCATCGGCCCTGGCGACGGGCACCTTGAACGGAAGCCGTGCCGGCGTCTGGGATTCCCACAAGCCCGTCCTGGATTCCCAGAAGTACGGCGCCGGCACCTGTCATTTGTCGGACGAGTCCCCCACCAAGAGTTCGACCAGGGCCGGGATATCGATCACCGTCGGCACCGAGGGGTCGTTCGAATTCAGCGTCACATGCTCGATATTGAGGTTCTCCGCTGCCTTTTGAGCGAGAAGGATCGAGCCACCAATCGTATCCAGGGCCTTGTTTCGCAACTCGTTGCGGAGGGCTTCCGCCTTGTCGATGGCCAGCTTTCCGTCCGCGATCATGGTCTCCCAGTCAGCGTCGGCGTTCGCAGCGATCTTCTTTGCGTACTTCTCCGCCTCCCCCCGGATCTCGGCGATGGCAACCTCGTTGTTGGAGCGAACCGTCTGGAGTTTCTTGTCCCACTCACCACGTCGCTCCTTCTCGGCAGCCTCGATCTCCTTTTCCATGGTGCCGGTGCGCTGCATCTGCTCCTCGACCTTGCGCAGCGCGGTCGCAAGCAGCTTGCGTTGATAGGTCAACTGCTTTTCCTGCAACCGCTCCTCGTAGCCGGACTGGAAACGTACGGCACGGATGAGAATATCCTGGGGTTCGACGTGCAGATCGGCGAGGTTCTCGCGCAACTTGGGGAGCGCATCCTGAGCGCGCTTCATCCGCAGATCGGAGGAATAGAATTCCTCGGAACTCAACTCGGCCAGCTCCTCGCGCAGAACCCCCTGCACTGTTTGCTGCACTCGATCGGTGTAGACCCCGTACAGTCCGCTCGCGACCAGAAGATGCGCCTCACCCGGCTTGATGCGATAGGTAACGGTGACGTCCAGGGTCGTCGGGTTGCCGTCGCTCGTACGAATTTCGAGGGAAGGATACTCCTGCCCGAAGGAGCGACGGGAATGGGAATCCGCGAAGGTCAGGAAGTGGGTCCGGCGATCCAGCTTGTACCACTTGTGGAGACCGGCGATTCCAAGATGGAAGCCGGTGTCGAAGTCCTCGGAGATGACGCCTTGGCCACTCCACTGATTCTGCTTCACACCGATCCTGGAGGGCGGCACGGTTTCGACCAGAAGGGCCGCGGAGGCCAGGCAGAAGAAGAACAGGAGTACGACGACAATGGTGATCTTGAGCATTCGCATGTCTAGCGTCCTCCATCAATGGCGGATTCGTCCAGGCGAGCAGCCGCCTCGGAAAACTGAACGTGTTCCAGACGCCGAGGTTCGGGGTCCCGGCTGTAGGGAATCATGGTGAACCTCACGTTCAAGAGCTTCTCGATCAGAGCCTCCCGAACGACGACCCGGCCGCGCTCCTCGAGTGCTTTTGCGCGACTCGCGAGGCCCTCGGCCTCTTTGGAGTACTTGGCTTCGAGGCCACGGGCCATGGCGGTCATCTCGGCCAGCTGTCCCTCGCCGTCCTTGAGCTGGGCGATGGCGTAAGCGTCGGCCGAACGCTCCACACTGATCCCCTGCTCCTCGGCGGCCAGGAGCGCTTTGCGCAGGTCCCCGGTCAGGCCCTGCATCTCGATCTCCTTTTCCTTGAGGACCGTTGCAAGCCGCTGTTCGCGTTCCTGTTCGAGCTGTTCTTCCTTCGCGCGCAGGCGCTGCACGTCCTGGTCGGCTTCCTTGCGATTCTCGATGGCCAGTTCGTATTCGTTGTCGAACTTGGGCTTCGGCGTGATGATGCGTGTCACCCGGAGACCATGTTCTTCCAACAACCCGTTCAAGCGATCTCGGGAGGCGACGGCGGCACTCGTGTACTGCGCGGGATCGGCTGCCTCCACCGCGGAGTACCTGCCGAATTCATCCCGGAGAACCGAGCGCGCATAGGCCTTGATCCAGTTCTTCTTGAAAGCGTCCCCGGGCCCCGAGTCCTCGAGCAGGCGATGGGCTTCACCGGGAACCAGCTCGTAGAGGATGGTCAGCTCTTCGAACCAGAAGTTGGAACCATCGTTGGCACGCACGGTCAGCTTCGGGACGTGGTTCTCGTGAAGGAAGTTATCTCCCTTCATGAGAAACTGCTGGGAGGAGCGGTCCAAGAGGAATATCTCCCGCACGAAGGGCAGGTAGACCTTGTAACCAGGACTGGTGATCACCTCCTTGCTGCCGTTCATGTAGTTGACGAGCACGGCGACCTGGTCGTGGGCGATCTGGGCTACACCTAGCCGACCCGTGATGGCCAGCACCCCGGTCAGGGCCAGGGCGAAGACGAAGAGCACGATGAGAGCGATGCCCTGGGGCGGAACCCGATCCAGCGGCGATCTCCTCGGCGACTTCGGGGACTTGGGAGGGGGCCATGAGGAGGGAACAGGATCTTCTGGATTTGTCATTGCTGTGGGGAGCCTACGCGCTCTGCCCTCCGCTCTTCACAACCGATCTCGACGTTCTTGCAAGGATCTCGGGTGGCCCTGTCTCGATACCCTCGAATTAGGAACCACGGCCTCGGGGGGATCGCGCGCCCACGAATTCAGGGCCTTCCGGGCCGGGAATGCCCGAGATGGGCCAAAGAAGCTGTAAACGGGGGGGAGATATGGGTTAATGGGAATCGGGTTCGGCCGATCGTTTCGCTAGGATCACCGAATCTACCTTTCGTAGTTATTGCCTCCACGACCCTCCTCTGCATCCCGACCTCCATCCTCCGTCGGGGAAAGCAGACGTCCTTGGCCGGCACTCCGCTCCCTTCTGAAGTCCTCCTGGCTGAAGTCCTCCTGGAGCTTCGCTGGCCCCGCCTCACCCCGGAACGGGCCCCTTCCATCGCCTCTCCGGAACCCGCAAATCAACATGAGTCCGACCGCCACGATGCAGACCGTAGATACGGCAATGCTGAGCCGAATCGCCGACCGAGCCTTCGCCCAGATGGTTCGCATGATCTGGGAAGCCAACCACCGCGACGGCAAGCGTCCGGGGGATCCCAAGGTAGGCGGGCACCCCGCTGCGTGCGCCAGTTCCCTGCATATCCTGGGGGCCCTGCATCTCGCGGTTCGTGAGCCCGTCGACTATGTGTGCTGCAAGCCCCATGCGGCACCGATGGATCACGCCTACCAGCACCTGCTCGGGCTCTTCCGTCACGAAGACAGTACGGACGAGGGCACCTGGTTCACCTCGGAGGAAGCCAAGGCGGTGATGAGCCGGCTGCGCAAGTTCCCCGAACCGGGCCAGACCGACGTCTTCCAGAGCTACCACGCGCGTAGCGATCCGGACTCGTTCCACTACTTGCCCTCGGGCTCGGTCGGCATTCCGCCGGTCGTCTCGGTGTACCTGGCTCTGGCGCACCGCTACATGGCCGACCACGGCATGGAGGTTCCCAACTCCCACTTCTGGTCGCTGATCGGCGACTCGGAGTTCCGCGAGGGGTCGTTGCTCGAAGCCATGCCCGATGTGTCGGAGCGCCTGCTCGGCAACGTCACGTGGATCATCGACTACAACCGTCAGAACCTCGACGGCACGCGCATTCCCAACTCCAAGCACCTGCACTCACGGGATTGCGACCGCATCGAGCGCACCGCCCTGGCCAACGGGTGGCGGGTGATGCAAATTCGCCACGGATCGTTCCGTGACCAGCTGTTCGCGCGCCCGGGAGGCGATTCCCTACGCGCGTTGTTCGAGGACGTACTCTCGGACTACGAGTACCAGCTGGCACTGTTCAAGCACGACGCCCTGGTCTGCCGCACGCTCGCGAAGCAACATTCGAAGGAAGCCTACCGCTTCCTGAAGAACCTCTCGGACGAGGAAGTGCTCCGGGCCTTCGGCGATGTCGGCGGGCACGACATGGAGAAGCTCGTCACGGCCCTGGCCAAGGCGAAAGAGGACCCGGCCGTGCCGTACCTACTGGTCGTACATACGATCAAGGGCTGGGGCATGAAATGCTACGCGGATCCCTCGAACCATTCCTCACTCCCCAGCGAACAGGAAGTCGAAGCCATCCTCGAGCGCGGCGGGGTGACGAAGAACGACCCCTTCGAGCTCTTCGCTGACGACTCCGAGGAAGGCGCGTATCTGGCCAAGCGCGGACAGTTCTTCCGCAAGAAGATCATCGCCTCGCGAATCAAGCGTCGCGAGAAGCGCCAGGCCGCACGCGAAGCCGTCGAACAGGCCGGCGGACTCCCGGACACGATCGATATCGATCTATCCCTGTACCCGAGCGTCCATACACAGTGGATGTGGGGCCAGATCGCCGCCAAGCTGGTGCGCATCTCGACTGCGGACGAGGAAGGCCCGAGCATCGGGGGCGCAAAGAAAAAGCCCCTGACCCCCGACGAGAAGCGCTGGGCTTCCGTGGCTGATTTCGTCTTGACCCTGTCACCCGATGTCGGCACCTCGACCAACATTGCCCCGGTTCTCGACCGTCGCGTTTACGGACCCGGCTCACCCGAGGAACAGGAGCGGTCCGAATTCAAAGCCCGCCACCCCGAGTTGATGTCGCACTCCGAGCCCTGGACGAGACACATTCGATTCGAGATCGCGGAAGCCAACTGCATGTCGGCGGCCGGCTCGTTCGGGAAGATGGCCCACTACACGGGCAACCCGAGCTTCCCGATCATGACGGTGTACGACTTCTTCGTGAAGCGCGCCCTCGACCAGCTCTACTACAACCTGTACTGGGGTGGTGAGTTCGTGATTATCGGCACGCCCTCTGGCGTGACCTTGTCCCCGGAGGGCGCCCAGCACAGCTGGAAGTCCGACATCCAGATCCCGAATCTGATCACGTGGGAGCCCTTCTTCGCGATCGAGATGGACTGGATTCTCTCCGACGCGATTCGCCGCCACATGCTGGACGAGAACAATGGGCGTCGAGGTGTTCTCATCCGCGCCGTCACGCGCGCTATCCAGCAAAACCTGTTGCTCGACCACCTGCGCACGCAAGCCCGTTTCAAGGACGGCCTGCCGGCCGGAGCGGCCTTGAAACCGCGAGGTGCCGGAGCCGACTGGGGCCCCGCGATCGACGAGTCCACCGTGGCTCCGCACAGCGACGAACGGATCCTCACCGCGCTGCGCCAGGACGTGCTCGAGGGCGCCTACTTCCTGATCGACTGGCGCGGTTATGAAGGCTACGAGCCGGGCGACAACGTCGTGAACATCTTCTCGATGGGCTCCCCCACGACCGAGGCCCTGGAGGCTTCGCGCACGTTGCAAGAGCGCGGCATCTTCGCCAACGTGATCGTCATCTCATCCCCCGAGCTGCTGCTCGGCATCCTCGGAGAACAGACGCAGTACCGACACCTGCGCGAGAACCTGAACGTCAACGGCGATCTACATGCCGTGCACGGCGCGGGCGACAACGCGGCCGGGCTGGTCAGTCTCGCCGGTCGCCGCGTTCCTTGTGTGGCTGTTTGTGATGGCGAGGCCGGACTCGTCGACAACATCGGTTCGGTCGTAGGCGTCAAGCAGGTCACCCTGGCGGTGCGCCGCTTCAGCAAGTGCGGCCGACCGGATCAGGTCTTCCGCTATCAGGATCTTCACGCCGAGGCCATCGTCGACGCCGTCGGCAAGGTACTCTCCGAGACGGCCCTCGAATCCCTACAGGTCTCCCCCAATCTCCTGCAGAACATGAACGGAGAGGCCACGCATCGGCGGGTCGATTGGCGTGAGCTGTGGCCCGCGTCAGTAGGCGAGGGCCAGGAATGAATCCTCCGCTCGAGGATGCGGATCCGCCGCCCTTCGAGCCCTTCCCCGTGCGCTCCACGGCAGTGGTCTACGACTCCTACTGGTGCGCCCTACGCCGGGACGTCCTGGAGTTGGCGCCGGAGACGCTGCGGGAATACCACGTCTTCGAGGTCCCGAACGCCGTGGTCATCGTGCCCGTCCTCGCGGATGGTTCGATCGTCATGCTGTGGCAATTTCGCCACCCCCACGGCAAGACCCACTGGGAGATCCCCGCGGGCCGCATCGACGCGGGCGAGACGGAGGAAGAGGCCGCGCTGCGTGAACTCCGAGAGGAAACGGGCTATCGCCCGGGGAGCCTCGAGCGGGTCGCAAGCTTCTATCCGACGAACGGTATCAGTGCCCATATGGCGACCATCTTCATCGCCTACGACTGCGAGCAGATCGAAGCCCCCGACCCCGACCCCTCGGAGCGCTTCATCGTTCAGGTCCACGGCAAAGAAACCATCCGTGATCGTTTGGTTCGGGGCCAATATGAAGATGGATTCACCAGCCTCGGGCTCTTCTACCACTTCGCTCGCCAACCGCTTCGCCCCTGACGCGCCATTCCCCTGCGTTGGGCTCCCTTTCTCTCGCCCTTTCCGGAGCACGCCCCTACACTCCAGAATCGATGGGTGACGTCCCGCCTCAAGGCACGCTCGAGCTTCCCGCCACTTCGATCGGGCGGTTGCTCTTGTGCGGTGTCCTCGCGCTTACAGGCTGTGGAAGCGCTGCCCCGGACACGATCCAGCCCAAACCCAGGGCACTCTTGCAAGAAGCACGTTCCCTCGGGCAGCAAGGACGTTCGGAAGAAGCCATCGCCAAGTTGCAAAGCTACCTGCGCGAGAACCCGCGCACGCTCGGTGTCAACTTCACTCTAGGCACGTTGCTGCTCGCGGCAGCCGACAACCGAGCGGCGGTAGATTGCTTCCGCTCCGAGCTGGAGCTGAAACCCAACCATGCGGCCTCCTACGCGCAGCTGGGAAGCGCTTACGAGCGGCTCGGGGATTTCGAACAGGTCGTCCAGTGTTTCGAGACCCAGGCGACCCTCAGCCAGGCCGACTGGAAGCCCAGCTATCGGGCCGGATTGATCCTGCGCAAGTACTTGCAGCGACTCGATGCCGCCGAGACGCATCTCTTCGAAGCCAGGCGGCGTCACCCAAAAGGCGCCGAATTGCGCATCGAGCTCGGTCGTGTCTTTCTCGACCAGGGCCGAGACGAACAGGCCCTGGAACTCTTCCGCGAGGTCCTCGTCGACCATCCTGAACACCCCGAGGTCCACCTCCACCTCGGGCAGTTGCTGGTGCGCCGCGGCAGTGCCCAGGAAGGCGCCGCTTTGCTCGCACGGTTCAAGCAGCTGGCTGCTGAGCGCGATCGATTGGGACAGCTCGAGGTTGCGGGAACGGCCGGCACACAATGCCTCGCGGGCGTGGAGTTTCTGCGCCAGGAGAAGTGGCGCAAGGCCCTCGGCGCCTTCAAGATGGCGATCGAACTCGATGCGAACGATCCCTGCGGCTACATCGGAATCGCCCGCGTGCACACCTCCCAGGGCAAGTTCCGGGAAGCCCTGTCGCGGCTGGCGCAAGCCTCGAAACTCGACCCGAAGAGCTTCGAGCTGCACTTTCGGAGTGCCTTGGCTCTGGCGGGTGGAAAGCGCAAGGAGGAAGCCTTCGGAGCCTTGCAGGCAGCACGCGGTGTGCGCGCCTTGACACCGCCGGAGAGAGCCGAAATCGGTGCCGTCTTCCGTGCAGCAGGAATCGACCCCGAAGCTACTGTGGAGCCCTCACGTTGAGCCCCATGCCCTCGGGTGCGACGTTCCGCGCGAGTTGTCTGGCGCTCATCGCATTCGGCTGCGGCGGATCGCAATCCCCCGGCCCCGCGCAAGAAAATCCCAGGCGGGTGCACTTCACGGACGTGGCGCAAGCGCTCGGCCTTGAACGCGAGAACGTCTGCGGCAGCTACGAGAATCGCTTCATCCTCGAAAGCCTGGGCAGCGGCGCTGCATGGTTCGACTTCGACCTCGATGGCGATCTGGACCTTTACGTCGTCAACGGTTCGCGGCTCGAGATCGGCGCGGAGGTGGCGACGAATCAGCTCTATCGCAATGATGGCGACGGAGAGCCCACGAGCTTCACGGAGATCGCTGCGCAACGTGGCGTCGCCTGTGAACGCTGGGGCATCGGTTGTGCGGTCGGTGACATCGATGGCGACGCTCGCCCGGACCTCTACGTCGCGAACTTCGGAAACAACCGGATGTACGTGAATCGCGAGGGGGGGTTCGAGGATGCGGCCGAAGCGAGCGGCATTCTGGATGGGCGCATGAGCACAAGCTCGGTCTTCGGCGACTACGACAACGATGGCGACCTCGATCTCTACGTCGCGAACTACCTGCGCTTCAATCCACTGGCCCCACCCAACGAAGGACGTCCCTGCCACTGGCAGACCTATCCGGTCTACTGCGGCCCAGACGGATTGACGCCACAGAAGGACGGGCTCTACGAAAACGACGGGGCGGGAAATTTCGAGGATGTGTCCGCGCCCAGTGGCATCGACGCTGAGGCTGGCTTCGGACTGGGTGTCATCTTCTGCGACTACGACGTCGACGGAGATGCGGACATCTACGTCGCCAACGATTCGACACCGAACTTCCTGTTCCAGAACCAGGGAGATCGCACCTTCCTGGACCTTGCCATCGCGTTGGGCGCGGGACACTCGGAGGATGGGCAGGAACAAGCGGGGATGGGCGTCGACGCCGGCGACTTCGACAACGACGGCGACCCGGATCTCTTCGTCACGAACTTCTCCAACGACTACAACACGCTGTACCGCAACGAGTCGGGGAACTTCTTCAAGGACGTCTCCGCCTTCGCGGGCCTGGTGCACACAAGCGTCTACTCTCTCGGCTGGGGAGCGCACTTCGCCGACTTCGACAACGACGGCTGGTTGGATCTGTTCGTGGCCAACGGGCACGTCTACCCCCAGGCCGACGAAGCGAACACGAACACGACGTACCGCCAGCAAAACCACTTCTTCTGGAACACGAAGAAGGGCACGTTCCAGCAGGCCTCGGCCGGCGGGCAGGGATCGGGTCCGATTCACAGCAGTCGCGGGAGCGCCCTGGGGGACTTCGACGGGGACGGCGACCTCGATATTTACGTCGTCAACGAAGGCGCACCTCCGAGCCTCCTGCGCAACGATGGCGCCCCGGCCGGGGGCCCGGCCGCGGGGTGGTTGCGGGTGCGCTTGCGGGGCATCAAGGCCAACCGCTTCGGCATCGGAACGCACCTGCGGTTGCACACGGCACAGGGGCTCCAGACCCGGGAAATCCGTCGGGGCGCGGGGTTCGCCTCCTCGCAAGAGCCGGTGGCCCATTTCGGGCTGGGGATCGGGACCGCGATCGAGTTCCTAGAGGTCCGCTGGCCCGGCGGCGAAACCCAGTCGTTCCGGAACCTTCCAGAGAGGCGCACCGTACTCCTGACCCAGGGCCAGGAGCGCCCCGAGGTCCTCCCCCCCCGCTAGGCGCGCTCCGGGTTTGGGAAAGGTAATTCGGTTGCGCTCGAAAACCGGTGGCTCGGGTCCCCGGGTGGACTAGAACTAGGGTTCCCCTGCCCCTGGAAGGGGCTTCTGCTAACCTTTGATAACGACCGGAGAGAGTCGGCTCCACTCCTGAGCAAGATACCGATGGCCAATCGATGGTGCGGCGTACTCATCGCCGCCTTCACCCTGCAGGCCTGTGGCGGCGGCGGTGCAGCCGGCGTTGACGCAGCAGGGGACACCGTCGGCACTGTGCGCGATCGGCCCACAGGGGGGCTGTACTTCGTCGACCCGCATCAGGGTGGCAGCGCCACCAGCCTGGGCCTGGCCGACATCACCTGGGGTCGGCTCGTCGACATCTTCGACCTGGACGAGGAGGGCAACGCCAGCGGGGCAGCGCTCTTTCGGGACATCGTCGTCCGTCAGCAAATCATCTCCGATGGAACCAACTACGTTCTCTCGACCAACCCGCTGACGCAACGGACCCGGCTGATCATCCAGCGCCAGCACGGTGCAGATCCGATTGGCGGGGACAGCTTCGATTCGCTCCTGCGTTCCGTCACGACCGGCCTGCCACCGATCCTCCCCAAGCACGACGACGGATCCTCCGCACCGCCATTCTCACTCCTTCCCCGCAACGCAGCTCTCGTGTGTCGTTTCAACGACGTGCTCGAGGATTCGGATGGGACGGCGATCGATCTTCCGCAGTTGGTTCGCATCGTGACGGGCTATCGTCCCAACGCTCCGTTCTCGGCTCGCCTGTTCTTTGACGAAAACCATGGGGCGGTAGTCAGCGGCGAGTTCCATTCGACACGGATCGTCGTCGACATGGCCACGTCGGAGCAGGAGGCTCAGGAGTCACCCTACTCCATCCCGGTCAACGCTCCGGGACTGCCGGCTTCGGAACTGAACAATTCGGCCGCCAACGTCTCGCTCCGCATTCCGAGCGAAGTGGATTTTTCGAGCGGGCAATTCAAGATCCTGACGAACCTCTCCGGCGCCACGCTCAACGCCCAGGACAACCGCCCCACCGATTTCGGCTCAGCGACCCGCCCCTTGGTGCGCGCTCTACGCTCTGGGAACTCGACCGATATCAACCGAGGGTTCCTCTTCGATCTCCATCGCCCCAAATTGCTCGGGGTCTTCCCCGGACGGGTGGAGGCAGCGCAGCCGGACGAGGGTGGGCGCGAGGGCTTCGACTTCATCCTCGACCTGGTCTTCGAGAGCAGCTGTCAGGTCAAGCCACGTGTCGGCGATGTGATCGACGTGGGAGACCATTTTCTCGAGGTCACAGGGGCAAGTCCCGCTCCCGACTTCGACGGTCGCGTCAACGGCATGCACACGACGTTGCAGGCACAGAACCCGCTCGAGCTGGCCGTGATCCTCAACGGATCTGCGAACCTGGTCACCCCCTACTTCATCTCCCAGGAACTCGATCCGGCTTGCTGGGCACGACTGGATCCGACACCCGGTCTGCCGCCCTCGAACGATGCCTCGACCCACGTCGGCGTGACCCTGCGCTTCAGTGAAGCCATGCGACCCGTGTCCCTCGGGGCTTTCGAAACGGTACGCATCGTCAACAACAGCCTCTCCCCTAGCGATCCGATCCCGGCCGAGGACATCGTCGTCTCGCGCCTGATCCCTAGCGTGGATCTCGAAGAGGTACGCCTGGCGCCGCTCCTGCCACTGGCGAACGATCAAGGGTTGGCCTTCTTCATCGAGGTCGTCGGCGGACACCAGGGCGTGACCGACCTGGCAGGCAACCCGCTGGAGCTCGCCCCCAGGCGAATGCACTTTCGCCTGGATCCGGACGAGCCGCCGACGGCCAACGGCGGCTTCCCCTTGCGCTTCGGGTCGTTCGACGAGGTATCCCCGGCAGGCGCACCGGACGTTCGCGGTCAGGTGTTCCTCGACACGGACCAGGGCATTCTCCGTCCTCGCCCGGTTTCCTTCGGAAGTGTGCCCGTGGATCGCGGGAATCCACTCCCATCGATCATGTCCGCCTTCGCATCAGGGTTGCAATCACCGCTCTCGGCCCTCGGCAGCAAGGTCATGAGCGTCTGGCGTTATTGCGATCTCGGTTGGCGTATCGGTGACGAGACACGTTACGACATCGACGTCACCGGCATGTCCTGGTCGCCGATCGGAGGCTCGGTCGTCGCGGACTTCTTCGACCGTTTCGAGATGCGCGTTTCGCACGCCGATCAAATGCCCGACGAGTTCGGCACGGCCGCCATCGGACCGTTCCATCCCCTCTCGGGGCTGCTCCCCAACCCGTTCCGGTACACCGACAACGTGCTTGCCGGCTCCGTGCAACAGGTCGTTCACCCGCGGCACCTGGGCTACCGCGTCGACCCCTCCGACATCTACGCCAACAGCAACGGCACGGCCCTGATTCCGTTTCCCTGGAACACCGGGGGCGGTCCCTTGGTCACGTTCACCTGGCGCGACACCTCGATTCTCACCGTAGGGGGTGACCACGGTCTCGGGGTTCCTCTCGAACGCGAAACGAAGCCACCGACGACCATCGAGGAGACTCCGGGCTCGTTCGCTCTACCGGGGCAGGTCCCGACCGTGGGGCTGCCACTTCTGTGGGAGATCCGAACCTTTCCGAGCAGCAACGGCCTGGGTTTGAATCCGCTGGATGTTTCCGTTGCGCTACACCGCTATTGCCGGCCCGTGTTCCGCGTCTTTTCCACGGGTGGATTCAACGGCTCCGGCGATCCGGTCTTCATCGATCCGGACAACGAGAACATTCCCATGGGCGGGTTCAATCCGAACTCGATGCCACCGGGCCGACGCACGCCGGCAGAGGACCCGGTCTTCTATGTGGGCCAGCTGGACATCGTCGTGCGCATCAGCCGCGCACACACGATGTGGTTCGATACAGGCCAGCTCTCTCCCACCTATGCCGACGCCGTCATCGAACCCGACCCGGGGACGCAACCTCCGGGAACTTCGGTCTTGCTCGAGTACCGAGGCGCTTCGAACTTCAACGCCCCCGGCCCCCTCGATCCGTTCAACGCAGCCTTGCTCGATGCGTATGGCGACCTGCGCACTGGAGAGATCTTCTACAGCCCGGTGAACGTGTGGGTCGAGGACCTGCGCGACGTTTCTGGCGCGCGCTTCTTCCAGGTGCGTTTCTCGTTCTTCAACAACATCGAAACCGGTCAGTCCCCGACGTTGTCAGCGGCAGGTTTCGCCTTCTCCCGCTGATCTGGTCGGCTGACGCGCATGAAGATCAGCCCCAAGAGCACCAGCCCGCCCCCGAAAAGTTGCAGCGGCACCGGCACCTCACCCAGCCAGAAGAAGCCCAGGATCAGGGTCAACACCGGGACCAGGTTCGTGAAGACGGCGGTGTGTGAAGGACCGACGTGTCGGATCCCCACGTTCCACATGGCGTAGGCGAGCCCGGAGGAAAAGACACCGGAGAAGGCCACGCCCAACCACACGACCCAGGTGAGCCCCGCCCAGTCTGTCGTTAGCAACTGGGGCACGGCTACCAGCACCATCGGTAGCACCGCCACGGCCATCGAGCGGAAGGCCAGGGCCAGGGGAGCGATGTGACGAAGAAGGGGTTTGCTACCCACGGTGTACATGGCCCACATGCACGCGGAGAAAACCACGAGCACGTTGCCGACCCAAAGCGATCCCTCGAGTCCCCCCACTTCCACGGCAGGCTTGGCCATGGCGATCAGGGAAGCGCCGACGAAAGCCGTACCCAGTCCCACCCAGGCGCCCCTCGACAGTCGTTCGAGACCGAGTACGTTCGCCAGGAGCGCCACCCAGATAGGTGACGTCGAGATCAAGAGCGCGGTGTTCCCAGCCGTGGTGTGATCGATGCCGCTGACGAACGTGACCTGATAGACGAAGTGTCCTCCAAGGCCGAGAAGCGCTACCCGCCACCAGAGACCGAAGGCGGAGAGGCCGACCTGGTTCCCGGGTTGCGCTTGGCGCGGTTCGCGCAGAGCGAGCAAGCCGACGCAAAGTACCGAGAGGGGAAAACGCAAGGCGTTGAAGGCCAGCGGATCGATCTCGCGCAGGGCGAGTTTCGTCAGCGGTACGTTGATCCCCCACGACAAGGCCGCACCGAGCAGCGCCAGGTCATAACGCAGAAGACTCGGGCGCTGCTCATCGAGCATGGGTTAGCGCGCCAGTGCCCGGGCCAACTGGCTGAGCCGTTCCGCGGTCAAAGGGCTGACCGTCACGACCCAGGGCGTGTCCCAGGTCGAACAGGTGGCATAGCGCTCGCCCAGACCGCCCTCCGTAGCCGGCCGCGCATTCCCGAGAAGCAACTCGCGCTCGCCGTCCTCCAGGACGAGCCTCAGGCGCGCCCAGCTGCCCCCTTCCTCGCGGTTGTGGATCCCGTGGGCAGCGACCGGCGCCGCCGCCACGACCTCCTGCAGGTAGAGATGGGAAGCCCAGGCGATCAGCGGGTCGAGTTTTGCCGGCGAGAGCAACTCACCGCTCGCCTTGCGCCAGCGCCCATCGCCGACGCGTTCGACCCGCGCAAGCGTCTCTTCCGAGGCCAGCTCGAGCTCGATGGACTTCAGCAGCGCCGGATCGAATTCGAACAGATCCGCCTTCACAAAGCGCTTCGGATCGGGTTCGACCAGAGCAATGGCGGGCGCTCGGTAGATATCGGGATGGTTCAGCGGACGCACGTGACTGCCGCGACCCTGCGGTCCGGGCGCCACGTGCAACTGTGCCAACATGCGGGCGCCCTCGCCTTCGATCGTGATCGAGCGTTCGCTTCCATCGAACCCGAAGAGCAGGGCCGCGCCAGCGTCGTCGGAGACCCGATCGCTGTGGTTCAAGCCGCGCAGACGCGACAGGAGATCCTCGACGACCCAGGTGTGCGCGGGGAAACCGTGCTGGGACGAAAGGACCCAGGCGTTGTCGACCCGCTCCAGCACCAACGGACGATCCGTGCCCGGCGCCTCGATGCGCAGGCGCTGGACGACGCGGGGATTCAAGCCCTCGAACACGGGGGTGCGATCGATGGGGGGCGCCTTGTCCGGACGTAGAAGCAGCTCGAGCCCGAAGCACACGACCACCACGGCCAAAAGGACCCAGTTGCGTCGGTGCAGACTCATGCCGGAAACCCTCTTCGACGCGTACCCAGCGCCCAGCCCCCGTACAGGAGCGCACCGGCGAGCAGCGCTCCGCCCGTGGCCAGCGCCATCAGAACATGACGGCGACGCGCCGCCTGGGACTGGGCCTTGGATTCGAGTTCCGCGAATTCCCTCGAACCATCGTCGCGGCCGCGACTCATCAGACCGAGCAGCCCCAGTGCCTCGCGCTCCTCGTGCAGAAAGTCGTCGATCTTGCGCTCGAGGGGCAGCCGCGAGCGCAACGCCAAGAGGTCCTGTTCGAGAGCCAACCAGTCGACCAGGTTGACGAAGAGCAATCTGTTGCGCGTCGATGAGAAGTCCCCATCCGCGATCCAATCCGCGTCACCGAATAGCACGACCTGGGTCTCCGCGTGGGCCGAAAGGACCGGCTCGTCGGTCGTCTTCGAGACGCGTAATGGCAACGACTGCCCTTCGCTCAGCGCGCGATCCACTTCGGCTCGAAAGATGGCTTCCGATACCGGGTCCAAGGGCTCCGGGGCGCCGTCCTCAAAGCCCGAGGGCAATCTGCCGGAAACGCTCAGCGACAGCAAACGCGGCGCACTCCCACCACGGGCGGCGAGCGAGAAGGCCTGGGCTTCCACCCATTCTCCATCCACATTCAGGGCTTCCTCCGGCGCGACGATCCACGACTCCTTCGAGGAACGCACGAGCTCTTCGTAGCTGACGCCCTGGCGGCTCTCCGCAACGACGAGAGCATGGGCCCAGAAGAAGTCCGCACCGTCGACGCGGGCCGTGACGGGGTTCTCGCGATCGAGCCCCTCGCGAACGACCCGCGGCCAGAACGGATAGGGAATGCTCTCGGTCTGTCCGCGCTGTTCGCTCCCTTGCAGCGTCACGGTGCGTCGGCCGCGCACGGCGTTTGGATAGCGCTGGTCCCAGACCAACCCGTCGCTCAGCAGCACACCCCAGGCCGACAGCAAGGGCTCGACCCCGGTCTCGTAGGGCTGCGCCAGGCGCTGGCGCAGGTCGATGTCCACGGGGTCGCACAAGACCAGCGCACGACCACCACGCTGGAGAAATTGATCGATTTCGAAGGCCGCCCGCGGATGGAGTGCGCGGGGTCGTGCGACCACGAGCACGGAAACATCCCCGGGTACCGGTTCCCCGATGGCGAGATCCAGCACTTCGCGCAGGCGATACTGGCGCTCGAGAAGTCCCCGGGCCTCGACGAATTCATCCGCAGCGCCGAGCCCTTCACCGGTCACGAACCCGACCACGGGATCCTCGGAACGCTCGAGTTTCTGGAGCGAGGTGAGGAACGAATACTCGAAGCCCTGGGGCAACAGAAAGGGCACTACCAGCTCGCGGCCACGATAACGCATGCACAACCCGAGCCACGTGTCCTGGGTTACCTGCGATGTGCCTTGAACGGCACTCATGGGCACGGGTTGGATTCCGAGCTCGCGCGCTTCGGCGCGCGCCTCCGCCGACTCGTTGGGGTCGACGAAGGAGAGCTCCATACGTCCGCCCGCCGCTTCCTCGAATTCCTCGAGCTGATCGATCAAACGCCGCTTGGCGATCTGCACCGGCCCCAGTCGCGAGCGCGCCGTAAAATAGGCCCGCACCGACAACACATCGCTGAGCTCGCCGAGCAACTTGCGCCCGACGGGGCTCGGCGCGTACAGCTGGTCCTCCGAAAGATCGACCCGCAGGTTGAACTGCGAGCGCGCCAGGCGATTGCCGACAACCACGAGCGCGAGGCAGAGCGCCAGCGTGATCCAGGCGTTGACGAGCCAACCGCGACGTGTCGTGAACACGCTCATGCGAAGCGCCTCCCTTCCAGGACCACCTTGTTGAGGAGGAGGGCGCAGGCGATGAAGAGGCCGTAGTAGACGAGGTCGCGGATGTCGAAGAGACCGCGCGCGCCGCTCTCGAGAAAGTGCAGCGACGGACTGGCGTACCAGAGCGCCTCGGCGATGGAGCCGGGTGCGACGCGAACGAAGAGTCCGGCACTCCAGAGTCCTGCAAGAACGAGCGTGCCGACCAGAAAGCCAACCAGCTGTTCCTGCGTCAGGGCCGAGGCCACCAGACCGATGGCCACGGAGACTCCGGCCAGGAGAATCGCACCGACGACTCCACCCCAGACGGTTCCCCAATCCAGGGGACCGATCGAGGCGACGAGCCAGGCCGCGCCCAAGACGGCGATGACCGTGACGATCGTCAACAAGGCCCAGGCCGCCGCGAACTTGCCCAGCACGATCGCCCCCAGGGACACGGGCTGGGTCAAAAGCAACTCGTCGGTTCCCGAGCGCCGCTCCTCCGCCCAACTGCCCATGGTCAGGGCCGGTGCGAGAACACTGAAGAACAGCGGCAACCAGGCGAACAACGCATCGAGGGTCGCCACGCGCCCGACCCACAGGGCCGGTTGCTGTTGCCGGCCGATCGGGTAGCCGAGGAAGTAGAAAACCGTGTGCAAGCTCAACACGAAGACGCAGAAACAGACCCAGGCGACGGGAGAGTCCATCGCACCGGAAAATTCGCGTCGGAAGATTGCCAGCGCGCCTTTCATGCCTCGCCGATAGCCTCCGGGGGGGTGGAGGTGACAACGTCTTCGTTCGAAGTCGCGGCCAGGAAGACCCGTTCGAGACTGGGCAGCTCGTGATGCAGCTCGAGCAAAGCCCAGCCCCGTTCACGGGCGAAGCTCGATACGGCCTCCGCCGCGCCGAAGCGATCGTTGACCGAGAGCGACAAGCGCACGCGCCCGGAACCATCTTCGCCCAGGGTTCGCAGCGTTTCGACCGAAGCGAGGGTGCCCAACCCCGCCAGGAGCTCCGGCGCGGGTGCGCGGAAGGTGCAGTGCAGCTCCGTGTCCCCGCGGCGTGCCAGATCGATGGGCGAGCCGTCCGCGACCAGCTCGCCCGCGGCGAGGATCAGGACGCGCTGGGCGCTGCTTTGAACCTCGGAGAGGATGTGCGTCGAGAGCAGCACGGTCTTCGTCTCGCCCAGATGCAGAATCAGCCCACGGATGCGGGCGATCTCCGCCGGGTCGAGTCCGCTGGTCGGCTCGTCCAGGAGCAGCACATCGGGGTCGCTCAACAGCGCTTGCGCCAACCCCACGCGTTGGCGGTACCCCTTGGAAAGCTGCGCAATGCGCTTCTTCTCGTAGCCGTGAAGATCGCAATCGGAAACGACCCGCGACATCGCGGCGATGCGTTCGCGGCGCCCCATGCCCCGTACGCGTCCGACGTATCCCAGATAGTCGAGCACGTGCATCCGTCGATACAGGGGTGTCGTCTCGGGCAGGTATCCGAGCGGTATGCGGGATTGCGGATCATCCGGATCGACGCGTCGGCCGGCGACCTCGACCACACCGGCACTGGGTTGGAGGAATCCTGCCAAGCAACGCAGCGTGGTCGACTTCCCCGCCCCGTTGGGTCCCAGGAAACCCACGACCTCGCCACGCTCGATCTCGAACGAAACACCGCGCAGCGCGCGCGTTTCGCCGTAGCGCTTCTCCAACCCGCTGACGCGAATCATCGACGCTGTTAGACTTCGGGGTCGACTTCGAAGCGGGACAGGAAGTCGTCGATCTTCTCCACATCGCAGAGCTTCGAGACGAGCAACTCCATGGCCTCCGCCCAGTGCATGCGCATCAAGACCCGACGCAGCACGTTGACTCGATGCATGCGCTGACTGGAGTGTAGCTTCTCCTCCTTGCGCGTCCCCGTCTTCTCGATATCGATGGCGGGGAAGATACGTCGGTCGGAGAGTTTGCGGGACAGAACGAGCTCCATGTTGCCCGTACCCTTGAACTCCTCGAAGATAACGCGATCCATCTGACTTCCGGTCTCGATCAGGGCGGTCGCGAGGATCGTCAGCGAACCGGCGGTCTCGGTGTTCCGAGCCGCACCGAAGAACTGCTTGGGACGCTCCAGGGCACGCGAATCGATACCGCCCGACATCGTCTTGCCGGAAGTCCCCTTGACATTGTTGTAGGCGCGCCCCATGCGCGTGATCGAATCCAGGAGCAGGATGACGTCTTCGCCCATCTCCACCAGGCGCTTGCAACGGCGCCAGACGGCCTCGCACAACTCGACGTGCTTCTTGGGATTCTCGTCATTCGTGCTGACGAGCACCTCGCCCTTCTCCAGGGAACGCTTCCATTCGGTGGCTTCCTCGGGACGCTCGTCCACGAGCAAGACCATCAGGTGCACCTCCGGATAAATCTTCTCGACGGCCTTGGCGAACTGCTGCAGAAGGATCGTCTTGCCCGAACGAGGCGGAGCGACGATCAGGCCACGTTGCCCACGACCTATGGGGCACAGAAGATCCACCACCATCAGCGAGACTTCTTCGCTGCCGTCACCGACCGCGTAGTGGAAGTCCGGGTCGATGCTGGTCAGGCTCTTGAATACCGGCAGGTTGCGCACCGCGGCGGGGTCCTGGCCATCGACGGTCTCGACGTCGACGAGCTCCCACTTGTTGCGCCCCTGGCCGCGACGCACGCGTCCCTTGATCATCGAACCGTCCCGCAATGCGAGGCTCTGGATCAGACGCGGGGGTACGTGGACGTCCTCTTTGCTGGGCAGGTAGTCGCGAGTGCGTTCGCGAAGGTGGCCGTGGCTGGCCTTCTCGAGGACCAGCAGGCCCTCGACCTCGCGCTTTTCTCCCTCGCGACTGCGCTCCTGCTGGCGCTGGCCGCCCTGCTGCGAGCGTCCCGAGCGTTGTCCGTCCCTGTGACCGTCGCGCGAGCGTTGTCCCGAACGATGCCCATCGCGCTGCGGGCGACGCTCCTGGGTCCCCGTGGCCCCCCCCCGATCCGAAGTACGCTGCTGGGCGGATTGCTGGGGCTGTCCCTGTTGTCCCTGTTGTCCCTGTTCGCCGGACTCACCCTCCCGTCGCGCACGACGCTTTTGGCGGCGACGCTCCTGCCAGCGCCGGCGTTTCTCCGCGCGTGCGGAGCGGCGAAAACCGTCGGGGGCTCCCCGCCGTTGTTCGCCGTCCCGGGCCTCGTCAGCGGGTCGTTCCGCTCGGTCGTCGCTCTCGCCGCTCGCAGGCTGGCTACCCCGGGTGCCCCGGTTGCCCCGGGCGCCACGGGCGGAACGCTCGCGACGCGGCGGATCCTGCCCGCCACGGTTCTCGGGTTCGTCGAAGGGCAACGTATCGGTGGCTTCCTCGACACGCTCGGTGCGCTTGCGCGAGCGCGCGGGAGCCTTGGTCTGCGCTTCCTTGATCTCTGCCGCTTCGAAGGCGCCGTTCGATGTGGCTTCCCCGGTCGCCTCGGGAATCACCTTCTCGGATGCCCGCGAACCTGTCCGCGTCGCCTTCTTCTTGCTCGCGCGCTTGGTCGCCTTCTTGGTCGCCTTCTTGGTCGCCTTGGCGACCTTGCTGGTCTTCGCGACCTTCTTGGTCGCAGCCTTGGAGGTGGGGGCCGTGGGAACCTCGTCATCGTCCACGGACTTGCTTCGCCGCGCCGTCGTTTTCTTCTTGGCGGCCTTCTTCGTACTCTTCTTTTTCGTCGCCTTGGACGCCCGCTTGGGGGCGGTAGGCGTATCGATCGCGCCGGCGCCGAAGGGGGCGCTCCCGGCAGACGAGCTGCGCGAGGGCTTGGTCGCTTTCTTGGAGGCCAAGAGGATGCTCTTTCGTCAATGGACGGAAGCCTATGCGGAGAGACAGAAACTCTTCGCTGGCTCGCAGGTACGAGTGAAGACTGAGCCTGTAAGGACTCTCGAAAACAACCCGCTCGAAACGGTGATCTGGGTTGCGCCCTGGGCCGCAAGGTCGGCCATGTCCTCGGGTCGCCGTTTCGACGGCGAAGAAACAGAGGACAGCGCGTCCAGGTAGCGTACGGGGCACTGCCACCAAGGAGCCCAAGAGCAGGGAGCCCGAAGGCGATCCAGCGGCGGCAAACCGTAGGAAGAAGAGGATGCCCGATCGGCCCTCTCAGCAAAAGCCTAAAAGAGCCAAGAATCCTGCGACTCCCCTCGCTCACTGGTATCGGCCAGGAAAGCCAAAAACCTCCAGTCCTCCCCAAAAAAACCTACCCGCAGGGTCTAGGCGCCGTATTTCTCGCGGTATCGCTCGATCCGGAGCAAGTCGTCGGCTCTGAGGATCTCGCGTCCGTCGAACTCCCGTCCACGCAGCGCCTCCACCACCTCGTCGATGGTCACGATGGCGCAGGTCGGCATGGAGAACTCCTCCGCCAGCTCAGCCAGAGCCGCCCTTTCACCGCTACCGCGCTCCATCCGATCGATGGCCACGACCAACCCAGCGAGCTCGATGCGGGCGGTGGCCCGGAGCAACGGAACCGTCTGGCGGATCGAGGTCCCCGCCGTGGTCACATCCTCGAGAATGAGAACGCGTTCACCGTCGGTGGGCACGTGCCCAACGAGCCTTCCACCCTCGCCGTGATCCTTGGCCTCCTTGCGGTCGAAGGAAAAGGCCACGTCCATGTCGAACTCGGAGGCGAGGATCAGGGACGTCGTGCAGACGAGCGGGATGCCCTTGTACGCGGGGCCGAAAAGCACGTCGAACGCACCGGGGATCCGATCGCGAATCGCAGCGGCGTAGTAGCGCGCCAGCTCGAGAATCTGGGGCCCGCGCCGCACGTTGCCGATATTGATGAAATACGGCGTACGGCGACCGCTCTTGGTCTCGAAGTCTCCAAAGCGCAGGGCTCCGGTGCGGACGAGAAAGTCGATGAAATCGCGCTTGTAGGCTTGCATGCATTTCCCTCGGGGCTCGCCATTCGAACCGATTCTTGGGGGCTCGACGAAGAGAATCCCTGGGAAGGGGGTCTTCCCCATTTTTCCGACGGAAAGATGAGGCCCGGGGGCCAGCCGCATGGCAACCCCCCCGGACATGGTCTCAAGAGCGATATCCCTCACGGCCCCCCTGCCTGCGCTGGGGCTACAACTCGCCGGCCGATCGGCCGCGGGGCACGTGCGCAGCACTTTATCCGTGAAATCCCCCCCCGGGAGGGGTTCTCCTCTTGGGATGGCCGACCCGCCTCCCTCCCATCCGATCGACCTACGTCTCGTGCGCCAGGTTCTCGCAACCGATGCGGGTGCGATGGATGCTTTCATCGAGCGCATGACCCGGGTTCCGCGCATGGTGCGCGAAAGCCATCGGCGCATGGGGGGCTCGCTGGACGATCACGAGATCGACGACGTGGTCCAGGAAACCCTGACGGCCATCTGGATCAAGCTGGAGGTCTTCGAAGGCCGTGCTTCGCTGGAGACCTGGGCCTACCGTTTCGGGCGCAACGAACTGCTGAAGGCGTTCGACAGAAAACGCCGCAACGTGGGGCGCATCGAAGGCCACACCGAGCGACTCGACGTGCCTGCTCCCGAGGGACAAGAGCCCTCCCCCATAGAGCCCCGCATGCTGCATTCGAAGCTCGATGCCCTGGACGAGTCCTCGGCGCAAGTCATCCGCGACCGGCACTTCGAGCAGCGCAGCTTTCAGCAGATTGCCAGCTCGCGACAGGAGCCCGTTGGCACCGTCAAGACCCGTTACTACCGAGCGATCGATCGCCTGCGCGATGCACTCGCACCTCACTGGACAGAAGGGGGCGCACGCCCGTGACGAACGAAGACGAATCGCAGGACCTGGAAACGCTTCTGTTCCGAGCCGTGGAAGAGCACTGGCATCCCGACGGCCCCGAACTCGACGCAGCCTTCGGTGCGCACTCGACCCTTCGGGGCGACTCGACCCGCCTCGAGAAGGCGCGGGACTGGCTGCGCACCCAGGCGGCATACGAAGGGCTCTTGCAAGAGGAGCGCGACCTGATCGAAACGGCCTGTCGCGACGAGCCCGCTCCGCAGTGGAAGGATCGCCAGGTGGTAGAGGACTTCTTCCGCCAGCGAAGAGTTTCGCCAGGTAAGAGCCGGCCCAGGGCTCTACGCCCAAACTTCCCCGCCTGGCAACTCGTGGCCGGCGTCCTGCTCCTGGTCGCTGCCGGGTTCTTGATCTCCAAGTCCACCCAACCGGAGAATTCCGGAGGCGAAGCGCCGCTCCTGCTCGGAACTCGCCAGCTCGAAGGCCTGCGACCAAACGGTCCCGTGGACACCCTCGGCTCGTTCACGTGGGAGCCATGGAAACTGCCCCCCGGTGGTAGCTATCGCCTCGTCGTGGAGAGCGAAGGACGTGAAATCCTGCGCGCAGATGGGCTGAAACAGGCATCCTTTGAGGCCACGTCTGCTGAGCGAGCCGAACTGAACCGATGCAAAAAGATCGCCTGGAGAGTTTACGCACTGACCACGGATGCACGTGGCGCTCCGCTCGCCGCGGGCTCCGCCGTGGCCACACGACCCTAGCCCTCTTGTGCCTGGGCGCGACCCTTCACGCCCTGGCTGCGGAGACTTCCCGTGCCCAGCAGAGCCAGGCGGAGCAACTCGAAGTCCTGGCGGAGAGACTCCACGAACTCCGCGAGGTGGAAGCGGGATCCCTGACGATGCTGCGCAGCACCGCCGGCAGGTATCAGCGCGCCGTCGCCCAGGCTCCGGAAGCGCCACACGACACCCGCGCCTCGTTCGACGACCTCGCCACGGGGTTGCGCGCGCGAAGCCAACCCCTCACCACCGCCGCGGACTTCGCGTGGAGCCTGGCCCTGACGCTGCGTGATGCCGGCCGCACTGACTCCGCCCTGGCGCTCCTCGAACATGCCCTCCCCCGCCTGAGCGAGCTCCCGGGTGACGACACGTTCGTGTGCTGGATCCACATCGAGATGTGCGAGCTACTGCGCCACAATGGCGACTGGAGCGCCTCGCTCGAACACCTCGAGGCCGCGCGCATCGGTCTCTTTGCCAAGGACGATCCGTTCGTGGCCGTGGCTCCGACCGAGAGCTCGCGCGCCATCGCGGTCGGTACCTGGTTCGACGTAGGCGGTCAGTTCTACTTCGAACTCGGCCGTTCGGAGATCGCCGCGAAGTACTTCGACGAGCACGAGCGACGCTCGCTCGAGATCGGCGAATCGAGTCTGTGGTGGGGCGCGCTCGACAACCATCTGCGGCTCGCCTATTCGACCAAGCGCTTCGACGATCTGGAACGGCTCTGGTACGAGGCCCAGGATCACCCGTTCTGGTCCCGCGGACATCCAGAAGAGCGCGGCCACATCGATTTCACGGTGGCCCGTGCCTTCCTCGACGGCGAACGACTCGGCGAGCGTGAGGTTGGCGACACGTTCGAGATGTTGATCGAGATCGCTGCAGCTCCGGGTGTGCACCCCTTCGAGGCTTTTGCTGCGGAGCTCCTCCTGGCCACGATCCTCCTGGACGAGGACGAGCCCGAAGAGGCGCAGGCCTTTCTGGAAGCCGCGCGCGAGCGGCGCGACAGCTGGGGTGTCAGCGCGACCGAAGGGGGTCGAGCCTTCTTCGCACTCAAAGCCGCGGAATGGCGCGCCGCACGTGCTTCCAGGGATCGCTCGCGTATCGAGGCAGCTCAACGGGAGGCCGATGACGTATTCGAGCACTTCCTCGAGAGCTGGGGCTCCGCCCCACTGGCGCCGGATGGAACGGGTTTCTTGCAGACGCCTTGGCGGGCAGAGTTCCTGTCCGAGAGAATCGAGCTGCAACTCGTCCTCGGGGAGGGCCAGAGCGGTGCCCGGGCGGCGTTCGAGAATCTCCTGGAGGTGCAAGCACTCGGGACACTCACACGGCTGACGAGCGCCGACGAAGTGAGCCTCGCTACCATCGAGAAGCTCTTCCCCGAGACAGAGAAGCACTGCGCACTCGTGTTTTCCCTCGGCCGTGAACGGAGCCTGGCCTTCATTCTGGGGGGCTCGTCGATCCTGACCTTCGAGCTCGCCAGCGACGCACGCATCGGCCAGACCCAAGAGCGCCTGCGCGAAACCGCCTTCGACGTGAACGCCGGGCTGGTATCGAGCACGAAGTCACTCGAGACGGCCCTTCGTCAAGCGAGTGCAGCGTTGCTTCCCCAAGAGCTCGAACAGGAGCTCTCGCAGTGGGACGCGATTACCGTGGTCGGTGCGGAGGGCGCGGGGATCTTCGCCTTCGAAGCTCTGGGCACGCAAGGCGCGCCGATCGGCGTTCGCAAGGCTATCGATCACGTGCCGTCGCTACCGATCGCCGCCTGGCTTGAGGCACGCTCCGACCCCATGGCCGGGCGTCGTTCGGGTATCCATATCGTCTTTCCGAACAGCACTGACATGGCACCAGCGAGGTACGCCCATCTTCGCTCGATCCCGTTCGACGAAGCTCATGTTTCCGAGCTGAGGCGTGTCTACGGCGAAGCCACCGTATGGAGCCGAGGCGATGCGCGTCTCGACTCGCTCGTCGGCGCAGAGACCTCGAGCGCCCTGGCGCTGACCTTCATCGCGCACGGCCTCTACGCCGCAGAGCGTCCGCAACCGACCGGGCTCTTGCTCGAGGGCGGCGATCTACTCTGGGCTGGGGATGTTGCACGCTTGCGGGCACCGCCGGTCGTTTCCCTGATCGCCTGCGGCGCCGGACGTGGGCTCGTGCGCGTAGGAGACGATGGTCGCTCGCACCTTGGTGCTGCCTTCTTGAAGGCGGGTGCGCGGTCCGTGCTCCTCGGTTCGATGGACCTCGCGCTCCCTTCGGGGCTCTACCTCAATCGCGTATTTCACGAACGCCTGGGACAAGGAGACACGCCGGCGGAAGCACTGCGCCGAGCGCGCCAGAAAGCGATCGTCGAGGACGCTGGCGGTGTCCATCCGATTCAGCAACTGAGCGTGCGTCTCTATGGAGCGGGACACGAGGCCCTGACCCCACGCATACAGCCAGCGCCCGCACAGCGTCCTGGCGAGGACTCGGGCTCGCTACCGTGGCGGAGCATCCTGGGCCTCTCCGTAGGGCTTTCCCTCGTGGCCTTGCTCGTCGTTCGGAGCACGCGGCGCTCGCGCGCTCACAGACACGCCTGACAAAAGCTCCCGATGCCGCCCCGGCGATGGAATCCGAAGCCGTTGTCGGGATCCCCCGGATTCCAGGGGTTGTACTCGTTGGAGAGGTTCGTGCTGACCTCATCGTCGTCCGCGTAGTACTCGATCAACGCCGGGCCGACTTGCTGGCCATCGTCCCCCAGGAGGCGCAAACGGAACTGGTAGATCGCGATGATCGGATCGTTGGTCACCGGGAAGGAAACGGAGAACTGAATGATCTCACCAATACCCTGGGTACCGCCCACGGGCTCGCTGTATTCATCGACATCATGCGCCCCGCCACTGCTGGGCGTCAGGAGCGTCAAATCGTGCTTGTGCTGGGTCGTCGGGACGGCCCCCTCCTGGATCGCCTGCAAGAGGATCGTGCGCGGCGTCGGATCGATCGCGCTACCCTGTTCCGGTTGATAGAAGACCTCGATGAGCATCTTCTTGATCACCGAGTCGCCGTTCCCCTCGCGTGAATAGGTGGGCCAGGGGATCGAAACCATGAGATCGAAGGTCCAGAAATCGTCGGGACGAGCGGCCGTTTTCGTCAGGGTGTATTCGTGGATGGCGGGAAGCAGGAAATCCTCCTCGAGATGGTCCCCACGAATGAAATTGACGTGCTGGTGATCGTCGTTGACGAACAGGAAGTCCACGTCCCCATCGAGATCGAAATCTCCCGTCGTTCCCAGCGATGCGGTGAACGAATCGACGCCCGAATCCGGATCGCCGCCGAGAGGAATCACCGTGGTCTGCTGGAGGTTCAACCCAAAGGTCGAGTCCACGGGGAATACCGGGTTCTCGAACCCATAGAGGAGATAGGTCTCGTCCGTCGTCTCGGTCGAGAACCACAGGTCCGTCCAACCGTCCAGGTCGTAGTCGAAGAAGCCGAGTTGCCCGACATCCAGGGAACCGAAGAAGAGCGCGGGTTCGACCTCGGGCGGGTAGCGATTATCGAACACGAAGCCGATGAAGTCATTGGGGGCCGTGCCTTCGGTGAACCAGAACCCTCGGTCGCGTGCGAGCACCGGATCGAAGAAGGCCTCGATGAGCGCCTTGGAGCCGTTCGCCGGCACCGCCGCGACCATGGGCGCCCCCGTGCCATCGAACACGTGGAACTGGGTATGCGTGCGCACGAGATACTCCAGCCCCGCAAGGCCATCCCACTGCATGATCTCCCAGGCAATGACGGGCCCGAGCTCGGGCGGCAGGGTGAAACGCCCCTCCTCCGCATAGCACGTCCGCGGACAACCATCATTCAACGTCCCCATGTAGAGCGTTCGGCCGTCCGCTTCCAGCCCGCCGATGCGCGCTATACCGTCGGCGGAATCGAGCGCGAGTTCGATGCCCTTGGGATTCCCCTGAAGCCCGGGGATGGTGAGCCCCGCGCCGAATGCGCCCAACCCGATGTTCCATTCGTACACCGCCACCCTGCCCGACTCGGCAGCGATGATGCGATCCCTCTCGCCGCCGGGGTTACCGGTTGGAGCCGGATAGTGAACGAAGTCGACCACGTCCCCTCCGAAGGGAGCAAAGATCATCTGCTGGCCCGGATCGATGAGAAGCACCAGCTGGGACCCTACCTGTACGCACGCATCCAGCAGAACGTCGTCCGAGTAGCGACCGCTGGTCACCCTCTTGAAATCCCCGTCCGCGAGCGAGGGATGCCACGGGGATTGGGTAGCGATCCCGTGATAGTTCTGGGCCGCTAGCAACGGGACCATCGCGCACAGGCCCAACGCCCCCATGGCGGGCTGGGAAAGCCGAGAAACAAGGGACGGGCAGGAAAAACGGTGAAGGCGATCGGACATGCGAGAAACTCCTCGTCCTTCCGGGATAGGCGCTCGACGCCGATCTGTCAAGGTGGAATCGGTGCGGGCATTTCGTAACGCCCAGGAACCTCCAAGGCCGCGCGCCTGAGCTTTCCGGGGCCTCGAGAGGACGGAAACGAGCCCCGTCACCGTTGGCCGGACCAAGCTCGTATCCAGCCTCGAACAATCGCGAAAAAGTCTCCGACTCGACGAAGACCACTGTCTCGCCGCTGGCTGGACGCTATTCCGCGGGCTCGGGCTCGAGCAACTCGTCGATCTCCTGGTGGAGTCGATTCAAGAGCTCGGCGTAATCCTGCTGGAGCTTCTCGATCTCCTCGATGCCCTGATCGCGACGTGCATTGAGCTCCGCGTCCGGCCCATCGTCCTCGCTCGGCATCAGGTTCTTCACCTGCAGCTGAAGGAAATCAGTCTGTGCACGGAGCTCCTCGAGCTCGTGTTGGAGCCCCGCATTCTCGGCCTGCATGGCAAGCAAGGGCCGACTGGAATCTGCGGAGGTTTCGTCGGCCTCGACGACTTCGATCGTGACGTCCTCGGGACCGATACTGAACTTGGTTCCGTGCAGAATTTCCGGAGTGGACACGCGTTTGCCCGCGACGAAGGTCCCGTTGATCGATTCCAGGTCGTGAAGCACCAGGCCCCGCAGCAGCCGCACGTGGGCCTTGCTGATGTAGGGGTTCGACAGGACGACATCACATTCGGAGGAACGACCAAAGGTCAGTTCGTCCTTGTCGATCTCGACCTCAACGGGGTCTTTTCCGACTTGATGGATGCGCAGCTTCACACGGGAACCTCGGTTCGCTGTGTTCTTTCGGTGTTCACGGTTGCCCAGCTTGAACCTCAAGACCGGGTTGCTCGTAGTCCGATCGGGGTGTCGGCTTCTATTCAAGGGAACCTCCCGATGGCTCAGTTCGACGATCCGACACTACCCGGCAACGCTTTCCCGCCCCCCCAGGGCGAGCCCCAATCGGCCCAGCAGCCTCCGCCCCCCCTTGGGGGAGCAGAGCCGGGCCTGCGTTCCGAGTTTCCTGACCCCTTTGCTCCCGAGGCACCGATTCCGGGCCCGCCCGCCCTCCAGCCGCCAGGAGCAGCGCAAACGATTCCGGGCATACCTTCGGGCCCACACCCGGCACCCGTGACGAACGAAACGCTGGAACCGGCTTCGATCCTCGACGCGCTCGATGTGACCCTGGCCCACGGGAGCCCCATGGCAAGCCCGGAGGGTTCCGCAGCGAACACGGTTGCGCCTGGGACCGGACTCCAGCCGACGGAATATCCCCAATTCGCCGAACAGCCCCCCGCGCCGGAAGTCAGCGTCTCGTCCGGCGAGCGCTTCGAGCTGCTCGGCATTCTCGGACGCGGTGGGATGGGCAAGGTCTTCCGAGCGTGTGACCGTCAGATCGAGGGGCGCAAGGTGGCCCTGAAGGTCTTGCACCCGCAGTTCTCCGCCGACAAGCGCTTTCGCGAACTCTTCTTCCAGGAGATTCGAGCAGCCCAGGGCTTTGTGTCCGAGCAGGTCTGCCAGGTGCGCGACACCGGTCAGATGGCGGACGGATCGTTGTTCCTCACCATGGACCTCGTCGTCGGCGAACCGCTCGCGCGCGTGCTTCGCCGCGAAGGTGCACTGGTTCCCCGTCAAGCCTTCGAGATCGCGCGCCAGATCCTGTACGGCCTGCAGAGCGGACACGAACACGGTTTGATTCATCGGGACATAAAGCCGTCGAACATCATGCTGTCCGCGCGCGTGCCGAAGACGGAAGACAATCCCTTCGGGATCGGTGTGAAGCTGCTCGACTTCGGCATCGCCGGCCTAGCGGCCGAGATGCCCGAGCGCGAGCGCTGCGGGACGCCCGCGTACATGTCTCCCGAGCAGGTGCAGGGGCAGCGCCTCGACGCCCGGACTGACCTCTTCGCGGTCGGTGTCGTGCTCTACGAGATGATCACCGGTGGGCGCCCGTTCGAGGGCGAAACACTGGAACAGATCGAAACGTCGCTGATGGAGACGAGGGTCGAGCCGCTCGTATCCGAGCTGAAGACGCTCCCGCGCCCGATTCGCAAGATCCTGCGCAAGGCGATGCAGAAGGACCGCGAGAAGCGCTACCAGAGTGCGGCCCAGTTCCTCGAGGCCATCGAGCGCTCCAAGGTCTTCCGCCCCGAGGGCGAGCTCGGCGTGTTCGCACGTACCGGCATCATGGCCATCGGGATCGCCGCCGGCGCCGAAGCCACGATCATCTGGTACATGCACAATCAAACGGGCGATATGCAGGCGAACATCGCCGTCGCTACCGCCGAAGCGACCAAGGAGAAGGACGGCGAAATAGCCCGGGTGTCGCAGCGCCTGGCGCAAAAGGAATCGGAATTGACACTACTGCAGAGCCGTCTGCTCGAGGAAGGCGATCTCGGAACCAAGTTTGTCGACCTCGAGCGCGACTACAGCGAGCTGCGCGAGCAAAACGGTGTGCTTCAACGCCGCAACGACACGCTGCAGAGCCGTGTCGGCGATCTGGAAGTCGTGAAGCGGGAACGGGAGTTCGCCGAGCTGCCGGAAGCCAAGATGGCCGAGTGCTTCGATGAAGTCCTGCGCCGCATCGATCACGGTGCCGGTTCGTCCGCTTTCGAATATCTGAAGAGCCGCTCGAGAGCTGGCGTCTTCACGCTCGACCAGCAGGACGGCAAAGAGCTCGTCTACCACCTGGCGATGTCCGCCGCGGCCCTCGAGCTGGCTCAACGTTCGCAAGAGGTGGACATCCGTCGCCTCGATGAGGCACGCAGCAGCCTCCAGCAGGCTCGTAAGGAAGAGCTGAACTTCCGCCTGGAAGCGAAGTCCTGGCTGCAGGTCACCGCTATCGGCGCACAGAGAGTCGATCGGCTCGTCCGCCTCAAGGACACGTTTCAGCTGCTATCGACGCAGATCCAGGCCGCATCAGCGGACGGCGCCTCCTCGCGTGAAGAAGCCTGGCGTTCGATCGCAACCGCTCCCGACGATCAGGATCCGGCGGCCGCCTTCGCCCATGCGCAACTCTACGGACCCGCCTCGATCGGCGAGCTGATCGGGCGCTATGCAGCGCACCTCGACAAGACCCTCGTCAAGTCAGGACAACTGGATCTCGTGGCCTTGGATGAAGCCTGGCCCCTGCGCAAGTGGGGCGCGTGGTTGCAAGGCCCCGGGGCTGGCCAGACCGGCAAGCTCGCCACTCGATTGCGTTCCTACTTCTGCGCCTTCGAGTGGTACGTCGCCCGCGCGAGCGAGCCGGCCTACGCCGAGCTCTTCCGTGAACACCCCGTCCTGGGGTCGGATTACGCACACCACGATTGGCGGGCACAGCTGGCACTCCAGCTCGGCCTCGCAAGCGGGCATGCCTATCCGCAGCCGGCTGATTCGAGCATCGTTCTACACCACACGTGGACACGCTCAGGGGCTGCCATGTGGTTCCTCGAGCGTCTGCAGAAGACGTCCAGCGGTACGTGGAACATCGAACGACGCATCCACAACGCCGAAGGCGCCACGACAGGCCGGCCCCAGACGTTCGAAATCACGCGTTCCGACGACGCATTTTTCACCGAAGGGTTCCGGGGCCTGGACCTGCGCGCCGTCTCCTCGGAGGTGCGCGTCGGAGTCTTCCATCCAAAGGTCGACGACGCCTTGCCGACGAAACCCTGGCTTCAGGAGATGGACACCTCGGGTTACGGGCGTGAACTCAACGGAGCATCGGTTCCGTGTTTGATCATCAACTCGGGATCGACCGAGATGTGGTTCTCGCCGCGCTTCGGACTGGTGCGCGAGATTCGGATCGGCGTCTACGAGCGCGAACAGGTCTTCTTCAGTTCCTTCCGCTAAGGCCCAACCGACCATGAAGAAACTCCTCCTACTCACTGCCACAGCGCTATTGCCGCTGTCCTGTCTGGGTTCAAGCTCGCAGCTCGTGCTGGATCATTCCAGATCCGTTCAGAGCTTCGAGGGCTTTCCGCCCCAGGCCCTCGAGGGAATCGTCTACGCCCAGGCGGCCTTCGACGAGAATCACGCTGAGACCTTCCGTCACGACCTGATGCGCAAGGGCATCATCCCGATTCATCTCGGCATGCAACTGCGTGGCGAGGGACAGGAAAACGCCCAGATCCTCATCAAGCCCGACCGGATGAAGGCACGGCTCTACCTGATCGATGGCACGGCCTTGCGCCAGGTGCACGCCGATGACGTGGCGGATCGTGTCAAGGAGCGCTCGGCACGCCTCATTCGCGACAACGCATTCAAGGGAGGGCTTCTGAGTGCGCAAGCCAACGAGGGCTACCTCTTCTTCGCCTTCGATCCGCTCGATGAGTTCCAGGCCAAGGGGCGCAAGCTGACCCATGTCAACCAGGGGATCTCCCACCATTTCGACCTGGCGCATTCGCTCATGGCCTTCGAGGTCACTGTCCACAACAGCTCCCAGGAAATCTACGTCGGCATCCAGCGCTAGGTCACTACCATGGAAACCAAGTACGCCCTTTCTCTCGTCCTCTCTCTTCTTGGTGCAAGCTCGCTCGCATGCACGTCGGTCAATCCGTACATCGAGCACCGCTTGACCCTGGAGGAGTCCGTCGGCGACCTCCAGGCGGGTAGGTACCAGGAGAGCGTCTTCCGACTGCAGCAGCTCCTGGCGGAAACGAGCGTGCACGCCGACGACTTTGCCCTGCAGCGCTTTTTTGCTGCCTATCTCCTGACCGATGCGCACACGCGCGCGAGTCACGAGGGACCGTTTCTACGAGAGCACGGAACGCAGACGAGTTTCTCGAAGCCGGGTGCCTCCCAGCCTTCGCGTCTGGGTCACCTGATGGCCATGACCTACAACTCAGGGTTCGGCCGTTCCGATTTTGAAAGGGCACAGACAGCGGACCTCGAACATCTGGGCGAGAAAAAGCTCCCGGACACTCTCGAGGCCATGGGAACGGAACGCGCGTTGACCTATCTCAACCTGTGCTTCATGGCCGTCCACGCCGAGCTCGATTTTCAGGATCGCATCGACGAGTTCCTCTCCGGAGCGGACGACTGGACCGAACTCGAGCGGTGTGAAGCGCTCATGGAGGAAGTCGCGCTCCCGAGGGATGTGCGTCCCTGGGTGTACCTGGCGATCTTCGAGTATCAGAAGAAACGCGACGAGCGCAGCGCATATCGCTTCGCCATTCGCGCCCGAGAAAGCGGCGCGGAGGCCAGCGCCTTCGGAAACGAACGCCGTGACCAGCTCGCGCACTGGATCACCCAGGACGCCTCGTTCCAGTTCGTGTCACCCGCCAACCAACCCTTCGATCCCGCACTCGAGGGTTGCACCGTGACGGGCACGCCTAACCTGATGTACGAAGCGGTTCCGAAGCCGGATTGATCTGCCTGGGCGGATCTACCGGGGCTCGGCCGGAGGTTCACACGCCTCGCCGTAGCGCAACTCGATCGTCGTCGAGGCCTTTGTGGTCGCGGGATCCAGGATGACACAGAACAGGCGATCGTACTGATAGTGCTCGAGCATGGGGCCGTAGCGTGCGTCGTGCTTCAGCTCGTCGATCTTGCCGCCGAGTCCCAGCACCAAGGCCGGAACGGTATTCGAGTGACCGGCCACGACCGCGACCGACCCAGGCTCGAGAGCGCGTAGGGCCTCGATCTGCTTCGCGCCTTCCCTGGCCGAGATCACGGCGATCTCGGCGTCCCCGGCCAGAGCCCGCAGTGTCCCTTGCGTGCGGGCGAACTCGCTGGAGAAGTAGGCCTCAGCTCCGGCTGCACCGAGCAAGCGTGCCAGCACCCGGGCACGCGCTTGCCCCTGTTCGGAGAGCTCGGGGTCGCCGCCGCTGCGGGTCGATCCGGCGGTTTCCGCGTGCCGAACAAAGAACACGGTGATGGGCGGCTCCAGCAGCTGCTTTTGGGATTCGCCGAGAGGGTCGGCGGTCCTGAATCCGGGGGAAAGCCCGAGGGAGCTCGCGAGCGAGGCGGCACAAAGCAGAACGACATGACGGCGATTCATGCAGAGAGCATAGAATCGGGGCGTGGCATTGCGCTCCAAACTCCTGGCGGGTGCGCTCGTTTGTACCCTGGCGGCCCTCTCCGTTGGTATATCGGCCCTCGGTGCGGCCCCGCCGCCGGAGCGCGTGGAGGAGATACGCTGCCCGATCTGCGGCGGCAGCTTCGAGGAGTTTCAGGCCAAGTATCTCTTCATCGTGCGCCAGAGCACGCGGCTCATCGTTCATCTACTGAACTGAGCGTGGCTCGATCGCCGGCTTGGTCGGCCTATCGGCGTTGGCGGTCCCCATCGCCTTTGGGGTGTCCTGGCGCAAAGAAGAGGCCGAGCATCGGAGTGTGGGGACGTGGGGAATCTAGTCGTAGGGCGTCCCACCCTGCGCAATCAGGAAGGCCTCGACAATCGCATCGATCTCGAGGGGATCCAGCTCGATGCCCTTGAACGCCGCGAGCCCCGCTTGGGTCGCCAATAGGCGTCCGAGAACCCATTCGCGGTCGTAATCTGTGTCCGCATCCGGGGCGCCGGACAGGACGTGATTTACGTAGAGCGCCGAGTAGGAGGGCTCGATCATCGTGAGCTCGTTCCAGTCGTTCCAGGTCGGCACTTGCAACCAGTTCATGCCCGAGGCCACGGCCTCCTGCATGGCGATCTCGAGAAAGCACGTGCGCGATCCTGGTGCACAGTCCGCGTGGTCATGCAAGTCCGAGGCGGGAACCACGCGAGCACACCGAGGACCGTGATCCTCACAAGCACCGTTCAAGACCCCCCAGCCAGCAACGCCGGTGTCATCGAAGCCGGGATAGGCGATGGCGATGCCGAGGCGCCTGGCATCGTCCCTGCGCCACCAACGATAGGGCCGTCCGTTGATCTGCTCACGGAACTGGATGCGCACAGCGTCCTCGGTGATCAGACGTGAGTTTCCGTTTTGGAAGTCATCGAAGTCGGCAAAGAGTGCCAGGGGGCACAGGGCCAACGTCCAGTTGGCGAGGCCGTCCGCGATGCCCTCGTACCAGGCACCGGCCTCTTCCAGCGGGACGACGAGACGAGGCGCATTGTCGAAGAGCAGCTCGAGACGGTGCCCGGTCGCGAGCTCTACCTGGTCCTTGATCAGGATCCAGTCGGGTGGGCCGAAGCGGGTCCAGATACCGTTCTCGTCCTGGAAGCGGCGCTCGGGATCGAAGATGGAAACCACCATGCGCCCATCGCGTTTCAGGGTCGCACGGCGCCCGTGATACGTCTCGACCAGCCAGATCAGATCGTCGATAATCCCCTTGCGCTTCTGCTCGTGCGTGTCCTCCGAGAGAAAGGGGCAACCCGGCGGCGCCCCCTCGAAGGTGTTGTTCAGGTGTCGCTGTAGATTCAGCTTCACACACACCTTGAGATCCGACACGAGGGCATCGATCGAGTCGTACATCTGGGAGAGCGTCGGCCCGTTCACCGAGTCGAGACGCGGCGAGCATTGATCTAGCTCGACGGCCTTCTGTCCATACCAACCGAGCATCAACCCGTCGAGCCCCGCGGCCTTGGCGAGACGAACATGCAGGCCGATGACGGACGGGTCGCGGGAGTCGTAGGCTCCGAGCAACGGCAGGGGCCGCTCGCTCCAGGCGCTGATGGCGAGGTCGCGGCGATCGGCATCGTGCGGATTCGACCCGGGCCGCAGGCGAGTGGGATCGTGCACGTAGAGTGAAGGGTCGGCTCCACAGGCCGGTGGGCGATCCCAGTGCCACCCCTTCCAGCGTCGACCGAGTCCGTTCGATGGGTCGTCCACCAACGGATCCGGCGCGAAGCCAGGGTTGCGAAAACGTGCCATGTAGTTGGCAAAGGCAAAGCGCATTGGATTTCCATCCACCGCGTGGGCTTCTCCGACTTGCACGAAATCGAAGCGCACGCGCCGCGTCGTGTTCTTCGCCAGGCGAACCAAGACGTTGGTCTCGAGGGTACGGCGCCCGCGGGGCGGGAGCGGGACGGCACGCGTCGGATCGGTTTCGAGATACACCCAACGATCGGCAGGCGTCGCGGGGACGGCCAGGACGCCCTCCGCCAACAGTGACTTGAGGCGCGTGGAACCTCCCCCATCCAGTCTCTGGAGCACGTGCTCGTGCCACACCTGAAGGCGCACGGTACCCATGGGGTCGAGATCACCTCCGGTAATTCGCACCCAAACTCCGGCTTCCGGAACGACACCGGTTTGGGGTTCCGCTCCGTGTACCTGCGAGGCGATGCGCTGGATGACCGAAGCTCGGCGCCCCCCTTTCAACACGAGCGTGCGTTCCCCGTAGTACGCCTTGACACCACGATCGATCGAGCCGGCACCGCTTCGCAGCCAGTCATCCGCGGGGGTCTCACCCAGGGCTTCGGGGCGTTCGAAACTGGCGTCCACCAGGGGCCAACGGTGGTATTCGAAGGGACGACCCTCGACATCGTCGAGCCAGACTTCGCTCTTGGCGTCGACCTCGAGCACTACCGTCAAGCCGACCGATCCGTGACGGACACAGCCGTCCAACCCGCTCGCGGGATCGTATTGCGTCGCGATGTAGTGCCAGGTGTCGCCGGGGTAGTCGCGCGGATCGACACGGTTCTCGGCAATGATGGAATCGCCCGACTTGATGCGCAGAGCAACGTTGTCGTTGGCGCCGTGGTCGTCTCCCACGGTTCGAAACCACACGCCGAATTCCACCTTTGTGCCAAGCTGCTCCGCCGTCGTCGGTGGATTCAAGCGGGAATCGTCACGCAGCTGGACCGTGCGCCAGATGGCCTGGGGCTCGCCGCCGGGAAACTTGGCGACCAGGTTGGCTCCGCCGGCTCCATTCTCGGTCCGTGGCCCGGCCTCGGATTCGTAGACGACACTGGATCCGCTAACGGCCCCCCAGAGCGCCGCGGCGCTCTCGAAGTCTCCGTTAGGGATAGAGAAATCCTGGACCAAGGGCGCTGCGAGGAGCGCCGTCGCGAAGAGGTGCATGGCGAGGCTGTCGAACAATCGCTGGGTCCCCCGAACGCTCGCACGCGGTCGCCGGATGCACGTGCATTCCAGGCTCCCCCACCGTGTGGTTCCGCTCGGGTTCGCGGTCACGATGCAGATGGCCTGCAGCCACTCAAGCCCGCCCTGGGGAGAAAAAGAGGGCTCCGAGATAGGTCCCTCTGCGCCAAGCCGTTACGTCGATCTGCGTAGTAGGAACCCGCAAAGTTCGGAACTCCAGAAAGAGCGAAACGTCCGCCCGGCTCGGCGTTTTCTTAGTGGGAGGCTTGCACGGGAGCCACCACCTGGCCTCCCCCCAGGGCAAATTCCCAGGCTGCGTTTCGGGTGGGAAAGGGCGCGTCCACGCGCCGTTGCCAACTCCTTAGACGACGGCGCAGGATCGACGCGATGCGCTCCTGGTCCTGGGACAGATCGTGCTCCTCCCCCACGTCGCTGGCGAGATCGTACAGCGCACCTTCCCCGTCCTCGTAGAACTCGATCCACTTCCAGGAGCCCCGGCGAATGGCAGCCGCAGGCGTCGTGCGCCAGGTGCGCCCGTCTTTCTCCGCCTGAAGGTAACCGGGAAAGTGCCAGTAGACCTCGCGTTCGGCCAGGCGTTCGGGACGCTCGCCACGCAACAGAGGAACGAAGCTCTGGCCATCGCAGAAGACCCCCGGGCCGATGGGCGCGTTCGCCAGCTCGCAGAATGCGGGAAGGAAGTCGACGCTGGTCGTCGGAACGTCGCAGAGCGTCCCCGCCTGGACGAGCTCCGGGTAGCGCACGATCAAAGGCACGCGCACCCCCCCCTCGTAGAGCATCCCCTTGCCACCGCGCAGCGGTGCATTGTCCGTGATCTCGCGCATGCCCCTGACACCGGCTCGCTCGTAGCCACCAACGCCACCGTTATCGCTCGTGAAAACGACGACGGTACGACCGTCCAATCCGAGCCGCGCGAGCTCGTCCAGAACACGTCCGACGTTCTCGTCGAGACTGGCCACCATGGCTGCGAACTCGGGGTTCTTTTGGCCTCCATCAGCGGGCTTGTCCAGGAACCGCTCGACAAGTTCCCGCTTGGGCTCGATCGGCGTATGGACGCTGTAGTAGGCCAGTTGCAGAAAGAAGGGGCGCTTTCGGTTCTCGCGGATGAACTCGAGGGCTTCGTCCGTGAGACGGTCCGTCAAGTATTCACCGACTTCCCCCTGGTCCAGGCCGGGCATCTCCCCTCCATAGGGAAAGAAGTAGCCCTTCGGGTGGCCGATTGCCGCGCCAGCGATGTTGAGGTCGTACCCATGCCGTTCGGGCGAAGTGTCCGAGGGCGCGTCTCCGAGATGCCACTTGCCGATGTGTGCCGTGCGGTAGTTTTGTGCCCGGAGATGCTCCGCGAGCGTGACAAAGCGACGGGCCAGGTGCTCCTCGTTCGCCGGAGGCACGAGCTTTCGATTCTCCGCCTTGCCGCGCGCGCTTTTCTGCACGGTGTAGACACCGGTGCGCGGACCGTAGAGACCGGTCTGAATCGCGGCCCGCGTCGGTGCGCAGTTTGGCGAGGAACTGTAGGACTGCGTGAAGCGCATGCCTGCCGCGGCCAGAGCATCCAGCCGTGGCGTCTCGTAGAAGGTACTCCCCGTGCAACCGAGGTCCATCGCACCGAGGTCGTCCGCCAGGATGAAGATGATATTGGGCGGCTCGCTGTGCGGCCCTCCGTCGAACACGCTCGAAGGCGCGACGCAACCCAAGCACAGAAGCCCCATTGCGGTGTGCGTTCCCATTCCCATCCCCAATAGCCTAACGAGGCTGCCCCTCGGACCAAGGAAAGGCCAAGATGGGCGAGAGGCCAGGATGGGGCGCTGTCCCTCGAGGGCCTTCCCCATGCAGTCTCCATCGCAACCTGGACACTCCCGGTCGAGCCCCGAGCTCACTCCTTGGCGCCGGATCGTGGCGGAGATCCGTACCGTCGGCGCCCCCGGGGGTCGTACCCGCCTTGGCAAGTGTGCCGTCGAGGGCCTGCGGCTATGCGAACGAGCCCTGCGCTCGGGGGCCCGCATCGATCACGCCGTGCACGACCGAGCATTTCTGGAAGACACCTCACCCAGAACCATGGCCCTGCGGCTCGAACTCGAACGAACGGGTTGCCGCCTGCACGAGATCCCGACCGAGGCCTTCATCGAGCTGACCGAGGGACGATGCCTGGGTGGGATCGTGGGCACGGCAGCCCTGCCACAAACGCGGACGCTCGAGGAGATGCTGCGCGGCGCGTCGAGCGTAGCGCGCCTCGTCGTGTGCGTCGGCTTCAACGACCCCGGCAATCTGGGCGCGATTGTTCGGAGCGCCCATGGAACAGGAGCCACCGGGGTCATCACGGTCGGAGCTACTGGCGCCTTCCATCCCAAGGCGATTCGCACCTCCATGGGGAGCCTGTTTCGACTGCCGATCATCGAGTACACGGCAAGGAGTCAGCCGCCTGGTGAGTCCGCATTGGAGGAGCTCGCTTCGGAATTGCACGCGCTGGGGGTCCGCACCCTCGCGGCCGTAACCTCGGGAGGAACGTCGCTCCCTGATCTCACCCGGCGCGAGAACCCGTTGGCGCTTGTTTTCGGTTCCGAAGCCTTTGGGCTCGAGGCGCACGAGGTGGAGCTGTTCGATGAACGGGTCTCGATCCCCATGTCCGCCGGTGTCGACTCGTTCTCGGTCAGTGCGGCCGCGGCCATGTTCCTGCACGAGTTGAGGATTTGAACGAAAGTCTTTCCTCCGATCGATGCCATTCGTCGTCGGGACCAATCGCCGTTCTGTTCCTCCTCCGCTATCCTCTCCCCCATGTCATCCCAATCCCATCCCACGGACCTCGACATCGCGCGCGCTGCTACGTTGCGCCCGCTGAGCGAGGTTGCCGCCAAGCTCGACATCTCCGACGAATTGATCCCCTACGGTCGCGCCAAGGCCAAGGTCGACGTCAAGCTCCTCGAACGCTCCTCCCAGGGGCGCGAGCCGGGCAAGTTGATCCTCGTGACGGCCATCTCCCCAACGCCTGCGGGGGAAGGCAAGACCACGACCACCGTCGGACTGGGCGATGCGTTGAACCGGCTTGGCAAGCGCACGGCCATCTGTCTGCGCGAACCCTCCCTCGGGCCCTGCTTTGGAATGAAGGGCGGCGCCGCCGGAGGAGGGCACTCGCAGGTCGTGCCGATGGAGGACATCAACCTGCACTTCACCGGCGACTTCCATGCGATCACGTCGGCGCACAACCTGTTGTCGGCCATGATCGACAACCACATGCACCAGGGAAACCTTCTGGGCATTGACCCGCGGCGGATCGTCTGGCGACGCGTCTTGGACCTGAATGATCGCGCCCTGCGCGACATCGTGATCGGGCTGGGCGGAACGGGGAATTCGGTCCCGCGGGAGACCGGCTTCGACATCACCGCCGCCTCGGAGGTGATGGCCATCTTCACCCTCGCGAATTCGTTGGCGGATCTGCGCGCACGCCTGGGGCGTATCCGCATCGGGCTCAGCTACGATCGAAAACCGATCACGGCCAGCGACATCAAGGCCGCGGGGGCGATGACCGCCCTCTTGCGCGATGCCTTCGCACCGAACCTGGTGCAGACTCTCGAGGGCAACCCCGCTTTCGTACACGGCGGCCCCTTCGGCAACATCGCCCACGGCTGCAACAGCGTCGTGGCCACCAAGATGGCCCAGCACATCGCGGACTACACGGTTACCGAGGCCGGCTTCGGGGCGGATCTCGGGGCGGAGAAGTTCTTCAACATCAAGTGTCGCAGCGCCGGCCTGAAACCCGATGCCGCGGTACTGGTCGCGACCATCCGCGCCTTGAAGTTCCAGGGCGGCGTCGGCAAGAAGGAACTGAACGCTTCCAACCCCGAAGCGGTCGAATGCGGGCTCGATCACCTCGAGAAGCAACTCGACAACGTACGCACCTTCGGCGTGCCCACCGTCGTCGGCTTGAACTCCTTCGTCAGCGATACCGATGAGGAGACTCAGGTCGTCTTGAACGCCGCGGAAAAACTCGGCACGGACGTCGTCTTCTCCGATCACTGGGCCCGTGGAGGCGAGGGTGCTCTCGAGCTGGCCAAGACAGTCGTCTCCCTGGCCGACAGCGGCAAGGCGAAGTTCGAACCCTTGTATGGCGACGACTCGACCCTGGTCGGCAAGGTGCGCAAGATCGCCAAGACGATCTATGGTGCGGACGATGTCATCGCCGACACGAAGCTGCGCAAACGCTTTCAGAAGTTCGAGGAAGAGGGCTTCGGGCACCTGCCGATCTGCATGGCGAAGACCCAGTACTCGCTCTCGACGGATCCCGCCCTGAAGGGGCGGCCGAAGAACTTCGACATCCCCCTGCGAGACGTCGAGTTGCGGGCCGGAGCGGGTTTCATCCTGGTCCTTACGGGCGACATCATGACGATGCCGGGCCTCCCCAGAGTGCCCGCCTCGGAGGCGATGGACGTGGACAGCGAGGGCCGGATCGAGGGGCTCTTCTAGCCCGCCCAGGCACCATCGAGCACGTATTGGGCTCGTAGCCGCACGCTCGGCACGCTGCTTGCCCGGTAACCGAACAGCAATGGCGCGGTAGCCGCGACAAACCCGACGACACTGGGCTCAGCGTTGCCGGTGTTACCGCGAGCACCCAGGCTGGTGCGGGATGGTCAATCCATCTGCTTTTCACGCCTGGCCGCACGCGGCTTCCGACCGCTAATATGTATCGTCCCCCTACCACCGATTCACCCCCATGAATGGCATTCGTATCCGTAGCTCGGCACTCCTGATCACGCTCCTGGCTCTCTCTGCAATCGCGATGTTGAACCCCAGCGAATCCGCTGCGATCCCCAACGGACGGACGGGACCGACCCAGGCCGAGCTCTCGCGTTTCGACGTCACGGAGAGTGCCTTTTGCTCCGAATGCCACCCGGCGATCTACGCCGAGCACACCCAGTCGACCCACGGCCGTGCCTTCACCGATGCGGAGGTTCGCCTGGCCACGGCCCGCTTTGCTCACAAGGACTGCATCATCTGCCATACGCCGCGCCCGATCTTCGAGACGGGCATCGGGCTGAATCCCAAGCGCCGGCACTACGGGCTGCACGAGGGCATTACGTGCATGACCTGCCACTGGCGTTCGGACTTCGACTACAAGGCCTTCCGCGGCGGAACAGAGTGCCGCGATGCCTTCCACCCGGACGTGGGCAAGGTCGAGGCCTGTGCCTCGTGCCACCGAAACCACGGCACGCCGTATCAATGGGAACAGAGCCCGTTGGGCAAAGCCAAGGATCGAACGTGTGTCGATTGCCACATGAACGAAATGGAGCGCCCCGTCGCCGTCGGCGACTCGCCGCGCATGGTTCGCACTCACAACTTCCCCGGCTCGCGTAGCGAATCGCAGGTACGACGCGCGTATCGCTATGACGCCTCGGTCGAAGGCAACGAAGTGAAGGTCAAGCTCACGAACCGCGGCACGGGACACAACTTCCCCACCGAGCTGAAGCAGCGTTCCGTCGAATCCCTGGTGATCGTCCGCAACCTCGCGGGCGAAGAGATCGCGCGCTCTCGGATGGTCTTCCGCGATCCGTACAAGCGTCCGTACGGGCTCACACTTCAAGTGAACACGCAGATTCCCTCGGGCCAGTCGCGCACGCATCGCGTCCCCATAGGCGTCGAGGCCGGGACCATCGAGACGAAGCTCTTCTTCAAGTTGTACTTCCCGATCGACGACTACCACTCGGATCTCTCCCGCGTGCTCGAGTCTCGCGTCCTGCCCTTCAGCGGGATCACTCCCTCGGACAAGCCGGTCGAAAGTGCGCCCGAGATCGTTCCCGAGGCTCCGATGGGTCTCAGCCCGGAGGTCGCCAGCGTCGCGCAACTCGTGGACTTCGTGCGCCCGAACATCGGCGAAGTCGACATCAACATTCCCCAAGGGCAAACGAGCGAGGACATCAACCGGCTGATCGAGTTCTTCCAGTTTCCGGTCCCCGAGGGCAACCGACTTGCACAAGCGCGCCTGGTCGAAATCGGAGAGCCTGCGATTCCTCAGTTGATGGATGCGCTCTCCTCCTGGGACAACAAGACCTACAACCAGGCCATGCACGTACTCGAGGCACTCGGCAAACGCGCGCGGCCGGCCATCGTCGCCGCCTTCGCGGACGAGCGACTCTACGTTCGGCTTCACGCCCACGAGCTCGTGCGACGCTCGGGATGGCGCGGTTCGGATGTGAAAGAGGCCATCTCCACCTCCCTCGAGGGTGCGTCAGCCCTCGACACTGCCAGCCTGGCCGCTCTCGTGGGCTCCCTCGGCTTGCAAAGATTCGGGGATAGGCTCCTGCCGCTGCTCGGACACGCGGACCCCGATGTCGTGCGCGCCGCGTCCCGGACCCTGGCGACATTGCAGCGTCACGACGCCGTGCCCGACATGGAGGCTGCACTCGAGAGAGTGTACTTCCAGGAAACGAGGCGCGACATCGCTCTCTCCCTGGCCTTGCTCTCGTCGCCGAAGGGAGTGCCCACCTTGTTGAGGGGCCTCGACAACCCCGACGACCTCATTCGCGAGAGCTTCTTCGAGGCCCTCTTCGAGGCCACCGGATTGCACCTCGGCTACGACCCGTTGGCGCCCCGGCCGCAGCGACTCGCCTCCATCTCACGCCTGCAGAGCTACTGGGCCAAACATGGGGGCCAGGACCAACTTCAGCGCATCGACCCGGAAGCGGATCTCGTCGCCGAGGCACACGCCTGGGGGCTGGTGCAGAAGCTCGGTGGCAGTGACTACCTGAAAGCCTCGGAACAGGACGCCGACTACGAGGAAGAGCTCGTCGCCATGAGCAAGTATTCCGTCCCCGCTCTCATCCGCGGATTGAAGTACCCCCCCGGTTTCGCCATCAAGCGCGGCGCCATCTGTCGTGCTCTCGGTCGTATCGGCGACGTGCGCGCGGCTCCAGCCCTGGGCGCGACGCTGCGGGATCCGGTTCTGTGGGTCGCCGGCTGGGCAGCCTGGGCTCTCGAGAGCGCCGGCGACAGCGCCAGCTTGCCCGGCCTGCGCCGCTATGAGCAGCGCCTCCACACGGCCATCGGCAACAACACGTTGCCCCCCGATTTCGGTCCCGCGGATCGGGCCCTGGCCCAGGCCGCGCGAACGCGACTGAGCCTGGGTGACGATTCGGCCAGAAACTCCCTCGTCGGCCTTCTGCTTTCCGCGGACAGCGTCACCCGGGAGATCTCCTTCGGCGCACTGCAACGGCGCTTCGGAGAGACCTACGACTACGATCCCAACGCTGAGCTGGAAGCACGCCGGGCGGCAGCGAGTCGCTGGATGAGGTAACGCGGACGGGCCTGCGGCCGTCCGCCTACTCCTTGATCATCTCGGCGAGGTAGCGCTCCACACCAACCTCCTGGATCAGGTGCAGCTGGGCCTCCAGGTGATCGATCGCTCCTTCTTCACCCTCGAGAATCTCCTCGAGCAGTTCCCGCGTTCCGTTGTCACCCTTATCGCGCGCCAAGGCCACGGCTTTGTTCAAGCGTGCGACGCTTCCGTATTCGAGCTCGAGGTCGAGCTTGTGCATCTCCGGCACAGACTCGCCGACGAGGACCGGGTTGTAGCGCTGCATGTTGGGAACGCCGTCCAGGAAGAGGATGCGAGCGATGATCTTGTCCGCATCCTTCATCTCGTCGATGGACTCCTCGCGCTTCTCCTTTGCGGTCACCGCGTAACCCCAGTCCTCGCACATCTTGTAGTGGATGTAGTACTGGTTGATCGCTGTCAGTTCGGCGGTGAGGCACTCGTTCAGGGCCTCGATGACTTGGGGGTCACCCTTCATGGGGTCGGCGTCCTTCTAGGTTGGTTTTTTCGCATCTTGGTTTTTTCGCATCCAGGATCCGGGGTCAGTTTAGGGGGCCACCGAGAAGATTCTTGCCCCCCGAGTCGCTTTTGTGAGACGAGGATCCACAACTTGCGAAAACAGGCTACATTGAGAATGCGTCTCAATAGCGGCGCGTCGATAGAAAAGCACCATGATCGTCTGTCACTGCAACGTCGCCACCGACAAGGACATCCGCCGCTGTGCCTCCAAGGGCGAGGCGAGCTTCGGTGACGTGACCCTTCATTGTCGGGCCGGCACGAGCTGTGGCGGCTGCATTCCCGCCATCCAGGCCCTCCTGCAGCGCATGAAGCGCGAACGGCCGGGAGCTGGCAACCTCCCCGCGAAGCGTTCCGAATAGGCCCGCAGGGCCCCGCCGGCACAACCCAATGGATGGTCGGGGTGAGAGGATTTGAACCTCCGACCTCTGCGACCCGAACGCAGCGCTCTACCAAGCTGAGCCACACCCCGACAAAGGGCGCGTAAGCCTAGTTACGGGGACCAGGGGGGTCAAGGCCCCTCGACCCGCTATGCGAGCTTTCAGGACCCGAGGTCGACGAAGACGCCGCCATTTTCCTGGGCCAGGCGGCGCATGAAGTCCTTTTCGAATTCGCCCAGGGCAATGGTGTGGATCACGACCCCCCGGAGCTGGTTGGCCTTTCGAACTTCACGCAAGACGTCGTCGGTCTCGATGAACTTGCCGTGGGAGGGGTAGCCATCAGAGAGGAAGAAGAGCGTATCGACTTTGACCTCGTAGCCCTTCTGGATGCCCTTCTTCTCGTCCACGCCGAGGGCAACCATCAGGGCCCCGAAGGAGTTCGTCTTGCCGGCTTCGAGGTTGGCGGCTCCGACGAGACCGGCCCTGGCCAGCTCTTGCTTGGAGTCGCCACCGATGGCTTCCAGGCGCTTGATCCAGGTCATGGCGCTGGACCTGTTCAGCGGGTTGGCCCTGACGAGCCCCTTCTTCCACGGCTTCACCTCACTTGCAAAGGCCAGCACATTGAAGGTCACGTAGGACTCGAGGCCCTCGATGGTTCGGAGCAACTCGGTCTTGATGATGTCGATGCGACGGAAGGTCGGGTAGTTGCCCTCCGCGAAGAGCTCCTTCTCCGTGATCTCTTGTTCCATGGAACCGGAGACGTCGATGACGAAGATGATCGAGCGACTGGGCGTCGACACGCCGTGGTAGGAAACGGCACCGGGCGGAGTGTAGGCCTCCTGACGCTCGCGTTGCTTCTCGCGCAGTATCGCGAGCTCGGCATCCGTGGGGATCTTGAAGCGGCCCTTGTAGGTGTTCCAGAAGTGATTCCAGGCATCGACCCGCTCACCAAAGTTTCGCCCGGTGATCTCGGCCAGCGCAGCACCGCAGTCCTGGCGTAGGCGTCCATCCTCCTGGGCCAGTCGCTCCAGCAAGGGCTCGATGGAATCGATGTGTCGAACCCGCGCGAGAGCTGCGATAGCGCTGGCCTTGACCTGCCAGGAGGCGTGCACGAGGTCCGTGCGCGCCGGCGTCAACACGAGTTCGGACTTGAAGTGCGCCAGAGCATCGAGCGCAGCGCAACGCACGGCCACCTCACCGTCGTCACACAATGGCGCGATGGCGGCCTCGATATCTGCACCCCTGTGCTTCTGCAGGGACTGGATCGCACGACGCCGTACATCCCAGCTGCGATCTTCGAGGAAGGGCAAAACGATATCGCGGGCCCCCGGATAGCCCGCCTTTTCGACGGCACGCAGCATGCCGATCCGGCGCCTGGCGTCCTTGTCCGATTCGAGCTTCAAGAGCAGATGGTTGATCTGCGCGTCGTTCTTGAAGCGCGCGAGGACCTGGATCGCGGCCTCGACGACCTCGACCTCCTTGTCCCCGAGGACAGGGAGCAGGACGTCCACGACGGCGGGGCTCTGGGCCTCCTCCAGGGCGGCGACCGCCTCGACGCGCGTGGGTGTGTCCTTGTACTTCCTGAAGTAGCGCCTGAATTCCTTGACGATCTCGTCATCGGAGCTGGACGCACCAGGGCCGGGAATCAGGAAGAGGAGCGGCAGTAGAAAGTGGAGACCGTGCAGCATGTACGAAACTGAGGAGGACAGTGGTTTTCTGTGACAACTACCCTACTCGAAAGCCCCGGTGACCCCCGAATTCGAGCTTCGTTCCTCGTCCGTCAGGACCCGAACGCTGGAATCCGGGGAGGAACGCCCGCAGACCGTCGCCCCTGTACAAAAAACGGGCATGGAGGCCGGCTGGCCTCCATGCCCGTCCAGTTTTGCTGTCTGGATTCCTAGCGGTGGATCAGGACCGCACGTCGCGCCCCCAGGGCCTCGACCAGATGGCTCTCGACGACGACGCGTGCGCCATTGTCGGTCTTGATCGTGACCAACGCACCGTGCTGCTTCTGGACGCGTCCGAAGATTAACCCTCCGGGCACCTTCACACGTACGCGCTTGCCATTCGCTGCCGCGGTCTCCGCGGAGTGAACCGCATTGGGATCCTCAGCCAAGCGCTCGATTTCGTCGATGCCCTCGCTGGGCAGCCTGATACGGCCGCTCGCGAATTCGAGCCAGATACCTCGTTGGCCAGCGGCATAGAGCCGGCCTTCGAAGATCTGCTCGGAGTGCATCGTGACGCGCACGCTGCCCACATGGGGCATGAGGGTCTGCACCGGTCCATCGATCGCGCCCTCGGGGATTTCCTCACCGCGCCAGATCATGTCCAGGCGGTCGTCGGAGATCCAACTGATGTTCGGAGCGTTGAGATCGGGAAAGCCTGTTTGTCCAACGGGTTCGCTCCCGCCAAGGAGGTTCTCGAGCAGGTTGCCGACGCCACCCGAGGGCGGAACGGCGGAGTCACCCGAAGCGACGCTCGGAGATTCGACGACGACAGTCAGCGGATTCGTTCCCACGGGTGTCGTGTTCGCTGTATCGACGAGCGAGTCGGCGTTCGTGTTGCCGGGATTCTGCGTCATGTCGCCCAGCGGATCCTGCGCATTGACACCGGTCGGGTCCGTCACGCTTGTCGTGTCCGCGACGAGCGGGGGCTCGACGAGCGGATCGGGATCCACCGTGTTGCTGACGATGCCCGTGGGCGTCGGATCGACAGGGTCTGTCCCCGCAGGGTCGAGCGAGTTCGATGGGTCGGCGTTGGACACCGGAGGCAGCGTGACGGAATCCGTGGTCGTATTCGTGGCCCCGGGCGAATTCGTGTCCGAAACAGGAGGGGTGACTGCCCCCGAAGGGCCGCTTGCAACCTCGACCCCTTCGTTCGCCGGGAAGAAGTTCTGGACCCATCCGAAGCCGGGCACGTTCAACTCACCCGAGATGATCTTGGGCGCATAGAACACACCGCTGGCACCGAGCAGCGCACAGAAGAGGGTCACCAGGACGAGACGGAGCGGGCCATTCCGGGGCTCCTCGTAGGCGATCTCCTGAAGTTCCTCCTCGCCCTCGAACTCCTCGTCGGAGTCGTAGGGATCCGCAGGAGGCGCAAAGCCCGCGGCACTGGAATCCGAGGGGTTACCGAAGACCGGCGCGTCGGGATCGTCATAGCCCGAGCTGTTCGACTCGTCGAAGTCGTCCTCATAGGACGGCGGATAGCTCGGCTGAAGATTCACGAGTTCCTGCACCGAACCCAGCGGGTCGGGAGGACCGGTGAACTCGGTATCGAGACCAAGGAAGTCCCCCGCGTTGATCCCGCCGTGGAAGTCGCCGCTGAGGATTTCCCCCGCGGAAATCTGGCGCGCGCCTCGGGCGGGGCGGTTGCCACCTCCCCCGTCTTCTTCGATATGCCCTCCAGCATCGTGGGGCTCGCCATGGAACTCCGAGCTCAGCTCGGGAGCCTGGGCCTCTTCCACGTGGAAGAGGTCGGCGACGCCCGGGTCCTGGAGGGGCTCAGGCGTGTGCGGCAACGTCGGGTCCTCGCCCTGGAGACTCATGGGAACACCCGATGGCGTTCCTGAATCGTGATCACCGAGATCGTGATCACCGAGATCGTGAGCGCCGAGATCGTGAGCGCCGAGATCGTGCACTTCGCCCGCTGGTTGGGGCTGCGCCTGCGAATGGGACAAGGACTCCTGCGGCGCGGGTACCGGCGCGGGCACGCCATCCCCCTCGCCAACCAGCGAAATCGACGGGAAGTCGGAACTGGGCGTGGGAGGCTCGGGAACCTCGACGTCATCCAGGAGCTTCGGAGGCTCTGTTGTCTCGGACAACTCTTCCGCGAACGAGAAGCGTTCTTCCTGGATGTCGTCGTCAGAATCGTCTTCGCTGAAGTCGAACTCTTCTGCGTGCATGGCGCCGGCTTGTCTATATAGGAGGAGGGCGTGTCCTCTCGAAGGAGGACGGTCGTTTCACCTATCGGTCCGACCCCGTGAATCACCCGAGGGGCGAATCCGAGAAAAGAAGCCCGGCTGCCGCCCGGCTTCCGGGCACGCAGGGCCTGGGACCGTTGACACACACTCGGATCCGCGCTACGACGCTCCTACAGCGTTCCGCTTAAAAACACCGTGAAGACTTTTCTCATCTGGATCCTTTTCGCTGTGGGGCTCGTCGCGCTCATGCTTGGGCTGCGTTCGGCTGCCTCGGCGACGATTCGCGATGGCGTGGCCGCCTGGCCAGACATCCAGCGCGAACCCGGCGAAGCCGCGTTTCGAGTGGTGTTCCCGGACGGCGAGACCCTGGAATTCCCCTCGACACCGCGCGCGATCCTCCCCGCCAACGCGGCCTTCGTGGACATGCTCAGCGTGCTCGTCGACGCCGATCGGATTCGTGCATTGCCCAAGGAGAGCAACGAGTACTCCCGCCTGCGCTCGGCGGATCCCGATCTGAAAAGCTGGAGCGAGCTGCCGCATTTCGGGAGCTACGGCGCCGAGACCATCCTGCCGTTCGAACCCGACCTGATCCTCGTGCACGCCTGGCAAAAAGCCGACGTCACGGCCCTGCTGCGGAACGAGGGCCTCCCGGTCGTGCTACTCCCCCTACCGCGGCGCTGGGAGGACATCGATCGAGCCTTGCTCGTCCTCGGACGCATCCTGGACGTCGAGTCCAGGGCAGAGCGGATCATCGAACAGCAGAGGCTGCGAATCGAGGCCTTGCGTTCGCGCTCTCCATTTGCGGGCCTGCGGGCGATCAGCTACACGAACCTCGGCACCGGTGGAACGGTCGCGGGTTCGGGGACGACAGCGGACATCCTGTTCGGGTTGGCGGGGTTGGAAAACGCGGCGGCGAGTGCGGGGTTGATCGAATACCAGAGCCTCGACCTCGAGGGACTCCTGCGCATGGACCCCGATGTCATCGTGGTCGACGGAGCCCACAGCGACGCCAAGTCCCCCCCGACCGCGGCCTTTCTCTACGCCCAAGAAGGGCTCGAGAACATGCGAGCCATTCGTGGGAAACGGGTGATCGCCATCTCGACGGAGCTCTTCACGACCACGTCGCAGGAGCTCTTGCGGGGCGCCGAGATCCTGGTCGCCGAGCTGGAAAAACGCGGACTCTGATCAGCGTTTCTTCAACACGCGGTGTCCACCCTGGCGGATGGTCAGCCCGACCGTGTCGAAGTACTCGAGGATCGGAATCAGGAACTTGCGCGTCGTCCCCAGCCGGTCCCGCAACTCCGGAATCTCGAGCTTGCCGTTGCGCTGGCAATTCTGCGTGATCGCCTCGCGCGCTTCGTCGGCCACCGGGCGCGCCAGAAAGAGCCCCCCACCCAGGCGCTCGATCCGCCCAGCATCGACGAGAATCTCGAGTACCTGGTCGATGTCCTTGGGGGCGGTGCTCGCCTGCTGGGCCAGTTCGGGGATCGAGGGCGGTTGAAAGCGCGCTTCCGCGAAACGCGTCTCGACCGTCTCGGCAAGAGCGCGAACGGCGGGCTCGAGTTCGAGCTCGCGCCCGCTGGGCCGGATCTTCCCGCCCGGCAAGACCTCGAGCGCTCCGCGGGCCTCCTCTTCGGAGAGGAGCATCGACAGGAAGGCCGGCTCGAAGGACGTGCGCCGTCGCAACTCGAGCACGTCGACCACCGAGCGGTGGGCCTCCTCCGAGAAATACGCCTCCATGCACGCTCGCAACGTGCCCAGACACGTCTGCAAGCGGTCGACGTGAATCCAGCGATCCTGCTTGGGCGAATGGGCCCGCTGTTCCTCCTGCAAGCCCTCGAGCAGGGAACGCGTCTCCTCTTTCGAGCACTTCAGCGACTTGGCCAGCTCGTCGGTCGGCACGAGCTCGTCACCGAATCGAACGAGAAGGGACTCCAGCAGCGCCGCCGGTGACGCCAGGCTCTCCTCCTGACGCGAGAGCTCCTCCAGGATGAAGCCCTTGAAGCGCTTCAGTCGGTAGCGACTCTCCTCGAGGATCGTCCCTCCACCCAGGGTGATCACAGGCGACAGGAGTCGCAGCACGAAACGGTCCCCCGGCGCGCAGACAATGGGCTGCGAGAGCCGCAGCTGCACGATCCCCGATTCGCCGGGCAGGATCTCCTCACGATCCAGGAGGATCAATTCGCCGTGCGGATCAGCCGTTCCGGCGTGGACCCGCACCTGCATGCGATTGGTCAAAGGACGGCCCAGACTCGAGATGGCCTGCACACGGGCCGCCACCATGCGCAGGGGCGTGAAATAGCCGGGGGTCGCCACGACGAAACCACGTTCGACGGCTTTCTGATCGACGTCGGAGAAGTTGATCGCCGAAGAGTGCCCCGCGCGGATCCTGTCGGTGTCTTCCCGGTAGGCGTTCAGCCCGCGCACCTTGCCACGGACGTTGCCCGGCAGGATCTCGAGCGAATCCCCCAGACTGACCTCGCCGCTGAGGGGGATGCCGGTCACGACCGTGCCGAAGCCGCGCTTCGAAAACACCCGTTGAACGGGCATGCGGAAGATCCCCTCCGCCGAGCGGGGTTGGGCTTCGTCGGCATGGCGGAAGAGAGCTTGTTTCAGCTCTTCGAGTCCCTGTCCGGTCGGTGCAGAAACGCGCAGGATTTCGGCTCCGTCGAGGAAGGTCCCCTGAACCGCATCGCGTATGTCTTCCTCGGCCAGGTCCACCAGGTCCTGCTCGACCATGTCGATCTTCGTCAGCGCGATCAGCCCACGCTTGACCCCCAGGAGCTCCATGATCAACAGGTGCTCGCGGGTCTGGGGCATCACTCCGTCGTCCGCGGCCACGACCAGACAGACCAGATCGATTCCGCTAGCACCGGCGGCCATGTTGCGGATGAAGCGCTCGTGGCCGGGGACATCGACCATTCCGACGATGCGCCCGTCGGGCAGCTCGAGCGGCGCGAAGCCGAGGTCGATCGTGAGGCCGCGCTCCTTCTCCTCCTTCAAGCGGTCCGGGTCGATTCCCGTAAGTGCCCGCACAAGGGTCGACTTGCCGTGGTCGATGTGCCCGGCGGTCCCGATGACGATGGGTTGGATTTCCATTCTGCGGCGTATGCTAACGAGTCGAGTCGCGACGGAGACCCACGAGGGCCTCTCATGCCCTCCCGAACCCGTCTTTTTCATGAATCCCCCAGAGAGCTTCCCATCGTGACCGAGCGTGAGGACCTACGCTTCCGCACGCTGCGGCCCTGGTTGCTCGAAACCTTCGGGCTCCCGGTCCATCGCATCGCCCTGGACGCGGGCTCCAGTTGCCCCAACCGGGACGGCACCCGGGGCCGGGGTGGCTGCACGTACTGCGACGTGGAGGGCTCGGGCACGGGCGCGCTGAAGGATGGGCTCGAACTGACGGCCCAGCTCGAGCTCGGGCTGCGGCGTGTCGCCCGCCGCGACCCGTCGTTCGGGGTCATCGCCTACTACCAGTCGTACTCGAACACCTACGTCTCACCTGAGCGTCTGCGCGAGGTTCTGTCGATCCTCACCCCGTACCTGGGGCATCCGATCCGATGCATCGCCCTGGCGACACGCCCGGATACGCTCGAGGACTGGGCCCTGGAAGAGCTCGCTCGCTGGAACGAGAAGGTCCCCGTCTGGATCGAGCTCGGCCTCGAAAGCGCTGACGACAAGGTGCTCCTGGACATCAACCGATTGCACACCGTGGCCGATTTCGAAGGCGCATGCCGTCGCGCCCGGAGCGTCGGGCTGGGTGTCGTCGGGCACGCGATCCTGGGCCTCCCGGGAGATGGACGCGATGGCGCGAAGCGTACGGGGGCCGTGCTGGCGCGGTCGGGCTGCCACGGGATCAAGGTCCACCACTTGATGATCCTGAAGCGCACCCAGCTCGCCCAGGCCTGGAAGGCCGGCGACATCGAGACGCTGACGCCGAAGGAGTACGTCGCCTGGCTGGCCGATTTCGTCGAGGAACTGCATCCCGACCAGGTGCTGCACCGGCTGACCGGTGACTCGCCCGCGGAGAGTCTCCTGGCACCGCACTGGGGTGTGCACAAGAACGCCATCCGAGAGCAACTCGCTCTGGAACTCGAACGGCGTGGAAGCCGTCAGGGATCGCGCTTCGGACGACGTCAGGGAGAAACCCTCACGTCGGCCGACGACTCGCGTTAGTCCATCCCCGCGAGGTAGAGGATCCGGTTGCAGCTCGGGCAGGGAACGAGCTCGGTGCAGCGCGCCAGGCGCACATAGATGTTGTTCGGCACCGCGACGAAGCAACCCTGACAAACCCGGCTCTCGAGTTCGGCCATGGCTTCGCCTTCGCGCGCTTCCAGGAGCTTCTCGTACATGTTGCGAGTCTCCGGGGTGAGGGCCTTGCCCATGCGTTCGGAACGCTCCGCGTCGAGTTTCTCGCCCTTGGCCTGGGCCTCGGCGATTTCCTTCTCGACGTTGGCCGAGTACTCGGCGAACTCCTCCTCCAGGGTTCCGATAGAACCCTGGAGCTCGTCTCGGTCCTTGGTGAGTTTCTCGACCTCCTCGACCAGCCCCAGGCCTTCCTCTTCGGCCTCGGAGACATCGCGCTTCAGACCGCGGATTTCATGCTGGAAGGCGACCAGTAGTGCGGTGTCCCCGCGCGACTCCGCGGCCTGGTTTTCCAGCTTGCGCACCCGTTGGCGTTGGGAGGTCGTGAGATCCTCGATCTCCTTGACCCGCGACTGGAGCTCGAACATGCGCCTCTCGAGCTCGGCCAGACGGTGCTGTTCACCATCGAGTCGCCCGCGTCGTTTGGTCCGTTCCTTGGGCAAACGACGCACCTCGTCCCGAACTCGGTAAAGAGAACGATCGAGATCTTGGAGGCCGCGCAGCAGACGGAGAGTTTCGCGAAGGTCCGACATGGACGGCGGGAGTGTACCGTCACCCTCTAGAACAGGACAAGCTCCAAGGGGGCATAAGAATTACCCCCCCCCGCCGGATTCCGCGGCTCGAGGTCAGCCGACCAGGGCCAAGGCCGTGCCAGCGGAGCACCGGCGAGAAGGGATGGGGAGCGAAATAGAGCCCGAATCGAGTTCTCTAGTCGAGGTCCTCTTCGTCCTCGTCGTGTTCGATCGCGGGGCCGTCGAGAAAACTGGAAAGCTGGCGTGCCCGGACGGGGTGGCGCAGCTTGCGAACCGCCTTGGCCTCGATCTGACGCACCCGCTCACGGGTCACCCGGAAGATCCGGCCGACCTCTTCGAGGGTGTAGGTGTACCCATCGCCGATGCCATAGCGGAGCTTGATGATCTCGCGCTCGCGGAAGGTCAGGGTGTTGAGCACGTCGTTGATGCGCTCACGCAGCATTTCGTGACCGGCCGCCTGGACCGGACTCTCCACCGAGTCGTCCTCGATGAAATCGCCGAAATAGCTGTCCTCCGAGTCGCCGATCGGCCTGTCGAGGCTGATCGGGTGCTTGGAGATCTTCATGACCCGCTTGGCCTCCTCGACGGAGATATCCGAGGCCTCGGCCACTTCCTCGACCGACGGTTCGCGGCCCTTGGACTGGACGAGCTTTTTCGTGACGTTCCGCAGCTTCGACATGGTCTCGATCATGTGAACTGGGATACGAATCGTACGGGCCTGGTCCGCGATCGAACGCGTGATCGCCTGGCGAATCCACCACGTGGCGTACGTGGAGAACTTGTAGCCCCGGCGATACTCGTACTTCTCGACCGCCTTCATGAGGCCCGTGTTGCCTTCCTGGATCAGGTCGAGGAAGGAAAGACCACGGTTGCGGTACTTCTTCGCGATCGAGACCACGAGACGCAGGTTGCCGCTCGAAAGCTGGCGCTTGGCCTCTTCGTACTCTTCGAAGTGGAGCCGGATCTGGTCGATGCGACGCTTCAGTCGATCGGCGGGCTCGAGGGCCATCAACTCGAGCTCGTCGAGCCGTTCGCGCAGCTCGCGCGAGGCCTGGTTGGTCTGGCCCTTGAGTGCGATGAGCTTGCGCTCGATCGAGCGCATCTCACGATAGTGTTCCTCGAGCATCTGCATGTAGGGGCGCACCTTCTTGATCTGCAGGTGGCACTCCTCGATGAAGATGATGAGCTTGCGCTTCAGGGTCTGAATCGTCTTCAGCTTCTCGGAACGGGCCTCGAAGCTGATGTCTTTCGATTCGAGCAGATCCCGATAACGATCACGCACGCGCACCATCAGGTTGCGAATGCTGTCCACGTTGACCGGCAGACGCATGGCGAGGAACTGCTTGCCAAGGGTCTCGACGATCTTGGGATCATCATCCGGTTTGGGGTTGGGGTTGACCTTCAGCGTACGGTCGAAGGCCAGCTCGCCGCGCTGGACCTCTTCGAACGTCCGCAGGGAAGCGGTCATGCACAGCCCAGAGCCCATGCACTTCTTGCGGAAGCGCTTGCGCGTGATCTCGATGGACTTCGCGAGGAAGATCTCCTCGCTGCGCGTCAGGAGCGGGATCTCCCCCATCTGGGTGAGGTACATCCGCACCGGATCGTCGATGCGCTCTGCGGTGACCACGCGCTCGAGCACCGCGGCGGCGGACTCGGTCCGCGGCCCGCCTTGGGCGACGGCTGCTGTCCTCCCCGCCGGAGCGCGCCCAACGGCTGCCGGATCCTCCGAGTCCGAATCATCGACAACGTCGATGCCCTGGTCCTCCAGGGTCAAGAAGATCTGATCCATGCGCTCGGGAGGAACGAATTGATCCTCCAGGAGCGTGTTGATCTCGGCGTAAGTCAGAAAGCCCTTGCGGTTGCCTTCTTCGACCAGGACCTCGATGGTCTGTCCGATTTTTTCGGCCATGGGTACGTGGGGCGTCAGTTGGGATTGGGGATGGGGACGGGGATGGTCGCGTATTCGTCGTTGGGCTGGGAACTCGCGGGGGGAGTCGGCTCGGAGGTGGCCGGAGCCCCGGGGTTCGGGGCAGCGGGTTCGGGGACACGCCCATGACGAAGCTTTTCGTGAATCGATCTGGCAAAATCCTCCGCGATCTCGGTGAACCCGGAGGATTGGACGGTTAGGGACAGGCCCTGGAACATGCGAGCGACCTCCGCGTCTTGGCGGGTCCGCTCGAGCCAACGTGCGCTATCACGGGCCAGGTTTTCGGCACTGTCCGCCTGTTCGGCGCGGGCCTGTAGTGTGACGACGCGATCGCGGGCCGGGTCGGCGCCCAGGGCGGAGATCACACGGGCCGCATCGATCGGAGCCTCGTCGTCGCCTTCTGCCGGAGAGGACGGAGCGAGGGGATCGAAGGTTCCGTCGTCGTCGTCGGCGTTGTACAGATTCAAGATCGCTTTGAAAATCACGGCCAGCTCCCCCTGCGGCGCCCCTTCCTCTAGGTTGGCATAGAGGGGAATCAAGCTGTTGTCCAAAAGCAAAGCGCCGATCAGCTGCTCGAAGGCCCGTATTTTGCGCGGATCCACTGGATTCTTCGAATGCAGCGCTTCCGTTGCCTGCTCGGGAGACGATTCCGGCCTGGCCGCCTGGGGCACGAGAACCGATTGGGGCTCTCGCAAACGTTCTCTTTGCTCGCGCTGAACCTGGTCGTCCTGGAAGCCTTTCCATTGCGCTTGCACATCGGCGGTCGGAATCGAGAGTGCCTCGGCCAGCTCGCCCAGTCGTGTCGCCGTCTCGACGGGCTTGAGCATCGCGAGCAATCGGAACAACTCGTCCACCGCCGCGGCGCGAGCCCCGCCCGGCACCTGGGCCAGACCGGCGGCGCTGACGACGAACCAATCCCGGGCCCCATCGATGCACGCTCGATACAACTCGCGCCCCTCGTCGCTGACCAGCAGGTCTCCGGGATCCTTGCCGGCCGGAAGTTCGGCGATGCGAATCTCGATCCCGAGGGGCAGCAAGCCACGCAGTGCCTTCTGGGCCGCCGAACGTCCGGCGTTGTCACCATCGAAGACGAGCACGACTCGCTTGACGCCGGAGCGTCGTACGAGGGCCGCATGATCCTCGGTCGTCTGGGTTCCGAGCACGGCGCACGTCACGGAGAAGCCCGCTTGATGGGCCGCCATCACGTCGGTGTAGCCCTCGACCAGGTGCAGCTCTTTCACCTTGCGCGCGGCTTCCATCGCCAGGTCGAGCGCATAAATGATCTGTCCCTTGTGGAAGAGGGGGGTCTCGGGGGTGTTGACGTACTTGGCGATCGGCCGCCCGTCCGGCCCCTTGCGTTCCCCTAGCAAGCGCCCACCGAAGCCGACAACTCGGCCGAGTCGATCGCGAATGGGGATCAGAAGCCTTCCACGGAAGAAGTCGTACGCCCGGCCCGATTGGGGGTCTTCCTTGATCAAGCCGAGCTTGACCAACCACGGAATCGGTCGGCGCAGACGCTGGGCGGTCTCGAGCAATGGATTGCCACGCTCCGGAGCCCAGCCCAGACCGAAGGCCTGGGAGATCTCTCCGGAAAGCCCGCGCGCCTGCAGGTAGTCCCGGGCCGGCTCGCCATCCGGGCTCTTCAGCCAATCCCTGTAGAAGTCCGCCGACCAGCGCAGGAGCTCGTAGGCCCGTTCGCGCCGATCCTGTTTCTCGCGGCTGGCCTTGCCACCGATGCCCTGGAGCTTTTGTTCGTCGATTTCCTCGCCCACCTCGCGCGCCAGGAGTCGCAGCGCATCCAAGAAGGTGAGCCCGTCGAAGCGCTGTACGAAGCTGAGCACGTCCCCGCCTTCACCGCACGCGCCATAGCAACGCCACGTCCCACGTCGCGGATCGACCGCGAAGGAGGCGGTGCGCTCCTCGTGGAAGGGACAACAAGCCCAGTACAGGGCGCCCTTCTGGCGGAGGTCGTTAACGCGCTGGCCCACAATGCCCTCGATCGGGGCACGGAGCTTCACACGCTCGACGACGTGGCGGAATTCGAGATCCTGCAAGGAATGGGGACCATGACGACTCCGGGAAAGCGAGCCTGGATGCCCGGGGAGGCAAAAGGCACGCCACACGGGGGGACGCCCTGGATAGGTTCAGCGGGGACAGAGGGACGGGGAAGAAGAAGTCCGTCTGGGCTTCGAAGCCGCCTTTGGGAATGCGGGGCATTGGGGAATGCCGGACCGCAAGGAAGCTGCGAATAGACGGAGAGCTGGCGCTGGGACGCTCCGAGGGGACCGGAGCCGGGGCCGCTTCTTCTAGATATGCCCGCCGGCTAGCGCGATCGAGGTATGTGGAGGTCTTTCGGGGGTGTACTGTCGTGGGGCCGCCCTGGTCTGGTTAGATAATGGCCCGCCACCGAGGCGATATGTACACTCCCCCTCGAAGTTCAAGGTAGCACGCTCAGGGCGAAAGACAAGCTGGGCGCGTTAAAGACTGGAGGCCAATCGAATGAGATCGGTCCTGGTGAGCTCTCCAGGGCGTATTTGGGGATCTATTTCCAGGTCGCTCAGAACCCGTCCCACCTCGGCCTTGGATCCGAAAAATTCTTCGAGGGCCCCGGGAAGCTGCCGCCGGGGGTGGCGAAAGGCCGTCTCGATCAACCGCTCGAGATCCTCGAGCCCGTCCTCCGCCGGCACGTCGTCCCGGCGCGCCAGGTGGACCACGGCACTCTCGACCCGGGGCCGGGGCCAGAAGAGCTGGGGGCCTACGTCCCGACCCAGGCGGCTCCGATAGCGCAGGGCCAGCCGGGCGGAGATGGCTCCCCATGCACCGTCCCCCGGCTGGGCGCTCAAGCGCTCGGCCACCTCGCGTTGCACCAGCACCGTGATGCTCTCGGGGGCGTAGCTCGAGCGGGCCAGGACCGCGACCAGGGGCGCGGCGATGTTGTACGGCAGGTTGGCGACGAGGTGATAGGGCGAGAAGCGTTGCAGGGCTTCGGCCAGATCCGGATGCAGGGCGTGCTTTTTCGCCAGGGCATCGGCGACCAGCACGCGCACGTTGTCATAGGGCGCGAGAAAGCGCTGCGCGATTTCCGCCAGCCGTGAATCGATCTCGACGGTCAAGAGTTCCCCACAGGCCTCGGCGATATGACACGAGAGAAAACCACACCCCGCCCCCACTTCGAGCACGCGATCGTCCTTGCCGATCCCTGCATCCCGCACGATGGCCGCATGGACGTTGGGGTCGATCAGGAAGTTCTGGCCCCGGGTCTTGGTCGGTCGAAAGCCGGCCTCGCCGAGTGCCTTGCGAAACAGAGTCCACGGAGGTCGCCGAGCGCCCGAGCCCGCCGCGAGGCCACCGGCGTCGAAGGGAGTCGCTTCCGAGTCCATCCCTATCGTTCCGGCGCCTCCGCCAGACCTTTCTGTAACCAGAGCAAGGCCTCGGGGGCGGACGGTTTCTCCACGAGCTCTTCGAGGATGCTCTGCAGGACGTCGCGGGCGACGAAATCCTCGGCCCAACGCCGTGCCACCGCGGTCACCCGCGAGCGCGCTTCGGGCCCTGTCCCCCAAAGGGGCGCCTTTTCGAAGAGGTAGGCCTCGGCGTCCGCGCACATGCGAGCGCCATACGCGGGATCGAGCCTGTCTTTCCGTACCGTGCGGGCGTGGAAACAAAGGCTGCGATCGATGCTGTTGTAAAGCCAGTCCAGGCTCGAGTCGAAGGCTCCGCCCATGACCGAGGTGATATCTCCCTCGAGCACTTCGAACTGGGGGAAGAAACTCGGAGCCTCGTCGGCAACCCACTCCCACACGTTGCCGAGCATGTCGTAGCAACCAAAGGGCTCGACCCGGCCGTTCTCGAAGGTCCCCACGCGTACCGGACGACCGAGGTCGATTTCCTTGGTGTTGGCGAAACGCGCCAAACGTGAGCCCCATGGGAAACGCAGTCGTTTGCGACCGACGGCCACGTGAATCCATTCCTTGGCCCGCGGAATACGCATGCCGCGCAGGCCGGCCAGTTCGGACGCTTCGTAGTAATTGAGGTGAACGGGACGATCCAACAAGCCGTCGGCGAACCCCAGAGGAGCCTCCGAAAGCTCCGCCTCGCCCCCGCGAGCCTCGAGCTTGGCTGCGATCTCCTGATCTTCGATCGCGTCCTGATAATGCAGCAGGTCGCGTAGCGTGAACTCGAAGCGATCCATGACGATGGATTGCTTCATCGAACAGTCCGCGTTCGGATCGTTCGTGTACTCGACCAGCTTGAAACGAGCCGCCGGTACGAAGGCCAGGCGCTCCAGCTCGTACAGCTCGCGCGAAATCGACTCGTCACCGCCGCACGCCGTCGTGAGGAGGAGTCCGAGGAAGAGTCCGAGGGTTGCGGTCAGGCGCACCGGCGGTCGGCCACGGAGCCGACTACTTCTTCCCGTCGAGTACGAAGATCTCGACGCGACGATTCTTTTTCTTGTTCTCGGGCGAGTCGTTCGTGGAGATCGCTTCATTGGGCCCGAACCCGGCTACCGCCAGGCTCTTCTTCGGGATCCCGAACTCTACCAGCTTCGCGGACACCGCGACGGCGCGCGCGACGGAGAGCTCGAGGTTGCCCCCGGGGTACCTGGCCAGGGTCTCGGGCCGACTCACGGGATCGGAGTCGGTGTGCCCGCGAACCCAGATACGTTCGTAGGCCCCCTGCCCGATCTCGGCAACCATGCGCTGCAGAAGATCCGCGCCCACGGGCTTGAGGATGGCCGACCCGGAGTCGAACAGCACCGCGTCATCCAGGCGCAGGCCGTAACCACCCTCGACCGTGAGAAGCGTGATGTCGGAACCGGCGATCCCGTCCGCGATTCGCGACAGCTCCTGAATCCGCTTGTCGATGTCCGCGGTGAGGCCGGCCTCGATCGGGCCGGAGGCGCGATAGACGTCGAGCTCGCCCGCGAGTCCTTCGTTGAGCGATTCGAGCTCGCCTACGAACGAGCGCAGGTCCTGGAGCTCGAGCTGGACCAGCCGCTTCTCCTCCGCCAGGTCCTGGTAGGCGCGCTGGGTGACGCATCCCGTGGACAGGAGGGACGAGAAGAGCACGAAAAGTGCGGAAAGAGAGACGAGCGGTGCGCTGACACGGTGTGTTTTCATCGCGGAAGATGGCTCTATTCAGGGGCGTGCGAAGGTCGCTGGTTATGGATATCCACCGGGCCCCCGAGGAGCAAGGGAAACCGGGCTCCCTACCGACGAAAAAACGGCGCCGAGCGCAAAGCGCACAACGCCGTTGGATTCTGGGCCGTTGAATTCGGGCCGCTCGATTCGGGATTTGGTCCGGGCTGGCTACTTCGGGAAGATGCCAGCAATCGCCTGGGCGATCGAGCCGGGGTTGCTGTCGACGACGGACATCGCCACGGGGATGCCCAGGATCAGGACCGCGGCGGTCAGAATCGCCACGGCGCGCATGAACATCGGCTCCTCGGGAGCCTCCTCGAGGACCGCTGCGCTGGCCGGAGCCGACGTGCGGCGACTCGACGGTGCTGCCGCGGTCCCGAGATCGTGCGCCTCGTCGGCAATGACCAGGGGCTCGTCGATCTCGACCTCACCCACGTCTTCGACGTCCTCCTCGAGGAGCGTGTCCATGTCGGAGATCTCCTCGGTCGCCATCCCGGTCTCTTCGAGCTCGAGATCGTCCTCGAAGACGAGTTCGTCCCCGGCGTCGCCAACGTCGACGATTTCGCCGCCCATCAGCTCGTTTCTCAGGCTCTCGACGTCGGTCCGGCGAAGCTTCATCGTCTCGCCTTCACGGAAAGCGCGGATCTCGCCTTCCGAAACGAGGCGCTTGAGCTCCTCTTCCTTGAGGTTGAGTTCGCCGAGTGCTTCGTCGAAGCTAAAGAAGTCTTGTGCCACTTACGTATTCCTCTTGTTGCTGCGTAGCTGTGTGCAGGGGGTTACTTTCGGGGGATTTCGCCGGTTTCGAAGGCCTCGTCCAGCTCGTCGAAGCTGTACGTGGACTTGTCGTTGAAGCCGTTGACCTGCAGATCGAGGTCGATGTTGCGTGCTCCCACCCACTTGATGTTCATTGTGCTGGCCGTACCACCCTGGGCGGCATAGACCGACAGGTGACGGCTCTCGGTATCGACGAGATACAGGATCGAGCCGCCCGTCACGTCGATACCCGTGACTGCGATCATGCTGCGGTTCGAGTCCGCCGTCCCATAGCCCTGGGTATAGGGGATGCTCTGGGTCTGGTTGGCGGTGGGCGGTTGGTCCTGCGAACGGGCCGTCAGGCCGAGGGAGAACAGGGCCAGGCCGGAGACGAGGATCCAGCCCGGGTTTTTTTGCCCCGGGTTCTTTTGGCCGCGCTTCGCTTGCCCAGGGTCGGAGTTCGACCGGGGTGCCGACGGAGGCGGAGATAGGAGAGATTCGTTGTCGCGCAAGGGATCCATGGCCACCTTCTATCCTATCCGTGGTTGGCGGTTGCGGAAAGCGGTCGAAAAGCTGCTTGTCCCGCGATGACCGAAACTAGGTCCATCAGGGTGACCAATCCTTCCGGCTTCTCGGGCGTTCCGACCAGCGCAAGGCGCTGGCCCGCCACCCTCAGCTGGGCCAGGGCCAGGTGGAGCGGTAGGGAGGGCTCGAGGGTGGGGATCTGACGCAAATGCTTCGCGGCGGGTATTTCCAGCCGATAGGGCCCTTTCTCGGGGGCCTCACCGGGGAAGTTGAGGAAGTCGAGCTGGTGCAGATAGCCGACCACGACGCTCCTCTTGCCCGCCCCACGCACCGCAGGCAGCCGCGAATGGCTCGAATCCAGGATCCGCGTCGTGAGCCTTTCCGGGGCGAGATCCAGATCGATGGTGTGCACCCGCGACCAGGGAATGGCGATCTGGGAGACCTGGGTCTGACGCAGAACGAGAACGTTGCGGGCCAGATCCTCCGTGGAGGGTGCCAGAATCCCCGTCCGCGCCCCCTCGGCCAAGAGCTGGAGCATCTCCTCGCGCCGGAAGGCCCTGGCCACGTCCGAGCGACGCAGGCTGAAGAGCCGTTCGAGCCCCTTGGATAGCCCGTACAGGGGCATCATGATCGGCAGAGTCAGCACCTTGGTCAGCCACAGGAGCGGAGCCGTCAAGCTCAAGAGCTGATGTGGGCGACGCCGGAAGAGGTCCTTCGGGAGCACCTCGCCGAAGAAGAAGAGAACCGGCGTGAGCCCGAGCGTCACCAGGATCTCGCGCGTCCAGCTGGGGAGCCCTTCCAGCCCGTGGACGCGTTGTTCCGCCAGGTAGGTCGCGAGCTCCATGACCAGGTTGTTGCCCACGAGGAGCGTCACCAGGAGGGCGGCCTTCTTGGACAAGAGCGCATCCAGGATTCGCGCGGAAGTCCGCCCCTGGCGGGCCTCGGCATCGACGCGCGGTCGCGAAAGCGAGTAGACCCCCGTTTCGCTGCCGCTGAAGAGACCGCTCAGGATCAAGAGCACGGTCATTGCCAGGATGAAGCTCATCGTGCTCATCGCTTCGCCGACCCTCCGTTCGCGGCCTTCTCCGACTTGCCGTTCCCGCCGAGCTCGCGCATGCGGTTCGGTCGCAGGGGCTCGCCTGCGGAGCGTACTTGCGAGCGTCCATCGTCTCGCACACCGATGTCGACGGTCATGACGCGACGCCCACGGACTTCGTGCACGAGCATCTCCAGCTCGCCGCTGCTGACCTCGTCGCCCGAACGCGGTATGCGACCGAGGAGTGCCGTCACGAATCCGCCTACGGTCTCAAAGTCCCGGGGCACCACCTCCAGGCCGAAGTGTTCGTTCCAGTCGCGGATGGGCAATCCCCCGGAGACGCGAAAGCGACCCTCGCCGAGCGGCACCACGGCGGGCACGCGGGCCTCGTTCTCGGTACGCAGATCCCCCACGATTTCCTCGAACACATCCTCCGCCGTAACGAATCCCGCGGTGCCTCCCCACTCGTCGACGACGACGGCCTCGGAGGTCCGGTCGGCGTGCAAGGAACGCAGAAGGTCCATCGCACTCGCTACCTCGGGCACGAACTTGACGGGCATCACCAGCTGGCGCACGGGGCGCTCGCGCTTGCGCAAGAGATCGCGCACCGCCACCCGCCCGACCACGTGATCGGGATCTCCATCCACTACGGGCAGCCAGCTCTGGTGTTCCTTCAAGGCCTGCTTGCAGGCCTTGTCGCGCTCCTCACCCGAGAGATCGAGGAAGAGCGTGTCGACCCGGGGCTTCATGATCTCGCGCACGCGAATGTCATCCAGCTCGATGATCTCGGTCAGGAGATCGGCTTCCGATTCGAGCAGTGCGCCATCCTCGGCACCGCGCTCCATCACCTTGGCCAGGAGATCCGGCGTGATGCCCCGTTCCGGCCGCAGGAAGCGATCCAGATACCGCTGCACGCGATCGAGCAGGAAGAGCACCGGCCGCGCCAAGGGGAACAGAAACAGATAGGCCACACGTACGCCGGGGGTCGTCAGCCGCGCCACGACGCTGGGCGCAACGAGGGCCAACGTCTTGGGCAGGATCTCGCCGCAAAGCAAGAGCGCGAACAAGGCCCCCAATCCGACAAGCACCTTGTCCATGTCGTCCTCAGGCGGAACGAGCCGCGATGCAAAGGCGAAGAACAAGACGTTGACCACCAGGTTGCAGAGCAACACAGTGACCAGTACGCGACGTGGTTTCTGCAACATGACCCGGAGCACGCGGGGCGATTTCGAGCGCTCCCCGGGGGCCAGGCTGAAGAAGGCCGTTTCCGCCGAGCTGAAGAAACCCGAACAGAAAAGCAGACCGACGAGCAGACCCCACAGCCAGGGGGGGGCTTCGTTCACGACACGAACTCCCCGGAACCCGGCTGGGAAGCGGGGAACCACAACCCGACCTCGAAAAAGCGCCCCTCTTCACTGGCGAGACGAACCCGCCCGCCATGTTGCTCGAGGGTGTTGTGCACGATCGCAAGCCCCAGGCCACTGCCCTTGCCGACCTCCTTGGTCGAGAAGAACAGATCCGGCGCCCGCTCGAGCTCCTGTTCGGAAACACCCATGCCGTTGTCCCTCACGGAGAGCAACACGCCATTGGATGCCGCCTCGAGTGCCACGTCGATCCGCATCCCGCCCTGGTCCTTGGTTCCATTCTCCTCCAGCGCATCGAGCGCATTGACCAGCAAGTTGAGCAACGCCTGGCCTATCTCGGTGCGCGACCCCAGGACGATGGGTAAACGGGCCGTGGGAGCCTCCCAGGCGATCGTACAGCCCGTCGATTCGGCCCGGTGACGAACGAGGGCGATGGCGTCGTAGACCGTTCCACACAGATCCACTTCGGCCATCGGCGTGTCGCGCGGCGTGAAGCGTCGCAGACGAGCGACCGTCTCGCCGATGCGGTCGAGTCCCTTCGACAGCAGGCCGAAGTAGTTCGTGCGCCGCTCTTCCGAGAGCCCCCCCTTTTCCAGGGTCGCGACCGCATTTTGCAATCCACCCAGCGGGTTGTTGATCTCGTGGGCGATTCCGGCCGCCAGCTCGCCCATGGCCGCCAGCCGTCGCTGGCGCATCGCCGCTGCCTCGGCCGCACGTGCCTTCTGGGTCGCGACCCGGACCTCTTCCGAGAGGATGTGATTGAAGCTAGAGACCTTGGCGGTCATCGAGTTGAAAGAGCGTACGAGATCGGCCAGTTCATCGCGGCGCACGGGCTCGGGCAACTGATAGGAGAAGTCCCCCTCGCGCACATGGCGCGCAGCAACGGCCAATTGCCCGACCGGGTCCAGCACGAGCCGCTTCAAGGCAAAGAAGGACCCCGCCGTCAGGAGCATGGTCGAAACGGCGAACCAGGGGAGCATGCTGAGCAAGAGTCTCAGCGGATCCGGCTCCGTCTCGATGCGGTACCACAGTCCACCCCAGTTGTCCGTTCCCAGGGGATCGGGAATCGCCATCACCGATCCGCCATTGATTGCCGGCACGTCTCGATTCTCCACGATCGCCTCGTGCAGCGCAGAGAGAACCTGGCGGCGATCGAAATCGACCGCCCGGCTTCCGACCCCGGACGGATTCAGATCGATGCCCTTGGCGACGATGTTGTCCCCCTGGACCTCGAGGTTCTTGTCCACGAGAATCGAATCCGCGAAGTTCGACCACACAGGCGAACGCAGAAGGTAGTCGAGAGTCGGCCCCTCCTCGCGGATCAGGTTGCTCTTCAGCGCATTGAGCACCTCGTGTGTGAGACGTTCCGCCTGGACCCGCCAAACGTAGACCCCTCCCGCGCCATACACGACCAGATTGATCAGCAGGACGAGGAAAAGAACCCGCGTCGGCAGCGAGTCACGAACCCTGCCGAGAATGGACGCCGAGGCATCCGAACGTACGGGAAGATCGGCCGGACTCTTTCCCCCGTCGTGTGTACCTGGGGGTCTCAAGGCTGATTCAGCGAACTCATGATCTTCATCAGCGGCAAGAACAGCGCCACGACGATGAAGCCGACGAAAACGGCGACGAGGATCAGGAGGATCGGTTCGATCACTTTGAAGAAAGTGTCGATGTCGCGATCCACCTTGGTCTCATAGGCGTTGGCAACGCGCAGTAGCATCCCATCGAGTTCACCGGTCTGCTCGCCGACATCGACCATGTTGCAGACCAGATCGTCGAAGGCACCGGTCTCCTCCATGGGACGGGCGATGCCCTCGCCCTCGCGTACGACCCGGCGGATGTTTTCGACGCCATCGATGATGACCTCGTTCGTCGAGGTATCCCGCACGATCGAGAGTGCATCGAGGTGGGGAACCCCCGCCTGGAGCAGCGTGCCGAAGGTGCGGGCAAAGGCCGCGATCAGGCCCTGCTTGAGGAGGATGCCGAGGAGCGGCAGCGACAGGAGCAGCTTGTGCATCCTGTACCGATAAGCCCCACCGCGCCGCATGAAAAGCCCGTGCAGAAGCAAAGCCAACACAGGCGTCCCGAAGACCGCATACCAGTAGGTAACCGTGAAGCCGCTGACATCGAGCAGCAGCTGGGTCACGGGCGGCATATCGATGCCGAACGAATCGAAAATCGTACGAAAACGAGGAATGACCAGGGCGATGACGAGAGACACCACGGTGATGGCCACGATGATGATCACCAGTGGATAGACCATCGCACTGGTAACCTTGCCACGGATAGCACCGATGCGCTCGCGATAGCTCGCCAGGCGTTCAAGGATCTGGTCGAGCACACCGCCAGCCTCGCCGGCGTATACCATCGAGGAGTACAGCCCGTCGAAGACGCGCTCGTGCTTGCCCATGGCCTCCGAAAGCGGCGTACCGCTGGAAACGTCTTCGACCAGCTCGGCGAGCACGTCCTTGAACGGCCCCGGCCGGGTCTGCCCGTGAAGCACGGTCAGGGCGCGCACCATCGGGATACCGGCAGAGGAGAGCGTGGCCAGTTGAACCGTGAAGTCCGTCACCGTGCGATCGGAAATGCGCCTGGACCCGCGCGGCTTGCCGCCCGCCCGGGGAGCCCCGCTCGCCTTCGCTTCCTGCCCGGTGGGACGCACGACGCGTCGCTGAAGTTTCTTGGCCATGGATCTACTCTACTCTGCCACCTCTCCGGACTCTCGTGACTACCAGGTCCCCATCGTCTCGCGTAGCACTTCCTCCAGGGTGGTGACACCCGCAAGGACACGGGCCAGGCCGCTTTCGCGCAAAACGGTCATGCCCCCCGCGCAGGCGTGCCGCCGCACCTCCGCGGTCGAGGCATTCGCTAGCACAGCGCTGCGCACAGCATCGTCGACATGCATGATCTCAAGGATGACCGTACGGCCCCGGTAGCCCGTATGAAAGCAGTTGTCACAACCCTTGCCGTAGGCGAGCGTAGCTCCGCGCACCCGATCGGCATCCGGCCCGAGCTCGCGCAGGAGATCCTCGTCGGGCTCGAAGGTGGCGCGGCAGTCGGGGCAAACGCGACGGACGAGCCGCTGGGCCACGACCGCCTCGAGGGTGGCGGTAATAAGGAAGGGCTCGAGTCCGAGGTCGACAAGTCGCGTGATCGCGCTGGGTGCATCGTTCGTGTGCACGGTGGCGAGTACGGTGTGCCCGGTGAGACTGGCCTCGACGGCGACCTGGGCCGTTTCGGCATCGCGGATCTCGCCGACGAGAATCTTGTCGGGGTCCTGCCGCAGCACCGTGCGCAGGACCGCTGGGTAGGTCACGCCGATATCCTCGTTGATCGGAACCTGGATGATGCCCTCGATGTCATATTCGACCGGATCCTCGACCGTAATGATCTTGACCGAGGGCTCGTTCGCCTTGCTGAGCATCGAATACAGGGTGGTCGTCTTGCCGGAACCCGTCGGTCCGGTCACGAGCACGATTCCATGGGGCAGGCGCGTCAAGGCCTCGAGGGCCTCGATCTCCGGCGGCTGTAGCCCCAGAGCTTCGAGATCGAGACTGACCGCGGAACGATCCAGGACTCGAAGAACACACCCCTCGCCGGAGATGCCGGGCATCGTGGCCACCCGCAGATCGACCGGCCGCCCACCGATGGACAGCGAGATGCGCCCGTCCTGGGGCATCTTGTTCTCCGCGATGTCCAGGTCGCTCATGACCTTGATGCGCGAGATCAGGGGAGCCGCCAGGTGGGCCGGGGGCGATTCGATCTCGTATAACGAGCCATCGACCCGGTAGCGGATACGCAGCTCCTCGGGAAAGACCTCGAAGTGCACGTCGCTGGCACGGTCGGCGACGGCGCGGTGGAGAATCGAGTTCAGGAGCCGCACGACCGGCGCACTCTGGGCGGCGGACTCGACGTCGCCTCCTTCGGACTGGCGCGCGGCCGCGGCGATCGCATCGGACAGCGATTCCTCTTCGCCGTAGAACTCTTTGACCTTCTCATCGATCGACTTGGCGTCGGCGATGGCCCCTTCGATTTCCATACCGGTGGTGAAGTGCAAGTCTTCGAGCACCGCCGTGTTCAAGGGATCGGAGATGGCCACCTTCAGCCGCCCATCTTGCACCGCCAGCGGCAAAACCGAATACGCGTGGGCCGTGGCCCCATCGACCAGCTCGAGCGCTTCCTGTGTTGGAGTCACGCGCGCGAGATCGACCGCGGAGAGCCCCGCCTGTTCGGCCAGGCCGATGGCGACGTCCGTGTCGGTGCAATGTCCGAGGCTGACGAGGTGCTGTCCGATCAACCCACCGAGCTTGCGTTGCTCGGAAAGGGCTTCCTGGATCTGACCTTCACGAACGGCGCCCCGGCTCTTGAGGATCTGTCCGATCAGCTTGCGCGCTGCGGCCATCAGATCCTCGCCTCGAGGTCGGCACGGTCCTGGGCGGCATCGAGGGCGACGTTGGGTTCCAGGAGATCCTTCTGGACGAGATCGAGCAGGTAGTCGTCGAGGGTGACCATCCCGAACCGCCTCGAGGTCTGGATGGTCGATTGAATCTTGTGACTCTCGCCTTTGCGGATCAGGTTTCCGATGGCCGGGTTCATCAACATGACCTCGAAGGCAGCCACACGCCCGGCGCCGCCCTTGCGTGGCAGCAGGAGCTGCGAGATGACCGCGACGATGGAAACCGAGAGCTGGGCACGGATCTGATCTTGCTGGTGCGCGGGGAAGGCGTCGATGATGCGATCCATGGTGCGCGCACTGCCTGTGGTGTGCAGCGTGCCGAAGACCAGGTGGCCGGTCTCGGCCGCGGTGATCGCAGCCGAGATCGTCTCGAGATCGCGCATCTCCCCCAGGAGGATCACGTCGGGATCCTGGCGCAAGACCCGGCGCATGGCCTCCGGGAAGTTCGGCACGTCGTCGCCGATCTCGCGCTGCGTGACGAGCCCCTGCTTGTGCCCGTGGTAGTACTCGATCGGATCCTCGATGGTGACGACGTGGCGGCTTTGGTTCTCGTTGATCCAATCGATCATCGAGGCCAGGGTCGTCGTCTTTCCCGAACCGGTGGGGCCAGTAACCAAGACGAGCCCGCGCGGCCGGCGCAGGATCTCGACACACGCGGGGGGCAGGCCGATCTCCTCGAAACTGAGCATCTTCGAGGGGATCAGACGCAGCACCGACGAGAAGCGCCCGCGCTGGCGCATCACGCTGACGCGAAAACGGTTGCCCGACTCATGGGCGAGGCCGAAGTCGACGGTGCCAATGTCGGCCACGGCCTGCCATTGCGCATCGCTGCAGAGCTCGCGACACAAGGCCTCGGTCGCCGCGTCGTCCAGCGGAGCCTCATCGATCGAATGCAGCCCACCCTCCAACCGCATCACGGGCGGTCGCCCGGGATTCAGGTGGAGGTCCGATGCTTTTCGCTCGATCGCGAGGGTCATCAGGTCGTGAACGCGCATCCGTGGTCTTCTTGTCTCTGCTTGTCTTGGGGAGAGGGTGGTCCAGGCCAGTCTGTTAGCTATGTCTTCTCGGCGCTGCGGGTCACACGCATGATTTCCTGGATGCTCGTCTGGCCGGCGAGAACCTTGCGCGCACCGGCGATGGTGAGCTCCTGCAGACGGCCCGTGGCCAGGGCTTGGGACTTGATGGCCTCGAGGCTGTCCTTGCGGAAAATGGCATCGCGCAGGTCGCTGTCCAGCTCGAGCAACTCGAACAAACCGAGTCGACCGTGGTAACCGCCTCCGCCACAGGCCCGGCAACCGCGCGCCCGACGCATGGTCTTGCCAGCCATGGTCGCGGGGTCGAGTCCGATGAAGCGAAACTCCGACTCATCGGGCTCGTACTCCTCCGAACACTCGGAGCACAGTCGGCGCACGAGTCGCTGCGCAACGACGCCCTGCACGGCGCTCGAGACGAGAAACGGCGGGATTCCCATGTCGACAAGACGCGTGATCGCGCTGGCGGCGTCGTTGGTGTGCAAGGTCGAGAAGACCAGGTGTCCCGTGAGCGCTGCCTGGGTCGCGACCTCGGCGGTTTCGAAGTCACGGATCTCCCCCACCAGGATGATATTGGGCGCCGAGCGCAGCATGGCCTTCAAGATGCGCGAGAAGCTCAAGCCCACGCGCGTGTTGACCTGCACCTGGTTGATACCGGGGATGTGATATTCGACCGGATCCTCGGCAGTCAGGATCTTCACGTCGGGACGGTTCAGCTCCGCGAGCGCCGCATACAGGGTGGTCGTTTTGCCCGAGCCCGTGGGCCCTGTCACGAGAATGATCCCGTGGGGTCGCTTGATCAGGCGCCGGAACCAGCTGTAATCGTCGTCCTCGAAGCCCAGGTCGCGCAGCGAAAGCAAGTTCGCCGAACGGTCGAGGAGCCGCAGCACGAGCGACTCGCCGTTGTTCGAGGGCAGAACCGAAGCCCGCACGTCGATATCGCGTCCGTCCAGCTGCATCCCGATCCGGCCATCCTGGGGTTTGCGCTTTTCAGCGATGTCCATCTGCCCCATGACCTTGAGGCGACTGGTCAGGGGCGCCGAGAGATGCGGGGGGTGATTGGCGACGGTGCGCAGGACGCCATCCACGCGGTAGCGAATCCGCAGCGACCCCCCCATGGGCTCGACGTGGATGTCGGAGGCTCGTTCCTTCAAGGCATCCTGGAACATGCGCGTGACGAGCCGAATGATGGGCGCATCGGATTGATCGCCTTCGTCCGCCTTCATCGAGGCCGCGACCGTGTCCTCCGAGGTCTCGCCGTAGTACTTCAGGAGCGCAGCGCGCAAAGCACCCGGTGCCGCCAGGGCACAGACGACGTCGCAGCCTAAGAGAAACGAGAGCTGGTCGGCGACGATGCGCTTAAGAGGGTCATCGATGGCGACGATCAGGCGATCCTCCGTCTGCTTGATCGGCACCAGCCTCTGCTCGACCGCGACCTCGGTGGGCACCCGCTCGAGCACCGCATCGGGGATGCGGCCCTTGCCGAGATCCACGAAGGGCATGCCCTTTTGCTTGGCGACGACCCGGGTGAGAGCCGCCTCGTCGATATGGCCCAATTGCACCAGAGCCTCGCCGATCCCAACGCCACGATTGCGCTGGTGAGCGAGGCCTTCTCTCAATTCCGCTTCCGACACCAAGCCGGTCGCGGTCAACAACTCCCCCAAGGATTGGGTCACGACGCGGTCAGACTACCGTCGATGCCCGGAGAGGTTTCGTAGCTTTTCCCAAGAACTGACCCGATGCGGACGGGCAACGGCCCCTCGGCAGGCTTTTTGGCAAACGAAAACCGGCCACGCAGCGGAGAGCTGCGCGGCCGGAGCGGTCTCTGATCAGAGGATTCGGTCCTACTTGCGGCGCAGGTCCTGGCGGGCGACCCCGGAGAAACGCACCTGGAGCTCCTCCATGTTGGGGTGGCCGATCTTGATGTTCAGCATCCCGCCAAAGGAGCCGGCGTGCTCTTCGGGCAAGCCCTTCAGGTTCACCTTCACCTCGGCCGTCCGGCCGTCCTCGCTGGGCGTGATGGAGGTCTCGAAGGCATCGGGGAAGGGGAACACCTGGCCCTGGTAGCCCACGATCGTGATCGGAATTTCCTTGGTCAACTTGAAGTCGTCATGCACCTCGAGCAGTAGCACGCGCTCGATCGGCGTGCTCGGTCGCACAATGCCGAAGTTCACGAAATTCGGCTCGGCGTGAACCATGCCGACGACCTGGGCCTGAACGTTGACCTGAACCTTGTACATCGCCGGCTTGCCGTCCTTCGGCGCGAACTTCGGGTGCGGGATCGCGATGTCCGACTCGAAGATGACGGGGTAGTAACGCATGCCCACCGGGATGTTGGGACCCAGCTTGAGGTTCACTTCCCATTCGGCGGCGCGCTTGTCGCCATCCTCGTCGTTCAGCGGAGTCAGCTCGACCTGGAGCGGCTCGACGACACCGGAGGGGTTCGGCTGGAGACTGAAATCCTCGCCGCCGATCGAACGGATCGTGACCGTCTGTTCTGCCGACTCGGCCGTCGTGATACGTCCGAGGAAAGCTGTCATGCTGGGCTTCACCTCGAGCACCGCCTTGATCTCCGCCGTCATGCGCACACTGAAAGCGCCCCGAGGATCGTTGCCATACAGCTGAACCTGGGCATTGAACGGACCGGCGGGCTTTCCGTCCGTGGTGATCTCCGTGGAGAGAAAGAAGCGCTGGCCGACCGGAATCTCGGTGCCCTTAGCGTACTTCTGTTCGCTCCCGTCTTCGTTCAGAAGCGTGATGTCGGCCTTCGTGCAGCCGCAGCTGGGCTTGATGGTGTTGATGACCAGGGCTTGCTCACCGGAGGAAACGAAATCGAAGCGGTGGTGTCCGAGGTCGCCCTGGCGAATGCTGCCAAAGTCGTGCGCCTGAGGATTGTCCTCCCACATCGCCACACGTCCTTTCGTGACGGCGGGGGGGCGCAGACCACCCGCAGCAGGGTCATCATCCGCTGCATGGTCGTGTCCGGCATGGCTGTCGCCCTCTTCGTGGTTGCCTTCGCCTTCCTCGTGCTCATGGTCGGCCGTATGGGTCGAGGCCGCAGCAAGCTTGGAGCCCTTCACCTTCACCTTGGACAGGTCGAAGCCGAAGTCCTTGCGTTCGATACCGGTCGAGTAACGCCCGGCGTCGTCGGCCGAACCGGTAGAATCGGGCCCACTGCCAAGGGTGTCGGTGTCGAGATCGACCACCTGGCTCTTCGAGGCAGCCGGCGCGTGGCTGCCCTCATGGGCTTCGTCGGCATCGTGGGCATGGCCTTCCGCCCCGTCATCGTGGGTGTGGCCATCCGCGTCGTGGCCCTCGTGGCCCTCGTGGCCCTCGTGGCCCTCGTGGCCCTCGTGGCCATCGGCGGGAGTGGCCTTTTCGTACGTAACGGAGACCTCGGTACCGCACCCGAAGAGAAGGGTCAGGGAAGCGAGAAGGACGGAAGAAAAAATCCGAGTGAACATGCTGAATGCTCCGCGCAAGTCGCAGCGTCCTTGGAGGCGCCGCTGAGCCTTGGGCTCGAGTTGGAGGAAAGGGGAGCGCAAGTCTACAGGCTGTGCGTTCCGAGGCGAGAAATGCTCCGCGGCCGCGCCGCGGTTGTTCGTTACGAGGGGCGCCTGGCGATCGGTCACCTGCCCCCCCCAATCCGCGTCGTTCCGACGGCGACCCCCATGAGGCTGGCCTCGAGCTTCGGTAACTTCGGATGCCCGGTCTCCACGACGAGGCGGGCGAAGAAGTTGCCCTGGATCCGGGAGTCGAGCTCGGACAGCGTCACCTCGACGTCCCATGCGTTCTTCCCGGCGGGGCGCGTGCGAATCGAGGTGCAGTCCGTCAGATAGAAAGGCTCGTCGCGCTTCAAGGGCTCCAGGAGCACCCGCGGTTCAGGCATCTCGAAGGCCGGGTCGTGGCTCTCGAGCCGCACGGTTCGGGCCACGATCTGGCCGGGCCGGATCACGCCAAAGGTCAAGGACGGCGGACGCAGCGCCACGGGCCCGCGCACGTCGATCGACACCCCGTGCAGAAGCGAGAAACAGACGGGCTCCCCTTCCGCGGTCCGCGGGCCGTCGGGGTTCACGACGTCCGTCTCGAGCAGCACCCCATAGCCGCGGACGCCACGCGGGGCACTCTCGTCGAAACGGACGTCGACCCGATGCTCGGTGGCAGCCTCCGTGCCGGGCGTGGCGGTCACGTGCACCCAGGGCGGCAGCCCCTTGCGCGAGGGCGCCAGCGGAAACGCAAGCCCATCGGCCTGACGTACGCGAAAGGAGGCCTCGGCGGGCTCGCCCTCGATGGTCGAGAGCGTCCCCAGGGGATTGGGATCCGCCACGAGCCAGGGGCGAATGTCGGACCATACCGTGAACGGCAACCGCTCAGGCTCGCCCGCGGACTCTCGGGGCGAGTCTCCGGTCGAGTCTTGGGCCGATCCCGAGCGCGAAGCCTGCGCGACCAGCCGCACGTTCCGTGGAGCGCGGCCCCGCTTCGAGCGGGTGTTCACCTCGACGTCCATCCAGAGCGAGGTTTCCGGTTGCAGCTCGTCTCCGAGCTGATAGACCGAACCGTCGGCTTCTTTGATCCGTGTCAGCGTGCAACCGCAATCGGTCTCCGTGTCGAGGATGCGCATGGGCACGTTCCCGACTTCGAGCTCGAAGGTGTGGCGCAGGATGGTCCCCTCCCACGTCTGCCCAAAATCGACGCTGGGCTCCGCGCACCCCAGAAGGGGAACCGGCCGCGGCTCGCCGCAACCCGACCCCAGGCCCCCAAGAAGGAGGCCGGAGAGCGCCGTGAGGTGTGCCCAGTGGATGCCGAGCGTGATGCGGGGGATGGAGGTCTTCATGTGCCGTTTGCGCCGCGACGCAATTCGCCAGCGGGGCCCGACGGTGCTAGATGTCGTCTGTCGTCTCGATTCCTTGCAAGAATATGCCGGCTTCGGAAGTTTCCGGGCGGCTGGATCTGCTCGCCCCAGCCAAAAACATCCTTTTGAAGAGCGGAAGACCCGCCCTCCGGATTGCAGGGGTGGGCGGGGTCCGTATCCTCACGGGCCTGATGCGCCTTCTATACGGCCTTTTGCTCTGTTTGTGGGCGCCAGTTCTCAGCGGCTGTGTTTCGGCACCGTCGGCAGCGGATTGGCTCGCCGTGGGGTTTCGTACCCCGGAACAGACGTTCCGCACCTTCCAGACGGGGCTGCGCGCCGACCAGCCCGACCTCGAGTACCGGAGCTTCTCGTACGCATTCAAGAGCTCCAACGGACTCAACCAGTCCCTCTATCGCGAGTTTCGCGACGAGCTCTTTCGGCGTCAGCCGTTCCTCAAGTTCGCCGCGACGGCGGAGGTCATCGGCCGTGAGGAGCTTCCCGGGGGCATCGTGCGCCTGAGCGCCAAGGTCGACACCTGGTTCCACGACGAGGTTTTTGCCGTCGACTTCGTTCGCGAGGATTTCTACGAGCTCTACGAGAAGGGCGAGATCGAGGACGACGGCTTCCGCGCCTTCGACGAGCTCGTCGCGTACAGAAACGATAGCTACATCGTCGTGATACCGGACGAAGCGGAAATCCCCCTCGATCAAGTCTCCGAGATTCGTGTGGGGGGCTCGTGGCTCATCGTCGGCTTCCCCACGCTCGGAACTCCGTAGACTGACTCAACTTGATTCGCCACCTCTATCCACCACCTGAGAATCCATGCCTGCGTCCCAACCCAAAGTACGGCCGAGCAAGAACAAGACGAACACGAATCGAATGAAGAAGGCCAGCTCCAAGAAGAAGAGCTCCCGCGCTTCCGCCCGTATCGAAAAACAATACGTCTACCCCTTCACCAAGGGGGAAGCCGCCGGTGGCAGGGACGACAAGAACCTCCTGGGTGGCAAGGGCGCCAACCTGGCCGAGATGTGCAACCTGGGACTCCCTGTCCCTCCGGGTTTCACCCTCTCGACCGAGGTCTGCACGTCCTTCTACGAGAACAAGCGCAAGTACCCCGCCAGCCTCGAAGCGGAGGTCGAACAATCCATCACACTCCTGGAAGAGGAACTCGGACGCGGGTTCGGTGATGCGAAGAACCCGCTGCTCGTTTCCGTGCGCTCCGGGGCACGGGTTTCGATGCCCGGCATGATGGACACGGTCTTGAACCTGGGTCTCAACGACGCCACGGTTCAAGGACTGATCCAGCGCTCGAACAACGAGCGCTTCGCCTGGGATGCCTATCGCCGCTTTGTGCAGATGTACGGCGATGTCGTACTCGAGATCAAGGCCGGCGCGGCCGAGGAGTTCGATCCCTTCGCCAGTGCACTCGAGGCGCTGAAGAAAAAGCGCAAGGTCAAAGAGGACACGGATCTCGGAGCCGAAGATCTGAAGGGCCTCGTCGCCACCTTCAAGAAGATCGTCAAGCAAAAGACCGGCAAGAACTTCCCCGACGCCCCCCGCGACCAGCTCTGGGGAGCCATCGGGGCTGTCTTCGGCTCCTGGAACAACGACCGCGCCATCGCCTATCGACGCATGAACCAGATCCCCGGCAGTTGGGGCACGGCGGTCAACGTACAGGCCATGGTCTTCGGAAACACCGGCCAGGATTCTGGAACCGGCGTGGCCTTCACGCGCGACCCGGCGACCGGCGAGAAGCGCTTCTACGGCGAGTTCTTGATGAACGCCCAGGGCGAGGACGTGGTGGCGGGTATCCGTACGCCCTACCCGATTTCGGAGCTCGAGAAGGAGGCTCCGAAGTGCTGGAAGGAACTCCTGCGCATCCAGAACCGACTGGAGAAGCACTACCGCGACATGCAGGATCTCGAGTTCACCATCGAGCACGGCAAGCTGTTCATGCTGCAGACGCGCTCGGGCAAACGCACCGGCTTCGCGGCCGTGCGCATCGCCGTCGAGATGGTGAAGGAACGCTTGATCTCGAAGGACGAAGCTCTGCTGCGCGTCGAGCCCGAGGCCTTGAACCAGCTGCTCCAACCGATCTTCGCGCCCGCCGATCTCAAGCGCGCCCGCAGCTCCGGCCTGGTCCTCACGAAGGGCCTCAACGCCGGCCCCGGCGCCGCGACGGGCAAGATCGTCTTCACCGCGCCGCGAGCGGAGGAGCGCGCGGCGAAGGGCGACAAGGTCATCCTCGTCCGCGTCGAAACCTCCCCCGAGGATATCCGCGGCATGCAGGCCGCCACCGGCATCCTCACCGCCCGCGGTGGCATGACGTCCCACGCGGCTCTCGTGGCGCGTCAGATGGGCAAGGTCTGCGTGGCCGGCGCCGGCGAGCTCGAGATCGACTACGGCAAGCGCCTGATGAAGATCAACGGGCGCACGCTGAAGGAAGGCGATAACCTCAGTCTCGATGGAACGACCGGCGAGGTCATCCAGGGCAACATGCCCACCCAACCCTCCGAGGTCATCTCGGTGCTCTTCGGCAAGGGCAAGCAGAAGAAGAAACCGGGTCAGATCTTCGATGCCTTCGAGAAACTCATGAAGTGGTCCGACGTCCACCGCAAACTAGCGGTGCGGACCAACGCCGATCAGCCCGATCAGTGCCACACGGCCATCGCCTTCGGTGCCGAGGGCATCGGTCTCTGCCGGACCGAGCACATGTTCTTCGAAGGCACGAAGATCGACGCCGTGCGCGAGATGATCCTGTCCGAGACGCAGAAGGAGCGCGAGCGCGCCCTGGCCAAGCTCCTTCCGCTCCAGCGCAAGGACTTCGAAGGCATCTTCAAGGCCATGGGAAGTCGCCCGGTGACCATCCGCACCCTCGATCCGCCGCTGCACGAGTTCCTCCCCCACGAGGAGAAGGACGTCAAGAAGCTCGCCAAGGAGATGAACGTCTCGGCTGCGAAGCTGCGCACAAAGATCGAATCCCTGGCCGAGCTGAACCCCATGCTCGGACACCGTGGCTGCCGACTAGGCATCGTGTACCCGGAGATCACGCGCATGCAATCCCGGGCCATCTTCGAGGCCGCCTGCAACGTCGCGAAACGCAGCAAGAAGAAGCCTCGCCCCGAGGTCATGATCCCGCTCATTAGCACCGCCGAAGAGCTGCGCCTCCAGGTCCTCGAAGTGCGGGCAGTGGCCGAGGAGGTCTTCGAGAAGAAGAAGATCCGTCTCCCCTACCTCGTCGGCACCATGATCGAACTCCCGCGCGCGGCTCTCACGGCTGGTGAGATTGCTGAACATGCCGAGTTCTTTTCGTTTGGGACGAACGACCTGACGCAGACGACCTTTGGTATCAGTCGGGATGATGCGGGCAAGTTCATTCCGTTGTATGTCGAGCAGGAGATCTTCGAGGCGGACCCGTTTGCTCGACTGGATAGGGCGGGGACGGGGCGCTTGATGGAGATTGCTGTGGAGGAAGGGCGCGGAGCAAGGGCTGGGATCAAGTTGGGGATCTGTGGCGAGCATGGGGGGGATCCTTCATCGGTTGAGTTCTGTCACGGGTTGGGGTTGGAGTATGTGAGTTGTTCGCCGTATCGGGTTCCGATTGCTCGGTTGGCGGCGGCGCAGGCGGCCTTGAAGGAGTGAGGGCTGCGAGTGGCGAGTTCGTGTGAAGAACAATGGGTAGAGAGTGAAGAGTGCCTACCTCGCTCTTTACTCCCTGCTCTTCACTCGATGCTCACACTCGCTTCTTGCACTCACCTAGCCGACGGCAAGATCCAGAGGAGAACCGAACGATGAACACGCCCGCCCACCACCCCATCGGCATTCCCGGCCAACCCTGGGGCATGGCCGAAAAGGCCGCTTGGTTCCAGGCCCAGAGCTTCAAACGCAGCTACAAGAACGACGTGCTTGACGTTGTGGAAACCCTGCGCTCACAGTTCAAGGTGGTCCAATACGGGCACCTCGACCATGACCCGGTGCGGTATCCGCTCTTCGCGATCGAGAACCAGAATTCGAGAGCCGAGCTCCCGAACATCCTGATTACCGGTGGCGTCCATGGATATGAGACCAGCGGTGTTCACGGAGCGTTGGCCTTCGCTACCGAGCATGCATTGGCTTACGAGGCCAAGGCCAATCTCTTCGTGGTCCCGTGCGTGAGTCCATGGGCGTACGAGGTGATCCATCGCTGGAACAACCATGCGGTCGATCCCAATCGCTCCTTTGTCGCCAATGGCCCGGCCCAGGAATCGTCACTACTCATGCAATACGTGGCGTCGCTCGGTGTTTCTTTCGCTGCACACATCGATCTCCATGAGACCACCGATTCGGACGAGTCGGAGTTTCGACCGGTATTGGCCGCCCGCGATGGGCTTGAGTTCACGCCTGGGGAGATACCCGATGGATTCTATCTGGTCGATGACAGCGAAAATCAACAGCCCGAGTTCCAGCAAGCCATCATCGAGGCTGTTGCCAAGGTCACACATATCGCCCCACCGGATCAGCGCGGGGAGATCATCGGTTCGCCCGTCGTTGCAAACGGCGTGATCAACTATCCATTGAAAGCGCTGGGGCTTTGCGCCTCGGTGACGGAAGCCAACTACACGACGACGACGGAGGTCTATCCGGACAGCCTCCGCGCGACCCCGGCCCAGTGCACGGCGGCGCAAGTCGCCGCTGTTTCGGCTGCGATCGACTATGCGTTGGCGACCCACTCGAAGGGCGAGTAAGCGAGCGGGAGGAGCTGAGAACAACCGCTCTTCCACATTGAAGCTGGAAACCCAGAGGGCCGTGGGCTGACCTCGCATCACGCCTACATCGTGATCGACTCGCAGAACGCCACGATCATCCACGGGAGCGACCCGATCCGCCTGGACCTCGCGATTGCTGCTTCGAGCCACTCACGTCCCGAACTCAAGAGCGCACCAGCGCCCTGTCAGGAGGCGCTGGCGCGCAGCACAGCTTGAATTCGCCCGTGGCCTTCCCCGCAAGAGCTCGACACTCCCTCGGTCTCGACCCCTGCTACGAGCCTGCAAAGTGAGCTCGTATCATAGCCAGGCGGGGAAAGACTCAGCGGACAATAGGTAGGTTCCCCAAGCCCACCCTAACGTGGCGCGAAAGTGGTTTTTTCTGGCCCGATCCCAAGTGGCGCCCCGAAAAGCCACTTTGGTTCCACGACAGCCGAGTGGCATCAGAGCAGTTGTTCGCCCTGGAGATCGGCCAGGATGCGCAGGGTCAGGCGGGTCACGCGGCGGACCTTGTCGGCGTCGACCTTGTCGGGGGTATCGCTGGCCTTGTGATAGTCCCGGGTCAGACCGCCGAAAAGGAAGAGGGCCGGGACCTGTAGCTCGGAGTGGAACGGATAATGGTCGGAACGATTCCAGAAGGGGTCGCCGTCGGACAGCTCGCCGAAGCCCTCGCTGCCGGCGTGCTTACGGGCCAGGGTCTCGAGACCGTTGTGCGCCTCGTGGAGGGCCGTCGGAGCGACCTGGAGCAGGTCCGGGGCGTTGCCGCCGATGGTGTCCAGGTTGATGGCGCACACGGTCCGATGGCCCTGGGGCAGGGTGGGTTGCTTGGCCCAGGCGAGGGCACCTCGTTGCCCACGCTCACCGGCGGAGACCGAGAGCAGGAGAACGGAGCGGCGTAGTGGCCCGTGGTGAGCGAGCGCCTCGGCGAGGGCCATGAGCGCGGCGGTGCCCGACGCGTTGTCGTTCGCCCCGGGCATCAGCTCGCCTGCACGGGTTCCCAGGTGGTCGTAGTGGGCTGTGACGACGATCACTTCCCGTCGCAGCTCCGGATCGGAGCCACGCAAGAAACCGGCCACGTTCTTCGATTCCATCACCTCCATCGGGGGCGCCAGCCGACGGCGCTCGCGGAAGTCTCCCAGACGCTCTCCGAGTCGGTGCTCGCCACCTCCGAGAAGGAAGCGGGCTTGTCTGCGACTGAGAAAGACCGTCGGGAATTGCTGGTCGTCCTCGACGGCAACGTCGAGTCGACCACGGTCGAGGGCCTTCAATGCGCGCTTGGCAGGCCCTTCCCCGTGACGATCGTTCGAGCCAATCTCGGAATACACGAGAATGCCCTTCGCGCCCTTGGCCTGGGCGTCCTCGGCGAGGAAACGCCAGGGGATGGACTCCTCCTTGACCAGGGTCCAGAAACCGCGAACCTCGATCTTGGCGAGCTCCTCGCGCGTGCCGGTTCCGCTCCAGATGATCCCCGCGTCGACGTCGATCTCGGCCGGCCAGTTGAAGTAGTAATGCTTGCCCGGCTCCAGGCGGCGGCGAAGCTCACCGCGGCCGAGGCGCCCGAAGGATTGAGCCACATCCGGGCGCCGCAATTCGAGCGTGAAGCGATCGTAGAAACCCTCGTCCCCACCGGGCTCGAGCCCCAAGCGCCATAGTCGCGAGCGTATGTAGAGTGCCGAGTGCTCCGCGCCCGGCGTCTCGAGGAGTCTGCCGCCCAGCGCATCCGACGCCAGAAACTCCACGTCCGCCTCGATCGATTCGCTGCGGACACTCTGCAGCGCTTCCTCGAGCGATGTGTCCCTTTCCCCAAGGTCCACGGAAGCGAGGTCCACGGAGGCGACGAGAACAATGGACAAGGCCGCAACGAGCAAGCGCAGACTTTCGGTCGGGGGCTTCATCAAAGGTCGAGTTCGTCTTGCTGCATGGCGTGCAGCATCCGCACGACCAGACGGGAGACGCGGCGCACCTTGTCGTAGTCGATCTTGTCCGCTGTATCGCCGGGCTGGTGGTAGTCCTCGTGCTCGCCAGCAAAGAGGAAGGTCACGGGGATCTTCAGGTGACGAGAGAAGTTGACCTGATCGGAACGCAGCCAGTAGGCGTCGGCGCTGCCCAAGCTGAGAAACCCCTCGAAGGGCCCCAGCTTCTCGGCCAACCGCGTCAGACCGTTGTAGGCCTGATGATTTCGTGTGGGCGTGATCAGGAGACTATCGGGAGCGTTGCGCCCGACCATGTCCAGGTTGATGTTGCAGACGGCACGCACCCCCTCGGGAAGCATTGGATCCCTGGCCCACGCAGCGGAGCCCCACAGCCCCTTCTCTTCTCCGGAAACCCAGATGAAGAAGACCGAGCGTCGCATGGGTCCGTACTGGGTCAGTGCCTCCGCCATGGCGAGCAACGCCATCGAGCCCGAACCGTTGTCGTCCGCACCGTTGTAGATGGCTTCGCCGCGTGTGCCGACGTGGTCGTAGTGGGCAGAGAGAATGATCCACTCACTGGCCAGATCACTTCCGGGCCAGATGGCGCAGACGTTTTCGAGCGTGGCGTCCTCTTGGGACTTGCCGCCGCGACGACGGGAGACGCTCGACAGCTGGTATTCGTGGAAGTAGCTGTCCCCCGCAGCGGGCTTCAGTCCCAGGCGCTTCAAACGCGCCCGCAGAAAACGAGCAGCAACCCGCAATTCGGGGCTGGGCGTATCGCGCCCCTTGAGCTCGTCGCTGGCGAAGAAGGTGAGATCCGCCTCGATCTTGTTGGCATCGATGGAATCGAGCGCCGAGGACAGGGACGTCTCAGCGACGGCGTGGGGACTCCCCGGTGGCCTGACGAAGTCCGGGGGCCACGCGCTGGCCGCGGCGGTCAGGGCCAGCAGAAGGGCGATTTTCGCAGAGCTCATGATGTCTCTCATCCTAGCCCTGTCCTGTCGACGCATGCGCCGACTTCATCGGTCTCTTACTCGGATTCCTGCAGCGCCAGGCGCGTGGAGGCCCGTAGACGCTGGATGAGGGGATCCAATTCGGCGCGCTCGGCGTTGGCCAGGTCGTCGCGGTTGGCGATACAGATCGGGCACTTCATCTCCTCGATGTGAAAGCGCACGAAGGCCGCGGAGCCCTCCTGCAAGGACCCGACCTGGAAGCGAGCGATCCAGTGGCGGTCCGGACAGGAGACCTTGCGATCCTTCCAGACCCGGCGCACGTCGAGATCCAGCAAGCGATGGTCCGTCTCCTCGGCGGCAGCGAGAAAGTGCAAGAGATCGTTGCCGGATTCGCGCACGGCCGCCAGCTGTCGCAGCCGGCGCAGGGCGCGAAACTTGATACCGGCCACGGCGGTTTCATCCCGCAGCCCAAAACGCTTCCAGGTATCCCGGTTGCGCCACCCCCCGGAGAAGAGCGTCTCGATCACACACAGCCGACCGAACTCCTCTTGCTGCCAGGTCTCCTCGACCCAGTCGCGCAGGATCTCGGCGAGCAGCCCCCGCGCACGATCGGACAGCTCCTTGCCGCGCACGATGGCGCTCGGCGTCTCGCTCTGGGTCGCGAGGGTTTCGAGCCCCGACGAACCGTGATCCTCCTCCGAGACCGCGAGGGTGCGTGCCTTTTGCCGCCGGAGATAATCGATGGTGCGGTTGCGGGCGATGCCGAACAGGTACTGCTCGAAGCTGTAGTTGGAATCGAAATCATCGATGCCACGAACCGCCCCAAGCAACGTCTCCTGGACGATGTCCTCGCTGGCCTGTAGATCCCCCGTCCGGCGCTGGGCATAGGCGAGCAAGCGTCCGCAAAAGCTTTGCTCGACCCGCACCCACTCCGCATCCGCCCGCTCCTGCAGGCGCCCGATGTCGGGGGTCCATTCTGTCTGTTCCCTATCTACCATCCCTGCACGGCCGAATTGTACCTGCCTCGGATTGTACCTGGGGATACCCCCCCGAGCGTCAGCCCGTGAATTGGATCAGTCCGCATGCACCACGACCCCGCCCTCGCGCTGGGCCGACAGGAACGCTGCCCGGGCACGCGCGAACAGGTCTTCCCGGCGCTGGATCTGGGGGTGCGGGCAATAGGAGATCCCCACGGCGATCTGCAGGCGATCCCCCACCAGGTCCCGCAGGCCCTCTTCCTCGGCCGCGTGGCGAATGCGATCGGCCATCGTCCGAGCCCCGTCGGGGCCGGTATTCGGAAGGAAGAAAAGAAATGAGCTCTGGTCGAAGCGGCCGAGAACGTCGGTGTCTCGGGAAGCGTTGAGGAAGATCGAGGCAAGCTGACTCAGCACTGCGTCGTCGACCTGGCCCTCGAAGCCCAGCATGCTGCACGAGAGCGGTTGCTCGAAACGAGTCGCACGCTTGAACTCCTCGTCCAGCTTGAAGGTGAGATAGTCGTAGCTGAAGAGCCCCGTTTCGGGGTCGATCGTGGCGTCGATCAGGCGGTGGGAACCCTCGCCAACCAGGTCCCGCAGGAGCCGCTCCGGCAGGGCGCGTTCAAATCCCTCGCCACGGGTACCCCGCGATTCCTCGGGCAAGCGGCGCGGCTTTTCCTTCTCGACGAGCAGATCGCGCAGGAGCTCGCCCGACAGGGGCCGCTGCACCGTGCCGGTCGCCCCACAGAAAGACGCGATCTCATCGGCCAGGGCATTGCGGCCATCGGTCACGACATACGTCCTACATCCGGTCTTGCCGGTCAGACGTCGGCAAGACTCGTAGACGTTCTCCGACTGCAGCCAGGCATCGAGGAAGATGACATCCCCACCGGTGGTCCCCTGGCCGAGAAGGTCCTCGATCGATTGGGGCTCGCCGATTTGCCACCCCTCGAGGGAGGTGACTGCGCCACGGGCGGAGGCTAAGAGAGCTTCGTCGGAAGTGACGATCCGGACGGTTCGCGTGTTCATGCCAGGTAGCTAACGGGTTGGGAGGAGCCGGGTCAATCGACTCGACGCACTAGGAAGCCAGTTTCCGAGAGCGCGTGGACGAAGAGGAAAAAAAATCCTGGTTTCTGACGGCCCGAGGACAAATGGAACGCCAATTGGGAGCTTCAGGCCCGCACCCGCAGGCCCTACGCCAGTTCCTCCAGCCACTCGTCCGGCATGCTGTAGTTCGCGTAGACGTTCTGCACGTCCTCGTTATCCTCGAGCAGCCCGATGAGCTTCATCACCTTGGCCGCGTCCTCTTTGCTCGGGACCTCCACGGAAGTCTGGGGCACGTAGCCCGTCTCGGCGGACAGGAAGCTCAGTCCTGCGCCCTCCAGGCCCTCCTTGACGTCCAGGAAATCCGTGGCCGCTCCGAAGATGGTGGCCACGTCCTTCTCGTAGATGCAGTCCTCCGCGCCGGTCTCGAGCGTGATTTCCATGATGTCGTCTTCGCTCTTGCCCGAGGTCTCGACCACGAAGATCGATCGAAAATCGAAGAGGAAAGAGACCGAGCCCTGGGCGCCCAGGTTGCCGCCGCGCTTCTCGAAGATGTGCTTGACGTCGGCCGCAGTGCGATTGCGGTTGTCCGTCAGGCAGGTGACCATCATGGCGATGCCACCGGCGGCATAGCCTTCGTAAATCAACTCCTCGATATCGCCCGCGCCCTCACCGGAGGCGCGCTTGATGGCGCGCTCGATGTTCTCCTTGGGCATGTTGGCCGCACGGGCCTTCTCGATCGCGTAGCGCAGCTTGAGGTTCTGCGTGACGTCGGGACCGCCCTGGCGCACGGCCGACATGACCGCCTTCGCGCACTTGCTGAAGATCTTGGCACGCTGCGCGTCGACCGCTCCCTTGCGACGGGCGATGTTCGCGGAATGGGAATGACCCGCCATCTCCGGGTACTCCTGTGACTAGCGCTTCGAGAACTGGAAGCCTCGACGGGCACCCCGCCGACCGTACTTCTTGCGTTCCTTCATCCGTGAATCACGGGTGAGGAGACCGTTTTCGCGCAACCCTTCGAAGAGCGTCGGGTTGACGTCTTTCAGGGCCCGTGCCACTCCGAGCGAGACCGCTCCGGCCTGACCGTGGGGCCCACCGCCGTGGACGCGAACAGTGATGTCGTAGTCGACCGTCTCGAGCAGCTGCAGCGGCGCCTTGGCCAGGTTCTGGTCGCGCAGGGTCGTGAAGTACGCGTCCATGGGCTTTTGGTTGACCACGAACTTGCCGGAGCCGGACTTCACGCGCACGCGGGCCACGGAACTCTTGCGGCGGCCGAGGCCGAAGACGAAGGGGGACTGAACGCTCATCGGGAGAGGGTCTCCACCAGGGTGGGTTGCTGCGCGGAATGGGGGTGTTCGTCGGATCCGTAGACCTTCAGCCGCGAGAGCATGTTCTTGCCGATGCGGTTTTTCGGCAGCATGCGGCGCACGGCCAGCTTCACGATCTCGTGGGGACGCTTCTTCTTGAGCGCGTCCAGGGAGTGAACGTAGAGGCCGCCGGGGTACCCCGAATACTTCGGGTAGGCCTGGGTCTCTGCCTTCTTGCCGCTCAGGCGGACCTTTTCGGCATTGATCACGACCACGTGGGCGCCGGTCAGCTCGGAGGGGGTATAGGTCGGGCGATCCTTGCCCATGAGACGCATGGCGATGTCGGTGGCCATGCGGCCGAGGGTGTGCTGCGTAGCGTCGTAGACGTACCAGCGTTCCTCGACATCGACTGCACGTATGTGAGAGGTGGTCTTCATCGAACCGGGGACGGTAGTGCTTGGAAAGGGTCCCAGCAAAGATATTGGCGCGAAAGGGTACGACTTCTCACGGCTCCCATCCAGTGATCCGCACCCAGAAAGGCCGTTTCGTGTTCTGACGGAGTCCGATCAAGACCCCATCTCCGGGGGCTAGACCGGAAGCCAGCCACCCCGGCAGGCCCATGGGCTCCCCGTCTGCATCGTCGGCCGCAGCGACCATGGAGCGCCCGGGGGGCAGCTCCGCAGCGTAGGGCCAGGGGCCGTGGATGCGCCAGGATCCCGCCTTCGAGCGGGTCCAGACCTGTTCGAGCCCCGCCCATTCGTTCTTCGAGAGCCGCAGCCCGGTGACAACGACAGCGCGTCGCATGCCGCAGAGGAGGGAGCCATCGGATGTCGCCTGGAGTTGGCCAGCGGAGCGTGGATCGGTGTGGAACCACACCGCAGCCCCCTCGGGCAGCACCTCGAGCCACTCGATTCCATCCGCGAGATCGAGCTTCCCGTAGGCGGAGCGAATCTCCACGGCCTGCCCTCGAGCGAGATCGACCTCGAGCACGGAGACCCCATCCGGGCCCGGGAACCCGCCGTAGGTGGATGCGACAAGGGCTGCCCCACCCACGATGGAGAAGGCCACCAGCATGGGCCGCGACCGGCGCCCCCCGAGAAGAAAGAGCCCAGCCGCGAAGAGGATCACGAGCTGCCCCGTCGTGGCACACGAGCGCTGGAGCTCGGGAACGGGCCGAGCCCGGTGCAGGAAGGAGCGCTGGACGCGCCCGAACTCAGCGGCTGGCTGGTCCTCGGACCAGGCGACGAGGGCCGCGCTTCCCTCACCCGAGAAGCGCACCTGCGGCATGCTCGCCGACGAGAGACCCGCGCTGCCGAGGGGCGACACGAGGGGTACGGGAAGCGCACGCTCGAGTTCCTCGCCGCCGACGAATTCGCCCCCGATCCGGGTCCCGCCCCCCTCGGCCAGCGTGAGCTCGAGGGAATCCGCCGGTCCACGTACCTCGAGATCGGCCCACCAGAGGCGGTTCCCCTCCTGCGGCAGGGTGGCCAGACAAACGCTGCACAGAACGCCGATGCCAAGGGCGCTCATGCGAGCGACCTCGGGTCTGCTCTCGACGGAGGGAACAGCACGAGCAAGGCGCAGACGGAGAGGCCAGCGAGGGGCAGAATCAAGCTGCTCCAGCCAACGAGCACCTGGCCGCGGCCGTGATCGAAGAGCCAGAGCACCGGATCGAGGCTCCAGGCACGCGCAACGTCGTCGTCCGCGGATCCACTCGCCCAGAGATGGCTCACCCGATACACCGCCGGGAGCGGCACGGAGAGAAGCCAGAGCCAGGCGTATCGGCGACGGCGGTCCGGTCGTGTCCTGGCCCGCTGGGCGAGCCAGGCCCAGCCGAGACACAGAGCCAGCGTGCCCAGGAGAAGCAGCCCATGGGACCCTCCCAGAAGCCCGTCTTGCAGGTCCAGATCCAGAGCCAACCCCAACGGAACCAGGGCGCTCGCGAGGAGCACGGACGAGGAGGCACCGCAGCGAGGCACGCCACTGAGGGCGAGCCAGGGCAGGGCCACGACGACGATGCGCGGCGCTCCGAGCAGAGCCAGGTCCCCCCCACTCAACGCTTCGAGCACGAGCGGAGCGATCGAAATCAGCCAGATGCAGGCCGCGAGCAGCCCGAAGGAGATCATGGTCTCCCTAGCGTACCCGGGGCCCGGAGGTTCGCGGCTGCGGAGTGCCGCGGCGCGGCATCGCCCCGCGATTCGGTGTCGAATTGGAGTGCGGCGTGCTTCTCGGAACGGCAGCGGCGGCGATTTCGGGCATGCGACCGAGACGCAGATCGGGGCGATCCCAGCGACAATCGACGTGCTCCCATTCCACCGGTGGGTCCTGCTCCAGAAGGGCCAGGGCATCCGCCAACGCGGCCCATTTCATGTGCACGGGCAATTCGCCGGGCTCGCTCGTCGAGGGTGCCCGTCCGAAGAGGCACAGGCGCTTGTTCTCGAGGTAGATCATCACCCCGGGTTCGAGCACGCTCGCCGCCGCGGCCATACCAGCGTCGATCCGGGTGCGACCCAGGCGATTCCGTGCGAGCTCGTCCAGGTGCTCGATCATGGAGCACGCCACGTCGATCGCGGCGAGATGGGCCGGATCGACCAGCCAGTCCCCGGGAAGCGCATGCAGAAAGAGCTCGGCGTCGCCTTCCGGTCCGATCACGGGCAGGAACCCACTTTCGCAACGCGGAGGTGTATCCCAGCGCCCCGGGAGCACCACCGCATCCCGCGCGACGAGCAGGAAGTGCTGCCCCACCGGGATGCAGGCCACCGGCCGCCGCAGGGCTATGCCGACGGAGAGTCCCTCCCTGCGGCTCGCCCGAAGCTCGTCGATGCGCTCGACGAAGGGGAAGGCCAGAAGCGTCTGCCCCAGATCCGCCAGGGCGGATTCGTCACCGATGACGAAGGGGTCACAATCGAGTGCGGCACCCTCGAGAGAATCGATCCAGCGCGAATCCGCCCAGCGGGGCAGAGAGTCGAAGGACAACCCCCCCGGATCGACCCAGGCCTCGTCACTCGCGATCTCCCGAACGGGATCCAGGACGGAATCCGGGAGCTTTACCGGTCCGTATCCGGCCAGCAGCGCGAAGCCGCCGACGAGAAGCAGAAAGAGCGCCCGGGCGCCGCCTCGAGTCGATCGCCTTTGACGATTCGACTTGGACCGCGACCGCTGGCCTCTGCTACGAGCCCTGACTCCCCCCACGAAAGATGGCCCCCGCTCAGTTGACCCGGGGTGCGACGGCTTGGACGTCGAGATCCCGCGTGGGCAAGGCGTGGGCGTTCGTCTTTCCGGCTCGCATGACCTCCTCGATGTAGAGATCGATGCTGGTCTGAATCTCGATCACCTGGTCGCGAGTGAGCGTGATGCGCGGTGCGTTCTGCGCATGTAGCTCGTGCGCGAGGAGGCGCGACACGATCTTCAAATGGGCGAGCTGCCGCTCGATGCGGCTCGGGGAGTTGGCGGTCTTACGGGTGCGTTCCATGGCTTTCGCTGAGTGACGACACGCGAGAATCGCGAGTGTCGGAGCGGCTGTACGGGGGCCATTAGATACGCGACATGGCCCGCGGTCTCAAGAGGCGGCTCGGTTTCGCAGAGCTTCCGAGTCACGCCAAAGGGAAGCCAGCGATCCCCGTTTGCTTCCCAGCGAGCCGCTGGGGGGGTCCTCGTCATACCCCCACGGTCCGCGGAGGAGGGCCTGAAAATGGCGCGATTGGGGGCACGGCTCTCGCTGGACTCACGCGCCTGCCACTAGCGGGCGCTCACCCACGATTGGGGCGAGAACCCCTCTTTGGGCTTTCTTTCGGTCGGGACGGGAACGAGGATCTCAACGCGCATGCAGCGCTCCCCTTCGGAAGACCCACCGCGGCCCCCCGCTACCTCACCCGAGCCGCTTCGTGTATGGCGCGGTTTTCAACTGCAGGCCTTTCAGATTCAGGCCATCGCTGGTATCGAGAGCGGAGCCAACGTTCTTGTTTCCGCTCCGACGGGAGCCGGCAAGACACTGGTTGCGGAATACGCGATCGCGGACGCGGTGCGACGAGGACGTCGGGTCGTCTATACGGCGCCGATCAAGGCCCTCAGCAACCAGAAGTACCGAGATCTGCGGGACGACCCCGAGGTCGAGGTCGGGCTGATGACAGGGGATGTCACGATCTCCCCCCAGGCCCAGGTCTTGATCATGACGACGGAGATCCTGCGCAACTCGATCTTCGAGGACCCGACGAGCCTCGCGGACGTCGACTACGTCATCTTCGACGAGGTGCACTTTCTCGACGATCTCGAGCGCGGCACCGTCTGGGAAGAGAGCCTCATCTTCGCCCCCCCGGAGGTGCGCTTTCTCTCCCTGTCGGCCACGATCGCGAATCTGGACGAGCTGGGCGGCTGGCTGGATGAGATCCGCCCTCAGGAGCTCTGCATCGTGCGTTCCACGAAGCGCCCCGTGCCCCTCAAGCACCGACTCCACGCGACGGGGGAAGCTCTGTTCGACGTCGGGCGGCTCGATTGGGTCAAGAAGCGCAAGAGCCAGCCCAAGTACCCGGGGGGGCGGGGGCGCGGCCGCCAGTTCCATCGTCAGCAGCGCGGCTTCCAGCCCGGAGACCTGGCGAAGCTCTTCGACGACCTTCACAAAAAGCAACTCCTTCCCGCACTGGTCTTCTCGTTCAGCCGACGCGATTGCGAGCGACTCGCCGGAGCCAATCAAGGACGCAAACTGCTCTCGGCCGGAGAGCGTCGTCAGATGTATGCATTGCAGGACGAGCTGATCCAGCTCTTTCAGCTGTCGGAGGAGGCGCAGCGCGCGGAGATCTTCACCTTGGCCGCCGAGGGCGTGGGCTTCCACCACGCGGGCATGCTCCCGATTCACAAGGAAATCGTCGAGCGCATGTTCACATCGGGGCTGATCAAGTTGCTCTTCACCACGGAGACCTTCGCCCTCGGGATCAACATGCCCGCGCGCACCGTGGTCTTCTCCTCCTTGCGCAAGTTCGACGGCGTGAACTTCGACTACCTGCGCACGCGTGACTATCTGCAGATGGCGGGACGCGCGGGGAGACTCGGCATCGACAAGGAGGGGCTCGTCATCTGCCACCTCGAGACGCGCGACATCAAGGACGCGCCCATGCGGCGCATGCTCTCGGGCCGGCCCGAAGCGGTCGAATCGCGCTTTCGACTCTCTTACTCCTCGCTCCTGCATCTCTACGATCACCTGGGGCGCGAGCGCTTGCACGAGGCCTGGGGCAAGTCGTTCAACCGCTACCAGCATCGCGAGCGCAACAAGAAGGCCCGCGAGCGCAACCAGCGCCGCCAGCGCGCGATCGTCGACGCCCATCTGGCCCTGCTCGCCGAACTCGGATACCTGGACCCCGAGGGTGGACTGAAGCCCCGCGGGCGGATCGCCCGGCTCCTCTACGGTTACGAGCTCCAGATCACGCACCTTTTGTTCGAGGGGGTTCTCGAGGCCTTGCCGCCCCTGGGCCTTGCGATCTTCTTCTGCGGCCTCGTCTACGAACAACGAGCCCGCGGACAGGGGGTCTACGTTTCCAAGCGCCTCTTCGGGGGCATGCGCCGTCACGTGGATCGTGAAATCGAGCTCCTACGCTCCGTGGAGACCTCCCACGGGATCCCGAATTTGATGAAACCCGCGGACTGGGGGCTCTCCGAGGCCGTGGATTTGTGGTTCTCGGGGGCAGAATTCGAGGATCTGGCGGACACCACGGGTGCTCCACCGGGCGAGATCTGCCGCAACTTCCGCCAGACCGTTCAAATCGCCAGGCAAGTCAAACGGACCCTGGACGAGCGGGACCCCCTCGCAGACTCCCTGGAAGAGCTCCTCCTCAAGCTAAATCGGGATGAGGTCGATGCCCGTTTGCAGCTCGAACTGGGCTGAGGCAAGGGGTAGGCGCCCCACCTGGGAACTTCAGAAGGCCTTCCCCCGTCACTCGTTGGCGTGTAGGCCAGCGGGGAACAAACGGGAGACAGAAAGGATGCAGATTCTTGGATCTTCTACGTACCCGAGACAGTAGGACTCACTATTCAAGCTTGCGAGCAGGGTCTTTGTCCTTAGATTGGCCGGGAGGTACCACGAGCTTTCAGGCCAGCCTATGCCAGGCCGGGCTCGTCGTTTCTTTTCTGGACCGACCTTCCGCACCCGATTACACCTCCGGAAGATCCCCTTCCCCTGCTTTCGGTACTAACGCATGCAACGAGCCCTGATCCTGGTCGCGATGACGGCGGCCCCGATCACTGCCCACCACGCCCCCGCGCCGGCTCCGGCTAGCGCGTCTGGCGCGCTGAGCGGCGTCGCGTCTTCGGGCTCCGAGTCCTCGTTCAAGGCCACGGTGATCGAGATCAAGACCTCCGACGGTCTCGTTCTCTCCGGTTCTTTCTTCGAGCCAAAAAAGCGCTCCCCCGGAGCGGTACTCGTGCACGACGCCGGCGCGAACCGTGAAGAGCTCGAGAGCATCGCGATCAAGCTGCACAAACAGGGTTTCGGTGTCCTGACTTTCGACGTACGTGGGCACGGCCTGAGCAAGAGCACCAAGGCCGACTGGGGCACCCTCGGGGACGAAGACCAACGCAAGAGCCTCTGGGCCCAGGGCATGCGCGATGTACGCGCCGCCTCGGACTGGATCCTCGACCAAAAGTCCATCCACTCGACCTCCCTGTCCCTCGTGGGCCACGGCTCCGGTTGCGCCCTCGTCGCGAGACACGCCAAGAAAGACGTAAACGTCATCTCCCTGACCCTGCTCGCGCCGCGTGGCGAGGACATGGGATTCGATGTCAAGAGCGACCTCGAGTACCTGAACGGACTCCCCACGTACGTGGTCACGCCGCGCAAGAACGGCGCCGAGGAAATGGTCAAGAGGGCCAACCTGCTCTCGGGAGGACATCCCTACATCGAGCTGTTGCTGTCCACGCCCAAGGCACCGACAGTCCTCGAGGACAGGAAAGTGCCCAGCAAGGTTTCGAACTGGATGTCGGACATTGCGCGTGAGAAGAAGGGTCGTTAGCCGGTAGGAATGGGGTCTCGGTAGGATCGGGTCTGGAACGATCATTCAGGGGTCCCCAGGTTTGCGCATAGCTTCGCTGAATATGTGCCCCTTATTTCTACGCCGTTTCAAGTCGGCGCATATGTTCTAGCCCCAAAACGAGTCGGTCGTTAAGGGCTGAGAGAGTCGGGCGCCAGGTGCCGATCGTCCACCTCACCCCAAGGGCGATGGGGGCCTCCCCCTGCATATGCAACGAAGCGAGAGTGGCCCGGCGGGCTGCACACATAGAAATGCCCCCCCAGCGCATAGAATCCCCTGGCCCACGGGACCAACCACTCATGCACCTGCTAGCCCTCCTGGCCCTGCTCCTCAGCGCCCCCCAGTCCTCCCCCACCCTCTTCGAGGGAGCCCGGCTTCTTCCGATCTCCGGCCCCGAGGTCCCCGATGGTTCCTTACTCGTCTCCGGGGGGAAGATCATGGCCGTCGGCGCCAGCGGGTCGTTCGACATTCCCAGCGGTGCCAAGGTAATCGACGCCAAGGGCAAGACGATCATGCCGGGGTTGGTCGATACGCACTCCCACGTCGGGGGCGGTAGTGGCGGGGATCGCTCTTCGCCGATCCAACCGGAGGTGCGCATATTCGATGCGATCGATGTGCGCGACTCGGGATTCCAGCGAGCCCAGGCCGGTGGGGTCACGGTCGCGAACGTCATGCCGGGCTCGGGACACTTGCTCTCCGGGCAAACCGTGTATCTGAAGTTACGCGACGGCGGGACGATCGGAGAGCTGGCGATTCGCAACGCGGACGGGAGCTTTGCCGGAGGGATCAAGATGGCCAACGGGACGAACTCGAGGCGCGATCCACCATTCCCTGGAACGCGAGCCAAATCGGCGGCCCTGGTGCGGGAGCGTTTCATCGAGGCCCAGGCGTATCGGGACAAGTTGCGCGCGGGGGACGAGCCCGATCGCGATCTGGCACTCGAAGCCCTGGTCGAGGTGCTCGACAAGAAGCGCATCGTGCATCACCACACACACCGTCACGACGACATCTTGACCGTGTTGCGGCTGCGGGAAGAGTTCGACTTTCGGGTGGTGCTACACCACGTCTCGGATGCCTGGAAGGTGGCGGACGAGATCGCTGCCGCCGGCGTGCCCTCCTCGATCATCCTCGTGGACAGTCCGGGGGGAAAGCTGGAAGCGAAGGACCTGCTTTTCCGAAACGGTCTCGCCCTGGAGCGGGCCGGGGCTGCGGTGGCCTTTCATACCGATGATTGGATCACGGACTCGCGGCTGTTCCTGCGCTCCGCGGCACTGGCGGTGCGGGCCGGAATGAGCCGCGGCAAGGCCCTCGAGGGTCTGACCATCGAAGCCGCGCGTATGCTTGATCTCGGGGATCGCATCGGCACCCTGGCACAGGGCAAGGACGCTGACTTCATCGTGCTCGACGGAGACCCGCTCTCGGTCTACACGAAGGTGCTCGAGACCTGGGTCGACGGCAAGAAGGTCTTCGATCGCTCCCTACCCGAGGACGATCTGTGGGCCAACGGAGGCTTTGGCGCCGGTTCGGACTTCGATCCGCGCTGCTGTGTCGATTTTGCGGAGCTCGACAGGATGGGAGGGTCGCGATGAAAACATCCACGCTGCGTTTCTTGTGTGCGGCCCTGGCCGCTTCATTCGTGAGCGCGATCCCGATGAACGCCCAGGATGCGGCCGTCCGCGGGCGAGTCGTCTACACCATGAGCGGCGATCCGATCTTCGATGCCATTGTCATCGTGCGCGCTGGCAAGATCGCGGCGATCGGTCCCGCTGCGGAAATCGAGATCCCCGCTGGGCTCGAGCTGCGCGAAGCCGCGGTCGTGACACCGGGGCTGATCGACGCCCACACCGTCGTGGGATTGGCCGGATGGTTGAATCACGATCACGACCAAGACCAGCTGGAGCGTTCCGCCCCGGTCCAACCCGAGCTACGGGCGATCGATGCCTACAATCCGCGTGAGCCCCTGATCGCCTGGGTGCGCGGTTATGGAGTCACCACGATTCACACCGGCCACGGCCCGGGTGCGGTCATCTCCGGACAGACGATGATCGCCAAGACCCGCGGCGACACGCTTGCCGAGGCGCTGGTGCGCCCCTACGCGATGCTGGCGGCGACCCTGGGTCGCGATGCCCTGGGCGCGGATCGCAAGCCACCGGGAACTCGCGCGAAGGCCGTGGCGCTCTTGCGCTCCAAGCTCATCGAAGCCCAGCTCTATGCAGAGAAGAAATCTGCGGCGGCAAAGGACGACGAGAAGGAGGCACCTGATCGCAACCTGGCCAAGGAAGCCCTGGTCGAGGTCCTCGAGGGGCGCGTGCCCCTGATGATCACGGCCCAGCGTGCGAGCGATATCGAGGCGGCCCTGCGACTTGCGAAGGAGTTCTCGCTGCGCCTCGTCCTCGACGGAGCCGCCGAGAGCTATCTCCTGCTGGAGGAAATTCGAAAAGCCGAGGTCCCCGTCATCTGCCATCCGCCGATGTTCCGCGCGGCCGGCGAGCGCGAAAACCTCAGCATGCAGACACCAGCCAAGCTGAAGCAAGCCCACATTCCGCTCGCACTACAGAGTGGCTTCGAGAGCTATGTCCCGAAGACACGCGTCGTCCTGTTCGAGGCCGCCATCGCCGCCGCCTACGGCATGGACTTTCAGGATGCCCTGGGAGCGATCACGATCGACGCGGCACGGCTGCTCGGAATCGAAGATCGGGTAGGTTCCCTGGAGGTCGGCAAGGATGGTGATCTCGCGCTCTATGACGGGGATCCGTTCGAGTACACGAGCCACTGCATCGGTGTGTTCATCGAGGGCGTGCTGGTCAGCGACGAGGTGCGCTAGCTAGTCGATAGCGCGGCCCTTCTCCTCGGTCCGTGGCACGACCTCGCAAGAGCTCGGCCGGGGCCCGAGGGCTCTTGTCCAGACCGGCCAGGGGCCGCCGGGAGGCCGGCGTTCTTCTGTCGCCCTCAGGCGCAGGATACGGCGCGTGATCAGGTTGTAGAGCGGCTTGCCCGTGCGCATCCACAACCAGGCTCCGATCGAGGCCCGACGTGCAAGGGGGCGGGGGCCGGCGACGCCGAGGGCACGTTCGTAGAAGCGCTGGTGCTTTTTCACATGACGCAGGTCCTCGGCCACGCGCACGCGAAAGGTTCGACCGCGGGCGGCATGGATGCTGGCCAGCTGAAAGTCCACGAGCTGGGGATGGCCCTCCGGGCTCACCAGGACATTGGGCTCTTTGTGCAGGTCGTTGTGACAGACACCGTGGGCGTGGAGCTCGCTGACGAGATCCTCCAAACGCTCGAAGAAGTCCCGCGGTAATTCCATCGTGGCGTAGAGCGGAACGCCCTCGAGAAACGTGCGCAAGAGGACATCCCGCTCCCGGGGTGTCGTTCCATCCAGGGAAGTCGCCTGGATATATGCCCTATCGAGGGCGACCCGGGCCAGGCCGGGAACGTCCGCGAGGCGCTGGAGCGCCAGGCGTTCACGACGCATCAGAATCCGCGCCAGGAGCCCGACGAGGGGGTTCCAGCTCCTGCTGGCGACCCGACGGATTCTCTGCCCGGACGGGCCCTCGACGAGCTCGATGCGACCAAAGAGATCGCGCTTCAGTTCGCGTACGACTTGCGGCGTGTTCACGGCACTCCTATTCTCGCCGCGCATGGCCCTGGATCCAGGACCCGAAGAGCCCGCGGGGCTCCTGGCCGAGCTCGGCCGCACCGCTCAGGAGATCCAAGAGGGCTCCCGCGCGCGCAAGATCCGACTGCGATTGCTCGCGGTTCTGTTCTCGATCGCCCTGGGAACGCTTCTGGTGGAGATCGGACTACGGGTCACGGAACATCGCCAGGGGATGCTCGAGGCGCGCCTGGGCTCGGTTCATCGAAGTTGGCTCGCCCTGTCCCAGAGCCGAATTTTCGAACCGGTTTCCGATCCCACGCGCCGCTACGCCATGCGTCCGGGCGCGAGCTGCCAGGTGGACGGCTGGCGTTTCCAGGTCAGTTCCCACCGTACGCGGGGCGAGGACTTTCCGCTGGCCAAGCCAGCGCAGGAAAAGCGGCTCTTGTGCATCGGTGACTCGTTCGCCTTCGGCATGTGGTGCGACGATCAGGAAACCCTCGTGGCCAGGCTTGCCGGGCGCGCGAGCAAACGCGAGCAGGAGCTGGGCTCGGGCATCACCTGGCGTGCGATCAATCAGGGCGTCCCGGGCTATCACTCGGGTCAACAGGCGCTCTCCTTTCTGGAGGAGGGTCTCGCTCTGGACCCGGACGTCGTGCTGCTCTACTTCAATTCGAACGACATCGAACAGGAGGGCTTCTTCTACGCCTCCGATCTCGGTGTGTTGCGACGCGATTTCCTGCCCCTGCCCGCGGCGCTGCGAAGCTCGCTCTGGAGACTCAGCTATCTGTATGGCTGGATCGCGACGACGCACGCGCGCGCGGTCGAGGCCGGAGCCACGCCCTATCTGGATCCGCGCGTGCCCTTCGCCCACGTGCGCGAGGACAACCGCGCCTACACGCGCGAGGCCCTCGCAGCGATTGCCCAGGCATGTGACGAACGCAAGATCCCGCTGTTCTTCGTGCACCAGCCGCTGATGAGCTACATGGGCGACACCCTCGATCCAGGCTGGCCGGCGCTGAAGCTGTTCGAATGGGCGGAGACGATGTTCTCCGAGCTAGGCCTCGATGGCATGAGCCTCTTGGGCTGGATGCGCGGGTACGCCGATGGAGTCGATCGGCTCGTCGAGAAGGCACCTCCCGAGTTCATTCTGGATACATACTTCGCGGACGAGCGTATCCAGGTTGCTTTGAAGCGAGCCAAGGAACGCGCCCGGGAAACGGGCAAGGACTGGAACGAACTGAGCTTCCCCGAGCAGGTCACTTGCTTCGAGGGAATGGGCGCTCCGCTCGATCCCCCCCCCGACTTCCATCTCTCCGGGGACGGATACGAACACATCGCCCGCCTGGTGTATCCGCAGATGCAGGCTCTGGGGATGCTGCCGTGAGCGATCGCGGCAAGCTCTCCGTCGATGGACTCACGCGCGCCTTTGGAACGTTGCGCGCAGTGAAGCCCTTCCAACTGACGCTCGGGCCCGGGGGCATCACGGGACTGCTCGGTCCGAACGGGAGCGGCAAGAGTACGTTTCTGCGCATGTTGATCGGCCTCGTTCGCCCCGACGGAGGAACGGCGGTGGTGGACGGCATCCCGTTGAAAGGGGACGGCACGGAGATTCGCAAGCGCGTCACGTACATGCCTGGAGAGATTCGCCCCTATGGCGAACTGTCTGGCGACGAGCACCTGCGTTTCCTGGTTCGAGGCCGAGACGAGGACGCCTTGCCACACGCCCTCGGGATCGCGAATCAGCTGGACTTGCCACTCGAGCGCAAGGTTCGCGGATACAGCCACGGGATGAAGCGTCAGCTGTTCTTCGCCGCGGCCATGGGGCCGAAAACGAGAGTGCGCATCCTCGACGAGCCGACCGAGGGCCTCGACCCGACGCGGCGCCGTGAGGTTCTGGAGATCATGCAAGAGGACGTGCGCAGGAATGGCACCACCGTGCTTCTCTCCTCGCACCATCTGGGCGAGGTCGATCGGGCCTGCGAACGGACGCTCTTTCTGCGTCGCGGCGAGCTTCTCGATGAGAGCGCCGCAAACGACATTCGCCGTCGGGCCAAACGAGCCATGCGCCTGCAGTTCCCCGAGGAAATCGCACCGGAACAGCTCGCACGCGTGCTGCAGGAGCTTGAAGCCCTCGACGGAGTGGATGTCACCGAGAAGAGCGCCTCGCGACTAACCCTCTTTCTCGAGGAGCGCTCCACCCCGAAAGAGACCATCGCCCGCATCCTCTCGCTCTCCTCGCTTCCCGAACCCAGCTCCGTCGTCTTCGGTGAACTCTCGCTGCATGAACTCTACCGCGAGCTCTATGGGGCGGAGGGGGTCTGATGGGGCGCTGGAAGCATCTGACCCTCTACGCCCTGGGCGAGTACATCATCCTGCAGGTGATGTTGGTCGCTGCCATTCTCTACTGGCCCAACTTCGAGGCCAACGTCGACAAGCTGCGTGCCCTGGCGGCACCGATCCCATCCCTGGCCGAGCTGATCGACCACATCGAGGACGCCGGCGTACTGGGCTACATCGCGGGTCAGCACTTCTTCAAGGGCTGCAACACACTGGGCACCGCGGCCGCGGTGCTCTTCGCGGTCGGTGCGGTTGCGGGGGAAGCCCACCGGGGAACCCTGGAGATGCTATTGGCTCGCCCCTACTCGCGCTTGCGCATCCTCAGCGAGCGCTACTTCGCGGGATTGGTCGCACTGTGTGTCCCGATTTTCGCCAGCTCCTTGACGATCCCGGCACTCGCGGAACAGATCGGCGAAGTCGAGCTCTTGGCCCCCTACCTGTGGGGCTCGGTGCATCAGTCGATCTTCCTCGCCGCCATCTACAGCGCAACCTTCTTCTTCTCCTGCATCGGAAACAACCCGACACGCATCGCCATCGTGGTCATCTTCATCACGACGCTGCAATTCGCGATCTACATGATCAAGGTCGTGACCCACTACTCTTTCTACCGCCTGGCCGACATCGAGGTGTTCGTGAACATCGCCGACAAGAACGGCCTCGACCTGGTGATTTGTGGACCCCTCTTTCTCGTCAGCGCACTCTTCTTCGGAGCTTCGGTCTACGCCTTCCAGAGGCGTTTGCCCTAGAACATTGCCGCGAAGCGTGCCCGCACGGCCCACATGCCCGCTTCGCGGCGTTTGAATTGCGCGGCTTCGGCGGAGAGTCGTTGGACCTCGTCGAACGAGGCCCGGGCGAGATCGCGCTGGCCGAGTCGCTTCTGTGCCACGCCGCGCCGGTAGGCGTTCTCGGGGGTCGGTCCGTGGTTGCGTTCCTGGCGCGCGAGGCACACCAGGACCCCCGCGTGGTTTCTCTGCTTCGAGAACGTTTCCGCGAGCCGCAGGAGGGCCTTGCCATAGGCATATTCCTCGTCCAGCTCGGTCGCCCGGCGCAGGGCCGTCTCGGCCTCGTCGAGCTGGCCCAGCTGCAAGTGGGCACAGCCACTGCGATAGGCCCATTCGGCGACCTCGGGCTCGCCCGCGGCGGCGGCCGCGAGGTGGGGCAAGGCCTGGCGAATTCGCCCCTGCCCCAGGAGCAGGCTGCCGAGCTTGCCGCGGTTGTGGGGCGTAGCGACCGACCCCAGCCGTCGGACCTCGGATGCGCCCCGGCGGCGCACCAGGGCCCTTTCCCCGAACTTCGTCAAACCCCACCCAAGCACGATGGCCATGAGCCAAAAGCCTATGAAATGGAGGCTTTGGAAGATCGGCCCGATGATCGGCAGGTGCCGGACTACCGAGGAAAGAACGATCACGACCAGGAAGAACGAGACGACGCGCAGCATACTCTGGCGTAGATCCTAGCGGGCCCGGCCCCCAAGGGCATCCATGGTCCAAACCAATCGAGTCACGGGCGACCCACGCGCGGGCGCGGCGCCAGCTGGAGACGCTGCTGACGAGCGCATACTGGCCGCACCTGGGGGCCCCTCGCCCAAGGCGGCGGTCCGCAGGGAACTCGTGCGCGCGCTTTCGGATCTCGCCCTTGCCCCGTTTCGGGCCGTGCCCTATCTGCTCCGAAGAAACCGCCTCGAACGCGCCCTGCTAGCGGACATCGAGAACCCCGCGGCACTCGAGGGCGGTCCGGATCTCGGCGAGCTACCAGAGCGTCCCCTGTCCATTCTCATCTCGTCCGCCGAGCACTCGGGGGAGGTCCATGCCGCGAACCTCGTCCGGGCGATGCGCTCCGAAGTGCAGGCCGTCGGTGCTCCCCCGCCGCGTTTTCATGGACTCGGCGGTGAGCGACTCGCAGGGGCCGGCGTGGTGACGCTGGATGATCCGATCGCCCACGCCGCCATGGGGGCGGACGTTCTGCGCTCGCTCCCTTACTACGTGGGGCTCTTCGAACGCACCGCGACCTTCCTCTGCGACGAGCGCCCCGATCTCTTTCTCCCGGTGGACTCGCCGGCGCTGCACGTTCCGCTGGCGCACATCGCGCAAAGCTACGGCGTTCCTGTCGTGCACTACGTGACGCCCCAGTACTGGGCCTGGGCACCGTGGCGTGTGCGTGGTTATCGGCGCGCGGTCGACCTTGGTCTGACGATCCTGCCTTTCGAACCGCCCTGGTTCGAACGCCACGGTGTGCGCACGGCCCACGTCGGCCATCCCCAGGTCGACGAACTCGAAGCGAGCATGGCCCGCGAGCCCGACGAAGGGATCGCGTCCTCGGCCCCCCCGCAAGGCACGGCCAAGCGGCTGGTGCTCCTGCCCGGGAGTCGGCGTGTCGTCATTCGTCGCAATCTGCCCTGGATGCTCGCCTGCGCCGAACGCATTCGACGCCTCCATCCGAAAGCCGACCTGCGTGTGGTGTTGGTCCATGACGATGCAGGGCACGAAGCGTTGCTGCGCGAGCTCGTAGGCGCGAGCGATATGGGGAACGAAGTCGAGCTCGAGCTGGGTGATCTTCACGGCTCCCTACGCCGAGCCACGGCAGCCCTGTCGGTCTCCGGCACGATCCTCCTGGACCTGCTTCATCACCGACTACCGACGGCCGTCATCTACCGGCTCGACAACCGGCTCTCGGCCGCGTTGTCCGGACGCTTTCTCAGCGTGCCCTGGTTTTCATCCGTCAACCTGCTGGCCGGGCGCGAGGTCTTGCCCGAGGCTTGCTTCGCCGGCGAGGGTCCCATGACCCGGGTGGCGGATTATCTGGGGCGAGCCCTCGCTGAGCCCCCCTTCCGTACCCGGCTCCAGGCGGGGCTGGATCGGGCAGCGGAGCGCCTGGGGCCCGCAGGTGCCCCCCGCCGGGCGGCTCGCCATGCCCTGGGAGTCGCCCTGGAACACTCCCGGGATACCTGATGGCCGACGAAAAACAGGGCGAAAAGAACGTGAATTGGCCCGCGGCAGCCGCGTACGTCGACCCCGTGGAAACCCTGGCCACACAATTGATGACCGCCACCAAGCAAGGTGACGACGCGGCCTTCGACGAATTGACGAGAACCCTGCGCGGGCGCGCCTACTCGGTTGCCCGATCCCTCGTCGGCTCGCGCGATGACGCCATGGAACTCACCCAAGAGGCCTTCCTCAAGACCTACCGCGCGCGGGAAACCTATCGGGACGGCGAGCCCTTTCTCCCCTGGTTCCATCGCATCCTGCGCAACACTTGCTTCAGCTTCCTCCGCAAACGCAAGCGCATCAAGGTTCACTCCTTGACCGCTACGCACGATGGCGAGGAAACCGAATGGGAACTCGAGGGTGCCGAGCCCTCTCCCTCCGAAGGCCTCGAACGCACCGAAGCCGTCGAGGCCTTCCACATGGCTTTCCAGCGCAGCTCCGGCCGCGACCGCGAGATCCTGTCCCTGCGACACTTTCAGGATCTCAGCTATCGCGAGATTGCCCACGCCCTCGACATCCCCGAAGGAACGGTCATGTCCCGGCTCTTTCACGCTCGTCGCAGGCTGCGCGATTTGCTCGCCCCCCATCTCGAAGACGCCCTCAAGGACTACGCCACTCAGGAACCCTCGAAGCTCCAGGCTTCCACGGAAGCTGGACACAAAAAGGAGAGGGAAACATGACACCTACCGACCCGCGGGACCCCTCACGCGATGAGCTCATGGCCATGGCCTATGTGGATGGCGAGCTTGCCGCAGTAGACCTCAAGACTTTTGAACGACGGATGGCCACCGAACCCGCGCTCGCGAGGGAGGTGGCCGAGCTGCAGAAACTGGGCATCCTTGCGCGACAGGTCGCTCCCCCCGAGCCGAAGGACTACGAATGGCTCCGGCTCGAGAGCGAAATCCTGCATTCCACCGGCTGGACCCTCGGCTGGATCCTGACGGTCCTCGGGATCCTCGGGCTCGGTGTGTCGGCGGCCATCGGAATCCTGTTGACCGAACTCCAACCCATGATCAAGTTCTGCCTCACCGTGACCTGCATGGGCCTATCCTCCCTCTTCCTCCTCGTGCTGCGGGCTCGGCTGCGGACACTGCCTCTCGATCCCTACACGGAGGTCAAACGATGATCATGGTCACGAGCGATCAGATCCCCGGACGGTCGATCCGGGACACGGTCGGCCTCGTCCGGGGCAGTTCGGTACGCGCACGCCACCTGGGCAAGGACATCCTGGCCGTCTTCAAGAACATGGTCGGCGGGGAGGTGGAGGAGTACACGAAACTCCTCGCCGAAGCTCGGGAGCAAGCTCTCGATCGCATGCTGGCCGAAGCCCGGGCTCGGGGAGCCAACGCCATCGTGGCCATCCGCTTCGCCTCCAGCGAAATCGCCAAGGGGGCCGCAGAAGTGCTCGTCTATGGCACGGCGGTCATCTTGTCCGAGAAGCCCCCCCCCTTACCCGAAAACGGCCCGCGACGAACGGCTAACTCCTAGAGATCCCTGGATTCCTGGGCAAAGTTGCAAGATTCTCGAATCTGGGCCTAGGCCTTAGCGACAGATCCCTTACAGTCGGTGCACCTCCCTCCCCCCCGGATTCCAGGAGAGCCAACCATGAGGCGAATCGCGCGTCATCTGGGGGTCGTTGGTGGCACCGTTGCGGCCCTAGGTCTTTTAGGTTCGCCGGCTGCTGCCCAGACGACCCACCAAGTCGACATCAACAGCATTACCTTTGATCCCCCGACGCTGGACATAGACGTCGGCGACACGGTTGACTGGGTGTGGGTCACTGGCTTCCACAACGTGGAGAGTGGTGCCGCTGGCATCCACAACGGGATTTTTCGCTCCGGCGACCCCGTCAGCGCGCCCAACACCTACTCGCTCACCTTCGACGCGGCATTCCTCGCCTCCAACCCCGTCGCAGGCAACAGCTACGACTACTTCTGCTTTGTCCACCAGGCCTTCGGCCAGGAGGGCACCATCAACGTCGGCGCCGCGGGTATCCCCGCCCTGCCCTTGTGGGGCTTGCTGACGACCATCGGTGGCGTCGTCGCAGGTGCGTGCCTCGTGCTCCGCAAGAAGCGCGGCGGCTTGCCCCAGGCCTGAAGGGAACAAGGCTCCCCCGTGACGTTTTTTGACGTTCGCGGGAGATCAGACCAAGAAAGGGAGAGTCCTCTGCGGAGGCTCTCCCTTTTTCTATGGCTCTTTTTCGGGTTGTGTGCCGTCATGTTTAAATCGTCCCCAGCCAGGGGGACGAGTCTTTTCTCCGCAGGCCCACCCCGGACCCCATGAGGCAAACCATGCTCCGTACCCTCGGCGCCACGCTCGTTCTGCTGCTCTCGCTCGCCGCGAGCAGCTCCGCCCAAACCACCCACACGGTCAACCTGGGCTCGGTCACCTTCGATCCCTCCAGCCTCACGATTCAGGTCGGTGACACGGTGGAATGGGTGTGGGTTCTCGGCAGTCACAACGTGGAAAGCGGAGTGGGAGGAATCCACGACGGGATCTTTATGTCGGGCCTTCCTGTATTGCCGCCCCAAACGTTCTCGCTGACCTTCGACCAGGCCTTCCTGGATGCCAACCCCGTGCCAGCCAATTCCTACGACTACTACTGCATCGTCCACGTCGGCTTCGGAATGTCGGGGACGATCAACGTGACCACGGGCGTTCCGGCCCTGCCCCTCGCCGGGCTCGTCGGGCTCGGCGTTGGACTCGTGGCCATTGGCACCTTGCTCCTGGGTAGCAAACGCAGCTAGCGAACTTGGGAGGCCGAAGACCTAACGCAGTGCTTCCAGCTTGCGCTCGACCCAGAAATCGCGGAAGCGAACGAACGGGTCCTCCGTCATGCGGCCTTCGATTTCCAGGCGACCGATGCGGATCGGCGCCTGGGAGTGGAGCCAGAGGAAAATAGACCCGACGTCGCGGTCGGCCTTGACCGAGCCTGTTTCCTTGCCTTCCCAGAACGAACGTACGTGGCTGCCATCGTGACTGAGGCGCATGTCGTAGGCCACGCCACCGAAGAAGCTCGCCTCGTGGTAGTCCGTGCGTAACTCGCCCTGGGTGTAGAGTTCGAGAAAGAAGTAGCCGAGCAGCCAGGTAAAGCGTCCCTGGCGATCGTCGCAGATACCGATAGCAACGTGGTCGTGGTCTCCGCCAACCTGGGTTTGGGTCCCCATGCTGAGCTCGTAACGAACCTCGAGGGGTGCCGCCAGGTCGACCGGCAGCAGGCGGCAGTCCTCTCCGGTTCCCTCGAGTGCGCCGGCCGAGATGTAAAAGCCCTCGCCTTTCTTGGAACCGCCCAGGCGCTTGCGCTGTTCCGTGAGGTACGTGATCGGGAGCAGGTCCTCGAGCTCGTCCTCGTCTTCGAATTCCCAGCTCAAGAGCACCCGGTCTCTTCCGGCGCTCTTCACCCTGCACTTCAGGAGGCTCCAGGGATCGGAGAGATCGAAGACCTTCTCGGCCTGCCCCCGGGCGAGCGCGTCCAGGGCCCCTTCGTTCATCTGGATCATCGGGCGCGAACCGTGTTCGCGGCGCAGCCTGGCGATGGCTTCGAGGTTGGCCTCACCCTCATTCGGCTTCCGCGCTTCCGCCAGGCTCGCGAGGGCGCAGAGCTGCTCCGCAACCTCGCCGGTCAGCAGGACCTCTTCGAGCGGCCCCTCATCCTCTTTCAACGCAGCGAGCTGGACGGTTCCGCGCGCGAGGCCCGCCCAGCGGGGTTCGCGTTCGAGAAAGCCCACATACGCCCGCACCCACTGCAGCTCGGGGGGCAGGGTCGACTTCATGCGACGGGCCAGATCCTTGGGTTTCAGGGCCTCGACATCGATGCGCACATCGCTCCTGTTCGGAATGGTCACGACGATCTCGCCGTCCTTGACCTCCTGTAGCTTGACCTTGCGCTTCTTGCCGTTGACCGGGAGATAAATAGGTGTGCCCGTCTCCAGCAACGACTCGAAGTGGGAGCTGCGTGCGTCGATCCAGGCCTCGACCCGCGACCGTGCCCGCTCGATTCTCCCCTTCTGGTTTGCACCGACGGCCTTGCGGTCGGCTCGCTCGAGATGCTCGAGTGCCTCGCCAGTCTTGCCCGCGCGCATCGAAACGAGGGCCCGTCCCAGGTGACCATCCGCGGGAATCTCACGGAGATTCAAGAGCGGTACGGCCTCGGCATTGGCCTCGAGTTCCAGGGCCAGGGGCGTGACAGCTTCGTCTTCGATGGAGCGGTGATCGAGCTCTTCCTCCGGCCATGTGGCCCGGTAGAGCGCTCCCATCCAGTTGCGGTAGTCGCGATCGATCTCCGCGACATCGAAGCTCCCGAAGGAATCGCGGAAGTCCTGGAGTGATTCGCGACCCTCGAAGACACCTGCCAGGAAGCCTTCGTAGCGCGTCGCGTATTTCGCGTCCGCTTCCTCGAGCAGGAAGGAATGCAAGCAGGCTGCCTGGCGATAGTAGGACCACCAGGCCGAGGCATGCTGGGACTGGGTGAAGTCGAGATCCGCTGCCTTCTTCAGGTAGCTCGCGAGGCCTCGTGGATGACGGATCTGCAGGAACTCGCCGAGGTCCAGGAGATGGCTACGACGTAGTTCTTCCTTGGCTCCATCGAGGAGCAACCTGCGAATGTCCTCCTTCTGATTCCGCGTGCGGTCCCATTCCATCCGCCCCTGACAGGCCAGATGATCGGCCATGGCCTCGTAGGGCCACGAGGTGAGATCCGCACCGGGCCGAGCATAGGCCCCCTGCATGGCATGGACGAGGGCATGCCGTGCGGAGTGGAGTTCGTCGGCCCGATCCCGCGGCGAGATCGGGCTTTCATGGATGATCGCGGCGCAGAGGTTCCTGTCGTAGAAGACATGGGCCCGGTGGTGCCAACCGGAGCTCGTGATACGCGCGTAGTTCTCGAAATCCCCCGTCGTGGCGAGGGAGGCGATCACGTAGCGCTCGTGGAGCGGTCGGGACAAGCCGAAGGGACGCACGTAGCGTTCTTCGAAGGCCGCGCGAAGTGGCTCGAAGAGCGCGACGTAGCTGGCTGTCTTGTTGCGTACATAATCGGCATCCGACTTCGGAGGGCGTTGAATCAGGAAGATGAAATCGCCCTCGTCGACACGCTCGTAGTCGATGTGCTTGAAGTACTTGTGCCTGGTCAGGTAGTGCGACAGTCGCTTCTCGAAGCGTTCCAGAAAATCGAGCTCGGACTCGTCCTGTTGGGAATCCGCCTGCGTCGCCCGAACGCCCAGGGCAAAGGCAAGATACAAGAGGGCCACCGCGAGCTTCGTGAGCTTGCGCGCGCTCGTGCTGCACGGATTCCGGCGTTCAGACCAGGATGCGAATCTCATCGAGAGGCTTCTTGCCCAGTTCGGGCACTTGACAACCGGAAGCGGGATAACCCACGGGCAAGAGGACATAGGCCCGTTCATTGTCGGGCCGTTCCAGGATCTCACCGAGGAAGCCCATCGGACTCGGGGTGTGGGTCAGGGTGGCCAAACCGCAGTGATGGAGGGCCGTGATCAGAAACCCAAGGGCGATACCTACCGACTCCTGGGTGTAGTAGTTCGTGCGCTTCTTGCCTTCCCGGACATCGAAGGCATGCCGGAAGAGAACGATCAACGCGGGTGCTTCTTCGAGGGCCGGCTTGTCGGGGTCCGTTCCAAGGGGTTCGAGCGCTTCCCGCCACTCGTCCGAGATGCGCTTCGCATAGAGCACGCGCTCTTCTTCTTCCGCGGCTTCACGGATCTTGCGCTTGGTCTCCCGATCGGTGACGACGCAGAAGGTCCAGGGCTGGCGGTTCGCTCCCGACGGGGCCAGGCCTGCCGCACGAATGCAATCGTCGATCACTTCGAGCGGCACCTCTTCCGTCGAGAAATGCCGCACGCTACGGCGCGCCTTCATGTGTGCCACGAATTCCCTGGCACGCTCTCGCATCTCTCGCTCGGAGTGACGAGGAAGGTTATAGGAAATGAAGCGGTAGGTGTTGCCGGAAGTCATTGAACGGGTGTTTATGGAAACGTCACGAGGAAAGCGGGTGAAGGGACTGCAAAGTCTCCCAGGAACGTAGGGGGAACTCGGGGTCCGTTGGATCCATCGAGACGAGCTCCGTGCGCAGGCGCTCGAGGTCGGCGGGAACGTCCACATCGTAGCCTTCCGGGAGCAGCTTAACATCGAGCCCCCGCTCCTCGGCCAGGCGGACGGTCTCTGCGCACATCGAAGGCGTGGACATCTCGATCTCGGTGAAGAGCTCGGGGTGAGGCTCGCGCTGACCGACGAGGTAATACCCGCCCCCGAGATCCGGCCCCAGGACGAGATCGGCTCCGGCCTCCAAGAACCCATGGGCCCGGGCGATGGTTCGTGTGCGAACGAGCGGTTGATCGCTGCCGATCGCGACCAGGCTCGTCGCCCGGGGCACGCTGCTTTCCGAGAGCAGACTCTCGAACAGGTGGGCGAGACGTTCGGCCAATCCGGCACCGCATTGGGCTCGTTGCTCACGGATCGTGGGGAAACGCCCCTGGAACCAAGCAGCCGACTCCTCGGGGGCAAAGGCGAGCAGCGTATCGAAGTCCTCGGAAGCCGAGCAGCGCGCGACCACGTCCTCGAGCATCGCCTCCTGCAGACGGGCCGCCGCCTCCGCTCCCAGGGCGGGGATCAGGCGGGTCTTCACCGCTCCAGGGAGGGGCTGCTTCGAAAGGATCGCACTCCAGCGAGCAGGCATCTCCCCCAGTTTCCGCAGTCCGGCCCGTGGGTTGTCCCTCGGCCTGGGAAAAACCGCTAGCAGGAGCCTTCTCGAGGCCAATTCCAGGGCCCTGGGGGCGATCCGCGCCCGCGGGGAGGCCACGGTGAACCCCCGGCGCTCTTCTGCGTTCACGCACCCTCCTCCCCTCCCGTAGACTTCCGCCCATGCTGACCGCCTGCCTCCTACTCTCGTTCGCACCCGCCGCAATGGCTCCGGCCGCATCCGCCTCCGCTCGTTCGCCGCAGGAGCTCTCGGCTTCGAAACTGAAGGACGAGATCGACCTTTCCCTGCGCTGGCTGCGGACGCGGTTCGACCTCGAGACCGGGAGCTACGGCGGCATAGAGAACGACGCCTTGGCCTTGCTCGCCTTCGCCAAGAGCCCGCGGGCGTACCGGATCAGCGACGGCCCTTTCATCGCGCGCCCGGTGCAAGTGCTCCTCGAGGCACAGCGGGATGACGGCTCCTTCGGGGAGCCCAGCCACACGTTGCTCGTCTTCACCGCCTTCGAGGCCCTCGGGGACCCGACCACGGCCGAAGCGCGCACGGCCATGCAGAAGCACCTCGGCCAGGTTCGCGACACCAATCCCTTCGCGAAGATGTCCAGAGCGGATCTCGGCGCGGAGGCACAGCGCCTGCTCGACGAGCGGGACGGCGTCACCTGGGGCAAGAGCCAAGAGCGCACGGCCCGGACCGCGGAGAGACTCCAGCGGCTCGGCCAGATCTACAGTTCCCTGAAGACCAGCGAAGCCAAAAAGCAACCCGGAAAGGCCTCGCCCCTGCCTGCGATCACGGCGCTTTCGAAGGTGGACCGCCAGCGCTTGGCGAAATCGCTCCTGCGGGGCGCCGACTATCTCTTCGAGCAATCACTCGAGAACAAGTGGGGCTTCGACGGACACGCCGACCCGGGCATCACCGCCATGGTCTGTGCCGCACTCGCGACGCACGATGCCATGGAGCCGGAACAAAGGGCGCGCTTCGAGAAGGCACTCGATTGGCTCGTCTCACTTCAGAAGCCCGACGGCTCGATCCACGCGGGGTCCCTCGCAAACTACGTCACCTCGGTCGCGATCATGGCCCTCGCCCGGGCAAAACGTCCCGGCGACGAAGCCGTCATCGAGCGGGCCCGCGCCTTTCTGATCACGCTGCAGGCGGACGAGGGCGAAGGATACGAGAGCGACGATCTCTACTACGGCGGCGTCGGCTATGGCGGCGACGAGCGACCGGATCTCTCCAATCTGCAAATCGCACTCGAGGCCCTGGCCGAATCCGGCTCGCAGCCCGGAGACGAGACCTTTCAGAAAGCGCTGCGCTTCCTTCAGCGTTGCCAGAACCACTCCGAGACGAACGACATCGCCCTGACCCGCGACGGCGTCACGTTTGCGGCAGGCAACGACGGGGGTGCGGGCTACGCCCCCGCCGAGTCCAAGGCCGGTTTCATCGAGCTACGGGATGGGCGCAAAGTCCCCCGCTCCTACGGCTCGATGACCTACGCCCTCTTGAAGGGCTACCTGTTCGCCGGCCTGTCGAAGGAAGACCCTCGGGTGGAGGCGGCTTGGTCCTGGCTGCAGGAGAATTACACCCTGGACGTGAACCCGGGCTTCCAGGGCTCGAGCGATCCGACGGCAGCGTATCAGGGCTTGTTCTACTACTTCTTCACGATGGCCAAGGCCTTGGACTTGTACGGTGAAGAGACCGTGGTCGATGGCGCGGGTGGGAGGCATGCGTGGAGGAGCGAGCTGACCGGTCGGTTGGTCGCGATGCAGCGGCAGGATGGGTCGTGGTTGAATACGAATGCTGCGCGTTGGTTCGAAGGGAATCCGGTGTTGGCTACTTCGTATGCGATGTTGAGTTTGGGGTCGACTCGGGGGTGGGTGAAGAAGTAAGAGATGGAGGGGGATTGCGATTATCGGCTGGGCTCGTCTCTCGATTCTTCGCGTTTTTCATGATCGCTCTCACCGGGATATCCAAGCACTTCGGGCGTCGGGCCTTGCTGGTCGATGCCTCGTTTCAGCTGAACCCCGGCGAGAAGGTCGGGCTCGTCGGCCCGAACGGTTCCGGCAAGTCCACCCTGCTCAGGCTCATCGCCGGGGAGGAGGAACCCGATATCGGGAGTGTCACGGTTCCCAAGGCCCTCACCATCGGACACTTTCGTCAGGACGCTGGGGAACTGTCCGCGGGCTCGGTTCTCGATGAGGCGATCGAGGGCAGTGGACGGCTCGGTCGGTTGCACCACGAGCTGGAGGAGCTCGAGACGGCCATGGCCGATCCCGAGCAGGCGGAGCGCATGGATGCGATTCTCGAGCGCTTCGGGAATGTGCAAGGCGAGTACCAGCAGCTCGGGGGGTACGAGCTCGAGGCGCGGGCGCGCGAGGTCCTGGCAGGGGTGGGTTTTCGGCAGGATCAGATCGAAGGCGAGCTGTCCGCGCTTTCCGGTGGTTGGCGCATGCGGGTGGCCATCGCCAAGGTGCTGATCGGCAAGCCCAACGTCCTCTTGCTCGACGAGCCGACGAACCACCTGGACATCGAATCGATCCTCTGGCTGGAGGACTACCTGCGTGGTTCCGATGCGGCCATCTTGATGACCTGCCACGACCGGGACTTCATGAACCGGGTGGTCTCTCGCATCGTCGACATCGACGCGGGCGAGCTGTCCAGCTATCAGGGCGATTACGAGTTCTTCCAGCGGGAGCAGGAGATCCGGGCCACCCAGCGCAAAGCCGCTTTTGCTCGTCAACAGGCCATGCTGAAGAAAGAGGAGCGCTTCATCGAGCGCTTCGAGACCCACGTCGCCAAGGCCGCCCAGGTGCAATCGCGCATCAAGAAGCTGGCCAAGATCGAGAAGCTCGACCCGCCCAAGGTCCGCATCCTACGCCCCTTCAACCTCGGCACTCCGCCGCGCTCGGGCAACGATGTGGCCACGCTCGAGGGAATCGACAAGAGCTATGGCGAACAGACCGTCTACAAGAGCCTCGACTTCGAGATCAAGCGCGGCGAACGCTGGTGCGTGATGGGCGTCAACGGCGCCGGCAAGACGACTCTGCTGAAGATCATCACCGGTGCCATTATCGCCGACGCCGGCAAGATGCGCCTGGGCGCCAGCCTCAAGCTGGGCTACTTCGCCCAGTCTGCCCTCGAGGTCCTCGATGCGCGCATGACCATCTGGCAACAGATAGACCAGGCCTTCCCCGTCGCCACGATCTCCTCGAAGCGCAACCTGCTCGGCGCCTTCGACTTCTCCGGCGACGAGATCGACAAACCCATCGGCGTGCTCTCGGGTGGCGAGCGTTCCCGTCTGGTCCTGGCCCAGATGCTCTTTGACCCGCCCAATTTTCTAGTCCTGGACGAGCCGACCAACCACCTGGATCTGGCCACGAAGGAGATGCTGGTCCAGACCCTCTCGAAGTTCGAGGGCACCATGATCTTCGTCTCCCACGACCGAACGTTCCTGAAGGGCCTGGCGAACAAGGTGCTCGATCTCTCGGGGGGTGGCGATGAAACGGCTCGCAAGCCCCTGGTGTACCACGGTACGTATGAAGCCTGGGTCGAGCGTTGTGGGCACGAAGCGCCCGGCGTTCGACGCTGAGCGAACTACAGGAGATACCCGCCGGTCACCAGGAGATCCGTCCCCGTCGTGTATCCCGCTCCCTCCGAGCACAGGTACTCCACAGCACGGGCGATATCCAGGGGCTCGCCCGGCCGACCCGCCGGGATGTTCTCGAGCCGCTCCGAGTCCAACGTGTCCGGGTGCGCATGCGCATGCGGAACGTGGCCTGGCGAGACCATGTTGACCGTCACGCCGTGCGGCGCTTCCTCCAGAGCCCAGGCCCGGACCAACGTCAACAAGGCGCTCTTGGCCGAGGCATAGGCGGCCGTGATCTTTCGCGCGCGAAAGCCTTGCAGACCGCTACAACCGAAGAAGACGACACGCCCCCGGGTTTTGCGTAGGGAGGGGCGCACGGCGTTCATCAGGAGGAAGGCCGACTCCGTGTTGCTTTGCCACATGCGCCGCAGATCCTCCAAGGACGTCTCTTCCAGGGGCCCCGAAGCGTACTCCCCCACGGCGTGCACCACGTGCTTCAGGCGACCGTCCACGCCCTCCACAGAGCGGACCAGCGTCTCCACATCGTCGAGGGCCAGCAGGTCCGCCTTGTGCGCGCGCTGGCCGAACTCGTCGCGAAGTGCCTGGGCTCGTTCGTTGTCGCTACGCCAGCAGACGTGGACGAGATCGCCGCGCTCACGGAGGTGACGCGCAACCGCCAGGCCGAGGCCGCGCGCACTGCCCGTCACGAGGGTTACCGGTTGGGTCGACATGGGCGAGAGCGTACTCGATGCAGAGCACCTGCAATGGCTGTGTCACTCTCGAGCTCCGACCCGGACTGGCGAACCGACTTCTCTACTGGACCCAGCCTGCTCGCGAGAGCGGCCACAGACGCAGATCCACCCTGCCGCGTACCAGATCGTCGCGCACTTGACCAAATTCGCGGCTATCCGAGGAACGTGGCCGGTTGTCCCCCAGGACGAAGTAATGTTCGTCCTCAACGCGAACCGACAGGTACGAGGTCGTGTCCATGGAGGCCACATACGGCTCGTCGAGCAGGTAGCCGTTGACCCAGACGCGACCGTCGGCGAGGGTTATCCGGTCTCCTGGGAGGCCGATGACGCGCTTGATGTAGTCCACCTCGGGATCGAGGGGATAGCGCAGGACGACGACGTCGCCTCGCTCGGCACCACCGAAGATATAGGACCAGGGCTCGACCAGAATGCGGTCCCCGTCCTCGATCCCGGGGGTCATGGAGCTGCCCCGGACGACCGAAAGATTGAAGAAGATCGCGTAGAAGCAGAAGGCGAAAACCCCCACGCGAACGCTCTGGAGCAGGACCTTGCCCACCCAAGCGCAGGCCTCGACGAAGGCGCGCTGAATCTCCCGGCAAATGGCGGGGAGTTTGTGGCCGTCGCGGCTGGGAAGGGCCTCAGCAAGTACCTGGGGGGGCTCCTGGCGCAGGGGCTTCTGGGGAGAATCGAGCGACATGCCGCCCTTTTCGGCCCGCGGTCCTGGCGCTCTTGATTCGAGTCGGCTGCGGGGCCCACATCTAGCGTGGCCTACACAATCGGGCAGGGATTCCCCTCAAATGACGGCCGAAACAGGAAAGAAAGCGACGTTTCCGGTCGAGAGAGGGGGTGCCCATCTCGGGTCTGTTCCGCCTCCCTCACATCGCTACCATTCACGACACCATGCACCCTCAAGGAACGTCCCCTTCTCCCGCCACCCTGGCCGAACCACGTCTGCCTGAAGGGCGACTGGTCGTCGTGGCCAACCGACTGCCCGTCAGCCGCAGTCGAGAGGAGCCCAGAGAGGACGGAACAGGCCATGAATGGAAGACCTCTCCCGGCGGCCTGGTCAGTGCCCTGGCCCCCATCCTGCGGGCCGCGGACGGCGCCTGGGTCGGGTGGTCCGGAGCCTCGGGGGAAGTTCCCCCACCGTTCCACCACGACGGCCTGCACCTGCACCCGGTCGGGCTCGACGAGGAAGAGCTCGAGACGTTCTATCAGGGCTTCTGCAACACGACCCTGTGGCCGCTCTATCACGATTGCGTACGCTGGCCCGAGTTCCACAGGCGCTGGTGGCATCCCTATGCATCGGTGAACGAACGCTTCGCCGAGGCCGCCAGCGCTTCGCTTCGTAGCGGCGACACCGCCTGGATTCACGACTATCACCTGCAACTGGTCCCCAAGTTCCTGCGCGAGATCCGACCGGACGTGAAGATCGGTTTTTTCTCGCACATCCCCTTCCCCCCAATCGAGCTCTTCGCCCAGCTCCCCTGGCGGCGCCAGATCCTCGAGGGTTTGCTCGGAGCGGATCTTCTGGGCTTCCAGACCGGTTTCGGAGCCAAGAACTTCGTGCGCGCGGTGCGGCGCTACACGCAGGCCCGCGGCACCGGCAACACGATCGAATTCGAAGGCCGACGCGTGAAGGTCGGTGGCTTTCCCATCTCGATCGATACGCAACGCTACAAGCGCCTCGCGGCCAAACCCGAGGTGCAGGAGAGGGCCCGCAAGATCCGTCAGAACATCGGACCGGACAAGAAGATCTTTCTCGGGGTAGACCGACTCGACTACACAAAGGGCATCGATCGTCGCTTGCGCGCTTTCGAGACCCTTCTACAGCAACTGGGGCCGAACGCCGACAAAGTTGCATTCATACAACTGGCCGTTCCTAGCCGCGAGCTCGTCCCTCAATACGCGCAGATTCGCAACGTCGTCGAGCAGCACGTCGGGCGCATCAACGGCGATTGGGGTACGCCCGATCACGTTCCCGTCCACTACATGTACCGCAGCCTCCCCCAAGACGAGCTAGTCGCTCACTATCTCGCAGCAGACGTGATGGCTGTGACGCCGTTGCGCGATGGTATGAACCTCGTGGCCAAGGAGTACGTGGCTACGCGCTTGAACCTGGACGGTGTACTGGTGCTTTCGGAGTTCACCGGTGCCGCGCAGGAGCTGAAACGCGCGGTCATGGTCAACCCCCACGACATCGACGGGATGGCCAGTGCCTTCCGGTACGCCATGGAGATGCCCAAGAGTCAGGTATCGCAGCGCATGACCGCGCTCGGGCGTGTCGTCGAGCGCAACGACGTTCACCTCTGGGCCGACAATTTTCTGGGATCACTGAACCATTGAGCGACATCCAAAACGACGCTTTCGAACGCAAGCTGGCAGAGATCGCACGTACGCCGGTTCTGCTTGTTGCAACCGACTACGACGGCACCCTGGCACCGATCGTTTCGAATCCCGATGAAGCGCTGCCCCATCGCGAGGGCATCGTTGCCTTGCGCAACCTCGCCGGCCTCCCAAATACCCAGGTGGCGGTCATTTCCGGCCGTTCGCTTTCGGACCTCGCCAGTCTCTCGGGGGCACCCGACAACGTACACCTCGTCGGCAGTCACGGCAGCGAATTCGATCCGGGCTTCTCGGAACGACTGACCCAATCGGAGCGCAGCCTCCACGCCCAGCTCGTTTCCGATCTCGAGAGCATCGCCGCCGACGACACAGGACTCGCCGTCGAGACCAAGCCCGCCAGCATCGCCTTCCACTACCGAAACGCCGAAGACAACGTGGCCTCCGCCGCCGTGCAGGCGGTCATGGATGGCCCTGCAACCGCACCCGGCGTGCAGATGCGCACGGGCAAGAAGGTCATCGAGCTCAGCGTTGTCCCCACCGACAAGGGTCGCGCACTGGAGAGCCTACGCCATCGCTTCGGTGCCACGGCAGCCGTCTTCCTCGGAGACGATGCTACCGACGAGGATGCCTTCGCAACTCTCTCGGGCCCCGACGCCGCCATCAAAGTGGGCCCGGGCCAGTCCGTCGCACCCTTCAGGATCGATGGACCGCAAGAAGTCGCGCGCCTGCTCGCGCGCCTGGCAGAGGAGCGCGAGTCGTGGCTCTTGGGCTCGGAGGCCTTGCCGATTCAAGAACACTCGATGCTTTCGGATCAGCGCACCGTCGCGCTGGTCGCACCGGATGCCTCCATCGCCTGGATGTGCGCTCCGCGCATCGATTCCAGCGCGCTCTTCGCCGAGATTCTCGGCGGCGCCAGTGCCGGCACGTTCAAGGTCGGCTCAAGGGAAGGCAAGCCGCCACTGAACCAGGTCTACGTCCCCGGCACGATGGTGCTGGAGTCCCACTGGGCCGACTTCCACGTCGTCGATTACCTCGACGTTTCCCAGGGCCGGCCGATGCAACGCGCGAGCCGCTGCGATCTCGTGCGGGTGCTCGAGGGTTACGGGGAAGTCGAGCTGGTCTTCGCGCCGCGTCTCGACTTCGGCCGCATTCCGACCCACCTCGTGCAACGCGACGACGGTCTCGAGGTCGAGGGCGGCAACGACGGCATCGTGTTGCGTTCGAAGGGCGTCGACTGGAGCATCACGAAGGAAGGTGTGCACGAGACCGCCAGGGCCACGGTTCAACTCGAGGGCAAGCCGCTCGCCCTGGAACTGCGTTTCGGCACGACCGATCTCGAGGAAAGCGTTCTCAAGGAACCCGAGCGTCGCGAGCGCACCACGGATTACTGGACCGGCTGGTCGAAGCGTCTCGATCTCCCCGGTGTCCGTCCGGGCCTCGTGCGGCACAGCGCCACGATCCTCAAGGGACTCTGCTATGGACCATCGGGCGCCATCGCCGCGGCCGCCACCGCCAGCTTGCCCGAGACCATCGGCGGCGTACGCAACTGGGACTATCGTTTCTGCTGGTTGCGCGACGGGGCCATGAGCGCCGAAGCGTTGGTGCTGCTCGGCAGCGTACGCGAGGCGATGCAGTTTCTCGATTGGGTCTTGAACGTTCTCGATCACCTGCACGACCCCGAGCGACTTCGCCCACTCTACACGGTCGTCGGTACCGAATTGGGTCCGGAAGCAGAGATCGGCGATCTCGCTGGGTATGCAGGCAGCCGTCCGGTGCGCGTTGGCAACGGGGCTTCGAACCAGGTTCAACTCGACGTCTTCGGCCCCATCGTTCAACTGGTGCACGTTTTGTGCAAGGCCGGAGCCCCGCTTTCCCAGGAGCACTCCGGGCTAGTCGAGAAGATGGTCCGCGCAGTCTCCGCCCGCTGGAGCGAACGCGATCACGGCATCTGGGAAATCCGCCACCGCCCGCGTCACCACGTGCACTCGAAAGTCATGTGCTGGATGACGGTCGACCGGGCCATCAAGATCTGGGAGCGCTTCCGCCGCCAGCCCCCCGAGTCCTGGATCACACTCCGCGAAGCGATTCGCAGCGAAGTGCTCCTGCGAGGATGGAACGACAAGATCGGTGCCTTCGGCGCAGCCTATGGCTCGGACGAGCTCGACGCCGCATCGCTGTGGATCGGCCTCTCCGGACTGATCGAACCGGACGATGCACGTTTTGCCTCGACGGTCGATGCCATCGAAGCCGGCCTGCTCGAAGGCTGTACCGTCTATCGCTATCTCTACGGGGATGGACTGCCGGGCCGCGAAGGTGGTTTCCACATCTGCACCTCGTGGCTGATCGACTCGTTGGTTCTGATCGGTGACGTCGAACGTGCTGGCAGGCTCTTCAAGCGCCTCACGGCTTTGACCGGTCGCACCGGCTGCCTATCCGAGGAATTCGACCCGGTCGAAGGGCGTGCACTGGGCAACCACCCTCAGGCCTATTCGCACCTCGGGATCGTCCTGAACGCGCTTCACCTGGACGCCAAGGGCTGGTCCGAGCGTGGTGCCTGAAACTTCGGAGTAAGGCTCAGAGGCTCCCCTAGGGAAGTGCGCGGCTTCCCGTTAAGCTCCCCTGCATGGGGGGAGCGAAGCCCAATGTCACGGGGGGACGGCGGAGGTATCTTCGCGTTTCCAGCCTGCTTGTCGGATTGATCATCGGTTGCCAGAGCGCTCCGCCGCCTGGCACATATGATTCCGCGAACCAGTGGGACGGGATCCGTCCCACGCTCGAGGAGATCTTTCTCGAACCGTCGGTCATGGGCACGCCCCCCTTGATCGACAAGCTGTCGCCGGACGGTCGCTACCTGCTCGTACGCTGGAGCCAACCCGCCCAGGGCGACGACGACGAAGAGCCGCGCGAGGACGCGCGCTTGATCGATATCAATGATCCCGAAGGCTCGGGAGCGCGCGGTTGGCTGATCGCCGATTTGTTGCCGCCCCTCTCCGTGCCGGCTCCCGACGAAAAAGCTCGAGAGGACCAGGCAGTCGTTGGCGATCAGGACCCAGATGAACAGAAGCAAGCCGAGGTCGGCCCAGTCATCTGGAGTCACCACGGCCACACCCTGGCGGTCGGACGAGGCGGCGACATCTACCTGATCGATCCGGCCACGCGGGTATGTACAAGCTTCTTCTCTGCCGAGGTTCGCGAAGAGGAAGAGGAAGAGGAAGAGGGAGCAGAAAGCGAGACGAAGGAGCCGAGACGCATCGAGAAACGCATCACCAGCCTCGCGTTCACTCCCGCGGATGATGCCCTGCGCTTCGCCGATACGAAGGAACTCTACAGCCTGCCCTTCCCTGGACCGTCCGCAGGCCTCCCGGTAACTCCCCACTCGCTCGAGGAGGCGACGTGCTGGAGCGAAGCCATCGACCCGCCCGCTCTACGTGTGCGCTGGAGTCTCGATCTGGGCGTTTGCTTTGGCGAAGACCCCACCCCTCTCGCTCCCGAGGAACCGGTGAAGGAGCAAGAGGCGTCCGAGGAGAACCAGGAAGACGCCGAGGACGCAGAGCGGGCAAAGGACGAGGAGCTCGACGGCGATCAGGAGATCGAAGAAGCACCTGTGTACCAGGTCTACCGCCTCGACGAGGGCCGCGGTATCACGCTGGTAGGCATGAAAGAGGAGAAGTGGCTCGAACGCATGGCCATCTCCCAGGATGGCCGCTTCGTCGTCGGCGCCGCATACGATCGCTCGCGCGAACCCGAAAAGAACCTGATCCCCGACTACCTGACCGATCGCGTCTCGACGCGCACAACGCGCAATCAACGGGCTGACGACCTCCCCTCTCCCTTCCAGCTCTGGGTGTGGAACACACTCAACGGAGAACGCAGACCAGTCCTCGCAAATGGCCCACGCACGCTGCTTCCCGAGGTGCCCGAAAACGGCGACGTCGAGGCGAACACGGACGAGGCGAACACGGACGAAAACGAGAGCTCTCTCGGAGCGCCCTATCGACTGCGAACGATCGGTTGGGCCCCGCAGCCGAGCGCTGCCGTTCCTGCGCGCTTCGCCTTCGAGCTCTACTCGCAGGACTTCCGCGAGCTCAGTGTCTGGTGCTGGACCGAGGGCTTCTGCGAGAAGCTATGGGAAGAACGTGATCCGGCCTGGATCGGCGGGCCGGTACGCAACACCCGCTGGACGAAGGACGGCCGCTTCCTGTTGATCGGCTCCGAATCCAGCACGCTGTCCAGTCGACCAGGGCATGCGCAACTCTTCCTGATCGATCCCGATAGCCTCGAGATTCGACAACTCACCGCCGTCGCGGGTGAGATCTCCCGCTTCAGCCCCTTGGCCGCGGGTGGGATCCTCATCGAGGCCAGCCGCGACGATCCCCGACGCAGGCAGATCGGGCGCATCGATGCCAAGATTCTCGAGGAGCCTATCGCGAAGCGCACGGCTCTACGTGACATCGTCCACTGGTTCCATGTTCCCGTCGGCTTCAACAGTGCCTCGGCGGGCTCGCGTGATGGCACACACATCGCCTTTCGACACGCTCGGTTGTTCGAGCCCAACGAGATCTGGGCGGCCGATCTCGAGCGCTCCTACCAGGTCACACGCACGCGACCCGAGGCCTTCGATTCGATCGAGTGGATCCACCCCGAACGCATCTCGGTGGCTTCGCCCGACGGCTCAACGGTACACGCTCATCTCTACCTCCCGCCCGGAACCAGCTCGCAACCGAAACTGGACGAGGCCAAACCGCGGGCCACGATCGTGTTCGTGCACGGAGCGGGCTACCTGCAGAACGTGACCGATTCGATGACGCGCTACCCGCTGAACCTGATGTTCCATTCGCGCCTGGCGCAAATGGGCTATCCGGTCATCGACGTGGACTACCGTGGCAGTGCGGGCTACGGGCGCGACTTTCGGACCGACGTGCAGTATCACCTCGGCGGAAAAGATCTCGACGACATCCACCTGATCGTGGACGAGCTCCACTCGCGCGGTGTCGTCGACGGGAAGCGCGTGGGCATCTATGGCGGCTCCTACGGAGGATTCATGGCCATGATGGCGCTCTTCACCGCTGGCGAGCGCTGGAGTGTCGGCGCGGCCTTGCGCTCCGTCACCGATTGGCGCACGTACAACCCCTGGTACACGCAACCGCGGCTGGGGCGACCCTCGACGCACGCCGAGGCTTACGAGCGCTCTTCCCCCATCGACCACGTCGACAAGCTCGACGACCCGCTACTGGTCTTGCACGGGCTCGTCGACAGCAACGTCTTCGCACAGGACTCTATCCGCCTGATCGAGGAACTGATCGATCGGGGCAAAGACTTCGATGCGATGCTCTATCCAAGTCAGGGACACGGCTTCGAAGACGGTCCCCATTGGCTCGACGAGTATTCGCGCATCGAGCGCTACCTCCTACGTCATCTCGGTCTCCCTTTGCAGCCCTAGGGAGAGCCCCCTCAATGAAAAATCCCAAACGGAAAGATCCCGCACGGGTCACGCATCCCGATCGTCGCCCCAGTCGCCGTTCGCTCCTCGGTTTTGGAGCAGGTCTCGGCGTGGCCGCCACCTCCCTCGGCTGCCACGCGACCGAGGACATGACACGGGCTCGCGCCGATGAAAAAGACGAACTCGACGAGCTTCTCGAAGATCTCACCGATCAGAACGGCCGCTATCACCCCATCTCCGGCGACGAAAAGCGCGCGCGACAGAAGCGCTGTGCGGCCGTGCTTCGCAAACATGGCGTAGATGCCCTGTTGATGGAAGCAGGTTCGACGATGTCCTACCTCTGCGATGTCGGTTGGGGCAAATCGGAGCGGCTCTTCGCACTGATCCTGTTGGCCGATGGATCTGCCTTCTGGATCTGCCCCGCCTTCGAAGCGCCTCGCGCACAGACGTACGTCGCCAAAGGCAACGCGCCGGAAGGCCCGATCATCGCCTGGGACGAGCACGAATACGCCTGGAAGCCCCTGGCGAGCGAGCTGCGCCGACGCAACGTTTCCAGGATCGCCATCGAGCCCCGAGCCCGGGCCTTCGTCGCACAGCTGTTCGCCGAGGAATTCGGCCACGAACGAGTCGTATCCGGCAACCGCATCACAGCCGACCTGCGCAGCACCAAGGACGAGCACGAGATCGCGCTCCTGCGCGGCGCAAACGAGCTGACCCAGGAAGCCATCGTGCACGTCTCCGAGAGGCTGCGTCCGGGTTTGACGGACCGCGAAATCGGAACCTGGATCCGCCGCGCCCAGGAGCGCCTCGGCTTGCGTGGCGTATGGGTCCTACCGCTGCTCGGCGAAACCGCAGCCTTCCCCCACGGCCGCCCCGAGGGCAACAAGTTGACACCGGGCGATCTGATTCTCGTCGATACCGGCGGCTCGCTGCACGGGTACCAGAGCGACAACACGCGCACGTGGATCTTCGACGGCAAGCCCACCGGCGAGGTCGATCGCGGCTGGCACGCCGTGCGCGATGCGCAGCGCACTGCGTACAACGCCATTCGACCGGGCCGTCCATGTCGCGCGGTGGATGCGGCAGCGCGCAACGTACTGGCGACGGCCGGCTACGGTCGGGGATACGAGAACTTCGCACATCGTCTCGGACACGGCATCGGCCTGGATGGCCACGAGGATCACTACTTCGATGGAGGCAGCGAGGTACTCCTCCAGCCGGGAATGACCTTCAGCAACGAGCCGGGCATCTACCTGCCGGGCAAGTTCGGCATTCGTCTGGAGGACATCGTCGTCGTCACGAAAGACGGCGCGGATCACTTCGGTGACTGGCAAGCCGGCCCGACGTCACCGGCATCGGCACCGAAATAGGCGCACGCGCCTCAAAGGATCGGGACTGGACCTACTCGCCGATCTCGAGAAACAGCGCACCGTCCGCTTCCACGTAGCGAACTCCGAGTGCCTCCGCTGCTTCCCGCATGGCCTCGCGGAACATCTGGGCCTTGTCGGGGCCGTGTTCCAAGCGCCGCAGGAGTCCTTCCCCCTTCGCATCTCCGATGGCCAGCGTCAGCTTCAAGCCGCGGCGCTTGATCCTGATCTTCCGTCCGTCCTCGAGCGTCGCTCTCACGGGTTTCAAGAGGAGATCGACGAAGCGAATCCCGACGCCGGAATCATCGTCGAAGTCGAGGGCCCCGAACACGTCGGCGTCGGAGGGAATGTCGGCCAGTCGGACTCGCATGGCTGCCATGATCGTGGATCGAGAGAAGGGACCCAACGGAAACCTGGCCCTTTCTAGCGACAATAGCGCTCCGGCGACTACAGAGCGAACAGGGCTGCACGCATCGCGCGAATGTGTTCCGGCGTGCTTCCGCAACACCCACCGATGATGCCGGCGCCGGCTTCCACGAGGCGTGCGATGCCCGCGGCCATTTCCTCCGGGGTCTGACGATACACCGTGCGCAGGTTGACGAGTTCGGGATTGCCGGCGTTGGGCTGGGCCATGATCGGACGGGGATCGACATCGCGGTACGTGCGCACGATTTGCACCGCACTCTCGATGTCGACGCCTGTGCCACAGTTCAAGGCCAAGACATCGACGTCATTTTCGACGAGGAACTCGGCCGCGGCCTCGGGACGCACGCCCATCATGGTGGCGAAACCTCCAGCGTCCCGCAGGGCGTCGAAGGCCAGGGAAGCAATGACGCACGTCGCTCCGGCCGCGCGGGCCGCCTGGATGCCGATGGCGAGCTCGTCCAGAGAGGTCTGCGTCTCGATGATGATGGCGTCGGCGCCCGCCTCCCATAACGCCTCGGCCTGCAAACCAAAGGCATCGACGACTGCAGCGGCCGGGATGTCACCGAAGGGTTCCATGACACCTCCGAAGGGACCGATGTCCCCCAGCACGAAACCGCGTCGATCACCGAAAGCCTCGCGGGCGATCTCGACGGCGCAGCGGTTGATGTCGCGCACTCGTTCGAGCTGACCGTGGCGCTCCAGCATGATGCCCGAACCTCCGAAGGTGTTCGTGATCAGGCAATCGGAGCCCGCCTCGACATACGCGCGCTGGATTCCGCGCACCTCCTCGCGCCGGTCCACGTTCCAGGCTTCACCACAGCCGCCGGGTTCGAGCCCGGCGCGTTGCAGTTCGGTTCCCATCGCGCCATCCGAGAGCAACGGGCCCTCGGCGAGGGCGGCCAGGAGAGGGTTCGTCATGGGTTCAAGCTCGCGGTTTACCGAAGGGACGAAACTGACAGCCTTCGACGAAGGCATCGAAGAAACCCACATGCAACTCGAGGCGAACGTGCTCGATGCGTTTCACACGCTCCTCGAGCTCGATGCGGGCGGGACACGACAGCAGGTATCGTCGTGCGCCCTCGAGGGAGGCGTTGCCGACCTGCACCAGGGTCTCCTCGTCCAGGTCGGGAACCAGCCCGATGCGTCGCGCAGCTCGGGCATCCAGATGGCGCCCGAAGCCGCCGGCCAGGTAGAAGCGCTCGATCTCGCTCGCTCCGATTCCGTAGGTTTCGAGGAGCACCCTGATGCCGGCCGCATTCGCCCCCTTGGCCTGGGCCAGCTCGTTCACATCGGATTCATGGAAGGAGATCTCTCCTGCGGAGTCGAGACGCACTCCATCTTCATCCTCTTCCTCCTCGAAGCGGCCCAGCTCGTTCATGCGCTCGACACGCAAGAGCTCCGAGAGCACCGCGACCAGCCCCGAACCGCAGATCCCCTGGGGAGGCATATCACCGATCACCCCGAGTTGCAGCGACCCATCGGACAGGAGCTCGACCCTCTCGATGGCCCCATCCACCCCGGGCATGCCGTGCCGGATGCCTCCGCCCTCGAAAGCCGGGCCCGCTGGGCAGGATGCGGCGATCAGGCGTCCCTCGTTGCCGAGGATCAGCTCGGTGTTCGTGCCGATGTCCATCAAGACACGCACGGGGGATCCGTGGCCCACGCCGGTGGCCAGGAGTGCTGCCGCTGCATCGGCCCCCAGGTGGCTCGCGATCAAGGGCATGCCAATCACGAGGGCATCGGGGTGTACCGGCAAGCCGAGCCGAGGAGCCGTGCTCTCGACCGCGGTCGTCGTACGCTCGCCTGCAAGCATCCCGGTCTCCGTGATCGAGCGATAGGGATCCTGCCCGATCGGTTGCACGTCCAGGCCGAAGAAGAGATCGCGCATGGTCGTGTTCCCGGCAACCACGACCTCGAAGATCTCCCGCGGGTCACCGGGTAACGCATCGATCGCACGGCCCAGGTACGCGATCAGGGTCCGCTGCAACAAACGCCCACGATGCCGACCGTCGAAGGCGATGCGAGCCATGACGTCGCTGCCACCGAAACGCTGCGGGTTCTCGAAGCTCTGCTGGGCCAAGCTGCGCCCGCTCTCGAGATCGCACAGACGCATGGCGATCGATGTCGTGCCCAGGTCGATCGCGAGCCCCAGGATCTGCCGCGGGGCTTCCGCCAGCACGGCCGCGCCACGCACGGCCGCGTCGCCAAGGCGTCGCACGGCGGGATCGAGTTCGGTCATCTCGGTATCCAGCTCTTGGGAGTCGGAGACGATACGCAAGCGACCACGCGTCAGGGTGTGACAGACGATCTGGTCGGCGTCGTTGCCCGTGACCGTGGTCCGACACGCCAGGCGAAAGCCCTCCGCCAGCCCTTCTTCCTCGGGAGCAGCTGCGGAGAGATCCTCGGCACCCTGCACGAGCTCGAGCAGGCATTCGCGACACTTTCCCTGGCCCCCGCAGGAACTCGGAATGAAGATCCCGGCATCCAACCCCAGGCGAAAGAGCGATGTCTCTGCCTTCGGAGTCAGGCGCCGCCCCTGGATCGACAGTCGCTGGGCCACTTTCCTTCTCAGCTCGGGTTGCGCGCCGCGACCAGACGCTTGAAGAGCTGCACGGCACTCGCCGCGTCCGCCGCATACCCGTCCGCGCCGATCTCATCGCGGAACTCCGGTCCTACCGGCGCGCCGCCGATGCAAATCGCCACGTCCAGACCCTGTTCCTTCACCGCGTCGACGACCGTCTTCATGTAGACCATCGTCGTCGTCAAGAGCGCGCTCATACCGAGGATCACGGCATTGTGTTCGCGAATCGCAGCGATGTAGTCCTCCGCGCTCGTGTTCGTGCCCAGATCGACGATCGTGAACCCCGCGCCCTCGGCCATCATGCCGACCAGGTTCTTGCCGATGTCGTGCAGGTCGCCCTTCACCGTACCCATCACGATAACCTCGCGCTGCTCACCATCACTCGCCGTCAGGAGCGGCTCGAGTACCGCCATACCGGCCTTCATCGCGCGTGCCGCCAGCAGCACCTCGGGCACGAAGATCTTGTTCCGCTTGAAGTCCTCTCCGACCACTTTCATTCCAGCGATCAGCCCGTCCTCGAGAACCTCTTTCACGGCGCGCCCCTCCGCGAGAGCATCCTCCGTCATGGTTCGAACGCTTGCCTGATCGCCTTCGAAGAGCCTCTGGTTCATCACCGCGTAGTCAGCCATGTCGGAGCCCGTTAGAACTGGGGCGGAGTGAAATCGCCGTCGAAGGTGTCGTGAAAGAGCGCCTGGATCTGCTTGTGGAGATCCTCTGGCAACGGATCGACCTCGTAGGTATCCAGCTTGTCTTCGATCATCTCCAGGGCCCGGTCGCGCGATCTAGCACTGCCCTGTTCCTCCCATTGATCCCAGTTCGTGCGATCCACCATCGGGCCCGGCAGGTAGAGCTCTTCGGGCCAGTGCTCGAGGGTGTGCTCGGCGGTCAGGAGGTGATTTTCGCTGAGCAGCTCGTCGATCAACTCGGCGGTAGGCAGGTCATCCTTGATCTCGACCGGGCGCACGAAGCGCTGGGCATGGGCGCAGATCTCGTCGTCGAAGACGAGCTTCTCCAGGCTGAAGCAGTTGACGTAGTCCAGCATGCCCGGACCCGAGACCGAGTTGATGCCCGCCAAGGCCGCGAGGAAGGCCCCGATCCCCGTCTCGGCTCCGGCCTGGGGATCGTTGAACTTCGAGTCGGAGAGCGCCATGTACGCTTGACTGGGCACGCCCAGGTGCTTGGCGATCTGGGCGTAGCCACAGAAGACCTGCAACGCCTCCACCGCCGTCATGGGGTTCGTCATGAACCGCATGTGGAACGTCGCCGGTGCACCACCGAAAAGAATCGGCGTGCCCGGCCGCACGGCCTGGGCGATGGCGAGGCCGCTGAGCACCTCCGCCGTGTGCAGAACGAGCGCACCGACGGTCGTCGAGGGCGAGATCATCCCCAGCAAGAGCACCGGCACGATCTCGATCGGAATCCCCCATTCCGCGCATTCGACCAGGTTCTGCAGCGGATCCTCACCCCAGCGCAAGGGTGTGTTCGGACAGCAGGTGAAGATGGCCATGGGCTTCTCGACCAGCTCGTCCTTGCCCGAGCGAAAGAAGCTCATCAAGCGGCCCATGCGCGACACGCCATGGGCGGTGAAGGCACCGGAAACGACCGGTTGCTTCGAGGAGGCGTAGCACAGGTACAGGCGCCACGCGTCGGCGATCTCCTGGGGAACGTCCATCGGCACGAAAGCCGTCGACAGGTACGACATCCGCTCGAGCCCATCGGCAACGCGCACGTATTCGGAGAAGTCGAGGGAGTTCGGAGCGCGCATCTCGTTCGTCTTGCGATCGAGAATCTTGAGCGCGGACGAGGCGGGCACGAAGTGCACTCGATCCTTCTCCAGGAGCGCGTGGGACTGCCCTTCGCGATCGAACAACTCGATGGAGGACGGTGCGGAGGCGATCCCTCGGTCGACGAACTCCGGTGAGAGCTTCAAGCGCCCGTCCTGCGCATCGACATCCAGGCCGAGGGCTTTCAGGCGCGCGACCATGGGCCCCTCGATCATGACACCGCGTGTCGCGAGGATCGACTTTGCTTCCTCGACAATGCGCTCGACGAGCGAGCTATCGAGCACCTTCAGTTGCGAACCCATGCCCGGGATTATGACCTCGACTCCGTGCGGTAGCGAGGACCCCGTTCGGGCTGTGGCCGGAAGCGAGTCGTCAGGCCGCGCAGCGTCCCGCTGGCGACGCATGGGAGCGCCCCAGGAGGTACGGCACCGAGGCCAGCGTCAGACTCGCTCCGTAGCGCGGCTCCGCGAGGTCCTCCAGAGCGTCGCGATAGCTGGACAGGAAGCGCTCGATCGCAGAGGGGCGCAGGCCCGACAGGGGCGCGGGAAAAGCCGCACCCTCGATCCAGCGTTTGCGCTCGACCGCCAGCCCGAGGAGCAGGGCGCTTTCGCGCGACGTGCCGTGCAATCGAACCCGCGAAGGCGAGAGCCCTCGGCTCGCACCGATACGCAGGGCAGCGTCATAGACGGTGATCCCACCCACGCCGTGAACGCCTCCAATGGCTGCCTGGACTCGCTGCAAGAGACCCTCGAAGGTGCGTGCATCCTCGAAATGTGCACGTCGCAAGGCCTTCCCGGCTGCCAGCTTGGCAACCCGCGGCATGCGCCGTTGCCGCACATGGGTCCGGCCCCTCGCTCCTTGCCAGGTCGCGGCGGAAAAGACGGCGGCCCGTTCGTCGGGCATGGCCGCATGGTAGGCCAGCTCGCGCTCCAGCTCGATGAGGCCGGTGCCCTCGAAATCTCCCACGAGAGCCTCCAGGCGACTGGAGCGATTCAGGAGAGCCCTGGTGTCTGCCCTGGATTCAGCCATGGAGCAGCCCATCGGGCCGGCGTTCTCCCCAGCTGAACCTCGGCGGGCAGAAGTTCGGCCGATCGACGCGAAGGGCCCTCGAATAGGGAATGCTGGCCCCCATGAGCCGACCCCGCGCGGGGTCGCGGGAGGCGCTCGTGCAGGAATTGGAGGGGCTTCGGGGCGACTGGGGACTGGCCTCCCTGCTCCTGGACGCCGATGGAGGCCCGCTCCGGTACCTCGCGCCGTTTGCCCCTCAGACACAGCCCAGCAAGGCCGGAAGCTCGTCCATCGAGTTGAAGATCTCGCCCCGCCCGGGCTTCAGCTGCTCGCGCGGTGTGCGGGCGGCAAAGGCAAAGCAAGTCATGCCCGCGGCGTTGGCGGCCTCGACACCGAGGCGACTGTCCTCGATCACACAGGCGCGCGAGGGATCGACCCCCATGCGTTCCGCGGCGAACAGGAACACATCGGGTGCCGGCTTGCTGCGACCGACCTCTTGCGCACTGAAGTAGTTCTCACCGAAGAACTCCAGAAGATCCGCCACCTCGAGGGCGGTCTTCACCTTCTCGAGGGAAGCGCTCGAAGCGACACACTTCGAGAGCGGAATCCGTTCGAGGGCCTCGCGGATACCGGGGACCACCTCGAGCTCCTGGCGAAAACGCTGGAAGAGGATGGCCTGGTATCGCGCGTAGAAATCATTGGGCAAAGGGCGTCCGGTACGCCCGCCGATGATCTCCGCGAGCCGCTCGAAGGTGCCGCCCTGGAAGTCCGCGAAGCAACGCTCGGAGGTCGTGTCATAACCCCAATCGCAAAGCAGCTCCGAGATGATGCGACAGGCGAGCGGTTCGCTGTCCACGAGCACACCGTCGTTGTCGAAGATGGCCAGGTCGTAGCTATTCGACCCCATGTAGCACCGGCCTCTGGGGCTCGCGCATCGCGGAAAGCAAAGAGCCAGCCCCGTCCGCCACCGGTTTGCGGGGGCGGATCCAGGCGCGGGCCATGGTCAGCCGCGCTTGCCCTTCTTGAGGGAAGCCTTGGCCTTGGCGACAGACTTGCCCGAGCCCATGCCGATCTTCTTCACGCGTTGCTTGCCGCGGAGGGGTCCGCCTGCCTTGTTTTGGAAATGGGCCATCGGGAGAGCTCTATTCGGGGGTTGTTCGCAAATAGCGAGCCGCGTTTTATACCGGAGCCCCTGGGGGCTGACAAGGGGCGGGATGGCCCCGATCCTCAATCATCGCCGACATAGCCCAGGGCCTTGAGGCCGTCTGCGGACTGGATGAAGGCCTTGGAGGCCTTGTCACGGGCGTCCCCGGGCTCGCGCAGCTCCGCCATGCGCTCCACGAGATCCTCGAAAACCCGCCGATGCTCGCTTTGGACGTCGTCAACGCCCAGGGGATCGGAGGCCAGGTCGTACAGCGCGTAGCTCTCGTCGGGGGGAAAGCCGAAGCGCACGAGCTTCCAGGGGCCCGAGTACAAGCCCACCGTGATCAGGGCCGGGTCGAAGGCATCGCGATCCTCGACCAGGCGCAGGCGCTCGGCCGGGGGGTCCTGGGCCAGGAGATCCAGCCCCGGCAGATCGTCCCTTCCGCCGATGCCCGCGAGCCCGAGCAACGTGGGTGCGACGTCGATGGCCGACACCGGTCCCGAAACCCGCTTGCCATCCGGTCGCGAAGCGGCCGGACGCACCAGGAGCGGTACGCGCACCTGGGGCTCGAGGATGTCCTCGTGCTTCCAGCGTCCCGCTTCGCCAAAGGCCTCGCCGTGATCCGCGGTCAAACACACCGCCGTGTCCCCGCGCTCGAGTTCGAGCTGGGCGAGGAAGCCATCGACGACCGCGTCGAGGTCCCGGATCTCGGCGTCGTAGAGCTCGGAGATGTGACGCATGTCGCTCTCCGTCGGCTCGTGCTCGCTATCCCAGCCATCGCTACGAAAGAGATAGCCGTCCATCGGACCGGAATACTCCGACACCAACGAGCCCTTGGAAGACGCCTCGGGCAGATAGGGCCAGTGCACGTCGTACAAATTGACCATGCAGAACCAGGGCCGTTCGTCGCCGTTGTCGATCCAGTCCAGAGCCCCTTCGAGCACGAGGTCGGCCGGGCGCTGGAAGTCCTGGATCCAGTGCGGCAACCCATTGCCGCGGAACGGAGGCCCGAAGGTCGCGAGTAGCGACTGAACGTCGTGGACCAGCCCCCAGGCATGGGTGTCGCAGATCGGCGGATCGACCTGGTCGTCCCAGACCTCGAATCCCGAACGCACCCCCGTCCGTCCGGACAGCACGTCGGTACCGACGAAGCCCCCGGTGCGGTAGCCCGCCGCATGAAACGACTCGGCGATGGACGTGGCGAACCGACGATCGTAGCGCAGGTACGAAAGGCGCGTTCCATGCATCGAGGGACTCAGCCCACTCAGGAGCGAAACGTGCGAGGTCAACGTGAAGCGCGCCACCGAGATGGAGTCCTCGAAGACGTGGGCCTCTTCGGCAAAGCGCGCGAGCCTCGGCGAGGTCTCGCGATCGTAGCCGTACGGCGTCAGTCGATCGGAGCGGCACGTGTCCCAGACCAGGAGCAGAACGTTGGGCGCCATACGTTCCGCACTCCCGGCAGGGGCAGGCTCGGAGGCGCGGGCCGAACCCGCTTCGCTTTGATTGGCCAACGGTTGGTGGCGCAGGGGCAGGTAGAAACCCGTCACCAGAACGAGCGCCAGAGCGGCCCAGCGCAATCTATCGAGGGGCAGCCGCTGTCCGAGACGATCGATGCCGCGTTCGATCCCGAACACCAGGCCGAGAAACAGCGCGGCCACAGCGAGCATCTCGAGCCACGGGCCCAGGGCCTTCAGCCCGGAGAGCCCCTCGAAAGCCGTGTGGCGATCGAGGCTCGCGTGGCAGAGGACCGGAAGCGCAGCCCAGAAGAAGAGTGCGAGACCCGCTCGCAGCGAAGTCGACCCGGATCCCTGTGGCGATAGAAAGCGCAGCGTGAGTTTGGCCGGGAGCAGCGCCAGCAGAGCGAACCCGAACCAGAGTGCCGTGGCTTGCAGAAAGAGCTCCGCCTCGACGGGACGCCAGCTGGATTCCAGCCGCACGAAGAGGCTGTCCCCGGCGGCGAGCACGAGGGCCGTGATCAGGCAACGACCCAGAACGGTAGTGACGGTGGCCATGGCTTCCCCATCATCGACTGCCGGCGGGCGCATCACGAGGGCAAACAGGCTCAATCAGGGTCTTTGGGGGTGTCCACGGGGCGTTCCGGTGCGACAATCGGGGGTGACCGGATCCCACGTGCGTTCGTCCCTCCGTAAGCCCCTTCTCGCGACAGTCGCCAGCCTGCTCGTGGCCGTGCTCATCGCCGAGTTCCTGGTGCGAGCCAGCGTGGGCGCGCCCCTGGCCGAACGCCTGCCCATCCTGCGCATCCTGCCCCACCCGACCCGGGGCTTTCGCATGGTCCCCAACGAGGACCACTACACGTACCTCCACCGGGTGCGCGTCAACAGCCGTGGTCTGCGCGGACCCGAGGTCGGACCGAAACGCCCGGACACCGTGCGGATCCTGGCCCTGGGCGACAGTTTGACCTACGGACAGGGAGTCGCCGACGACGAGACCCTGCCGGCCTACCTCGAGGCCTTCTTGAACGAGTCCTCTCTCCACAGAGGAAAAGCGGGTCGACGCTTCGAGGTCATCAACGCCGGGCATCGCTCCTACGACACGCGCCAGGAAGTGGCACTGCTGCAGGAGTTCGCCCGGGAGTTCGAGCCCGACCATGTGATTCTCTTCTGGTTTCGCGACGACCTGTCGCCGCGCGATATCGAGGGCAACTTCCGGCGCATCTCGGCCCTGCCGACACCGGTGGCCTTCGACACGGGCACACGCGTCGAGGGCTGGGAAGCGTTGCGCTGGCGCCTGCGCGAACTCGCCCGACGGAGCGCGCTCGTGATGTTCGTGCACGACTCGCTGAACCGCACGCCGTCCCGGCCCTTGATGGACGAGATCCGCACCAACCAGCTCGCACGCCTCGACAACGAGCTCGACCTCGTGCAGGAACTCGGAGAGCGGATCGGATTTCAATCTTGGTTCGTCCCGATCCCCCATCGCATGAGCGTGCGCGAGCCCGAGCTCGCGATGCCATTGCAAGATGGCGCCCTCGAACGCGCGCGAGCGAAGGGGCTCGAAACCTGCGACCTGCTCCCCGGACTCGTGCAGCTCTATCGCGAGACGGGCCGTTTGCCGGTACTCGTCTACGATGGGCACTACAACGCGGACGGCAACCGGATCATGGCCGAGGTCATGGCCCAGGCGCTCACGGCGAAGTAGCGAACTCCCCGCCGACGCGTACGCGGATGCGGGCACCCTCGATGTCCTTCTCCAGCGCCCGCGGCATGCCCTCGAGCAGATAGATCGCGATGTCCGCCAGACGCTTGTCACCGTCGAAGCTGCCCGTCTCGGACATCAGCGGAACGTGCTCGACCATGTCCCCGTGCAGCTCGTGCCGCCCCAGGGCGCGGGACGGAGGTAGGTCGATCACGACCGTCATGTCCTCGATCTCCGAGAGCTGCATCGGGAGCTCGTCGCAATCGATCCCCCACAGCTCGGGCTTGCCTCCATCCGCAGCCTCGATCGCATGGGTTACCAGCCAGGGAAGCTCCGGAGTGAAACGCGCGAACTTGCTGAGCCGATGGTGGATCTGGGGTCCGCCGATCAGGTGCCAGGCCTCGAGCCGGCCCTCGGGGGTCTGCGGGGCGGCGTCGAGTTCGGCACGGAGCTCGGCGGCAAGTTTCGGACTCTTGTACTGATAGACGGCAGCCCCCGACCCCATTCCGATCACGACGATCGCGCACAGAACGAGAAGACCCGACGCGCGGAACTCTCGCACCTCAGTGACAGTAGACGTGACGGAACTCGGCCTGGGGGAACTCGACATGGGGACATCTTGAACCGGCCGCCGCAAACTGTCCAGCTGGAGGCGGGAGCCGGGGCCGCGGTCCCGGTATCTTAGCGGGTATGCGCAGGATCTTCGTGGGCGATATCCAGGGCTGCCGGGAAGAGCTGGAACGGCTCCTGGAGAAGATCCGTTTCGATCCGGTGGGCGACGAGTTGCACCCGGTCGGGGACCTCGTGAACCGCGGACCGGACTCGCTCGGGGCCCTGCGGCTGCTGCGCTCCCTGAAAGCCGGCGGAGTTCTGGGCAACCACGACCTGCACTTCTTGGCCACGGCCGCCGGCAGGCGCGCGCAAAAGCCCGGCGATACGCTGGGGCAACTGCTCGCGGCCGACGATGTGGAGGAACTCCTCGATTGGGTGGCAGAGCGTCCGTTCGTGCGCACCTGGCCGGATCTCTACCTCGTCCATGCGGCCTTGCACCCGAGCTGGTCGCAACCCGAGATGGTCCTCGCGCACGAGGATCCGCACGCCCCCGGCCCCGCCGCACTCTTCGCCACGCGCACGCGCTTGTGCGATCGAGACGGCAACCTCCCCGCCCGGGGCGCGTCTCCCCCCGGGCCGTCTTTCGAGCCATGGCACTCCCACTATCGCTCCGAAGAACACGGCGGGCGGCGCGTGGTTTTCGGGCACTGGGCGGCACAAGGACTGTTCGAGGCCAGTCACGTTCTCGGACTCGATTCAGGCTGTGTCTGGGGCAAGCAGCTCAGCGCATGGATTGCGGAAGAAGCCCGCCTGGTCCAGGTCCAGGCGGCCCGGGCCTACGCCGTGATCCCCTGATAGGGGCCCTTCGCCCGGCTCTCCGTCCGAGGGGACGACTCTCTTTCGAAAGGCACGTCTAGGACCCGGTACCCGAGACGAAGACCACCTGCAGGGAATCCGTCTCGAGGTTGGTACTGTTCAGGCGGACCGGGTCGCCCTGGAAGGCTCGGACTTCCATTCCGATGAAGGCGCCAGGGTAGATCTCGAGCCGCAGTCCCAGCTTGCCGTAGCCGCCGAGACTGATGTCGTCCTCGCGTACGAACATGCCGAGCTCCTCGCCCTCGAACTCCACGTTGCGCATGGCGAAGCCAGCTCCTCCGTAGGGCCGGAGTCGATAGCCGAAGCGGGGTTGGAGTAGGAAACCGAGGTAGAGATCGAAGAGGCTGGTCCGGATGTGCTCGTCGAAGGCCCCGATCGAGATGTTGGCCGAATCGTAGGAGTACTGGATTCCGCCCTCGAGCCAGAAGAGCCCCTCGATAGGTTCGGCCAGGCTCAAGCCGGTGACGAACTGGTTCTCGAGCGGCTCCCAGCTGGAGTCGTCGAAGCTTCGGGATCCGATCGTACCGGTGATCTGGGTTTGCCTTGGAACCCGGGGATACGGACCCGGGGGGCCGAAGTCCTGCGCTCCGGCGGGTCGCCGAGGCGGCGCGTAGCAGGCGCTGGTCAGGGCGAGAGCAACGGCGGCAAGAGCGCTGGGTCTCGCCATGGCCTCACCAGGCTCCAAACACGCGACGGGTGAGGTCGGTCTGTAGCAGGTTCGCGGGATCGACCCGGCGCTTCAGCTCCCGGAATCGGCGCAGGTTCTCTTCGGGATACATGCGCTCGGGTACCCCCGGGGCGAGGATCGAGTCCTTCGCGAAGTAGAAGCGCCCACCGTGATCCAGCACGAGCTCGCTCAACGCACGGCAGTGTTTCCAGAGCGCTTCGCGCCGGGCGGGCGTCACGCGAAAGTCCATGGCGAAGCTCCACCCATCGACCGCATGGGTCAACCAGAAGGGATCGGGGCGATGGCGCTTGAAGACCCCAAGGTAGGGCACGAAGCCCGCGCTGTGGCAGCGTCGCAGGATCTCGGAGTAGACGTGGTGCGCGCTTTCATCCGGAACGAAGGGCTGGAACTGAATCAACCCGTGCCCGGGTTTGCGGCCATAGGACCACTTCCAGTTCGGGACATAGTCCAGGAGGAACGAAAACTCGTTCAGGGTCCAGCGTCGCGGAGCCATCGCGCCCTCGAGCCGCCCCTGCCAGTAGCGCACGAAGTTGACGAAGCTCATCCCGAAGTCGTTGTTCAAGAGGCGTACGACGCGCCAGAGCTCCGACTTCGGATAGCAACCGAAGACCATCTGCGAACAGTCCTGATGGCCCAGGCTCGTGGTCTTCGCCGCCTCGCTGTCCTCCTCGGGTTCCAGATACCGCGCACGATGCACCTGGCCGCGCCCGAGGGCGTCGTCCTTCGCAAAGCAGTCGATCCAGCCCACGAGATAGTCGGCGGAGGCCCGTTCGGCCTCCATGAACTCCATCATCTCGCGCAGGTTCTTGTTGGCGTATGTGTGCACCTCCAGCTCGCCGGAGTGCACGCGTTTCGTCTGCAGGACGATGCGACTGAAGACCCCGAGCATTCCGAATCCGCCGATGGCAGCGTGGAAGAGATCGGACTCGCTCGTGCGGCTGCAGGTGCGGATCTCGCCCGAGGGCAACACGATGTCGAATTCCTGAATCGCGTCACCAATCGCCCCGACCCGGAAGTTGTTCTTGCCGTGGATGTTCGCCGCCGCGACCCCGGCCACGGTAGGAAAGCTCGTGCCGCTGACGACCCGGGGCCAGTAGCCCTGGGGCAGGATGTGGCGCCACAACTGTCGCAGGGTAACGCCGGGTTCCAGCTCGGCCACGCCACTCTCGGCATCGAAGCCGAGGATGCGATTCATGCGCTGGATCTCGAGCACGTCGCCGCTCGAGTTCATACTCGCGTCACCGTAGCTGTTCCCGGTTCCCCGCAGAGCCAGGGATGTACCCGCAGCGCCGAGAGAGCCGAGCACGCCCTGGATCTCCTCGACGGAGCACGGTCGATGCACACGCGCGTAGGCGCCGCTGGCCATCCCCCAGGCCTCGACGTAGCGGTACGCGGGCGGCGGTAGAACGCTCATAGATTCAGCCGGCGGAACACGAAGGAGGGAATGTTGCGAATCACGAGCCCAACGATGGCCCAGCGGAAGGGCACGTAGCGTACGTTTGCACCCCCGCGTGCAGCCTTCAAGATCGACTCCGCCGCTTGATCGGCGCTGATCAACCAGAAGAGCCCCTCCATGCCCTTCGTCATGTCCGTGTCGATGTACCCCGGTCGGATGGTGCACACCTTCACTCCATGGACGCAGAGTCGGTTGCGCAGGGCTTCGAGGTAGGTGTTCATGGCTGCCTTCGACGTGCAGTAAGCCGGGTTCCCCCGCCGCCCGCGGTCGCCGGCGATCGACGAGACACCGATCAGCGTGCCGCTCCGCTGGGACTGGAACAGCTCCGCCGCGGGATTGAACCAGGCGATGCAACCACCGGTGTTGATCTTGAGGATCTCGAGGTCCTTGTGGGTATCGAATTCCTCCGGTCCGATCTCCGGCATGATGCCGGCCGTGAATACGATCAGCTCAAGCGAACCCAGCTCGCGCACGAGCTCCTCGAAGAGCGCTGGCACCTGCGCATCGTTCGCAACGTCATGGACGCGCACCAGGACGCGGCCGGGAAGTTCTTCGCACTCGCTGGCCAGTTGCCTGAGCGGATCCTCCCTGCGCGCCAGGGCCGCGACGGTGTATCCCTGCGCCGCGAGGCGACGGACGATGGCCGCCCCCATGCCGGCACTCGCGCCTACGACGATCGCCGTCTTCTCAGGTGTGGAGGGAGACACGGGCTCGATGGTCTGAGACATGGGCGGATTATCCGCGCGGTCGAGCCAGAACCAAGCCCTCTCTCATTCCTCGCCCTGGAGAGGTCCGCGCAGGATGGCCTCGATGCGCCCGTCGGAGGCCAGCACGAGGGTGGTCGGAATGGGCATGCGCTCCAGATCGACGATGTCGGTGATCGGCACCACCGTGGGCTCGTCGGCCTCGCCGGCCTGGCGAATGAGCTCCTTGTGCGTTTTGTCATCCCCGAGGAAGTAGGCCGGGTACTCGGCTCCGCCCCGCTCCAGGCGACGGACCGCCGCGGAAACGGAAGCGGGCACATCCAGGCTGATCGACACCACCGCCTGCTTGCCCCCGGCGTGGAGACCCTGGAGCTCGGGGATCTCCTTCACGCAGGGCGTGCAGTAGCTGGCCCAGAAAGTGAGCAGCAGATTGCGTCCACCGGCGGTTTTCACCGGATCGAAGATCACCGGCCTGCCCTTGGCGTCGAACAATCCGAGCTTCGGAAGGACATCGCCTTCCGCGACCTTCAGCCCCTCGGGAGCCGGGTCGGGAAGGGCTCGCGGTCGGGCACCGTAGGACTCCGGTTGCCCGCTGCCCTGCACGAGCCGCGCGCGTGTCCCGGCGGCGATCTCGCCGAAGGATTCCTTCTCGTCCTTTTTCGTGCCCGGCCAATGAACCTCGACCAAGCAACTCTCCTGGCTTCCGAGCCCGAAGATCAGCTCGTCGGGTTGCGAGGAGAGAAAGCCCGCTCCGCGACTGAGCACCTGGGCCACGGGCCCATGCGGTCCATGCACGATGACCGTCGCGCCAATGGCCTCGTACTGGGAATGCACGGCCTTCAACTTCAACTTGAGAAAGCCGGCATCCTTGCCAGGGCGAACCGCATCGTTGCGAAAAAGCGAATGGCGCTCGCGCTGGATCGAGTGCACGAAGAGATCGACATCTCCATCGTCATCGAAATCGCAGGCGATCGACGCGCGTGAATCATTCGGGGTGTCGCAGCCCGAAACATCGGAGAGATCGACGAACCCACGCTCGGCGTTGATCCACGTCTTGTTGCGCTCGTTGCCGCTGAAGGAGAGTCCCTCCTCGAAGATCTGTGCGTTGTGCAAACTGACGTAGGAACCGGCGTTGACCGCCTCTACGATGCTCACGCTCTCTTCTGCTTCGACCTCGATGGAAGACGCCACCACGTGGCGCCAGTAGGTGCTTCATGTGTCCGCGGGCGTGTCGCCCGTGACGAAACCGCTGCAACAGTAAACGTCCAGTTTGCCGTCGAGATCCAGATCGAAGAGGTTCGAACTCCAGGCCCAGCTTCCGCCCAGGCCACCCTTCTCGTTCAAGCGCTCGAAGCCCTTGTCTCCACTGAGAAAGATCGTGTTGCCAGCGGCCATCTTCGAGAGCTGGTTCCAGCGCTCGTCCTTCTTGGCCAATCGCGACAAGATCCTGCGCCCCGCGGTCGAGGACATGTTGGAGACGTAGATGTCGAGGTCGGCATCGTTGTCGAGATCACCGAAGGAGATACCCATGCCGTTGCCGAGGTCGCTGACCCCGAGCGCATCGGCCTGGTTCTCGAAAATCCCCGCGCCGGAGTTGATCCACAGGTGGTTGACGCCGTAGTCGTTGGCGACGTAGAGATCCTGATCTCCATCCATGTCCAGGTCCGCCGCCGCGGAGGCGTACGACCAGGCGCTATCGATCAGGCCCCGGGCCTCCGCCACCTCGACGAAACGCGTGCCATCGGCGGCAAAGACGTTCGTATACAGCTGATTGGGCGTGCCGTTGGTCGCCTGGATCCAGGAGTTGTTCGGTTCCGCTGCGATGCGACCGTAGTTCGCGACGAAGACGTCGAGGAAGCCGTCCTGCTCGGCATCGAAGACCGTCAACGAGTAGCTGTCGGAGAGCCCGAAGCCCAGGTCCTGGCCGCGCTCCTGAAAGGACGGCTTGTCTTTGTCGGCACTTTCTCCGGAGCTTGCCGCGCTGACCCACAGGCGTAGGCCGTTGCCGCCAAGGCGACCGTCGCGTTCCTTCCAGCCGACGTCGGCCAGGGCCAGGTCCTGGTCGCCATCGTTGTCCATGTCGAAGAACACGGCTCCCGTGCCTCCCGCCGGTTCCGCGACACCGAGGGTCAGCGCCTCGTCGATGAAGCCGCTTTCACCGCGGGCCATGTAGAGCACGTTCGCGCGGGGCGAAGGGATGAAGATGTCCACCAGACCGTCGCCATCGGCATCCCCCGCCGCGGCCCCGTTCCAGGCAAAATTCCGGTTCCCGGGCTTGCCGAAGCGAATGCCCGTGCGGGCCACGCCCACGGCCGTGGCCACGTCGCGGAAGAGGTACGCCTCGCGCGAGAGGGCGGTCAGCGACTCCAGCTCGAATTCGGAAACCAGCCACTTGCCACCGGCGCTCTCCACCCGAGCAAAGCCCCAGGCCTCGAGCGACGCGGGACCTCCGCCCTCCTTCGTGCCCTGGATGCCGATGCGAAAGCGAATGCATCCCCACGGGCTACCGCCGCTCTGGAATTCAGCCGCCTTGACCTTCCAGGAGACGGTCTCGACCCGCTCCCAGGCGCCGATGGAAGCGCGTATCGAATCGAGAAAACCGTGGCGCTCGACGATCGGCGGCGAGGTGCAGTCATAAAGGATGCGCCCGGTGGCGAGCGGTAGTTCCTCGACCTCGCTTTCCGCGAGCGGTGCAAAGGCGTGCCCGACAAAGTCCGGTGCTAGCCAGTCCAGGGCAGCGTCGAAGTCGCGTCGGCGCAGCTTGTCGGAAAAGTCCACCATGCGGTTGGCGACCGCTTCCGAGTTGTCCTCGACGACCGCCATGTCGCGGATGGGACGATCGGGAATCAGGACCGAAATGGACGCCGGCAACTCGACGGCGATCTCCTCGCCCGTGCTGCCCTCCTCGCCGCCGCCGCACCCGCCCATGCAAAGGGCAAAAAAGCCCATGCAGACGGTGGCCAGGGGACCCGCAAGGGTCGGGGTCTTGGGGAAGGAGGTGTGCATCGTGAGGGGGTCCGTATTCCGCGCTCGCTTCGGGGCCCGAGCTCTGGAGCAACTTGGGCTAGCACCCGCGCGGACCATGCGTACAGTCTAGGCCACAGGCAACCACCACCTCCCATGAACCGGCTTCAAAAGCCTTCATCCTTTCCTCGACCGGAATCCGCTTCTCTGGTTTCGAGGAGCAGGGGACGCCCATGCAAGTGCAGCGATCGCGCGCAGCCACGATTTCCCTCTACGCAACTCCGGCCGGAACGTTGGCTCTTCTCGCCTGGGCCCTGGGGCTCTATGGCCTCCTGGGTAGCTGCGGTGGCGGTGGCAAAGCCGCCGAGTTGACCCCGGAGATCGTCCGTGCCCGGGACCTGGCAGCGGAATACATGCTCCAGCAGCGAAAAGAGGAGGCCCGTAAGGTCCTGGCTCCGCTCATCGAGCGCAAGGACGCGGCCGCCGAGGATCTCTTGCGTGCGGCGAACATCGAACTCTCCGACGAGAAGCTCGAAGAGGCCCTGCCCTACATCAAACGCGCTGCGAAGCTGGCCCCGAACGACCCGGGCACACTCTGGTGCCAGTTCCGGGTGGCGCGCATCGAGTACGAGAACGAGAAGGCCCTCGCCATCCTCGAACCTCTGATGCGGAAGTACCCGGACGACTTCCCGATCCAGCTGGCCTACACCCTGGCCCTGGATGACACCGAGACACCCGAGGCCATGGCCGGAGCGGAAAAACGCTATCGCGAACTGCTCGAGGTCCCCGACGAAGTCGCCGAGAGCTGGATCCTCGTGGTGCTGGAGCGCATGCGCGCGCTTCTGTTCTCGGCCGCCAAGCGCGACGAGGCCATGCTCATCGTCGCTCGCATGCAGGACCTCGGGGCCCGGGGCATCAAGTCCCCTGGTGAACCCAAGCACCAATCCGGCACCCTGGGCGAGGTGCGCCCCCATATCGGACGCGAGTTCACGATCGAGACGCCCACGCTCCACGCGGCGACCCATCAGGCGCGCCAGATCCTCGCCGGGGCCACCGGATTCGTCAGCGCGCGTACCGGTCGCGGGACGACGAAGATCGACGTGGGCGAGTCGTTTGGCAGCATCGAGGAGCTCTATACACACGACCCCTCGCCCCTGCGCATCGCCGCCTTCGGCCCAGAGGGTCTCGAGCTCTTGAAGCGTAACCCCGGAGGGAACTCGGATGGCAACAAGGATCGCTCCTGGGAGGGACGCAAGCTCTCGAGTGCCAACATCACCGACGTCATCCCCTTCGATCGCATGGACGCCGGGGCCACACCCTCCGACACCAAGACCACGACCGAACCGGGGGATCAGGACCTCGATCTGATCGTCTCGATCGCGGGCGATGCGACCTACTTGTTCGAAAATGTCGAGAACGCCGTGAGCTCCGCCGCCATGGCCGAGGAGACCCACAAGGTTCTCGACCAGGCCAGTGCCGCGCGGGGCGAGCTGGTTCCGCTGGACTTCGACCACGATGGCGATGTGGACATCGCCATCTGTACGGGAGGCTCGGCGCGTCTCTATCGCAACGACGGCTTCGACGTGAACCTGACGGGCTTCGTCGATGTCTCCAACGAGACGACGTTGCCGGAATGCCCGTTCGTAATGATCCCCGAGGATCTCGATCGCGACAGCGACATCGACTTCGTCTGCCTCGAGCAGGCGATCACGTTTCTGAGCAACCTTCGCGCCGGGCGCTTCGAGTACAAGAACGACTACCTACCGAAGTTCCGCCCCGGAGCGAAGTACATCGTCGCCGCGGATCTCGACGGCGACAGCTGGGTCGACATCTCGCACTTCGGCGAGGACGGGCTCACGATCTACTCGCGCACGGAAACCGGCGGCTGGAAGTCGAACCAGTTGCGTTACTCGCTGCCCCATCCGCCGACGGGCCAGCCGATCGTCTGCGACTGGGACCTCGATGGAACGAACGATCTCTTCTGGGCCACCGAGACCCACCCCGCGGCCGGCCTTCTGGCCCCCGGCTTCAAGAACGGTGGCGTGGCCCAGGTTCTCGGAGACGCCTTCGAGACGCCGCGCCCGGGCCACGGCCAGGTAGCGATCCTGGACACCGATGGCGATGGTGACAACGACCTTCTACGCGCCGGCGATACGGGCGGCCTGTGGGAGTACGTCTTCGAAGGACAGCCCAAGGGCGCCCTGGTCGAATTGATGGGTCACAAGGACTCCGCCCACGCACTGGGCGCCATCCTGGAGCTGCGCCAAGGCCTCAATTACCAGCGAATCCTGTGGAGCGGCCAGTCCCGGCTGATCGGCGTGAAGGGCGCGATGCCCGAGCTGATGCGCATCCGCTGGCCCAACGGTGTCGTGCAGAACTCCTTCGACGCGCCCATGGAGCCGCTTCTGTTCTGGCAACGCCGAGGCCTGCAGGGCTCGTGCCCCTTCCTCTATACGTGGAATGGCACGGAATACGAGTTCATCAGCGACGTTCTCGGCATCACACCGCTCGGACTGCCGATGGCGCCGGGCCAGCTGGTTGCGCCCGACCACGACGAGTACGTCCTGGTCCAGGGAGACCAGCTGGTGCCCAAGGACGGATTCTACGAACTGCAGTTCACCGAGGAGTTGCGCGAGGTCACCTACCTCGATCGGATGCGCCTCGATGTCATCGACCATCCCGCGAGCGTCGAGATCTTCCCCGAGGAGCGCTTCAGCTTTCCGCCCTTTCCGAAGCCGCACACGCACACCATGCGCGACGCGCTGGTGGCGAGGAAGGTCATCGGGAGCGACGGCAAGGACTGGACGGAAGAACTCGCGACGAACGACAAGCGCTTCGCCCAACCCTTCGTGCCCCACGGGGATCAGTTCCGAGGTCTCGCCACACCCCACTTCCTCGAGCTGGAGTTCGATGCGGCTCGCGTGCGCGAGGCGCCGAAGCTGCGTCTGGCGATGAACGGCTGGCTCGTCTGGACCGACGCCAGCGTCAACGTCGCTTCGGCACGCCACCCCGACAAGGCCTTCATCCCCCCCATCCTGCAGGTTCCCGATGGAGCGGGTGGCTGGAGGGACGCGGGCCCGCCCCTGGGTTTCCCGGCGGGCAAGTTGAAGACGATGGTCATCGACGTCACGGAGATGATCGATCGCGAGGATCCGCGCATCCGCATCTTCTCGACCCTTGCGCTCTACTGGGATTCGATCCGGCTCGCGACCGATGCCGACGATGCGCCCTTCGTCGTCACCTCGATCGAGGCCAGCTCGGCCGTTTTGTGGGAGCGCGGTTTCAGCGAACCGATTCCCTTCGTCGTGGACGATGAGGCCCTGGTGGATCTCGAGTGGTTCGACTGGGAGCGCATCGCGACGACGCCGCGCTGGAACCAGCACCCCGGTTTCTACACGCGCTTCGGGGACGTGCTCGAGCTCTTGGGTGAGATCGACGATCGTTTTTGCATCCTCGGTGCGGGCGATGCGATGACCGTGCGCTTCGACGCCCAGAAGGCTCCGCCTTTGAAGCCCGGCTGGAAGCGCTCGTTCCTGGTGTTCTTCGATGGCTGGGCCAAGGATCGCGATCACAACACCGAAGAAGCGCTCTTCGTGAAGCCCTATCCCTTCCACGGCATGAGCGGCTATCCGTACGGGCCGGACGAGTCCTTCCCGGACACCGAGGCACACCGCACCTGGGACCGACAATGGAACACACGGCCCGCGAAAGTTTGGATCGAGTCCCTCGCGCCGGGACTCGCCAATCCCGGCGTGGCTTTCGCCCTGCTCGGGACCTGCCACCTGGAAGCGTCCACGGAGACCGAGGCCATCGAAGCGTCGAGCACTCCCGCTGCCTCGGGCAGCGGACCCCGAGAGCAACGATGAGCGACACGAAGCCTGCCCCGTGGAAGAAGCTCGGCAGCGAACCCGGCCCCGATCTGCTCGTGGCGCGCGCGCGCTTCGATCTGCTCGAAAATCCGCGCACGAAACAGGGGCTGCGCCGCACGGTCCTCGAGACCCCGAACTGGGTCAACGTCGTGGCTTTCACCGAAGAGCGCCAGCTGGTCTTCGTGCAGCAGTACCGCTTCGGAGCGGATCGCGTCACCACCGAGATCCCCGGTGGGGTCATCGATCCGGGTGAGGACCCCCTGACGGCCGCCAAACGCGAGCTGCGGGAGGAAACCGGCTTCACCTCGGACAAATGGCGCTCGCTGGGGGCCGTCGAGCCCAATCCGGCCTTTCTGACGAACCTCTGCTACCACTATTTGGCGGAAGATGCCGAGCGCACGCACGAGCTGGAGCTCGACGATGGTGAAGACATCGGTGTGCTGCTCTTGAGCGAGAAAGAGGTCCACGACGGCCTTCTCGCCCTCGAGATCCGCCACAGTCTCGTGATCAGCGCACTTTCCCGGGTGCTCGATCTACGTTCGGTTTGACCCTGGTGGGGCCTCCCGGGGCCACGTCCCTTCGCCGAGCCTGCTCTTTGCGGGACGGACTTCGCGTTTGCTGGCCTTCACGTTTGCCGCACCTGTTTCAGTCCCTAGAATCCCGTGCAAAGGCCTCCCCTTCCATCCGGGCTCCCGGGACGGACACCATGCTGAAGCGCTCTTTCGCACCCCTCGTCATCTCGCTCTCTTTTCTCGCCTTCTCTGGCTGCGAGACGGTCTTCCCGCCGCCGCCCGAGGAACTCGACCTCTGGGACGATGCCAGCGCGGGCGTCATCGATCTAGAGCTGCGCTCGCTCTGCGAGGAGGTCTGGGAAGCCGACATGAAGGCCGACCCCTTCCAGGCGACACGGCTCGGTGACCCGCGCTATCACGGCCGGACACCGTCGCTTTCGACCGTCGCCCGCGAGACGCGCGTGCTCGAGTTGAAGGCCTTCCAGCGCGAGCTGAACATCATTCGCCAACGGGGAGATCTTCGGGGTGAGGACGTCCTGACGGCCGAGCTACTCGAGCACAAACTCCTCAACGCGACACACCTGGGGGAGATGCGCCTCGGGGACTGGAACGTCGACCCGCTCGAAGGCCCGCACATCCAGATGCTGAACCTGGCCCAGGTCCAGCCCGTGCGGACGGCCCGTGAACGGCGGCAGCTGATCGAGCGCTGGCGCAGTTTCCCGAAGTTCCTGCGCGTGTCGGCGAACAACCTGAAGCTCGGCAAGAGTCGCGGACGCGTCGCTCCGGCGCAGTCCGTGGAGAAGGTGATCCGCCAGATCGACGAGATCCTCGCCGTCGACGTCTTCGACTCTCCCCTGGTCCAGGTCGCCATCGGCGAGGGCAAGTGGGTCGAGCTCGCACCCGGTGCAAGCGTCGCCCAAGTCGCCCACCGCGAACTCGGCGACTCACGCGATCAGACGCTGCTGCGCAAGCTGAACCCGCACCTGGCCGAGGCCGGAAGCAAGATCGAGGAGGGGACGCGCATCCTCATCCCCGCCAGAAACGATCGCTTGAGCCCCGACGAACGCGGCGAGTTCCTTTCGGCGACCCTGGGGGCCGTCCGGGACGCTATCTATCCGGCACTGCTCTACTACCAGACGACGCTCGAGAAGAATATCCTCCCCGGCGCACGCTCGGAGGAGTTCTCCGGGCTCCTGAACGTGCCCAACGGCATCGCGGACTACCCGAAGCTGATCCACTACCACACCTCGCTCCCGCTACTCGAATGCGACGCGCGTGCGATCCACGAATTCGGCCTGCAGGAAGTCGCCCGCGTCCGCTCGGAGATCTCCGTCCTCGGGCAACGCCAGTTCGGCACGTCCGACGTGTCCCTGATCCAGGAGCGCCTGCGCACCGACCCCAAAATGCACTTCGCATCGCGGGCCGAAGTCGAGGGCAAGGCCGTCGAAGCCCTGGCCAGAGCCGAGAATGTGATGGACGAGTTCTTCGGCATCCTGCCCATGGCCGACTGCCAGGTCGTGCGCATCGCGGCCCACGAGGAGAAGGACTCGACGATCGCGTACTACCGGCGCCCAGCTCCGGATGGCTCGCGACCCGGTCGCTATTTCATCAACACCTTCGCTCCGGAAACGCGACCGCGCTACGAGGCAGAGGTGCTCGCCTATCACGAAGGCATCCCGGGCCACCACCTGCAGATCGCCATCGCCCAGGAGCTGACCAGTGTGCCGCTTTTCCGCCGGCACACGGGCAGCACCGCCTTCGTGGAGGGCTGGGCGCTCTACACGGAGCGGCTGTGTGACGAGATGGGCCTCTATTCGAGCGACCTGGATCGTCTCGGTGTCCTTTCCTTCGATGCCTGGCGCGCGTGCCGTCTGGTCGTCGATACGGGCATCCACGCCTTCGGCTGGAGCCGCCAGGAGGCGATCGACTACATGTACGAGAACACGCTTCTCGCCCGGAACAACATCGGCAACGAGGTCGATCGCTACATCGCCTGGCCCGGGCAAGCCCTGGCCTACAAGATCGGCCAGCGTGAGATCATGACCCTGCGCGACGAGGCCAGGGCCAAGCTCGGCGAGCGCTTCGACTACAAGAGCTTCCACGACCGCGTCCTCGAGAACGGTGCCGTCACGCTCTCCAGCCTGCGCGGAATCATCGGTCGCTGGATCGAAGAGTAAGCGGCGGCAGCGGGTAGGGACTCCCGAACGACGCGAGACATGTCCATCCAGCTCGTCATTGGAGGCGGCATCGCCGGTCTGGCCACGGCATACCATCTGGGATGCCGTGGTACGGCGCAGGTCGTGTTGCTGGAGCGCGGCACCCAGCTCGGAAGCGAGGCCAGCGCCCAGAACGCCGGCATCCTGCGAACCTTCGGAACGGATCTTGAGACGCGCGAGCTCGCGCGGGCCAGCGCCAAGTTCATGCGCACCCCGCCCGCCGGCTTCGGCGAATCGTTCGTCGAGCCCATCGGAGTCCTGCTCCTGGGCGATGCCGAGCGCAAGGCGACGTGGCGGACGATCCTCGAAGAGGCCCCCGACCGGGACCTTCTGCGTGGGGAGGGGCTGCGCGAGGTCACGACCGACGAGGTGCGCGTGCTCGCACCGAACGTGCGCTCGCCCTTCGAGGTCGCCCTCTGGTGTCCTCGCGACGGCAAGATCGCCATCCGCCGTCTCATCGACGCGCTAGCGCGAAATGCGCAACAGCTCGGTGTCGAGATCCGTACCGGGAGCGCCGTTGCGAGGCTTCTCACGCACGAGGGTGGTGTCACGGGTTGCGAACTGAAAGACGGCACGCGTATCCCCAGCACGTCGATCGTCCTGGCCGCGGGTGCCTGGGCCGCGCGGCTCGGAGCGCCGGCGGGTTCCCGGGTGCGGTTGCGTCCCACCCGACGGCACCTGGCGCTGACGAGCCCCGTCGCGCTGGAGCGCCAGAGCCCGGTGGTCTGGACCGAAGCCGGCGGCTTTTACCACCGACCGAAAAGCGGAGGTGCGCTCGTGTGCCTCTGCGACGAGGAGGATGTCGACCCCGATGCCCTCGAGGTGGATCCGGGGATGGCAGGCCGCCTGCTGGAGCGCGCGCGACGCGAGCTCTCCGGAATGGGAGACGTGAAGATCGCTCAGGTGTGGAGCGGCATCCGCACACTGACTTCGGAGGGTCGCTTCCAGGTGGGCCCGGATCCGGATGTCGCCGGGCTCCACTGGGCCGCGGGCCTCGGCGGCCACGGGATGAGCTGTGGCCTGGAGATCGGACGGCGGGTCGCCGAAGGAATGGGGACTACGTGTAGATCTCTCCCCCGCTCTCCGCGAACTCCTCGCTCTTCTCCGCAAATCCCTTCTTGACCGCCTCCGCTTCGGAAACCCCCTGCTTGCGCGCGTACTCCCGCACCTCCTCCGAGATTCGCATGGAGCAGAACTGGGGTCCGCACATGGAGCAGAAATGGGCGGTCTTCGCTCCGTCCGCGGGCAACTCCATATCGTGGAAGTCGCGGGCGGTTTGGGGATCCAGGGACAGGTTGAACTGGTCTTCCCAGCGGAACTCGAAGCGCGCCTTCGAAAGCGCGTCGTCCCAGGCCCGGGCCCCCGGATGGCCCTTCGCCAGATCCGCCGCGTGGGCGGCGATCTTGTAGGCGATCACACCGTCCTTGACGTCTTTCTTGTCCGGAAGCCCGAGGTGCTCCTTCGGCGTGACGTAGCACAGCATGGCCGTGCCGTACCAGCCGATCATCGCGGCCCCGATGGCGGACGTGATGTGGTCGTAGCCGGGAGCGATGTCCGTCGTCAGCGGGCCCAGGGTGTAGAAGGGAGCCTCGTCGCAGACGCGCATCTGGCGCTCGACGTTTTCGCGGATCTGGTGCATCGGCACGTGGCCGGGGCCCTCGATCATGACCTGCACATCCTGCTCCCAGGCGCGGCGTGTCAATTCGCCCAGGGTGTCGAGCTCGGCGAACTGGGCTTCGTCGTTGGCATCGGCGATGCAGCCCGGACGCAGGCCGTCGCCGAGGCTGAAGGCGACGTCGTAGCGCTTCATCAGCTCGCACAGGCGATCGAAGTTCGTGTAGAGGAAGTTCTCCTCGTGGTGGGCCAGGCACCACTTGGCAAGTATCGACCCACCTCGTGAGACGATCCCCGTGACACGCTCGCGCGTCAGCGGCACGTAGCGCAGGAGCACGCCGGCGTGAATCGTGAAGTAATCGACGCCCTGCTCGCATTGCTCCTCGATGGTCTCGAGGAACACGTCGATGCTCAGGTCCTCGATCTTGCCGCCCACCTTCTCAAGGGCCTGATAGATAGGGACGGTGCCGATCGGAACCGGAGAATTGCGCAGGATCGACTCGCGGGTGGCGTGAATGTCGGCGCCGGTCGAAAGGTCCATGACCGTGTCCGCGCCCCAGCGGGTGGACCAGCGGAGCTTCTCGACCTCCTCTTCGATCGAGGAGCGCACGACCGAGTTGCCGATGTTCGAGTTGATCTTCACGAGGAAGTTCCGCCCGATGATCATGGGCTCGATCTCGGGGTGTCTGATGTTGGCCGGGAGGACCGCACGACCGCGCGCGATCTCGGAGCGCACGAACTCGGCCTGCACGCCTTCCCGCTCGGCGACATAGGCCATCTCAGCAGTTACGACCCCACGTCGCGCATAGTGCATCTGCGAGTGGTTGCCCGTGCTAGCGGGGTCCCTCAGGCGAGCGTCGATCCAGGGCTGGCGCAGCTTGGGCAGCCCCTCGGTGGGGGCGTAGCCCTCGGGCCCGGAGGTGTCGTAGACGTCGAGCGCCGGCTCACCGTTCGATAGGTGGATTCGCCGTTTGGGAACGCGCATTTGGAAGCCCTGGTGTTCGAACTCGGCGTAGGCCTTGTGGGAGCTCGGAAAGGCGTCTTTGGCCGTTGCGGAGACGGTGGAGTCTTGCGTCATGGTGTTGTTCGCCGGAGGCGGGTTCAGACCTGCGTTCGACAGGCCCGGGTACGGTGCCTGGGGACGGGGCGCGGCGATTGTAGGCCTTCCGGCCCGGCCGACAAAGCGGGCGGACGGTCCGACTCGCAGCTTCGGAGCCGAGCCCCCACCGAGAATGCGAAAAGAAAGTCACGAGATTGCCAGCAGATTGAGTGGTTACTGGAGATCTCCCCCCCCGCTCTATTGATCCGGTGCGCGAGGGAAGTAGCCTCCATGAATCCACCTCTGCCCCTGAATGCTCTCGACCCATGGCCCACACCCCGCGTCATCACGCACTGCGAACGTTTGCCGGACCCCGCCCCGAAAGCGTACCCACCACCCACCGCCCGCTGACGGAGATCTTCGGCTCGTTGGTCTTCAACGATGCGGTGCAGCGCAAGCGCTTGACACCCGAGGTCTATCAGGCCCTGCGGCACACCATCGAAAAAGGCGCCGAGCTCGATCCCAAGCACGCGGACGCCGTGGCCAATGCCATGAAGGACTGGGCCGTCGAGCAGGGCTCGACACACTTCACGCACTGGTTCCAGCCCATGACGGGCCTCACCGCGGAGAAGCACGACTCCTTCCTGAATCCCGTGGACGAAGGTGGCGCGATCCACGCTTTCTCGGGCAAGGAGCTCATCAAAGGAGAGCCCGACGCCTCGTCGTTCCCCTCCGGTGGAATCCGAGCCACGTTCGAGGCCCGTGGCTACACGGCCTGGGATCCGACCTCCCCGGCCTTTCTGCGCAAGAGCTCTTCCGGGCTGACCCTGTGCATCCCCACGGCCTTTTGCTCCTGGACCGGTGAAGCGCTCGACACGAAGACACCGCTCCTGCGCTCGTGCGAGTCCCTCGACAAAAGCGCCCGCAGGCTGCTCTCGTTGATCGACGAGACCTGCGAGCGCGTGCACGCCACCCTCGGAGCCGAACAGGAATACTTCCTGATCGACCGCGAGCTCTTCAACCTGCGCCCCGATCTGTTGATGTGCGGTCGCACGCTCTTCGGCGCCCGCCCCGCCAAGGGGCAGGAGCTCGAGGATCACTACTTCGCCACCACGCCCGAGCGCATCCTCAACTTCATGATGGACCTCGAGCGCGAGTCCTGGCAGCTGGGTGTTCCGCTCCGTACGCGACACAATGAGGTCGCGCCGCACCAGTACGAGATGGCGCCGCGCTACGAGAAGGTCCAGCTCGCGACCGACCACAACATGCTCCTGATGGAGCTGCTCGAGACCGTCGCGGAACGCCATGGCCTGGCCTGCCTTCTACACGAGAAGCCCTTCGCCGGCGTGAACGGCAGCGGCAAGCACAACAACTGGTCGCTCGCCGACGAAAACGACCAGAACCTGCTCGATCCGGGGCATACGCCCCACGAGAACATGCGCTTCTTCTTGCTGTTGACGGCCATCATCCGCGCCGTTGACCTGCACCAAGACCTGCTTCGAGCCTCGATCGCTTCCGCCGGCAACGACCACCGCCTCGGTGCCAACGAAGCGCCCCCGGCGATCATCTCGATCTCCCTCGGCTCGGAACTCGAGGAAATCGTCGAGGCCTTCTGTCAGGGCAGCAGCGCCCGCTCCCACGATCGCGGACACCTGCAACTGGGCGTCTCGACGCTGCCGCCGTTGCCGAAGGACACGAGCGATCGCAACCGCACCTCGCCCCTGGCCTTCACCGGCGACAAGTTCGAGCTGCGGACCGCCGGTGCCAGCCAGACCATCGCCTACCCCAACATTGTCTTCAACACCATCGTGGCGGAGTCGATGGACTACCTCTCGGACAACATCGAGGAACGCCAGCGCGCCAACCCCTCGACCGCAACGCGCCAGATCGTCCAGGAGCTGGTCCAGGAGACCCTGAAGGCCCACCAGCGCGTGCTCTTCAGTGGCGACAACTACGCCGGCGAATGGACCCGTGAAGCGGAACGCCGCGGACTGACCAACCTGCGCAGCACACCGGACGCCCTGGCCCATTTCGCGGCCGAAAAGAACATCAAGCTGTTCGAGCGCTACGGCGTGCTCAATCGGCGCGAGACGATGTCGCGCTCCAACGTGTTCTTCGCCAGCTACGTACACCGCATCAACGTGGAGGCCATGGCGACTCTGCAGCTCGCATCCACGTCGATCTTGCCCGCAGCCATCGAGTATCAAAAACGCATCGCCGATTCGATCAACGCCGCCCGCGCCGCGTCGGCTGCCATGGATCTCGGCGAGCAGGAGAAGCTCTTGATCGATATCGGCGATACGATCAACCGCATGCGCGCCGGCCTGCGCTCGCTGAAAGAACGCCATCGCCATTGCGAGGAACAGGACGGCGAACCGACCGTGGGCGCCAAGATCGCGCGCGACCAGGTGCTCCCCGCCATGGAGCAGGTGCGGACCCACGCCGATCACCTCGAGGGCCTGGTCGACGACACGCTGTGGTCCTTGCCCAAGTACCACGAGCTCCTCTTCCTCCACTAATAGAGACCTCTACTAGAGACACCGAGCCCGTGACGCTTTCCCGAGAAGAGGCCTGGGAGCTCCTGTGCGAGTGGACTCCCTCCGAAGCGCTGCGCCGCCACGCGCGCTCGGTCGAGATCGCGATGCGCGCGGCGGCACACAAATACGGAGAGGGTGAGGCGGACGAACACCGCTTCGCCCTCGCCGGCATGCTGCACGACGCGGACTACGACGCGTGGCCCGAGGAACATCCCAAGCGCATCGTCGCGTGGCTGGAGGAGAGAGGCGAGAAAGACGTCGCCCACGCGATCTCGGCCCACTACACGAAGTGGGGTGTCCCCTATGAGAACGTGCTCGACAGGGCACTGCTCGCTTGCGACGAGCTGACCGGCTTCATCGGCGCCTGCTGTCTCGTGCGCCCCGAGGGCATCTCCACGTTGCAACCGAAGAGCGTGAAGAAGAAACTCAAGGACAAGCACTTCGCCGCCAAGGTCGAGCGCCATGAGGTGCACACGGGAGCGGAGCTTCTAGGCGTCGATCTCGGCGAGCACATCCAGTTTCTGATCGACGCACTGAGCTCCCACGCGGAAGAGCTCGGACTCACAGGCCGTGGCTAGGGAAGCTATCCGGACCCAGGCCAAACCAGCGCCGATCAGCGCCGACACATACTGACCAGCGCATCGAACAGGCGCTGCTGCTCCGGCTCGTCGGCGCACGACAGTTCCGGATGCCATTGCACGCAGATCAGGTTGGGGTGGCCGACCGACTCGATGGCCTCGACGACGCCGTCGGGGGCGCGCGCCACGACATCGAAGCCAGGGGCGATCTCTCCCAGTGCCTGGTGGTGCCAGGACAGGGGCTCGAGCTCGGTCTGCGCCAGTTGCTCGGCCAGACGGGATCCGGGGACCACGGAGACCGCGTGTCGCAACGGTTTGCGCGGCAGGGCGCGATGCACGAGGCCATCGGTTTCGTCCTCGTCGGCGAGGTGCTGGATCAGGTCTCCCCCGAGGGCCACGTTGAGAAGTTGCATCCCGCGGCAAATGCAGAGAGCCGGAGTACCGCGTTCGAGAATGGCGCGGATCAGGCCCAGCTCGCTTTCATCGCGCTCTGGATGGGTGTCGTAGATCTTCGGGTGACGCTCGGCCCGGTACAACGCGGGATCGACATCCCCCCCACCGGTCAGCACCCACCCGTCCACCAGGTCCAGGAGCTCCTCGGTTTCGGCCCCATCGAGGGCTCCCGGCGGAATGAGCAGGGGCAGGCCCCCGGCCCGCCGCACGCCGTCGACGTACTGCGCATAGAGCGTGAAACGGTCTTTTTCGTCCTCCCGGCGGGAGTAGGTCGGCAGACCGATACGGGGAAGCACCATGCTCCTAGTCTATCCTTTGCACAACGTGGAAAGATCCCCGCGCCCCAATCGTAGTCCGCTCCAGCAGAGTCGATAGAAGACGGACCCGGTTCCACTTGGAACGGTTGACCTTGGACGGGTACTGGTAAACAGGGAGACGGACACGAAGCGCTATACGGGCACCACTCAAGCGCGGACAACCCGGAGAGAAGACGCAGGCGGGCAGGCCTTCAGGCGAGAACAGACTCGGGGAAGAGCAGGCACGCTCTCCACGGGAGCGTTCCAGGCGAGCCTGGCCGTGTGTCTTTGTGCTCTTGGGTGCACCGCGGATGACTACGTACGACGGACCAACCGCGAGGTGCAGGGCATCCTCTCCGAGCGGATGGACGACATTCTAGGTCGACGCGAGGAGATGGTACAGCTACCGACCCTCAACTTGGCCCCCGGGCCGACGGAAGAACCCGACGAGTCCCAAACGACCGGCGTCGCCGAGGGCCCGGGGTCCGAGAGCGAGGCCTCGAACACCGACGCGGCTCTGGAACGACGGATCCTCGACCTCCCCCAGGCCCTCGCGATCTCCGTGCGCTCGAACCGCGACTACACGTTCGAACGCGAGGAGCTGTTTCTGTCCGCCCTCAGTCTGCGGCAGTCGGATCACGACTTCTCGCCCCAGGTCGCCTCGTCGCTCGCGTACGTATTCACCAACCCCAACGGCTCGAGCGACGATCAAAACATCGACCTCGACTTCTCCGTGACCCAGGCCCTGCCCTATGGCGGATCCGCCTCGATCGCGCTCAACTCCAGCGGCTTCGACCAGACCGGCCTCGACTTCGGATATGACTCGGCGGCTTCGGTCAGTATATCCCAGCCGCTGTTGCGAGGCTTCGGTCGCGAAGTGACCTACGAACCCCTGGTCCAGGCGGAGCGCAGCCTGGTCTACGCAATTCGTGCCTTCGAGCTGTTCCGCGAGGACTTCTCCGTGGATGTCGCCCGACGTTTCTACGATCTCGTCGGTCAGAAACAGACCATCGAGAACGAATACAACAACCTGGAGAGTTCGGAGTTCGCCTACAACCAGGCCGACGCGCTCTTCAAGGTCGGCCGCACAAAGGAGCTCGACGCGTTGCGCGCTCGGCGCGAGGTCTTGAACGCGCGCAATCGGGTCCTGACCGCCGAGGAGAACTACCAGCTGGCCCTGGATCGTTTCCGCATCTTTCTCGGGCTTTCCGAGCACGAACCGATCGACGTGGAAGCGGCGCCACCGCCCTTCGTAGCCACGCACTTCGAACTCGACTCGGCCATCGCGGCGGCGCTCGAGAATCGTCTGGACCTGCGCACCCGCAGGGATCGTCTCGAAGACGTGGAACGCAACCTGCGTATCTCACGCAACGGTCTCTTGCCCGACCTCGACGTCTCCCTGAACTCGGGAGCACTGATCTCCAACGGCGACGACATCTTCGGTAGCCACTTCGTCCACGACTCCTACGACGTGCGCATGACGCTTGAGCTTCCGCTCGACCGCGTCGACGAACGCGCCTCGTACCGGCGCGCGCAGATCTCGCTCGATCGTGAACGCCGGGCCCTCGATCAGTTCGAGGACAGTCTCGTGGTCGAGATCCAGAGCACGTTCCGCGAACTCGAACGCCGCCTGCAGAGTCTCCAGATCCAGGAGACCATCATCGGAGACGAGACCAAACGTCTGCGCATCGCCGAATTGCGCTTCGAACGCGGCGAGGTTTCGAACCGCGATGTCGTCGAAGCAAACCTCTCGCTGCTCGACGCCCAGAACACACTGATCGACGAAAAAGTCAACTACGAGATCTCCCGATTGCAACTCCTACGTAACCTGGGAATCCTCTTCATCGACGACAAAGGGATGTGGAAGTGAAAACCATCATCATCACCCTGCTCCTTGGCGGCCTGGCCGCGCTCGTGACGACCCAGAAGGATCTCGTCTTCGGAGCGGAAACCGACTCGGGAATCCCCGACTCCTCGCTCTTCACGGTCAAGCGCGGGGATATGCAGATCACGATCGATGAGAACGGCTACCTGAAGGCCAAGAACTCGCTCGAAATCCAGCCCAAGTTCAAGGGCTCGGGCACGATCATCTGGTTGATCGACGAGGGAGAGACGATCGCCAAGGACGATCTTCTGGTCGAGTTCGACAAGAACGACCTCGAGACGTCCATCTTGGATCTCGAGAACAAGCTGATCCAGTACGAGATCGAACAAGAGGCGGCCAAGGCCAACCTGATGATTCAGGAGCGCGACAACACGGCCAGCATCGAGACCGCCGAGCTGAAGGCCACGATCTCCGAGCTGACGCTCGAGCGCTATCGCGAAGGCGAATCGCCGAACCAGGAACGCAAGCTACAGCTAGCCGAGGACAAGGCCCGCTCGGAGCTCGATCGCGCCGAGGATCGCTTCAAGGAAGTGCCCAGCCTGGTCGCCCAGGGTTTTCTCACCCGCATCGAAGCCGAGGAAGAGAAGATCAAGGTCAAGGCGGCCCAGATCACCTTGGAAAATGCTGTCAAGGATCACGAGCTGTACGTCAAGTACACGCAGACGATGGAGCTGACCCAGAAGAGCTCCGATGTGAAGGATGCCAACCGCAACCTGATAAACGCGCGTGAGAAGGCCGGCATCAACCTGAAGGAGAAGCAGGCTCTCGTCCAGCAAAAGGACCGCCAGGTCACAGCAACGACGAAGCGGCTCGAGAAGGAAGAGAAGGAGCTCACCTACTACACGATCACAGCCGAGAAGCCCGGCGTCGTGCATTACGGAGACCCGACGCGGCCGTGGATGCGCGACCGCATCAAGATCGGAAACAGCTGGCACAAAGGCAGCACGCTGTTGACGATCCCCGACCTCAACGAAATGCAGGTCCTGATCCAAGTGCATGAAGCGGACATCGACTTCGTCAAGAAAGATATGGATGTCCTCGTGACCGTCGAGACGAACAAGGGCACCACCTTCAAGGGCAAGATCACCTCGGTGGCCACGGTTGCTTCCTCGGATAACTGGATGGACTCGTCCAACAAGTCGTTCCGGGTCGAGGTCACCCTCGAGGAGAATGAAATAGAGCTTCGCGCCGGCGTGACGGCCAAGGCCGAAATCCTGGTCGAGAACCTGGAAGAAGTGCTGTACATCCCGATCCATGCGGCCTTCGCACGCGACGGCAAGCACTTCTGCTATCTCTTCGACAACGGACAAACGAAGCGCCACGAGGTTACCATCGGCAAGAACAACACGAGCTACGTCACGGTCCTCGAAGGCCTCGAGGAAGGGGATCGGGTGTTGCTGTACGATCCCAGCACGGATCGCAACGTCATCGAGAGTGAACAGGGCGAGGAAGGCGAAGACAGCGGGGGCACCGGCCTGGCCGCGAGCTTGTCGGGTGGAGGCAGCGAGGAGTGAGTCCGCTCCTGGGAAACGAAGCCAGAACCGCCAACGCAGAACGTGCGGCGGTCTTGACCCTGGAGAACATCGTCAAGGACTACAAGACGGGCGACACATCGTTGCGCGTACTGCACGGGATAGACCTCGACATTCGCCGGGGCGAGTTCGTGGCCATCGTCGGCGCTTCGGGTTCGGGCAAGACCACCTTGATGAACATCATCGGGTGCCTCGATCACGCTACGTCGGGATCCTATTCCCTGAACGGTGAGAATGTCTCCCAGCTGAACGACGATCGCCTGGCCCGCGAGCGCAATCGCTCGATCGGCTTCGTGTTCCAGAGCTTCAACCTGATTCCCCAGCTGACGGTCCTCGAGAATGTCGAGGTGCCGCTCTTCTACAGCGGCACTCCCCGTCGCAGTCGCCACGAGCGCTGCGCCCGCTTGCTCGATGCGGTCGGCATGTCCCACCGGTTGACCCACTACCCGACCCAGCTCTCGGGTGGAGAGAGCCAGCGCGTCGCGATCGCACGCTCGCTGGTCAACCAACCGGCCCTGTTGCTCGCAGACGAACCGACCGGCAACCTCGATTCCCAGAACGGGTCCGAGGTGTTGCAGTTGTTCCACGACCTCCACGCGGACGGCAAGACGATCGTCATGGTCACCCACAACCCGGATATCGCCCGGACGCTACCGCGCGTCGTCGAGTTCCGGGACGGGCGCATTCTCCGTGACACCAGAGGGTCCGAGAGGTAGCCGATGTTCATCGAACGCGTAGCCGAGATCCTTTTCCTCGGGCTGAAGAGCCTGATGCGAAACAAACTTCGCTCGTTCCTGACGATGCTGGGCATCATCTTCGGGGTCGGTTCGGTGATCACCATGCTCTCGGTCGGCGCCGGCGCGCGCCACGAAATCCTGTCGCGCATTCAGGAGCTCGGGGTGCGCAACATCATCGTCAACGCCGTCAAGCCGCCCGAGGAGACCCGCCCCCAGAACGAGGAGCAGTGGGTCATCAATTACGGACTGAAATTCGACGACGCCGAACGCATCCTCGAAACCGTACCGACCGTCGCGGGCCTGCTGAAAGTCAACAAGGTCATTCAACGCGTGTGGTACGGCAGCCGACGCCTCGAATCCGCCGTCTTCGGTGTCGAACCCGAGCACCTCTCCATGTTCGGCCTGACGGTCGGGCGCGGCCGCCAGTTCAACGGCATCGATGCCCAATCGCGAGCCAAGGTGTGCATCGTACGCCCGGAGTTCATCCGCGAGCTGGAAACGGTCCAGGATCCGCTTGGACTATGGCTCTACATCGGCGGCTATCCATTCCAGGTCATCGGTATCCTGGAAGACGAGGGCTTCCGTTCGCATACAGCCAAGGCCCTGGCCGTAGAGGGACGCACCCAGGAGGTCTACGTCCCCTACGAGACCTCGATGTCCACCTTTGGCACGGGCACGTTCATTTCGCGGGCGGGCAGCCAGGAGATGAGCATTACCGAGCTGGATCAGATCGTCGTGAAGACGGCCAGCACGGACGCGGTCTTTGATACAGCACGCATGATCAACGCGGTGTTGGAGAGCGAACACGAGAAGAAGGACTTCGAGATCGTGGTCCCTCTCGAACTCTTGCAGCAGCGGGAGGAGACGCAGAAAACCTTCAACTTCGTGATGATCCTGATCGCGAGCATCTCTTTGCTGGTCGGGGGGATCGGCATTGCCAACATCATGCTGGCGACGATCACCGAGAGGACGAAGGAGATTGGGATTCGTAGGGCTTTGGGTGCACGGCGCTGGGATATCCTGATTCAGTTTCTCACGGAGACCACGGCGATTGCGGCGGTTGGAGGGGTCTTGGGGTGCGCGATTGGAATCGTCGGGATTCAGCTGATTGTGGAATGGACGGAATGGAAGGCTCTGATTGAACCCCATTACGTTGCGATTTCGCTCTTGATCTCGTGCACGGTGGGGATCGTTTTCGGGATCTTCCCGGCGCGGCGGGCAGCGCAGATGGATCCGATCACGGCCTTGCGGTACGAGTGACCTCGCTGGAGCGCCGGCGCTGCAGAATCACGCTCAAAAGGACCGCCAGGAGCGCCCAGGCGTTGTGTTGTCCGGCCGCTAGCGGAGAAATGCGCGGCGTGCCCGTCGCATCGCCGCTCGCGGTGGCGCTCACGGGGCCCCGTGGAACGGATCGCATTTCGGGATGACCGCTGACGGCACGGCGGGCGAGCTCCTGATCGAACTCGACCTGGATCCGGCCATCGTCGGACGGTCGATCTACGTGCAGGGCATCCTCGTCGATCCGAATCCGCGTGGCGGGCCCAGGATCGCACTCGGCGGCGTGAAGACGTGCGTTTGTGGTGCACGGAGCGCCCCCGGCTTGATAGCGTGTGCCCTTGAGCAGTGACCACCCGAGCGACCTTCGGCCCCAAGGGGCCGTTGCGAACGACGACAAGCGCACGTACCTCGAGATCCTCCTGATCACCGCCTCGGTGCTCTTGCTCGAGCTGGCCCTGATCCGCTGGCTGCCGGCCAACGTGTACTCGCTGGCCTTCTTCGCCAACCAGGTTCTCCTGGCCACCTTCTACGGCTTCGGGCTGGGCAACCTGGCGGGGCGCCTGCGCGTCTCGCTGATCAAGATCTGGCCCTTCTATCTGCTCTTCTTCCTGGTCTTCATCGTGTTCATGCGCGATCTCCAGGTCGACATCCCCGAGACGTCCTCCGAGTGGATCTGGAGCCGCTTCCAGGGAGATCAGATCACGCAAGGGTCGTTGAATGTGCGGCTCGAGGTCGTGCTGGGTGTGCTGTTCTTCATGACCGCGGCCCTGTTCGTACCCCTGGGCCAGCAGCTGGCCCGGGCGATGATGCGGGTCGAGTCTCTCAGCTTCTACAACTTCGATCTGCTCGGAAGCCTCGTCGGCATCGTGGGCTTCTCCCTGATGTCAGCCATGGGCGCACCGCCCGTCTACTGGTTCCTCGCCCTGGCGGCCATGGCGGTCCCGATCTTTCGCATCGGCCTCGGCGCCAAGGGCACGTGGCTGGCGCTTCCCGTGCTCCTGTCGGCAGGGCTGGTGGGCTATTTCGGTAGCGGCGAAATCTGGTCGCCCTACTACAGCATCCTCACGGAGAAGAACCAGGAGAGCGGCAACCTCAAGGTCTTCGTCAACCGCCTCTATCACCAGGAGGCGATCGACTTCCAGCACCACGAGATTCCCGGCTATCTCGTTCCCTACCAGTTCTTTCCCGGCGGGCGCGTGCTCGTGGTCGGCGCAGGCACGGGCAACGATGTCGCCGTCGCCCTCAGCCACGGAGCCACAGAGGTCCATGCGGTCGAGATCGATCCGGAGATCCAACGGCTCGGGTCCCAGCACCCGCTGAAGCCCTACGCGGACGAACGCGTCACGCCCATCGTGCAAGATGCGCGGACGTATCTGCAGACGACCGAAGAGCGCTACGACATGATCGTCTTCGGGACGCTCGATTCGCACGCGCTGCTCTCGAGCGTGTCGACCGTGCGGCTCGACAACTACGTCTATACCCTGCAGTCGATCCTGGCGGCCAAGCGTTGCTTGAAGCCCACCGGCACCCTGGCCATGCTCTATTCGATTCCGCGCGAGCAGGGCAAGCCTCTCTCGTGGATTCGAAAGCGACTCGCAGGCATGGTCGTGACGGCTTTCGGCCAAGGCAATGTGTTGCGCTTCGCGATCCAATCGCCGTTCCTCAACATGGTCGTCATCGCGCGGCCCGACGGTGTTTTTCCACCCGAAACCCAACCGTACATCGAGCCGCTACCAGACCCGGAAACGATCATCCCGACCGACGATTGGCCGTTCCTGTACCTCAAGGAGAGGGAACTACCCGAGTACCACGTCCGGGTACTGCCGGCGATCCTCCTGCTCGGGGCGATTCCGATCCTCTTCCTCTTGCCTCGCGGACGGAAGTACCCGCACTGGAACTTCCTCTTGCTCGGCGTCGGTTTCCTCCTGATGGAAACGGCCGCGATCACGCGCCTGTCGCTCCTTTTCGGCTCGACGTGGGTCGTCAATTCGGTCGTGTTCTTCTCGATCCTCTCGATGGTACTCGTCGCCAACCTGCTGGTGCAGCGAATGAAGAGCTTGCCGGTCCATCTCGTCTATGGCGGGTTGGTCGCGGCGCTTCTCGCGAACTACTTCATCAGCGCGGATCAACTGCTCTATTCGTCCTTCGCCACCAAGATCCTGGCCTCGAGCCTGTTCGCGGGCGTGCCGATCTTCTTCGCGGGAATGGTCTTCTCCTCGCTCTTCCGTAACGAGAAGGGCAGCGGGTTGCAGTACGCCTTCGGCTCGAATCTCCTCGGTGCGTTCATCGGTGGCTTCACCGAGTACATGGGACTGATGACGGGCTTCAACAACCTGCTCCTGATCATCGCCGGCGTCTACGGAATCTCCTATCTCTTGACCCTGGCAGCAGGGCGACGTGGCTGAAAAGAGGATCGAGCGGTCGGACCTGCGCCCCTTCTTGGGCATCACGGCCTTCGCTTTTCTGATCCGGCTCGTGTACTTGTTCGAGATTCGCGCTTTCGCGCTGTTCGATCATTTGATCTCGGATGGTCGGCGCTACGACGAGTGGGCGCAGGAAATCGCGGGGGGCGATTGGCTCGGCAGCGAGGTCTTCTATCAGGCGCCCCTCTATCCGTACTTTCTGGGAGCGTTGCAGACCGTGATGGGACGCGACCTCTTCTGGATCCGGATCGTGCAGATCGCACTGGGCGCCGCATCGTGCGGGCTGCTATTTCTCGCGGGCCGCAACTTCTTCTCGAAGGCCGTGGGCATCACGAGTGGCTTGATCCTGGCCGTATATGCGCCGGGAATCTTCTCTGACGGCATCTTCCAGAAAACGGTGCTCGATCAGTTTCTGATCTGCGCGATGCTCTTCCTGTTGAGCCGGGACGTTGGCACACGGGCGCGGTGGATCGGAGTCGGTACCGTGCTTGGACTGCTGGGGTTGACCCGCGAGAACTCGCTCGTCTGGCTGGGGATCCTGCCGGCCTGGATCTGGTTTGCGACGGGGTCCGAAAGCGCGCTTTCGAAGGCGCGCTCCGTCGCCCTGTACATGGCGGGGCTCGGGCTGATTCTCTTGCCCGTGGGTTTTCGCAACCTCGCGGTCGGCGGTGAGTTCGCCCTGACGACCTCGCAATTCGGGCCCAACTTCTACATCGGTAACAATCCCGATGCCGACGGCACGTACAACCCCCTGCGCCAGGGTTACGGCGATGCGCGCTTCGAGCGCCGCGACGCGACGCAGTTGGCCGAACAGGAGCTCGGACGCCCGCTGACGCCGCGCGAGGTCTCGCACTACTGGCTCGGAAAATCGTGGGAGTACATGAGCTCGCAGCCCGGCAGCTGGCTTTCCCTTCTGTGGCACAAGTGGCTCTTGCTCTGGAACCACGTCGAGGTCGAGGACGCGGACGATTACTACCTGTATCGCGAGAACTCGGGACTCCTGAATGTCCTCGGCACCTTCGCCCACTTTGGTCTTCTGGCGCCACTCGCCATCGTCGGTCTGTGGATGACTCGCGACGCTTGGCGCAAGCTCGCGGTTCTCTACCTCCTGCTTGCGAGCCTCGCTCTCAGCGTGGCCATGTTCTACGTCTTCGGGCGCTATCGGTACTCGATCGTGCCGCTCCTGACGCCATTTGCCGCAGCTGGGCTGATCCAGGTCTGGCGATACGTTCGCGAGCAAGAATGGAAGCGTCTCGCAACTCCTCTTTTGCTGTGGGTTGCCATGAGCGTCGTGGTGTTCTGGCCGGTTATCGAAAAGGGCAAGCCCACGGGGGCGGGGTACAACAACCTCGGCAATGCGCTAGCAGAAGCGGGCCGGGACGACGAAGCACTCGCGGTGTATCGCCAGGCTCTTCAGCAGAACAAAAAGAACCTCTCGGCCCACTACAACCTGGGCAACCTCCACCTGCGTCGCAACGAGCTGGCCGAAGCCCAACGCGAATTCGAAGCGGTGTTGCAACTGAATGGCGAGCACGCCCAGGCCTGGAACAATCTCGGCAGCGTCCACGGACGTCAGGGCAACCCGACGAAGGCCTTGGCGGCCTTCCAGCGAGCCTGCATCAGCGATCCGGACCTCGTCGACGCCCAGCTGAACCTCGCCTACTCGATGATGCGCAACGGCCGGGCTCCCGAAGCCGAGGCGCCGATCCTGCGGGCCCTCGAAAACGAGCCGAACTCGGCGCTCGTGTGGAACACACTTGGCCAGTGGGCCCTGGCCTCGAAGGACCTCGCCCGGGCCGAAGAGGCCTTCCGGCGTGCCCTGGAGGCCGATCCGTCCCTGGAGAACGCAATTCGCGGTCTCGAGCGCGTGAAGATGCTGGGCGATACTGGAACTCCCCCCCCGTAGATCCAACCCCTGCGCTCCGTGACCGTATGCCTGCCCACGGATAGGATTCTCTGCTGCATGATCACCCCCTGTCTCCTTCAGAGGTGGCTGGCCTTCTTTGCGATCGCCTTTTCCGCCTGTGGGCCCGCCACATCATCGGATGGCCCCATCGAGCGCGTGCTCTTGATCACCTGCGACACACTGCGGGCCGATCGGCTCGGAGCCTACGGCTACGAGCACCCGACGACGCCCTTCCTCGACGAATTCGCGGAGGCTGGCGTGGTTTACGATCGGGCCTATTCGACGGCTCCGATGACGACGCCGGCCATGAGCTCGCTCTTCACCGGGCGCCTGCCGGACGAACTCGGTATCAAGAACAACCGGGTGCAGATCCACCCCCACGCCATCTCCCTGACAGAGATCGTGCAGAGCGAAGGCATCCCCACCGCCGCGGTGCTCTCGAACTGGGTCCTTGCCCGACGTGGACTCGCCGAGGCCGGTCTCCAGCAAGGCTTCGATCACTACGACGACAAGATGACCACGCGCGAGGTCAACCGGCCCGACATGGTCGAGCGCAATGCCAAGGACACGACGGATGCGGTGTTGCAGTGGTTGAAATGGGGCCAGGACGAGCGCTTCTTTCTGTGGGTCCATTACCAGGACCCCCACGGTCCCTACACTCCGCCCGACGACTGTGTCGAGCTGCTCGAGCGACCGCTCACAGGCGAGGCTCAGCTTGGTGTCGGCACGAAGCAACACGGCCGCGGCGAGCTGCCGGAATATCAAGCGCTGGATGGTCTTCGCGCCCCCGAGCAGTATCGCATCCGCTACGACGCCGAGATCCGCTTCTTCGATCGTGAGGTAGGACGCCTCCTGCGCTACTTCGAGAAGAAGGGCCTGCTGGAGGGGACGCTCGTCATCTTCACCGCCGACCATGGCGAATCCATGGGTGAGCGCAACTTCTGGTTCTCCCACGGCCAACACCTGCATGACGAGCTGGTGCGGGTGCCGTTCATCGTGCGCTATCCGAAAGGCTACGCCCATCCGCCCACGCAACACGATGGCACCTACGATCGCGTCCCGGCCATGGTCAGTCACCTGGATGTGATGCCGACCATCCTCGAAGCTTTCGAGTTGAAGGGACCGACCGGCTACGGCCAGAGCCTTCTGACCGAGGAGATAACCGGTGAACGCCTCGTGGCCCACATGGGTGCCGGCTGGTACGGGGTCACGGCAGGTCGGTTTCGCACCATGACCATGCGCTCGAACACCTACCTGTACGACGTGCTCGAGGACCCCTACGAGTCGCACGACATCTCCAAGGACAACGAAGCTCGGATCGGCGAGATCATGCAACGCTTCGCCAGTCTCAAGGAAAGCCTCGTCGCCGTCGCGCTCGAAGGCGTCGCCATCGACAAGAAAGAGGCCGACCTGAAAGCCCTCGAGGCCCTGGGCTACACAGGCGAAGAGGATGAGCACGACCCCGTCGACCAAGACGACGGCCACGGGCACTGACCGTTCGCGATGCTTTCCGTTCTTTCGATCAGCCTGTTTCTCCTCGCGCCGTTCCCCTGCCAGGAAGATCCCGCAGTCACGGCGGCGATCGAGCAATCGCATCAACGCATGCTCCGCGAACTGGCTCGGGTCGAACGCCTGACGCCCGAACAGAACAGCTACCTGACGACCACGCTGTTGAACGAGTATCGACAACGAATCGCCGAGGCCCCGGCCGACCTGCCCTGGTTGTCGCTAGTGCAGATGAACATGACCGCGGGGGTGCTCGAGCTGCGTGCCGGAGAACACCTCGAGCGAGCCGTCGAGCTACTCGAAAAAGGCTATGCCCTCCTGGTCGATAACGATCCCGATAGCTTTCCCAAGCTGCGAGACAAGCTGACCTACCAGCTCGCTCTCTCCTGCATGCGCCTGGGTGAATCCCAGAATTGCGTGGCGCGCCACACGTCCCAGAGCTGCATCCTGCCCATCCGCGAGCAGGGTATCTTCGTGGAAAAGCAAGCCACGGAAAAGGCCCAGCGTTACTTCCTCGAGTTCGCCGCGCGCCAACCGAAGGGCGCACCCAGACGACGTTCGAGCGAGTGGCTAGGCAATCTCGCGGCCATGGCGCTCGGGGTGTATCCCGAAGGTGTTCCCGCAGAACATCGCATTCCGCCGGAGCACTTTCAGAGCGACGTCGCTTTCCCACGCTTCGTCGACATCGCCCCCGAGCAGGGCGTCAACGTACTCGACATGGCCGGAGGTGCCGGTATCGAGGACTTCGATGGTGACGGGCGTCTCGACATCGTGACCTCCAGCTGGGATCCAGCCGTGTCGCTGACGTTGTTCCTGCGCACCGCCGCGGGCGAGTTCGTGAACAGGAGCAAGGAGGCGGGGCTGATCGGTTTCAAAGGCGGTCTGAACCTGAATCACGCCGACTACGATTCCGACGGCGACGCCGACATCCTCGTCCTGCGTGGCGCGTGGCTGCACGGAGAGTCGGGCCGCCATCCGAACTCACTACTGCGCAACGATGGCGCGGCACATTTTCGTGACGTGAGCTTCTTGGCCGGCCTGGGGCTCGAGCACTATCCGACCCAGGCGGCGGGCTGGGCCGATTACGACGCCGATGGCGATCTCGACCTCTACATCGGCAACGAATCTTCCAAGCAATACCGCTTCCCCTCAGAGCTCTTCCAAAACCAGGGCGACGGCACGTTTCATGACGCTGCACGCGAAGCGCGGGTGACGAATTTCCAGTACGCCAAGGGTGTCAGCTGGGGTGACTACGACACCGATGGGCGCATCGACCTCTACGTATCGAATCAGGGTGGTTCGAATCGCCTGTACCGGAACCAGGGTCAGGGGGCTTTTGAGGACGTGGCCGGCAAGCTCGGCGTGCGCAACCCGAAACAGAGCTTCGCCTGTTGGTTCTGGGACTTCGACAACGACGGCAACCTGGATCTGTACGTCGCCAGCTATCATCAGCTCGGCGCCGAGGACAACCAGGGCAGCGGTGAGGGTTTACGGCTCTACCCCGCCGTGGCCAGTTTCACGGGGCAGAAACACACGGCCGAACATGCGCAGCTCTATCGCGGCGACGGCAAGGGCGGCTTCAAGGACGTCAGCCTCGAGCGCGGACTCGAGCGCGTGACCTTGACGATGGGCTCGAACTTCGGTGACCTCGACAATGACGGTTGGCTGGATTTCTACCTTGGCACAGGTTACCCGTACTTCGATGGGATCATGCCCAACCTGATGTATCGCAACGATCGAGGCCGAGGCTTCACCGACGTGACCTTGCCGGGTGGATTCGGGCACCTGCAAAAGGGCCATGGCGTCGTCTTCGCGGACCTCGACCACGACGGGGACCAAGATATCTTCGAGCAGATGGGCGGGGGCTTCTACGCGGACGCCTTCGGTAACGTGCTCTTCGAGAACCCTGGGTTCGAGAACCACTGGATCAAGATCCGCCTGCGAGGCACGCGCTCCGTGCGCTCCGCCGTAGGTGCTCGACTGCACTGCGTCCTGGGCGAAGGCGCCCGGAAGCGCTCGATCCATCGCGTCGTCGGCACGGGCGGAAGCTTCGGCGCCAACCCCCTCGAACAGCACATCGGCCTGGGAAGCGCCCAAGAGGTGCGCCGCTTGGAAATCCACTGGCCTTCCGGCGGCACACAGCTCTTCGAGAATCTACCCGCCGACCATCTGGTACGTATCACCGAGGGCCAGAACGAGTTCGAGGCCGTGCGCCAGACCCGGATGCCGTTCAAGCAGTAACGAGTCTCACTCGCTAAAAGGCGCGCGCTCCAGCATGTAGGCGCCGAACAACTCGCTGACGCGCTTCCCCCCACCGGCGTTGAAGTGGATGTCGTCATAGAACGAGGCGGTATTCCGCGGCAACACAGCGGCGACATCGAAGCAATCGACGCCCTCTTGCGCGCAGATATCCAGTACCGACGCGTTGTAGAGTTCCATGGCCTGCATGAGCACGTCGACCGTGTAGTAGGTGCTCCCCGGCACCTCCATGTAATCGCCGATGCCCCCTACCCAGAGGTAACGTTCGAGTGCTTCGGGAAAGTCCTCGGTCCAGATCGCAGGCTGGGTCATGAAGACAGGACGCACTCCGCATTCGCGACAGATCCGGATCAGCTCGCGGATGTTGCGACGGTACTCCTTCAAACCCGCCGTGATGTCCGGTAGCTCGTCGAGCCACGCCGGAGCACTATTGCGGTGCTCGCGCCAGCGAATGATGTTCCGCCCGGCGTTGTCCTGAACCTTGTTGCTCTCAAAAAGCGAGTCCTTCACGCGCGTGGCGAGTCGCCAGAGGGCCGTCTTCTGAAAGGCGAGATAGCGCGTCTCGTGCTGAATCGGGAGCATCTGGAACGAACGCGGCAGGATGACCGTCTCGGCATTTTCCTCCTGCATGAAATCGGGGTTGTAATCGTCATCCCGCGAGAGCCGCAACATCATGTCGTTGACGCCGATCATCATGACGACGGCGTCAACCCTCGAAACCAGCGGCAAAATGTGCTTCAACTGCACGATATGATCGCGCGTGTTCAATCCGCTCTTGCCCGCGTTGCCCATCCAGACACGCAGGCGATCCTGGCCCTGATTCAGTACGTGTTCCACGCCCTCGGGCCAGGCGATGTCTTGATCGAGAAACAGGCACTCGGTCGTGCTGCCCCCCACCGCCAGCATGCGGTAGTCGTCTTCTTCGGAAAGCTCGTCCGCGCGCAGGCCGATGGAACTGACGAGGAACTGGGTGCGCCCCTCGACGCCGGGCATCAAGCCCGCCTCGACTTGAAAGGTGCGCTGAAGATGCGGCCACCACACGTAGTACTCGCGCACCTCGCGTAGGGTCTGGCGCAGCACGACCTCGGCCGCGACCACGGCCAGGAACATGGCAAATCCCGCGACTCCGAGCCGGATCCACCACGTCCGGCGTTTTTTCGGACCCTTCGGTTCTATATGCGAGTTCATCCCGAGATCAGTCCGCGAGTTGCGCCCCTTCCAGGCGATACAGGCTCTCGACAAAACCGTTGTCGTCAAGCACCTCGCCCGCGAAGAACCGCCCGCGCATGCGAATGGGATCGTAGCCGGTACCGGGATCCACGTCGCCCTCGCCGACGCTCACGGAAATCCACTCGTCCATCACCGGTACCGTGCCAAAGCAACACCCGGGTGGAAAGCGCGTCAAGAGCAACTCCTGGGCCCCCTCGTCGCCAAATTCCATGATGAGCGGAAAGCCCTCGATCTCGATTTCGCGCCCGTGAAGCTTCTCGATCGTCTCGGGGAAGGCCTTGGGCCCGAGCGCTTCGGCATTCGCACCGCGCAACTCGGGGGGGTCGTAGTCGTCGAAGGCCAGGTGGGCGAGCTCGATCGAGACCGCGCCCGTGTCAGGGATCTCCAGAGGAGCTTCTCTCGATACGCCGGCGGGATGCATGTTCCACTGGCCCGCGAGGGGCGCGTCGAGAGCCGCTCCGCGGATCGGCCGCAGCGTCAGGGCAGGCAGGGGCTTTGCTGTTTCGCGCCAGACCCAGACGAGGCACGCCAGGCTGACGAAGAAGGCGGTGATGGATCCGAGGCTCGAAAAGCGCAGAAGCATGGGATACCTATTCTAGCTCCACTTCGAAGATCTCCAGCCGACCCCCGTCGGTGCCGGCATAGAGAGCCTTGCCGTCGCGACGAAACGCGAGCGAGAGTATCGCCTCGTGTCGGCCTCGCAGGCGCACGAGACGCTCGCCGCTCTCCACGTCCCACAGCTGGATGACCCCATCCCGAGACGCGGTGGCCAGGGTCTCGCCCAGCGCATCGATAGCCAGTGACCAGATGGAAAGGTCCGGGTCCGTGACGACGCAGATGCGCTCCTTGGTCTCGAGATCGTAGACATGGGCCGAGCTGTCGTTGTTCGAGCAAGCCAGGCGCAAACCGTTTTCGGCCAGGTCGAGGGCCGCGACGCGTCCCAGCTCACGGTCGCGCAACGGATGCACGCGCTCTCCCGTGACGACATCCCAGGTTCGTATGGTCCCGCCGTCACCGATCCAGGCCAGGAGCTTGGCGTTGGCGTCGAGCGTCGCCACGGCGATGCCCTTTCGTGGAGGAGGGATCTCCCTCAGGAGCTTGCCGCTCGTTGTATCGAAGGAACGCATGAGACCGATCCTCGAGACACAAGCGACACGACTCGCGTCCGGTGAGAATGCGACCGCCACGACGGGATTGTCGTCGACGTCGAGCACCAGCCGCTCGCGCACCTGCGGGGCCAGATCGAACACCCGCGCCTTGCCATCCCGTCCCCCCGAGGCGCACGAATTGCCGTCGACGGAGAGCGCCACAGCCATGCAAGAGCCGCGATGGCCTCCGATGCGCTGCACCTCTTCGGCTTCGAAGAGCCAGACTCCGCCGTCGGTTCCGGCGGCGACGACACGATTTCCATTCGAACTCGTGGCCAGCCGGCGCAGCTCTCCCATGTCGGCCTGGCGTTCCCGAAAGTTCGGAGCGGGGTTCACGCACCAGAGCGACAACGCCCCCCCCATCGCCAGCGACAGCCACGAGAGATCCCGTGCACTCGTACCGCCGAGGACCGCGATGCCTCCCACCAGGGGCACGTCGTATTCCAGGCGTGCTCCCGCGCGCTCGAAGAGGAGCTCGCCGAAGCGACCATAGGCGCACCAACCACTGCCATCGCTCGCGTATTCGAAGCCCACGACCTCGACCCCCTGGGTCGAGCTCGAGCGCAGCTCCTGGCCGGAGTTCGTGTCCCAGTGACGAATCGTCAGGTCCGAGGAGGCGCTGGCGAGGGTCACGCCATCCGGCGCGAAGGCCACGTCCCGTACCCAATCGCCATGGCCTTCCAGCTCGATCAAGGTCTCGAACGCGCTTCCCGACCAGAGCCGAACGAGGGCGTCGTCACTGGCGCTGGCGAAGCGTCTACGCTCGGTATCGATCTCGATCGCGTTGATCGAACGATCGTGGCCACGCAACTCGGAAAGATGGGCCGTCTGGGTGTTCCACACGCCCAGCCGACCGTCATCACCACCGATGACCAGGTGTGTCTCGTCGACAAAGCCAAGAGCGGTCACCGTCTCGTCGAAGTCGCACGAGGCCACGTCGTCTCCGGAGGCAATGTCCCAGACCGAGACCTGGCCCGACAGGTCGCCAGCAGCGAGCCGCTTGCCCGCGGGATCGAAGGCGCAGGCGAAAATCGCCTCTTCGTGGGCCTCGATCTCGAAGAGCGGCGCAATGCTCCCGGCCACGGGATGCTCAGGCGGTACTACCGCATAGCCGAGCAATCGCCCCTCGCGTGTTCCGACTGCGATCTCCGTCTGCCCTGGTGCTGTGGCCAGGGCGAGAATGTCGTCCTCCGCGTCAACCAGGAGCGGAAAGCGTCGTTGTAAGCTCGACTGAAGGAGCTTCCAGGACAAACCCCGCGCCTCCTCGGGGACACTCGTGAGCAGCGCCTGCGCCCGAGCAAGACGCGAGGCCTCGATCGCGATCTCCGCGGCCTGGAGTCGCATCGCGTTCGTGCGTCGCGCGGCGATCGCGAGTTCTTTTGCACTGTCCGCAAGCGCTGCTTTCTCGTTGGCATTCGTCGAAAGCTCGGCGCGCGTCCTCTCAACCAACGCGTGGGCCTTCGCCAGGTCCTCATCGAGCTCGTCGTTGCGCCGCACCAGATCGGTCTGGCGCAGGAGAAGTTCGTCGCGGTTGTCGAACAAGCGATAGATCGCTGCCCACGATGCCAGGAAAGCCAGTCCGGTGAGGGCGGCGACGAGGGTTCCGGAACGACGTGCTTCTTTCATCCTGTTCAGCCTCCCGACGAGAGGTGGGTGGCCACGTCGGTGGAGTAGGCCTTCCACGCCGGCAGGATGCCTGCCAGTGCACCCAAGAGGACCATACCCAGTGGGGCGAGAACGAGGATCGGATGAAAGTCGGCGGGCTCGACGATGACACCGGTACGCACCTCGATCGAGCGCGCGATCCCGAAGAACAGGAGCCCGTAGATCACGTAGCCACAGCACGCGCCCGCCCCCGCGATGGCGCTGGACTCGAGCACGATGGCCGCGAACACGGTACGCCGTCGTGCTCCAAGTGCTCGCAGAATGGCGAACTCGCGCCGCCTTTCGTTCATCGCGTTCGTCAGGCTGGCCAGAATCGCGCCCGCCGCCACGAGACACACGAGATACGCCACCACCTCCAGCACGCGGTTCACCCAACCCAGCTTGTCGAACAGCTCGGCGATCGAACGGCCGATCGGGAAGGCCAGGGTCGCCTGCGTGCCCTCGCCATTGATCGCGCGCTCCAGTTGAAAACCCGCCTGGGGACTCTTCAGCTTCAAGAGCACGGCGCTGACTTCGCGATGGCGCTCGGGGATCTCCTCGCCAGGCTGGGCGGCGAAGGTCTCGCCGTCTCCGCGCAACACATGTCCGCCCATGCGAAAGATGCCCTCGATCGGGATCCAAACGACGCGGTCCGAGGGCGTGTTCGTCGCCTCCAGCACCCCGACGACGACGAACTCCTCGTCGTGCGCCTGGGCGTGCTCGGCCGCGATACCGACACCGTGTTCGGGGCGAATGTGGGACCCGCGTCCGAGCCCCAGACGACGAGCCACGCTGGCTCCGAGCACGGCCTCGCGCCGCCCCGGATCGAAGGCCTGTCCGTCCTCCTGGAAGCGAAAGGTCTCGCCCGCGCGATGCTCGAAGCGCGTGAAGAGCTCCACTGTCGTGCCCACCACACGAAAACCGCGATAGCTGTCGCCGACGGCGTACGGAATCGCCAGCTCGACGCGCGGGTCGTCGCGCACCTGCGTGTACTGACCCCAGGGCAAATTGCCCGGCGAGGTCTCGAGGTGATACACGCTGTTCAGGACGAGCTGCAGGGCGCTTCCCCGCGCACCCAGGACCGCATCGAAGCCCAGGGCTCCGCCGGTGAACGCCCGTTCCGATTGGGCGCTGATGGCGAAGACCGCCAGGACCAACCCGGCCCCCAGGGCGGTGGCGGCGATGGTCACTACGCTCGAGAGCGCGTGTTGCGCGAGGCTCTTGCGCACGATCAGGAACAAGGTGCCCATCGCTAGCGCAACTCCTCCAGCCTGTCACAGCGCTCGAAGGAAGCGAGCACGGCGGGATCGTGGCTGACCAGGAGCAGCGCTGCTCCGTTCTCTTGACAGGCATCGCGCAGAAGCTTCAGTGCCGACCGAGCGTTCTCCGTGTCGAGGTTGCCCGTCGGTTCGTCCGCAAGGACCAGCTTGGGACGGTTGGCCAGGGCGCGTGCGAGGGCGACCCGTTGCTTCTGACCGACCGACAGCTGACCGGGTCGATAGTGCAAGCGATCCGCCAGACCCAGCCGTTCCAGCAACGCGCGCGCGTGGCCTCGGTCGGGCTTCGAACCGAAGGCCATGCCCAGGAGCACGTTTTCGAGGGCGTCATAGGCTCCGAGCAGATGGAAGCTTTGAAACACATAGCCCAGGTTGCGCGCCCGGAAGCCATCGCGCGCCGCCTCCGACAGGGCACTGATCTCCGTGCCATCGATGACCACGCTACCGGCATCGGGTCGCAGGATCCCGGCGATCAGATGCAGCAACGTCGTCTTGCCCGAGCCGCTGGTTCCGGCGAGGGCCGCCTGTTCGCCCTGGCCCAGGGAATAGCGGCGCAAGTCGATCACCGGGTGCTCCTCCCCCGCAGGGGTTCGGTAGGCCCGGCGCAGGCCCTCGATCTCCAGGAGAGTCACGGTGAAACAGGCTACAAAAGCTACCGGTTGGCTGCGCGCAACTGCTCGCGATACCTGGCGAGTTCCTGCGTAAAGGAGACTTCGTCCGGGTCGAACAGGACGGCCAATTCCAGGTGCCATAGCGCCTCGTCCGAGCCCCCCTGGGCCGCGAGCGCCCGACCCAGCAGGTGATGGCCCGCGGCGTGGGCGGGCTCCTCGTAGAGAATGTTTCTTGCCAGCGAAGCCGCCTCATTCGGGCTCGAGCCAGCGAGGGCCTGGTTCCCGAGCCCCAGCAAGGCACGGTCGAACACCGGGTTGCGCTTCAGGGCTCGCTCGAAGAGCTCGCGCGCGCGCTTGGCCTCGCCCCGCGCCAGATGGATCTCGCCGAGACGGCTCAGGGCGGTGGGCTGGGACGGATCGCGATCGAGGACTTCCTGGTAGGCCTCGAAGGCCTCATCCTGCGCTCCTGCCTGGGCCAGGGCCTGGGCGTAGTAGAGCCGTGCGCGCCCGAGCCCCGGATCCAGCTCGAGGGCGCGTGAGAGATCGCGCAGCGCTCCTTCTACGTCGCCATCCGCCAGGCGCGCTTGTCCGAGTCGTTGCAGCGGTCTCGGCCGATCGGGCACGGCCTTGCAGAGCAGCTCGTACTGTCGCACCGCTTCCTGCGTACGCCCCAGCCGCAAGCAATAGCGTGCGATCTCATGGTGCCACGAGGGATCGCCTGGATCCTGCGCGGCATGCTTCTCGATATTGGCGAGATCCCGCGCAAGGGCGAAGCGTTCGAAGTCGCGCCACAGAACCGGTCGGTCGCGTTCGCTGGGCAGAACGGAAAAGAGCAGCTCGCCCATCTCGTCGCTGGATTCGAATCCGTGCACGATGCGGCGCGGTGGTGCGAAGGGATTGCGTGGGTTCTCGGCGGAGTTGTCGTAGACGTAGCGCAGTGAAAGCTCCGTCCCCTTCGGCAAAGCCAGGGGCTCCTCGTAAAAGTACTCCTCCTGCCAGTTGAAGTCCCAGTCGGGGATGTGAATCAGACGCATGCGCTCCTGTCCCGGCGCCTGCGCAAAGCCCTGTAGATCGTGAGCAACGTAATGTGCGTGGGGATAGACAGCGCGCACGACGATATCGACCGGCAAGCGATAGGCGGCCTCCACCAGGTAGTCGGCATCCCCTGCAGCGATGTCGATGTCCCGCGTCCACAGCCGAATCGTCATCGGGAATCGTGTCGGCTTCTGCTTGGCCTCGAAGAGGCCGAGTCGCACCTGGATCGTCTCGGGACGTCCGTAGGGCCGTAGGTGCAACTGCAAGACGATGTCCGTATCCGGACGCAAGAGAAAGGCGATGTCATCTTCGCCGGGTGCCGGCTCGCGGCCGGGCAACCACGTGATGAACTGACCGTCGGGGATCCTCAGGTTGCCGATGTCCATACCGGTGTACCCCGGCTCGGCATCGCGTGCGTCCTCCGCGCGCGCGACTCCGGTCGTATCGACGAACATCACGGCGTGGTGCAGCACCCGCGGGTTGTCCGGCTGGAACTCGACCGTGCGGACCCAGGTGTCGCGTTGAACCGGGTTTCGGATCACGAAGTTGCGGTAGACGTCGCGCCCCTCGGCCGGCACGACGAAGGGCTCCATCTCGACCTCGATGCTCGGTTTGCCGAGCCGCCATCCGCTATCGATCCCCCCGAAAAGCTCGTGCAAGGGAGCCGGGGTGCGCTCAGGGTCCCCCTGGGGAGCCCCGGCCTCGACCCAGCGGGACAGCAGCTCGATCTCCTGGGGCTGGAGCGAACGATCGTTGGAGAAGGCCCTGGCTCCGTCGCTCGGCAACCACGGGGGCATGGTGCGCTCCTCGGTCACGATCCGGATCTGGCGCGCCTTGCGCTTCGTCTCTTCGTAGCTGGTCAGTGTAAAGGGCGCGGACCCCCCTGAACGGTGGCAGGGCGTGCACTTGGCGTAGATGAGGGGCGCCACGTGCTCACTGAAGCTCGGCTCGAGCGTAGAGAGGTCCGGCGTCAGGGGAACGGGCTTCGCCTCCTCGGAGCAGGCCAAGGCGAAGAGTGCGGCCACCACACTCATCTTCAGGGACTTCGAACAATACAATGGGCCGGATCTCGTGACGGCTTTCAATCTAGCACGCGGCCCACGCCGCCCCAAAAGCGCGCGAGCGCTTCTCGGCCTTACGCTCGGGTCGCAGGTCCCGGTGTTCGTGATCATGATGCTCGTGATCCTGCTCTGTGGGCTCCTGTGCGCTGTCTCTTGCGGGCCGTCGGGGTCGGCCGTGCCCCAGCGGAACCTGATCCTGATCTCGGTCGATACCCTGCGGGCCGATCGACTGGGGTGCTACGGCTACGGACGCGATACCTCCCCTACGATCGATCGTCTCGCCCGTGAGGGGAGCTTGTTCGTCGATGCCTCGGCTCCCTCGCCTTGGACCCTGCCTTCCCACGCATCGATGTTCACCGGGCTCTACCCGCGACGCAACGGGGTCACCGGCACGCGCTTCACGATGCCCCAGGATGTCCCGACCCTGGCCGGCATCCTGCAAAAACTCGGCTACGCGACGGCCGGGATCGTGACGAATTCACTCCTGACGACCAACGGTCTCGATCGGGGCTTCGACCACCACGAGGAGGTCGACAAGGGCGGGCCCCATCCCTCGGCCACGTCGGGGCGCGGGATCGCCTGGTTGGAGGCACGGGATCGCGCACGGCCCTTCTTCCTGCTCCTGCACTACATCGACCCCCACTCCGACTACGGAACGCTGGAGGAGGTGCGCGAGCAGTTCGTCGAGCCCTACGCGGGCAAACTCCAGGGCAAGAGCGAGGAGCTCTATGCCGTCGTGGAAGGACGGCTGAAGCTCGACGGTGAGGACGCCCGCCATCTCTCCAATCTCTACGATGGTGCCATCCGCCAGCTCGATGGTGAGATCGACAAGGTACTCGCCTACCTGGACGCGGAGGGGCTTCTCGAGAACACGTTGATCGTCTTGACCTCGGACCACGGCGAGGAATTTCTCGACCACGGGGGCGTGCTGCACGGCCTGACCCATCACGTTGAGGTGTCCCGGGTGCCAATGATCTTCCGCGGCCCGGACATCACCCCGGCGCGACGTATCGAGCAGCCCGTATCCCTGATCGATCTTGTGCCGACGTGCCTGCGCGAACTAGGTGTGCCGATTCCAGAAAACCTCGACGGGCTCGCACTGCAGCCGCTCCTGAGAAATGGCGAGCCGTTTCCTGCGCGCCGGCTCTACTTCGAGGCCGATCTGGACGGGTCGATGGCGGGCTCGATGATCAAGGGTCAGGATCGCGGCATCCGCGACGAACGCTACAAGCTCTTCTACAACATGCGCACCGAGAAGCTGCGTCTCTACGACCTGCGCGAAGACCCCGGAGAACTGAAGGACGTGAAAGACGCTCATCCCGGATTGGTGCAAGAGCTACTCGAAGACCTGCGTTCCTTTCTTCTGGCCGGGCGTGATGTTCCCGCACGCCCAATGAGCGAGGAGGATCTCGAGCGTCTGCGCGAGTTGGGTTACGCGGGCGGAAAGGACGATTGACATGGCCGGATACTCGGGCACACCCTTGGCGAAGAAACTCGGTATCAAGAGGGATCACACCGTCTGCCTGCACCGTGCTCCGTCGGACTTCGAGTAAATGCTGGTCGGCCTGGAAGAAGGCGTACGGCGCCTCTTCGGCCTTCGCTCGAGACATACACCGAATTCGGGGTGTACGGGGAGCGCTTTCCGCGCGGGGAACGCCCGTGATCACGGCCTATTCGCCTGGCATGGGGATTGAGGTCTCAACCCAATCCGAACCGGGGCCGATAGCGTTAAGCGTCAGCAATGGCATCCCCCCCCCACGCACGTGTCCATATGCAGCCCGAAACCGTTTTCTTCGTAGACGACAACCCCACCGATCGACATCTAGCCCAGGCGATTCTTCAGAAAGCGGGCTTTGGCGTTCGTTCGTTCGCCTCCGCCGAGGAATTTCTAGATCACTACGCCGGGGAAGCCGGCTGTCTCGTCCTCGATGTCTGCATGCCCGGAATGAACGGCCCAGAGCTTCAGGAAAAGCTGGCCGAACGCGGGCAGGAGATCCCGGTCGTGTTCCTGTCCGGCCAAGCCGACCTCGCGACCATCTCCCGCGTCTTTCGCCGTGGCGCGATCGACTATCTGGCCAAACCGTACAGCCACGAGTCCCTGGCGAGCAGCGTCGAACACGCCCTGAAGCACGATCGCGAACGCCGCCTCGAACAGGATCACAAAAATTCCCAGCTAGCCCGACTCTCGCGTCTGACGCCCCGCGAGCGAGAGGTCATGACCCATCTCGTGCGCAGCCGCACGGCCAAGGAAATCGGAGCGGACCTCGGGTTGAGCCCGAAGACCATCCAGGTGCACCGGGCCCACATTCTCGAGAAGACCGAAGCCCGCTCCGTCATCGAGCTGACGCGCCTGGCCATCGCGGCGGGCGTCGAAAGTGTCGAGGTCGGGGCACGGCTCGCGAGCTGAGCCAGCGCCCGCCTGAGGCGTTTCAAACGATACGGCTTTTCCGGATAGGATGCCGGCATGCGCCGCAGCCTGACTCTGATCGGCCCCGGAATCCTGATCGCCGCGACCGGTGTCGGTGCCGGGGACCTGGCCACCGCAGGCTTCACGGGAAGCCAACTGGGCACGGCGTGTCTATGGGCCGTCCTGCTGGGCACGTTCCTCAAGTTCGTCCTGAACGAGGGGCTCGCGCGGTGGCAACTGGTCACCGGGAAGACCCTGATCGAAGGCGTGCTCGAGCGCTACGCGCGCATCGCCCCCTGGGTTTTCCTGCCCTACCTGCTCCTGTGGACGTATTTCGTCGGCGCCGCCTTGATGAGCGCCTGTGGCGTCACACTGCACGCCATCTTGCCGCTCTTCGAGGATGCCTCGCAGGCGAAGATCGTCTTCGGCATCGCCCACAGTTTGCTCGGGCTCTTCTTGTGTCGTCTAGGTGGCTTCGCGCTCTTCGAGCGTGTGATGGCCGTGTGCATCGGCGCGATGTTCCTGACGGTGAGCGCCACGGCGGTCCAACTCTGGCCAGGCACGGGCGAGATCCTACGCGGACTCTTCATCCCCTCCCCCGAGACGCTGCGCGGAGAGAACCTTGAATGGAGCGTGGCTCTCATGGGCGGCGTCGGGGGGACGCTGACGATTCTCTGCTATGGATACTGGATCCGCGAGAAAGGCCGCGCGGGGGCCGAGGCCATTCGTATCACGCGCATCGATCTCGGTGTCGGCTACCTGGTCACCCTGATATTCGGCATCTGCCTCGTGATCATCGGTAGCACCGTCGAGGTGGACGGCAGTGGGGCGACCCTGATCGTCGACCTGGCAGACCGGCTCGATGAGCGCATGGGAAGCTCCGTCAAATGGGCCTTTCTCATCGGCGCCTGGGGGGCGGTGTTCAGCAGCTTGCTCGGCGTCTGGCAATCCGTGCCGTATCTCTTCGCTGACTTCTGGGGACGCTTCCGCGGTCGAACGTCCCGAGGGGCGTATCGCGGCTACATGCTCTTCATCGCATTTGTGCCGATGCTCGGGCTGTTCGTGAGCTTCCGGAGTATTCAGAAGCTGTATGCGCTGGTCGGTGCGGCCTTCCTTCCGCTCCTGGCTCTGGCATTGCTCGGGATGAACGGGGATCGCGCCATCCTGGGGCCTCATGCAAACCGGCTGGGCGCCCGCATCGCCCTCGTGGGTACGTTGCTCTTCTTCTCCTGGATCCTCCTCAGCAGGACCCTGCAAGCGCTTTGAGCTCGGGTGCCTAGGCAGCAGTTACGGCCTTGTCCGAGTCAGCCAGGAGCTTGTCCGCTTCCGCCAGCTCCATATCGTGCTCCATCATCATCGTCGCGAGCTCTTTGAAGCTCGTGCGCGGCTTCCAGTCGAGCTGCTTGTGGGCCTTGCTGGCGTCACCCATGAGGACGTCGACTTCCGCAGGGCGGAAGTAGCGTGGATCGATCTCGACGTAGTCGTTGTAGTCCAGACCGACGTGGTCGAAGGCAATTTCGAGGAACTCGCGAACAGAGTACATCTCGCCGGTAGCGATGACGTAGTCGTCGGGCTCGTCCTGCTGGAGCATCAGCCACATGGCCTCGACGTAGTCCTTGGCATAACCCCAGTCCCGTTTGGATTCGAGGTTGCCCATGAAGAGCTTGTCCTGCAAACCGAGCTTGATCCGTGCCGCGGCGCGCGTGACCTTGCGCGTCACGAAGGTTTCACCACGACGAGGCGACTCGTGGTTGAAGAGAATTCCGCAGGAAGCATGCATGCCATACGACTCGCGGTAGTTAACCGTCGCGTAGTGCGCAAAGGCCTTGGCCACGGCGTATGGACTGCGCGGGTAGAAAGGCGTCGATTCGTTCTGAGGCACCTCTTGCACCTTGCCGAACTGCTCCGAGGAAGAGGCTTGGTAGTAGCGGACGCGGCGATGCGTGTACGACTCGTAGTCGTAGATGGCTTCCAGAAGGCGCATCGCTCCGATGGCCGTCGCTTCCGCCGTAAAGATAGGCATGTCGAAGCTGACGCGGACGTGGGACTGGGCCGCAAGGTTGTACACCTCGTGGGGTTGAACCTCATCGAGCAGACGGCGCATCCCGTTGGCGTCCTGGAGATCGCCATAGTGCAGCCGCATACGCGCCTCGGGAAGGTGAGGGTCGAGATAGAGGTGCTCGATCCGCCGCGTGTTGAAAGAGCTGGAACGACGAATCAGGCCGTGGACCTCGTAACCCTTCTCGAGAAGTAGCTCCGCGAGGTAACTTCCGTCTTGGCCTGTGATACCGGTGATGAGAGCGACCTTGGGCTTCATGGGAATGGCTATCGTCTACTTTTCGAGAACACTGAAATTTTGTCCTATTCCTGGGTATTTGCGACCTGGATAGGGTCTCAGGGCGTTTCGAGTAATCCCTGGGCGGTGGCCATCCAGGGCTCGAGGGAGTCGGTAAAGCCGAAGTGTTCGAGGTGCCCGCGATCGAGACGGGGACCGAAGCAGAGAAAGAGCGGATCTTCAGTGCCGAGTGCTTCCGCCGCGAGACCGCTGGCCACATGAACGGCGTGGGCAGCATCGAAGCCCTGGGCGGATTTTTCGGGCTCGGCGAACTCGCCGACCGCACGAGCGATCTCCTCTGGCAGGCCCCAGACGCGCAACAAGGCCGACCCCACATCGGCCTGGGAGCAACCCAGAACTTCCCGCTCGAGGCTAGAGAGATCTTCCGCATTGAGCATGCGCCGCATGATCTCTCGTGACTCCCGCTTACAGTGCTGAGCGACCGCTTGGCGTCCGACGTGTTGAAACAGGGCTGCCACGCCGGCGAGCTCGGCGCGTTCTCCCGTGCACCCCAGCAACATGCGGGCCAGTTCGGAACTGAGATGCGCGTGCTTTTGAAAGCGGGCGGCCGAGAACGCGCGGCGCTCCTTGCCGGCGATCTGTTCCTGACCAACCTTGCCTTCGAGGACAACGATGCCAAGCGTTTGCAGTCCTAGCGTATGGACGGCCTCCTCGATGGAAACGACGGGGTCAGCTTTGCGGAAGAACGTCGAATTGCAGAGCTGCAGTACGCGTGCTGCCGCACCAGGATCGGACTCGATCAGTTCCGCGACTTCGGACAGTCCACTGGCCGGAGCGTCCAGCTTCCGCATCAGCTGGCGGTGGATCTTGGCGGCCATGGGAAGTGCCGTGCTCATTGCGATGGCACGCACGAGATCCGGTGACGGAAGGGACTCGACTCCGCGCAACGCGTCTTCGAGTACCGCGATCATCGGATCCCGGTCGTAGGGTTTGGCGAGCAGCCGATGAGCATCGATCGCAAGGGCCTTCTCCTCCACGCCCTCTCCGCAGAGGACGACACGGAGCGTGTGGGGTGAGTGTCGCTTGGCCTCGGTGAGAAAGGCCACCCCATCGACCTCGGGCATGTGGATGCCGGAAACCAGCACGTCCACGTAGCGCTCGGAGAGAGTCTCGAGGGCGGCCTCCGCGGAGGACGAAAACTGCATTTCAAAGCGCTTCCCTTCGCGCCTCAGACTGAGGCCAAGGCCCTCGAGAATGGCCGGATCATCGTCGACAAAGAGCACCCGAGGGCGGTTCGCGGGGGATTCGTCAGCGGGCGGGCTCGCATAGGTCATGGCTGGGTCCTGATCGAACGCTCCCTTATCCCTTATAAGGAGAAGCAAGAGGCTCATCGGTTCGATCCCCTGGCCGCTTGAGTTGCGCCCAGGGGACGTTTCGCAGCCACGGAATGGGACTCCGTCCGCGGGTCCGATTCCATTTTCAGTTCCCGGTGGATTCTCTTCGCCGTTGAAACACCGCTCCCCCGCCTTGACCTCGGGGTGCACACCCCGATACTGCCAAGCGTGCCCAACGACCAGAGGAAAGCGGTTCTCGAACTCGAGAACGTCACGAAGAGCTACGCCGGCCGGCTGGCTCTGGACGGAGTGTCCTTCTCTTTGGCGCCTGGTGTCGTCGGTTTGCTGGGCCCCAACGGTGCGGGCAAGAGCACGCTGATCAAGGCTTTGCTCGGGCTGGTGACACTCGGTCAGGGCAATGCACGCGTCCTGGGGCTCGATTGTCGGCTCGACTTTCGAAGCGTACGTGAGCTGGTCGGCTACATGCCGGAGGACGACTGCATCTTCCCCGGCTTGAAAGGCGTCGAGGCCGTGGCCTACGCAGGCGAACTCTCCGGCCTACCGCACCTGAACGCGCTTCGCCGGGCCCACGAGATCATGGACTACGTCGGGCTCGGCGAGGAACGCTATCGCGAAGTCCAGACGTACTCGACCGGCATGCGCCAGAAGCAAAAGCTGGCCCAGGCCATCGTCCACGATCCGCGGCTCGTCTTCCTGGACGAACCGACCAGCGGCCTGGATCCGATCGGACGCAAGCGCATGTTGAAACTGATCCGCGCTCTCTACGATCGCTCGGGGATCAGCGTGATCGTCTCGACGCACATTCTGCAAGACGTCGAGGACATCTGTGATTCGGTCGTCATCATCGGGCACGGAAAATTGCTCGTGCAGGACTCGATCGCGAATCTGCGCAAACCGGTGGATGAAAGTGTCCTGGTAGGACTCGAACAACCGACCCCGGGCTTCCGTCAAGAGCTCGAAAGGGCCGGTGCCAAGCTCGAGACCCATCACGAAGACGAGTTCCGCTTGTACGGCGAAGCCGAGGCGATGGCGAACCTCGCCATGCGAGTCGCCCACGACCAGGGTGTCGTGCTGCGCAGACTGGAACGCGGCCGCAACACACTGGAAGAGATCTTCCTCACCGCGGTCAAGAAGAATAACTGATGGGCCTCTTTCAGATCGGATACCGGCGCTACGAGGGCCCGCGCACGAAGCAGTCGATGCGCTGGCTACCGATCACGCGTACGGGTGTGGCCATTGCCGGACAGAGCAAGCTGGTGACCTGGATCACCCGTTTTGCATTCCTGCCTTTCCTGTACCTGGCCCCCTTCTTCTTTCTCGTTGGCCGCCTGACGGACCCCGCGGGAGCAACGGGCCCTTATGCAACGCTCTCCCAGGGCTGGTTGCCTCCGGCCTTGCGCATGCAACTGGCCAACGATCCTGCCGAACTCCGCGTGGCCATCTGGTCGGGAGTCTTCGCCTTCATGGGCGCGTTTCAGCTGTGGATGGTCGTGGTCATAACCGCCCTGGTCGGTCCGATCCTGATCTCAAACGATCATCGCTCTCGCGCCTTTCTCATCTACTTCGCGCGTCCTGTCAGCCGACTGGATTACGTGCTCGGCAAGGCTGGCATCATCATTTCCTGGCTGGCGCGAGTGACGCTGCTGCCCTCGCTTACCCTGTATGCCATCTCGATTCTGTTCTCGCCCTCGCTCGAGACGGTCATGCAGACCCTGCCCATTGTCTGTTTCATCATCCTGTGCAGTCTGGGCACGATCATCCCTGCAGCGCTCATCATGCTCAGCATGTCCTCGCTCGTGAGGCAACCGAAGTACGCGGCCGCAGGCTGGATCATCATGTGCTTCTTCGGAGCCATGGCCCATCCCGTGTTGCAACTGACCCACGGGTTCGAGGACTCCAGATGGACCTTCCTGCTGTCGCCCTACGACACGATCCGCGCCTTCCAGTTCGGGCTATACGACGTGGCCAACAAGGCGCGCGACGTCGGCATCGACCAGGATTTTGCTGGCGTCATCGAGACCCTGACCAGCAGTGATTCCGCCGGACTGGCCGCGGGCTGGCTCCTGTTCGTCTCGATCGCCTGTCTCCTGTTCCTCCTGCGGCGAGTCGAGGCGCCCACGCGTATCTGATGTCCGCCATCCTTCAATGCGACCAGCTGACCAAGCTGTACGGCATCGGCATGGGGGTCAACGACCTGACCTTCGAGCTCGCGCCTGGCATTCACGGCCTACTCGGTCCCAACGGTGCAGGGAAGTCGACCTTCCTCAAACTCTTGATGGGACAGTTGCGACCGACCGAAGGCACGATCCGAGTCCTTGGTGAGGACCCCTGGAACAACCCCAAACTGCTCTCGCGGATCGGCTACTGCCCCGAGCACGATGCTTTCTGGGGCTTCCAGACGGGACTCGAGTTCGTCACGACTCTGGCGGAACTGTCCGGCGTCGAGCGAGGCTCCTCGAAGGATGCCGCACGCGATGCACTCGCGCGGGTCGGGGCCCTGGAATACATGGGTCGCCCGATCTCGTCCTACTCGAAGGGCATGCGCCAACGCACGAAACTGGCACAGGCGCTCGTCCACGAACCACCCCTCTTGGTGCTGGACGAGCCGCTGTCCGGAACCGACCCCATCGGACGACGCGAGATCATGGATCTCGTGGCCGACGTCGGAGCCAGTGGCAAGAGCGTCATCGTCGCCAGCCACGTCATGCACGAGGTGCAGACGATGACCTCGCACTTCCTGCTCATCTACGGAGGACGCATCCTGGCCGCCGGCGACGTACGTGAGATTCGCAAGCTGATGTATCAGGTTCCACACAGGATCCGCATCGTCTGCGACCGGCCCCGCGAGCTGGCCTCCAACCTGTCCCGCCAGGAGGGTGTGGAGGGGCTCGAGGTTTCCGAATCCGGCGAGGTGCTCCTGCGAACGCGCGAGCCCCGCTCTCTCTTCAAGGCGCTCCCCGAGATCGCCGCCCGAGAGGGCATCGGTATCACGGAACTCGGCTCCGAGGACGAAAGCCTGGACGCCGTCTTCGAATACCTCGTGCGAGGTGGGATTTGAACGCGCTCTTTCGATTGACCCTGCAGCAGATGCTCGGGCGCAAGAAGATCTGGATCCTGCTCTTGTTCCTGTGCTTGCCGATCTTTCTCGTCAGCGCCATCTTGCTGGCCCAGGGCTTCCGCGGCGTCGAAGGCGAGAACACCGATCAGATCGCAGTCGTCGTCTTATACGTCCTCTATCCCCAGTCGCTCTGCATCCTGGCCTCGCTGCTCTATGGAGCGACACTTCTGGCCGGGGAGATCGAGGACAAGACTCTCGTGTACCTCTTCACCCGGGCTCAGCCGCGTTGGAAGGTGCTGCTGGGAAAATACATCGCCACGGTAGCCGTGTTGACCGTACTCGTGATCGCCAGCATGAGCCTCGCGTACGCTCTCTTCGGAGCACCCTACGGACTACAGGTCTGGGTGGCCTTGGTGGTGCCCATCTTTGGCGCATGCCTGGCCTACACGGCCGTCTTCAGCTTGCTGGGCCTCCTCGTTCCCCGGCGTGCCATTCCGATCGGGATCATCTACGGCATCGTCTTCGAGGTCTTTCTATCCTTCGTGCCAGCGGTGATCAACGAGTTGACCTGCAGCTACTACCTACGCTCGCTCGGCTTCAATCTGGCCTCGGATATCACCCTGCCGCAGGATGTCCTGGAGGTCATGACGATGACGACGGCGCCGCCGGGCCGGGCGATTGCAGCGATTCTTCTGATTGCGACCCTCACCCTGTCGGTGTCCGCCTGGTTGATTCACCGGCGAGAGTGGCCGTTGACCGAGGGGGTGTAGTTACAGAGCTCCTTCACGTAGGCCCCTTTCATGCGCGCCGATTCATCCGTGAAGGAGACGATCAGAAACGCACCTGACTCCAGCGTGCGTGGGGTTCTTGATCGTGGGAGTTCGACTCCGGGTTTGGGTTGCGGCCTCGTTCCACTACGCTGGAGGGCCCAGTTCCGGCGAGCGATGCCCCAACCGACCCTCTCCCTCTGCGGCGTCCGCGAGCACAACCTGCGCGCCTTCGATCTCGACCTGCCCCACGGCTGTATCGTGGCCATCACCGGTCGTTCGGGCTCGGGAAAGTCCTCGCTGGCCTTCGACACCGTCTTTCGTGAGGGTGAGCGCCGTTATCTGGCCACCCTGTCGCCCCATGCACGGCGGCTTTTCGGGCGTCTGGAGCGGCCCCGAGTCACCTCGATCGAGGGGGTTCGCCCGGTCATCGCTGTCGACCAGCGCATCATCCTACGCAGCCCGCGCTCGACGGTCGGCACGCTCTCCACCCTGGGGGACGAGCTGCGGCTGCTGCTGGCCCGTTTCGGAACGCAGTCGTGCCCTGCATGTTCGCGCCCGCGTCCAGCCAGGCCCCTGCCCCGAGCGCAATCCGTGACCTGTGCTTGTGGCCGACCCCTGGCTCCGTTGACCCGCGCTCTCTTGAGCTTCAACACCCCCGCCGGTGCTTGCCCCGCGTGTCGCGGCCTGGGCCTCGAAGATCGTGTCGATCCCGAGCTGCTCGTCGCGGATGCCTCCAAGAGCCTGCGCGAAGGCGCGCTCGTGCCCACCACACCCAACGGCTACATCGTCTACTCGCAGGTCACGCCCGAGGTGATGAACGAGCTGTGCCAGGCCCATGGCTTCGACATCGACACACCCTGGCAGGATCTCGACGACGCCCAGCGCGGCGTCGTTCTCTACGGTTCGAAGCGTATCCAGGTTCCGTTCGGGAAACACCCGCTCGAGTCGCGGATGAAGTGGAGCGGTATCAAGGTCAAACCGCGCGAGCTGGGCTATTACCGGGGCATCGCGCGCGTGATCGAAGAGACGCTCGAGAAGAAGCGCAATGACAACGTGTTGCGCTTCGTGCGCTCCATTCCATGTTCCGCCTGCGCGGGTTCGCGTTTGAACGAGGATGCCCGAGCAGTCGCGCTCGCCGATGTGGATATGGCCGGGTGGAACGTGCTCGACGTCGCTACGTTGCCCGAGCACGCAGAACGGGCCCTGGAAGGTCTCGAACAAGCGCACCTCGCCCGCCCCATCACCGATCGAATCGTCGCCCGCTGTCGCCGGCTCGAGCGGCTCGGGCTCGCCCATTTGCAGCTATCCCGCCCGGCAGCGTCCCTTTCCGGCGGAGAGGCCCGGCGCCTGCACCTGGCGACGCAGCTCGGCTGCGAGCTCTCCGGCCTGGCCTACGTATTCGACGAACCCGGAGCCGGCGCGCACGTGCGCGAACGAGAACGGCTCGCCAACATCCTCGAAGAGCTGCGCGAGCGCCGCTGCAGCGTTTTTCTCGTCGAGCATGACCCCATCTTCCAAAGTCGCGCGGACCACGTCGTCGAGATCGGTCCCGGGGCCGGACGAGCGGGGGGCCGGCTGGTCTACTCCGGGCCACCGCGTGCGAGTGATCGCACGCTCGAAGCCTTGCGCTGGAACGAGGACCCGATCGACCTGGGAGCCACGAACCCGAATGCGTCGTTCATCGAACTGCGCGGGGCCCGTGGCCACAACCTGAGAGATCTGACCGTCCGTTTCTTGCACGGAGGCTTCACCGTCGTCAGCGGAGTCTCCGGTTCGGGCAAGACCACGCTCGTCGAAGCAACCCTGGCCCGCGCCCTCGCGGCCAGACTGCAAGGAGCACGCGAGCGTCCCGCCGAGCACGACGAGCTCGTGGGACTGGAGGGCCTCACCAAGCTCGTCCTCGTCGATCAAAAGGAGATCGGGCGCAGCTCGCGCTCGAACCCCGCCACGTATTCCGGCGCCTTCGATCGCATCCGGGCGCTCTTCGCCAACACCGCCGCGGCCCGTGATGCCGGCTTCGACAAGGGGCGCTTTTCCTTCAACAAGGAGGGTGGGCGCTGCCCCCGCTGCGAAGGCGCCGGGGTCGAGACGATCGGCCTGATGAGCCTGCCTGGGATCGAGCAGACATGCTCGGCTTGCAATGGCCAACGCTTCGACGAGAGGACTCTGGCCGTAGAGCTGCACGGACTCTCCATTCGCGATGTGCTGGCGCTGACCATCGACGAGGCCGCGGAGTTCTTTCGTTTGGAGAAAGCAGGTGACGCGAAATTGATCCGAGTGCTCGAATCCCTGCGCTCTGTCGGTCTGGGCTATCTCCAGCTCGGTCAAGGTGTGCCCACGTTGTCCGGTGGTGAGGCCCAACGCTTGAAACTCGCCAAGGAGCTAGCGCGTACCGAAAAAGGCTGCGTGCTCGTTCTCGACGAACCCACCAACGGTTTGCACCCCCTGGACGTCGACGTGCTCCACGCAGCCCTGTGTGCCTTGTTGAAGAAAGGTGTCACGGTCGTCGCCGTCGAACACGATCCGCGTCTGATCGTCCGCGCGGACTGGGTGATCGATCTCGGACCGGATTCCGGTCCCGGTGGAGGCGCTCTGATGGCCCAGGGCCCTCCGGAACTCATCGCCCGGGAGCAGGGCTCGGTGACCGGTGCCGTCCTTCGCCAGCGACGGACCCAGACGATCCTCGATGTCCGTCCCAGGGACGATCGAGGCGAGGAGGCTCCGTTACGGATCGCGGGGGTTCGTACCCGCAACCTGCAGAACGTGACATTGACCCTCGAGCCCGGGCTCGTGCATGTCGTCAGCGGTGTTTCCGGCAGCGGCAAGAGCGCGCTGGTCTTCGACACGCTCGCCAGTGAGGGGCGCAGGATGTTCGCCGAGAGTTTCTCGCCCTACCTGCGCCGCGAACTCATGGCCAGCCGACAGGCAGAGCTCGAGAGCGCCTCCGGGTTGCGTCCCAGCCTGGCGATTCGAACCCGCGAAGAGCGCCGCGCCACGGGCGATGCACGTTCCACGCTGGGCACGTTCTCGGAGCTCGACGACTTCTTGCGCTTGCTATTCGCGCGCCTTGCAAGCCTTGCGAGCCTCGATAGCGGAGCGGCGGGTGAGTGGACCGCCAGCCACTTCTCCTTCAACCATGTCCTCGGTGCCTGTTCCGCCTGCGACGGCCGTGGCCATGAAGAGCTCGGTGATGTCGAGCGTTTGATCGAGGATGGCCATGTCTCGATCCTCGCGGGGGCGCTCGAGAGCACGCGAGGTGGGCGCTTTCTCTTCGAGACCAAGGGGCGACACTTCGCTGTGTTGCAGGCGGGCGCCCGTGCACTGGGTCACGACCTCGAGCCTGGTTGGAACGCGCTCACGCACGACGCACGTAGCTTTGTCGCCGACGGTTCCGGTGAAACACTCTTCGATGTGGTCTGGGAGCACGCCCAGGCCCAGGGTGAGCGCGTGCATTCCTTCCGTGCGGCCTGGCCCGGTGTGGAGCGGCTCCTGGCCGAGGAGTTCGAGAAGAAACGCGAGCGCAAGCTCGGTCCGGCCTTGAAGGAACTTCTGCGGGAAGCGATATGCACGAGCTGTGCAGGTGGGCGACTCCAGGGTCGCGCCGCCAATGTACGCATCGGGGGACTGCGCTTGGCGGAATTGCGAGCCCTGCCCCTCAGCGAGCTGGGCGAGACGCTGGCAGCGCTGGGCGCTGGCCTCAGCGCCCTGGCCAAGGGCGTCCTCGATGAGGTGCGCCTTGCGCTCGAACCCACTCTCGGACAACTGCTCGAGATCGGACTGGGGTACCTCGCCCTCGATCGCCCCACACACACGTTGTCGAGTGGCGAGCGGCGTCGGCTCGAGATCGCGAAGCAACTGGTCTTCGGATTGCGCGACATCTGCTACATCCTCGACGAGCCTTGCCTCGGCCTGCACGCCCAGGATCGTGGTGCCCTGGTCGAAACGATTCGCAAGCTGGCCCTGGCCGGAAATACCGTGTGTTGTGTCGAGCATGACCTGGACTTCATCCGCGCCTGCGATCGCGTGCACGATATCGGTCCGGAGGCGGGACCCGAAGGGGGTCGGATCGTGGCGGTCGGAACCCCGGACCAGATCGCGGCGGAAACCACCTCATGGACCGGACGCTTTCTATCCGGCGCGGAGCGCATTCGTCGGACGAACGAGTCCCGCGGCGAAGCCAACCCGGGCCCGCGCATCGTCGGTGCCACGCGGCACAACCTCGCGGGGATCGATCTGGAGCTCGAACTCGGGCGGATCCTGTGTGTGTGTGGAGTGTCGGGTAGTGGCAAGAGCACGCTGGTGCTCGACGTCGTCGCGCAGAGCCTCGGCTCGCTGCGCCCCGTGGGTTGCGCAGATCTCCTTGGAGCCGATCGCGTCGTCGAGGTGGTTCGCGCCGATGCCCCTTTCCACGGCGCGGGCCCCGGGAGCCTCGTGGCCACGGCCCTGGATCTGATGGATCCCTTGCGGACGATCTTCGCCAAGACCGACGACGCGCGGACGCGTGGTCTCTCGCGCGCGGCCTTCTCCCCCAGCTCCCCCAAGGGGCGTTGCCCGGATTGTCGGGGTACGGGCGAACATCGCATCTCCTTCGATTTCCTGCCCGATGCGGCGGAGATCTGTCGCACGTGCGAAGGGGCTCGCTATCAACCGGACGTACTCGCCTGCCGCTGGGAAGGCGCCTCGATCGCTCGGATCCTCTCCCTTCCCCTGTCCGCATCCACGGAACACTTCGCACGGCACAAGGACATCCTCGCGACGCTCGAGCGAATGGTCGCAATCGGCCTCGGGCACCTCAGCCTTGGCCGTCGTTTCGATTCCCTGTCCCACGGTGAACGCCAACGGTTACGGCTCGTGCGCGAACTCGGGCGGGAGTCCACGGCCAGCGGTCCGAAGCTCTTCGTGTTCGATGAACCCGCCAACGGCCTGCACGCTCGCGATCAGCAGCGCCTGCTTTGCCTCTTCGAAGAACTGGCGGCCGTGGGGCACGGGGTGCTCTTCAGCGAGCACGCCCTCGGATTGATCGCCTGTGCCGATCGCGTGATCGAGCTGGGCCCCGGAGCCGCCGACGACGGCGGTCGAATCGTCTTCGATGGAACTCCGCTCGCCCTCACACGGGCGGATACGCCGACGGGGCGAGCCCTGCGGGCGAGCGCCAATTGCGATGTCCCGCCATCGCATTCGTGAGCACCGGGGCACTAGAATGCCCCGGTGAATCAAGGATCCGACGAGACGCCGGGATTGTCCCTGGACACAAGAGCCTTGCGCCAGCGCTGGCCGCGCCCCTGCTCCCCACGCCCCATCGTCCTGATCGGTGGCGGCGGCATCGTCAACGATGCACACCTGCCGGCCTATCGCGCGATCGAGCTCGAGGTCTCGGGTATCCACGACCCCGATCACGAACGTGCCCGGGCCACGGCCGAACGCTGGGAGATTCCAGGCGTACACGCAACGCTCGCTGACGCCCTGGCGAGCGATGCGATCTTCGATATCGCCGTGCCTCCCGGGGCCGTCTTCGAGGTCGTCTCCGCCTTGCCCGAGGGCAGTGCTTGCCTGATTCAGAAGCCACTCGGTCTGAACCTCGAGGACGCTACGCGCATTCGCTGCATCTGCCGCGAGCGCAAGCTCACGGCGGCGGTCAACTTTCAGCTGCGCTTCAGCCCCATGATGCTCGCCCTGCAAGCGCTCATCGAGGCCGGGCGACTCGGACGCCTGATCGAGCTGGATGTTCACATCAACTGCCGCATGCCCTGGCATCTGTGGCCGTTCATGAAGACCCTCGAACACATGGAGGTGGCCATGCACTCGATCCACTACCTGGACGCGATTCGTGGCTTGCTCGGGAACCCGCGCGGTGTTTGGGCCCAGACCGTGAAGCACCCCGAGGCCATGGAACTGGACTCGAGCCGCACGAGCGCCATCCTCGACTATGGTGACGACATCCGTTGCTGTCTGTCCGTCAACCACCATCACCACCACGGCGAACGCTTCGAGGAATCATCGATGCGGATCGAGGGCACGCAGGGTGCCGCCGTCTTGACCCTCGGCGTCAACCTCGATTACCCGAGGGGACGACCCGATACGCTGGACATCGCACTGGAAGGCACGGATTGGGTCGGCGTGCCTCTGGAGGGCCATTGGTTTCCCGACGCTTTCCGGGGCCCCATGAGCAACCTGCAACGCTTCGTCGCGGGGGACGACCCGCTGCTCGTCACGGCGGTCGAGGATGCCTGGCACACCATGGCGCTGGTCGAGGCCTGCTACGACTCCACGCGGGCAGGTTCGACGCCGCTCGCTGACGATCCCTTCCACGAACATGGCCACAGCCAGGACGAGACTCGGTGAGAATCGACGCCCATCAGCATGTCTGGCGCGTCGATCGCGGCGACTATGGCTGGTTGAAACCCGAACTCGGGGTCCTGTATCGGGACTACGCGATCGCGGACCTGGTTCCGCATCTGGAGTATGCGGGGATCGATGGCACGGTGCTCGTCCAGGCTGCGCCCACCGTGGCGGAGACCGAGTACCTGTTGCGCATCGCCGCTGACGAGCCGCGGGTACACGGGGTAGTCGGCTGGATCGATTTCGCAGCGGTCGGGGCTCCCGCCGACCTTGAACGCCTGGCCGTGCATCCTGGACTGAAAGGCCTGCGGCCCATGATTCAGGATATCGACGACACGGATTGGATGCTGCAGAAGGAACTGACTCCGGCCTTCGAAGCGTTGTCCCAAACCGGGCTCGTGTTCGATGCGCTGGTGCTCCCGCGGCACCTGGAAAACCTCTCCACCCTATGCGCGCGCCATCCGGATCTGCGCGTGGTCATCGATCACGCCGCCAAGCCCGAAATCGCGAACTGGGGTACGGATTTGAAAGCGCGTTCGGCATGGTCGGCCCATATGGCCCGGCTCGCTCGCGACACTTCGTGCTCGTGCAAGTTCTCGGGCCTCGTCACCGAATCCGGAGCGAACTGGAGCATCGATCACATAGCTCCCTTCGCCGAGTCTCTCTTCGAGCACTTCGGCCCCGAGCGCTTGCTCTTCGGGAGCGATTGGCCCGTCGTGAACCTCGCGGGCGGCTACGCACGCTGGTGGGATACCGCCCAGCAGCTGTGCGCTGGCCTCTCGGCGCAACAACGCGACGCCGTCTTCGGTGGCAACGCCATCCGCACCTACGGTCTCTAGGACAACAAGCCCATGACACGGAAACGCCTCGCCGACAAGACCATCCTCATAACCGCCGCCGCCCAGGGCATCGGTCGCGAGTCGGCCATGGCCTGTGCGCGCGAAGGCGCCACGGTCTGGGCCACGGACATCAACACGGACAAGCTCGCGGGCCTCGCTGGAGCGAGCGGCATCGAGACCGCCGCACTCGACGTGACCGACGAAGCGGCCATTCAAGATTTTGCAGCGAGTCATTCGGCCCCCGACGCCCTGTTCAACTGCGCGGGCTTCGTGCACCACGGTTCGGTTCTGGACAGTTCGCTCGCGGATTGGGACTTCGCTTACGAGCTGAACGTGAAGGCCATGGTGCGCACGATCCAGGCCTTCCTGCCCGGCATGCTCGAGCGTGGCAGCGGATCGATCATCAACATGTCCTCGGTGGCCTCCAGCCTGAAGGGCGTACCGGCGCGCTGCGTCTACAGTGCGACCAAGGCCGCGGTCATCGGGCTGACGAAGTCCGTCGCGGCCGACTACGTCGCCAAGGGCGTGCGTTGCAACGCCATCTGCCCCGGCACCGTCGACACGCCCTCCTTGCACGAACGCATCGCATCCCAGGGCGACATCGAAAAGGCTCGCGCGGCCTTCATCGCACGCCAACCCATGGGACGGCTCGGCCAGGCCCACGAAATCGCCGCCCTCGTCGTGTACCTCGCTTCGGACGAATCCACGTACACTACCGGCGCCACGCACGTCATCGATGGCGGCTGGATGAACTGAACCGCCAGGCAGGAACCAAGAGACACGATGAAGCTTCTACGCTACGGAGCCCCCGGCCAGGAACGACCGGGACTACTCGATGCCGAGGGTCGCGTGCGCGATCTCTCCTCGGTCGTCGACGATATCGCAGGTGACGTGCTGTCGCGCAGCGGCCGGTCCAAGCTCGATAGCCTGGATGTCGCAGCGCTGCCCCTGGTTCCTAGCGCGGACGGCCCGCCGCGCATGGGCCCGTGTGTCGCGGGCGTCGGCAAGTTCCTTTGCATCGGCCTGAACTACTCCGACCATGCCAAGGAATCCGGCATGGAGCTTCCGCCGGAACCGGTTGTCTTCTCCAAGGCCACCAGCGCCATCAACGGCCCGAGCGACGACGTGCACTATCCTCGCAAGGGCTCGAAGATGGACTGGGAGGTCGAGCTGGGTGTCGTCATCGGAGAGAAGGCCCACTACGTCGACGAGGAACACGCGAGCGATTGCATCGCGGGCTACTGCGTCATCAACGACCTCTCCGAACGAGCCTTTCAACTCGAGCAACACGGTCAGTGGGTGAAGGGCAAGAGCTGCGACACCTTCGGTCCTATCGGCCCCTGGTTGGTCACCCCAGACGAAGTCGGCGACCCACACGAACTGGACATCTGGCTAGAGGTGGACGGACACCGCTACCAGAACGGCAACACGCGCACGATGGTCTATCAGGTGCCCTTCCTCGTCAGCTACCTGTCCCAGTTCATGAGCCTACAAGCGGGCGACGTCATCTCGACAGGCACGCCTCCGGGCGTGGGCCTGGGCTTGGATCCGCCGACCTACCTCGAGATCGGCCAGGAGATGCACCTCGGCATCCAGGGCCTGGGCGAACAACGCCAGCGGGTCATCGAAGCCCCCTAACGCTTCGCGTCACGACCGCTCGCAAGGGCCGAGGTCTCGGTAAACGAACGGTACGATTGGCGAAACAACGGGAACAAGCCCCGAATCCCATGTACAGGGCTTTGGCTATGATGGATTTCCACGGCAAAAGCAGTCCTATGAGAAACCATCTCGTCCTTCGGATCTCCCTCCTCGCTCTGTTGACGGGTTCGCTCGCGAGCGCCCAACACGCCATCGTCGAAGGGTCCGCCTCCATCGAAAAGGCAGGCAAGCTCTTCCGCACGTCGTGCAGCAACTGCCACGTCGCGCCCGACACGGACTTCGCGACCGACCGTGCCTGGCTGGCACAGGTCTTCGATACCGCCTGATCGAGCACACCGAGAAAGGCCCGTGAGGCCTTGGTCGAGTATTTGAAGGGCACACCGCACCCGCTTCCCGAAGTCGTCTCCGCACCCTCTGGCAAAGACGCATCCCTGGCCGTGGTTGATCCGGGTTTCGAGCGAGGCGAGGTTTTTCTCCGTGACGAAGAAAAGCAGATCCAGCGCCTCGTCTGGGACGAGCCCAGCGACGCCGCAGCAAGCCGCCGCTCTCTCCCCCCGGGGCGCTACGACCTCGTGGGCTACCGCATCGTCCAGAAGCAGGGCGACGATACGTGGCATGTCTCCGTCAGCGGCAAGTCGATTCGCAGCCTGAACCTGAAGGCCGATCGCGAGAACAAGCTTCGAATCAAGGAGACGATTCGCATCGCCAAACGCCTCGGGAAAAAGCGCGTCGGCATGGCCGTGTGGGGTGAAGACAAGGCGGGGTTGTCGATCTACAAGAACGGCAAGCGCATTCCCATGTCGTACCGCACGCTCGACGAGAGCGGCGCGACCCTCGACGCGGGCCCAATGGAGTATGGCTGAGGCGGTGGTGGCGGGGCTTCGTTGAAGTCCCATGGCACGGCTGTCGATCTCGAGCTCGATTTCGATGAGCCTCCGTTCGAAATCGACTGGATGGAGTAGCGGCTGAACGCGGATTCATCCCGGCGACAGAGTGGGTAGCGGTGGAGGGATTCGAACCCCCGACTCGCGGATTATGATTCCGCTGCTCTAACCAACTGAGCTACACCGCCAAGTCGCGGGAGAATACCGAGTTACGTCCGTTCCTTCCCGCGTTTTCGGAGAGATTTCGAGGGGCATCCGTCAAATACCCGACAGTTCGCGCGGCCATGTTACCAACTCGCTTTCCTCTTCGTTCCGCTCTCGTCCGGTCCTCGGGTGACATCGGGCAGTGCTGCCGCCGCAGCTCGAAGAGAGTCGGCGTCCGCGTGCGTGTAGACGTTAGCCGTCATGCGCGGGTCCTTATGGCCGAGGAACTTCTGCATCTGAGCCAGGCTCACCCCCGCCTCGTAGAGCCTCGTGGCTACCGTGTGGCGGATGGTGTGGATGTCAACGGTCCGCCCCCGGGCGTCACGGTACGGAACCTCTGCCGCTTCACGAAGCTTGACCCAGGAGCGGTACACGTTTCGGTAGCGAAGCTCCTTGCCCTTCGGGGAGAGGAATACACGGTCGCTCTGGCGCGGAATGCGCCCAAGGACAGACGCTTGCTCCCTACGTAGCGCTCGCAGCTCGTCGACAAGCTCGGGACGAAGCGGAAGCACACGCGCCTCGTCGGTCTTGGTGGTCTCGGGCTCGAAGATGGCGCTCCCCTTCTCTAGGTCGAGGTCGCCCCACTGCCACTGAGTGAGAGCACCGAAGCGGGCTCCTGTGGTAAGGAACGCAAGCCAGAGCGGTGCCTGGCGAAGACTGCCAGACTTCCGGCGCTTGTCGGCATCGCAAGCCGTATCAAACAGTGAGCGAAGCTCATCGTCCGTAAACGGGCGTCTCCTCTTGGTTTGATGCCGCGTCCCTTTGGGAAGCCCCTCAAACCCCGCTAACGGATTCACCCCGATGCGACGACGTTTGACAGCCCAACTCAGACACGCCGAAAGCGCCTGAGCCTCCAAGTTGGCCGTTCGATTCGCGACCGGCTTCTTGCTCCACTCTTTGTCACCAGTCGCGTCCTTCGTACCGCGCACTCGGGCGACCTGGTAGCTATCGACGTGCTCGGGCGTAAGCGACCTGGGCGTGCAGACGCCCTTGGTTGCGAGAGCATCGACGATTTGACGAAGCGCCACGGCCTGCCGATGCGCGTGCTTAGGCGTCGTGTGTGATTCGAGGTGCCCTACGTATGCGTCACGAAGCTCGGTAAGCGAGCCACTCTGTCCTTCCTCAACGGCTAGGCCGGCAAGAACAAGGTCGCGCTCGCGAATGAGGTTCGCAAGCATCCGCTCCGACGTTCGTCGGTCGCCAGCAAGCTGGCGCTCACGTCGGCGCCCGCTAGCATCTGTGAAATAGCCAACGTACTTCCCGTTGTCTGATTTGCGGCCAAGCCTTCCGGCTCCAAGTCCACGTCCCATTTTCTCTTCGTCCTATCCTGTGCGCCGAGCGAGCCACTCGGAGACCTCGCGAGCGTACCATCGCGGCGAGCGACCCACGTAGACCGGCCTCGGGAAGTCGTACAGGTCCGGGTCCCGAGTCCAATTCCGGACTGTCCTGGGGTCCACCGAGAGGAGTTCCGAAACCTCTCTCTGCCCAAGGAGCGGTTGCAGGCTTTCGCCTGCCCGCTCCTCCTCGACAGTCCGCCTCGCCAAGAGGCGCTGCTCCAGCGCAGCGAGTCTCTCTTCGATGACGGCCGCCACGAGAGATGCAAGCCGCTCTTCATCGAGGACTATTAGCTGCACGGCACTCGGGTGTCTTCCGTTGCTCGATTGTTCCATGGCGTCTCTGGGTCAGGGCTCAGGTTGTAGAACGACGGTGGCCTGGTATGGGTCGGCAACACGGGCCTCAAGTGAACACCGACACTCCGCGCACGCGTGGCGGGTGCGAATCGCGCCGTCTTGTCGTACACCACTCTCGAATGCGAGTTCGGCAGGAGGCCCACAGTCGGGACACGGACGGCGAGTGAAGCCAGTCACATCTACGCGCGCGATTCCCTTCGCACGAAGGCCGACGACAGTTCCGGCAGGGTCGAGGAAGCGGGCATCGTGCTTGTCCCCATCGACCACGGTGGCGCCAAGCCAGCTCTTTGGCATCCGCGGCCAAAACACAGTGGCGACCGTTCCGCCAAGCGAAAGGACGTGCCCATTGAGTGCATCGCTAGGCGACGCAGATAGCGTGAGCCGGTAGTTCGCAGGCCACTCGAACGATGCTTTTCGCTCGCCAAGCGACTGGAGGATTCTCGGGGCCAACTTCGTGTAGTCGTAGAACTGCACGTCGCTGAACTGGCGAAAGAGCTCTGGATGCCTGCGCTCCCATGCCAGGTCGCTTGAGCCATTCAATCGGACTGCCGGGCGCAACCCTTGCAAGTACGCATCCGCCTTGAGGAGATGAATCTCGGCCTTGAGACGTTCGAGGAAAGCTTCCTGGTGCTCTACATAGAACGCTGTACGCTTATCGCGAGCCGTGTAGCTGTGAGGCAGCCCCATCCGCCCCGAATTGTGTCCGAGGCACGCGAGCAAACATCCCGTGTCCGCACCGGCGCAGAAGACACCAGGTGTGAGATACAGCACGCGGGCAAGCACACCCACTCCGTCGCACTTCTCCATCTTGGCAGACGAGCCGAGTAGGTATGACGGAAACCCGTGACGTTCTAGAATGGCCTTTGCCGACAGTCGCTCGATGACAGTATTCGGGTCACCGCTACGCAGTAGGCGCTCCTCGGAAACGATTCGTCCGTTTCTGCGTCCATTCCTGGGTCGTTTCATCGAGGGAGTCCCCGAGGTTCAATCTCTTTGTTGTTGTGCACCTTATGCACCGTAGTGCCGACAGTCCCTCGCTCTGCTCGCGCATAAGTCCAGGAGTGAGTACGCGCTAGGGCTGCCGACAGATTGCCGACGACTCTGCGTGGATGGGTGCGTAAGTCTCTGTGGAATAGAAACATGGTGTGTCGGCGGTTAGGGGTCAGCTCGAAGCTCTTCCTCGTGGGCTCTCTGTTCGGTCGCGCGTGCGATGAGATGCCCGACCTCCGAGGGAGGGCCGTCTTGCTCAAACGCAAAAACCTCGCCCTCGGGGGACACCGCTACGTCGCCGGGCTGACACACGTAGCGCCCCTCATGCGCCCTACCTGAGGCGCCCTTGAAGGTCTCGGCGGCCTTGTCTACGGCAAGCTGGAAGGCGTACACCCGAACGAAGGCAACTCGGTCCAACGTCCTGGGAGAAGTCCTTCGGTAGACCTCCCATCGTTCGGTAGTAGCGTTGCTCACTGTTCATCTCCTCCGAACTCATCACTGCGAGACGGTGCATACCTCGTGATTCGCGCTCGCCACCCCACGGAGAGTCCACGGTCCTCGTAGTAGACCCAGTGATTGGTAAGCTGCGGGAACGCGGGCGATAGCGCCCTGTAGGCTTGGAAGGCGTCTCCCTCTCTCACAATCCCGGTGACCTCAAAGCCGTCTAGTTCGTGGTCGAGGTCGATGGAGTCGTAATGCGACAGCCATCGAAGGCCGCTTCTCGTGAGCACATCCGTAGCCGTAGCCCACACGCCGAGAAGCTCAGGGCGAAACACGGGTGCAGTTCCTCCGGGTAGCTCGGGCCCCTGAAGGTAGACGAGTTCGGGGATGCCCGGTTCCCGCGGAGCCACCGAAGCAACGCCGTGGCCCATCTGCTCAACAAGCTGCTTGACGAGTCCGGTTGTCCTCCACTTGGAATCATCGTAAAGGGCCCCCGCGACGAGCTGGGCGAAACGTGCTCTGTCTGATTCGGACATGATTCGAGCAGCCACCCCTCGGTGCGAATCTCGAGAGATGAGTACCTAGCGCTCAAAGCCTACTACGTAGACCGCGCCCTTTGGGCGCCCGACAACCTCTTCGAGGAGTTCCAAATGCTCAAGCAAAACTTCGAGCCTTGGGCTCCGGTCAAGAACCAGTTTCTAAACATCCTGCGCGAGGTGAACCGGCGCAGGAAGAAGGCAGGCTACGAGCTGATGCCGCTCGATTGCCTACCTATGAGGCGACGCCAAGTGCGCCCCTTCGGTAACTACATCGCCGAGGCCACAGCGTCGGAGGCTGCCTGACCGCCTTACGGTACGCGCCGGCTCAAAACGCACGGCCGGCGCCCGATAGGCGGTCAAGGCAGGAAACGGAAACGCCTTATAGGGCGCGCGGGCGAAAGCGCACCGCCCGCGCCTGATAGGCGTTTCCCGTAAGTCGCGCACCTAGCGGTGCGCAGCGTTTGAAGGAGCAAAGACATGCAAAGCGAAGAGACTCCCACATCAACGGCAACGTGACGCGCTCCTTCCAGAGGAGCGGGAGCGCGGAGTGGGACGAGTCCACCCTCTACCTCTCGGACGCTGACTTCGAGCTGGTCGGTGGCTGGTTCCTCGCCGCCGAGGACTGGTACCGCACCCATCGGCTGCTCATCCAAGACGGCAAGTCCGAAGTCGAGCCCGCCGAAGTCGGCAAGCTCAAAGGTGTCCAGCCGCACTTCAAGCGCAAGCAAGGACGCCTCGGGCTCGCCATCTGGGTCGTTCGTACCGACGGCGGCAAGCTCCACTTCAACGGCACCGCCCGGTGCGGCTTCAAGCGCAGCCCGGGCGCGGAGTGGGAGGAGAGCACCGTGTCCTTCTCGGACAACGACCTGTTCGACTTCGGTGACCTCCTCAACGCCACCGCGGCGGAGGTGAAGAACCGTGCGCGCAACCTCGGCGCGTAGCGGCGCCACATCATGAAGGTGGCGAACGAGACCGGCCCGGGAGCGCGCTTCGCGCGCGTTCCTCGGGCTCGGTCTTGATTCGCTTAGAACGGGCCCCTTCTCGCTCTCCATCGTCGCGGCGTCAGTCTCGACCGACTGCGCGGGAGTCGCGTGATGCCGAACTCGTCGAGCAGATCCGAGAGATCCACGAGGCGAGTCGAGGCATCTACGGGAGTCCACGTGTTCACGCGGAGCTTCATCGACGAGGAGTTCCTGGGAGTCGCGACCGAATCGCGCAACTCATGAGACGCAATGGCCTGCGAGGCAAGGTGCGGCGGCGATTCCGAAAGACGACCGACTCGAACCGCGAGCACCCGATCGCGGAGAACTGCCTGAATCGCAAGTTTGCGCCAGAGAGCAAGGACTCTGCCTGGTCAGAGACTTCACTGCAGCCTCAAGGGCCACGCATATGGCTGGACCGGACCGGTACGTTTGCTCTGAGCCCGAAGGCTTCAAAATGTCGGCGTTAGCGCCCGGCGCCTAGTCCTCGACCATCCAGTACCAGTTGCCGGAGAGGTGCCCGGTGGTGCCGGAGTTGTAGCAGAGGTCGTCGACGCCGTTCGGGCTGTAGACGAAGCCGGCTTCGGAGTCGCTCGCGAGTCGGAAGTAGATCCGGTCCTGGTCGTGGCAGCTACGGTGGGCGAGCTGCAGGATCGAGTACAGGCCGTAGTCGGATTTCGAAAGGCGGATCTCGTCCTCGGGACGGACGTCTTTGGCGATGGCGTTGTCGAAATCGTCATGGGCCAGGGCGAAGGCGACGTGCAGTGGCGCTTTCGTGAGCAGGAGCAAGGTGGTTCCTATGGCGAGGAGCGCCACGCCGCGCCAGCCGTTCCAGACTACCGGACGACCGCTGACGAGCGAGGCGTTGGCGGCGATCGCCATCCGGCACCCGAGAAGGACGGCTAGCCCGACCCAAAACAGCCCCACGAAGAACATGTTGGCCATGTAGTAGAAGCCCGGGAACAGCGCGTTCCAGATCAGCACTCCAGAGGCCATGGCGACGACCGCGACCGTGGCGGCGTCGAAGGGGCGCTGCGACCAGGCGATCTTGTGAGTGGGCGAAGGCGTAGAGGACATCGTGCGTGGCTCGCAGGTGAGTGGCGGTGTGATCCGGACGCTGGACGCCCGCAACAAACCATGAATTATCGTACAGGTCGTATCTGCGGCCTTAAGTCGAAGTTCGGAAAACAGCACGGTTCGGGGCGGAACGCTCGAGGTCAACCCACAAGTCGGCGCTTGGGGGCTGGGCGTACCTCGAAGGACGTCCTCGGACGTGTCTCGACGACGCCCGCCACGGAGATCGCCGCATGACGGCGAGCGCCTCCTTCGGCAGCGGACCCTCGCGGACTACGGCGACCCGACACTCAATTAGGTCCCGAAATCCCCCCTTGAACCTGCCTCCCCATCGTGGTCTTCTTGTGATTGATAACGGATTTTATCAACCACAAAACCCTCGGTAGGGGACCCGCTCCAAGCGGTTCCAGGAGCACCCCCGACCGGCATCCCAAGGAGAACCATGCCAACTCTGAAACTAGTCGAAACTGACGATGAGCGATTCCTGTTCAAGCTTGGTCGTCGAACCTTGCGCTTCGGCGACGATGTCGAGGTCCGGCAACCCAACTCCCTCAACCCCAGCCGAGGTGCTTTCTGGATTACGGCCACCTTCGATTGGGACGACGTCAATCACACTCCTCAATATCAGCTGCGGGATGGACGACGAGTCTCCGGCGGAAGCGTCCAGATTCGGTGGCCCAAACAAGCGGCATGAATCCCAAACCGCTTGCGGACTCCGATTCTGCTCCGAGACCCCGGGGCAAGAGACGAGATGTGGCCCTGCAAACGGGCGACCTGGCCGACTTGCCGGCAATCCTCGCCGGAAGTGAGTCGCCGGCGGCCGCGTCGAAGGTCCACGGGTTCTACAACGGCATCGCCAAAATCTTCGAGGCCTGGGTTCACTTCCGAGAGAGTCCGCACACGCGGCGAGCTCGACGAAGCGACGTGATGCAGTTCGTCTCCTTCCTTGGGCTTCGCTGGCCGGAGGATGCTCCGCACCTGCTTCGCGTCCCCGTGTCCGCTGTGCTCGCCTGGCGAGAGCTCCAGGTCGAGCAAGGCAGAGCACCGAAGACCTACTCGCGGCGAATCTCGCATCTGTCGTCCTTCTACAAGTACCTCGGCGCGGCGGCAGCCGAGATGCGGCTTCCCGTCGTAGTACCCAACCCCGCTCACGCACAGTTTATCGCACGAGCGAACACGGACCCGGTCGAAGAGACCCGAGCGCTTACGAAGAACCGAGCTCGCCAGCTCATGAGCTCCCCCGTAGGCGAGTCACCCGTCGCATACCGCGACCGCGCAGCGCTCGCTTTCCTCGTCTACACGGGGGCTCGAATCGGTACCGCAACGCGGCTCAAGGTTCGAGACTTCCACTTCGAGGAAGGCGACGAGGGAGAGGCGACGGTACGAGTCAGCGAGAAAGGAAAGAAGAAGCGCACAATCGGGATTCATTCGGTGGCGGCCGATGCGATTCGCGAATACCTCGCCCACTGCAACCTCGATAGTGGCCCCTTGTTCCGTGCTCGAAGAGCTTCGCGCTCCGACGAGTTCGGCGAGAGCCCTATCAGTGCGGCGAGCATGTATCGACTCGTGCAGGGGTACCTAAGGAAGCTTCCAGGGGCTCGAAAGGACGGGATGTGTCTCTACACGCCCCACTCTCTTCGAGCGACGACAGCCACGCTTCTTCTCGACGCCGGCGTGGACATCGTCAAGGTCCAGGAGCTACTCGGCCACCGGCACGTGACCACGACGCAGATTTACGACAAGCGCCGGCGTTCGAGCTCCGAGAGTGCTTCGCACGACGTACCTATCTGAGCGCGATTGACCATGGAACTCGACGAAAACTCCAAGCTCCCCCTTCGGCTTCGCAACCTCAACTGCCCCTACTGTGGCGTAGACCTTGCTTCCTTGGCGCCAGACGACAGGAATCGGGACCACGTAATTGGACAGAGGTTCGTTCCCAAGGGTATCCAGGACTGGAACCTCATCGTTGCCACCTGCACAGCCTGCAACACGGACGCTAAGGCGCAGCTCGAAAACGACATCTCCGCAATCACGATGCAGCCCGACGCCCACGGCCGCTTTGCTGACCCTGCACTTGCCGCGGAAGCCAAGCGCAAGGGCAAGACCAAGAGTCAGGCTACCGGAAAGCCCGTGTCGGAGAGCCAATCCAAGTTCACCGTTGGGGGCAACTTCGGTAAGGCGAAGATTAGCTTCGGCTTCACTGGTCCCCCTCGGGTACAGCTCCCGCGTGTGTACGACCTCGCGCGCTACCACGTCGCAGGCTTCTGGTTTCTCTCCTCGTACGAAGAGTCCTCCAAGCGAGGAGCCACGCTACCAAGCCCCCTCTACCCCATCGCGCACACCCTACGCTCTGATTGGGGCAACCCCGCATTTCTCGGATTTGCTGACATGGTTCGCACCTGGGGCAACGTTTCGCACATCGTCACGGCCGAGGGCTTCTTCAAGGTCATGATTCGCCGCTCCGACACTGAGCCCGACCTGTTTGCCTGGGCTCTTGAGTGGAACAAGAACATGCGCGTTCTTGGATTCCTCGGAAAGGAGCAAGCTGCACGAGACGCCTACGGGGCTCTTCCGTGGCCGCCACGTAGCAAGGGCTACCGAAAGGAAAACCCGATGCCTTGCGAGGTCGAAGACACGCTCTTTCGCGGCCCTTCTAGCGCCTAAGATGCGCTGGGTGCTGTCACCTTGCCGTTGCTCTCACACCCATACCATCCGCGCCATCCTCGAACCGAGTGGCGTAGACATCGCCGACCTGGGTCGGGATGGCGCAATCACTACGCGTTCCATCTATCCATAGGACGGCGGCCATTGCAGGGAACTAGGACTCTCGCCCGTGGACCGTTGCGTATTTCTATGCGGAACGCGCAGACACGTGCTTGGAGCTGCCCAGGCACTACTCCGTCAGGGCGCGATCGAAGAGTGGCAAGTTGAGCAGTCTCTTGCGCCGGCTATCCTGAGAATGTGGCGGTCAAGCGTGAACGAAAGAGGTTTTTCGTTCAGAGCTCCTCAGCAAACGAGGGAGGCGCTTGGAAGGCTTGGTTCGCAGTCCGGAAGTTCGCTCGTCAAGAATCTGTTGCGCATCGTTGCAACTGCCGTTGACGCACAGGTTGGTCCGATAGCTCGGGAATGGCTCGGAGAGGACTAGCTGAGGGCCTCGTTCTTCACAAGGCGCCGGGCCAGGCCCGTCCGCCCTATCCGGTCCCCGGTCGGTAGCTCTTCTACGGCGAGAAGGGATGGGGCGCACCCCGTGCTAGGAGCGGGTAGTCCGCGGAGAGGGGCGCTGAACCGGGACGGCTCACCCCACACCGGGGAGCGCTTGCGCGATGGCCCTCCTGTTCTGCGCCCCTCGGAGTGGGCGGACCGCGGCGCGCTGGAAGTTCCACGTGGGCACTCAGGATTCTTGCAGAAGCGGGCTGCGTGGCCGTCGCCACCACCGACCGGAGTCTGGGCGATGTCGGTAGGGCTGGTTCCACAGGCTGCGCATATCGGATGTTGCATGCTCTCTCCTGCGAGGGTTCGGAAGTATTTGCGACTCTATTCCGGCGCAGCGGGCGATGGTGGACAGCGGGTAATGGGCAGGACAGTAGCCTCGGGAGGTATCGTGTACTCCAGCTCCATCCGCAGATTATGGCGATGGTGTTCAGCAACATCTTTGTAGCCGCGGTGCGTGACATTCCAATCCGCAGACTCCCGGTCATTCTCGAAGCATATCCACTCCTCTCCGAGACACGGGAACTCGCTGAGCGCGGCTCGCATCGCAGCCCGTCCACTTTCGGTACACAAGGTCACTTCTTCGACGATGCAGTCGTGACCCACTCGCAACTGGTCTCGGAGGCCAACCATCACCGCCTCGTCCCCGAGGGGACCGTCAAAAAACGCGGCGCCGGTCCCGCGCCGAGTTTCCTGCGCAAGGTGAGTCTTGCCTGAGCCACAGAGCCCAAACAGAAACGTGACTCGTGGGCCCGCTAGTCGAAGAGTCATGCCCGGTGCGATACCTACGAGCCATACACCCTGGTACGCTAGCCCCCGGAGCCACTCGCCATAGTAGTTGCCCATAGCTATGCCTGGTGTCATGACGAGAGTTGTCGCTTCGCGACAGTCGATGAGAAGTACTTGTCGCGTTCTCTGAGCCAGGGCGGTGCGAGCGGCCTTCTTGTCTATCACCTCTCGAAGAACCTCCACCGCTTCCTCAAGGGTGAGGGTCCCCTCTGCCTTCTTCTCTGAAGAGAGTTTGCTCCAGAACTCCGAGTCCGTGATTGCTCGAATCACCTGAATGCGAAGCTGCTTAGTGCCGTCTTTGCTCTTTGCCTTGCAATCGATGTCGGCATCATCAGCTTTCCCTGAATTGCTACAGTCCTTGACTGGCTCCCACTCCGCACCCTTCGAGTTGAGATGAGTTGCCAATCTCTGCGCCGCCTCGTACGCCCCCTCCTCACCGTGACGGGAGCTGCCTTGGACTCGATAGTCAACGGAGCCATCGTCGTTTAGGTCCGCGCTGAGCGCGTTTCCACTCATCCCAGCCATACGGACTGCCCGAAGCTCACCATCCCGCTTGACTACAGCACCAATCTCTTCACCGACTTGGACCCTCTCATCGATGCTCCTTGGGGACGCTTCTTCGTTTGATAGTCCGTCTGTGGACTCATGGTCTTCTTCCATTCTCTCGTCCTCGGACGCCCCGCCCAGATTCTTTAGGCTCGGCCACACACCGCGCGACGCTCCTCTTCCGATGTGAACCGACGAGAGCCGGCCCTTGGGTTTAGGTCCCCGTGCGGTTACCGTTCGGTTCCATGTTGGAGCAGATTCTTCGAGGACGCATCGAGCACGGGTCGTGCCAGCTCCAAGTGATGCTGGGCCGCCCGGACGAGGGCAAGGGTACCGGATACAAGCCGTTTCCCGCGGTGCTTGACCCCAGTCGTGCGACCACGGCCATTCCCCGAGCGGTTGCCATGCAACTGATTCTCGGCTTTCGCGACACCGACAAGGGGCCTGAGTTCGAAGACACCGTCAAAATCGGTTACGGCTTCTTTGATCCGGGCAAGGTCCAGTTCTTTAGCAACTGCGTCGCGGACATCGTCGAGGGCCTGGGCGGGGTCATCATCGGGGGCGACCAAATCAACCATGGCGAGCTTCGAATCGACGAAGCCGCGGGTACATGGGAGTGGGAGCTGCCGAAGCCCCGTCAGGCATGACCGGCTCGGACTGCGTTTGACGGGCCCCGGGTCCAAACTTGCGCCGGTTGGCTCGCTCGCCTGTCCTTTTCGCGTTCGGTGTTTTCCTCGGGGCCTCACCCCGCGGGGAGGCGAAGCCGATGGGCCCCGAGAAAAGGCCGGGCGCGAAAAGGATGGGTGAGCGAGCACGGCTGCGGCACACCGTCACTCCCCCTTGCCGTCCAGGCGCATAGCGCCTGGCTCTCGCCCTCCTTTTCGATTCGGGATTTCTGAGGGGCTCTCTGCCATCCCATGCCGGGCGCCCAACGGGTGCGACCTTCTCTCCTCTTCTGTGCCGGGAAGTGGGCACCAAGGTGTCAGCGGTCGGGGACTACCGAGAAACCCCTACACGGCGGAACACAGAGCGCCGTTTCTCGGCTCGACCTAGTCGTGGTCGCTCGGAAGGGCAACCACGGTGAACTGACGACCCAGAACGGCGAACCTGACTCGTCGAGGTAGACGGAACGAACACGACCACGTCGGTAGAGCCGCGAAGCCTCGGGGGCCGCGGACAGGTCGCCGAGGGCGACCGGCCTCAGCTCTCAAAACTGCTGGCGGGTGAGGGTGAGGGATTTGCTCATGGGACTCGCGGGGTCCGCTCACCCGAAGGGCGCGAAGCGCGGCGGACCTCCGAATCCCATGAGCGAAGCGCGAGCCCGAACGGCGGCCGTGAAGTGGCGAGGCTTCCCGGCGGTGCGTTCCATGGGCGCAATAGCGGATTGGGGCAACTGACGAATAGCTGTCAGTTTGGTGCCCGCAGGGTTCCGCCCGAATCCTGTGCCAACCGAGCGCACCGCTACGAGGAGCGAGCGTAAGTCGCTCAAGCTTCCTCAGTTATCCGCGTGCTTCCTGTGCGCGAGCAACGACGCGAACGGGCGGTAACGGATTATGATTCCGCTGCTCTAACCAACTGAGCTACACCGCCTAAGCGGCGGGGAGGATACGACTTACGTCCAGGGCTTGCTCCCACTTTCTTGGACAATATCGCCCCGAGGACCCGAATCGGCAACGCTCCGGCTGGTTTCGTTTGCGCTCGGATGCGCCAATTCGCGGGGTGAGGACTTTCGTCTCCTCGACGCCAGCCTTCATCCACGCGTTGCGCGGACGCGCCGGTCGATCTCTATCCAGTTCAAGTGCCCGGTGAAGCCGTCGACGTAATCAGCCTTCCTGTTCTGGAAATCGATGTAGTAGGAGTGTTCGTACATGTCGAGGACCACGAGCGGAACGCCGAACCACAGTGGGCCATCGTCGTGGGCGTCGGTGGCGAGGTTATAGAGTCGGCCGTTGATCTGATGCCACGCGAGCACCGCCCACCCGCGGGACGACATTGCGGCTGCACGGAAGTCATCGATCCAGCGATCTAACGACCCGAAGCGATCCGCGATCGCTTTCTTCGCGGCACTCGTCGGGTCGGAGTCGTCGGCCGTCATGTTATCGAAGTAGAGCTCGTGCAGGATCACGCTGTTCGCCTTGGCGATGCGTGATCGGTGGTTGGCAGCCACAGCGGCGTCTAGCTGCGTGAACTTCTTCAACGCACCGCCGTAGTGCGAATCGTGATGCCAGGCGACCTGCTCCTTCGATAGAAAGCCGGAGAGTTCGGTGTAGGTGAGCGCTTTCGGCTTGCCGGTCACCAGGCCGGACTCGCGATCCTCGCGCAGCGGCGTTGCGGGCAAGAGCCCCACGCCAGTGGCACCCGCAGCGCCGTATAGTAGCTCTCGTCGTGTCGATCGCATTTGTTCTCCCACCGGCAGTGCGGCTGCCGACCCCCTGTCAGGTGCCGGAGCGGGCCGCCAGGAGACGACCGCGCACCGAGTAGTTGCTGAGATCCTTGCGCGTGATCTTGCCCGTCTCGGGACAGTAGACGTTGCACTGATCGTAGGGCGCCGCGTAGAGATGGAGCGAAATGGCCGGTTCGGACGCCGATGCGGAACGAACGAGGTGCAGACCGATGTCGTCGCGAATGAAAGCCACATCACCCTGGGTGAATATCTGTGAACTCTTGGCTTCGATCGGTCCCGGCTTGACGTCATCGACCTTGCAGTAGCGCACCTCTTCGATGCGCCCTTCGATGACACCCATCCAGCAGTCCTGGCCTTCGTGGTTGTGAATCGGGCTCTCTTGACCCGCGCTCCAGCAAAGCAGGAGCAGCTCGAAGCGGTCCTCGCGAGCAACCAGGTTGCGGGTGTACATGGCCTCGTCGAAAAAGGCGAAAGCGCCCCAATCGGTCTCGGTGCGAACGTAGTTCGACAGGAGCTCGGCGATGTGTGAACCTCGGGCTTCGTTACGGAACTCGTTCCGTAGAGCCTCGACCAGGGAATCCAGTGCCGCGGTGGTCATGCTGCGCAGTATACCGAGGCCCGGCTATGCAGGGGATCCTGGAGCGTTCAGGAGTTCGATCCCACCCGCAATGCTCGAAAAGAGGACGCAAGCGAGGTTCGCTTCATCCACGGGCGCATCCGGATCTCCAAGGGCTCGCGGAGCATGCTCCGAACCCGGGGGATAGCGAATAAAATCCCCCCGCACGTGCTCGCCCCATTCGTCCGTGTATCCCCCTTGAAGGACGAGCACATCCTCCGCCCCGAGATGACGATGGGCTGGATAGCCGCGCCCGGGTGCCATGCGGATCAAGACCGCGGCTCCATTGCGCTGTCGATCGAGAGCGCGCTTGCCCTCGAGATCTTCATCGTTTCCGGCAACGGAATGTTCGATTGCCGGACGAGCATCCGCAGCCATGAGGATCCAAGACACACCCTCTGCCGCCGTGTCGCGCCACGAAAGAGAATCGGTATCGCTCGCCATCAAGCCGGGCACTTTGAAGAAGGAAGGCTCGCTCATCTGGAACATATTGCTGCCACCAATCGGCGGCGTAGAACCCCTTTGGTGTCCGTTTCCTAGATTTACGCCTGGACCGCTAGCAAACAGAGGAAAAAACACTGAAACCCTGGTCAGAAGACACACCTCCCCTATGATGGCCAGTGGAAGGGCTTAGGTCCTTCCACGAGCATCTGTTGGGAGGTGATTGGGCAATGCGAGCAGCTCTTTCACCCGGGAAGCCTGGCAGATTCTCCTCTCTCCCTCGGGCCGGTGGTTTGGCAAGGATCACCGGCCCCCTTTTCTTTAAGGGCACTCCGGAGACGTCTCTCGAAGCGGCTCTTCGCAGTTCAATGTGATCCCGCCGAAGCCGCACCGCCTTCGAGAAACGCTCCATAGCAACGCCCCTCCAGGTTGAAGACCTGCACGCGATTGCCATCCCGATCGATGACCGCCAGGCGCGTTTCCCGATCTGCTCCATGCTCCTCGACGACGACATCACTCGGATTCTCTAGCTCTCCCTCGGCGCTTCCCGAACATGCAAGCGTCTCGAGCAAGCGGCCGGCTCCATCGACGAGCAACAACGCCGAAGCGCGCCCGCGCACTGTGACCAGCATGCGTCCATCTTCCAGAGGTGCCACGGCCGTCGGCTCAAACGGTCCCTTGCGCGAGGGAACCGAAAACGCGAAGTGGAACTCGGCGTCGCGGAACACTTGCACCTGGCGCGCAGCGCTCTCTGCTGCATAGGCATACTTGCCCAGCAAGGCGATGCCCTCGATGCCATGGAACAGAGCGTCGGGGTCGCCTACGGGACGCAACGAGCGTTGCAACCGCCCGGTGACATCGTAGAGCGAAAGCGCGTACCGGCGGCGGCCTGCACTCGCGACCAGTACACGTTCCTCGTCCGCGTCTCCATCCGCGCAAACATCCACGGGGACACCGAGCTGACCGAGGAGATCCCGGGGAGACGCGCGTTCGCCTTCGGAATCACAGAACTCGCCGACTTCGGCCCCGAAGAGCGTGAAGGTCCGCACGCGCGCCGCGGGAGCATCCGCGACCCAGATGCGGCGGTCGTCATCGACGGACAGTCCACTGACGCTCGAACGGCCCACCGCTTCATCGCGAAACGAAAAGCCCCCCGCGAGCGGATGCCCGTCAAGACTGTGGACCGTGACGTGGGCCGTCTTCTCGTACCGACCCACGAACACCGAGCCCTTGTGAAGCGCCAGGGAGCCTTGCATTGAGACTGATCTTACAGGTTCGCGGCGCCGATCAAGTCGTCCGAACCAATCGCCTCCCCGGCGTGGAGCAGGAGGTGGCCTGAAGGCGAGGTCCAGGCCGCCTCCCCATCGATGCACGCCAACTCGAGACGACCGTCCCGTATTCTCAGACGCACATGCGCATCGACGCAGTCGAGCACGCCCCAACTCGAGGTCACGAGACCATGCCCACGCAACTCGATGGCCCCGGTTCGAAGGCGTAGGCGAATGGGCTCGGATTCCTCGACGAGGAAGTAGGTCTCTGCCTCGGCGTGCAGCTTGACTTCCGGGCCCACCAGCGTGGCTCCGCTTTCGGGCAGGATCTCGCACCAGTTTCCACGGGCAAGCGGGAGGCGCTCGCCACTCGTCGGGTCGAAGTGACGCTCTCCAATGCGAACCTCTCCAGAGGTGACGAGGAGCTCGAGTCCCGTGCGCGGCGTGAATGGATCCAACCAGAGAATGGAACAGATCAGAAACGCCGGCACCAGAGCCAGGCGCAACCCAAAACGACGGCCTGGCTTGAACGTCGCTGCACGGATGGCCATACGCCTGTGTTCCGCGCGACGCTTATCTCGACGCTCAGCGCGCTTCGCCTTTCCGAGCTGTGCAAGACCGTTGAGAGTCTCGCGATAGCCCTGGCGGCAGTCCGAACACACCGGTAGGTGCACGCGAAAGAGGCGCTCCTCCTCCGGCTCGAGCCGTCCTCGACAGAAGATGGCGAGCAAGCGGCGAGCCTCCGCGCATGCGATCGTCTCTTCTCTTTGGGGTGCGTCAGGTTCCTCGGGGTGTTCCATCCCGCTTCTGCATCGGAAGAAAACGCTCTGTGCTTTAGAAAGCGGGCCCTTTGGCCTTCGGCCCGGGTCAGCCCATGCGCTGGATGCCGTGCTCGATGCGCTTGCCCACCTTCTCTCTTCCGAGCAGCGCCATCATCTGAAAAAGATCCGCACCGCCCGCTGCTCCGCTCAAGGCGCAACGTAGGGGTTGGAACAGAACCGGGATCTTGAAGCCGCGCTCGCTGATCCAGGCCTTCGTGTCCGTGCCCAGGGCTTCGGTGTCGAATCCCTCCTCGAGCCGGGGACGAACCCACTCGAGGTAATCAGCGAGGATGGTCGCGAATTCGGCGTGCTTCTTGGCGTTCTTCAACGCCTTGTCCTCGTAAGGCACGTCTTCGTCGGACGCGAAGAGGTACGCCAGACGGCCCGGCATTTCCGAGTAGAGCTTGATGCGCTCCTGCTCCATCCGAAGGGCCCGTCGGTACCAGTCCTTGCGAGCGTCCAGTTCCTCTGCCGTCGCCAGGCCGGCTTCGATGACATGAGGCGTGCAGCTCTTCGCCAGGTCGTCGATCGAGTCCGCGCGAATGTACTCCCCCGCGATCCAGAGAAACTTGTCGGGATCGAAGATCGAACCGCCTTTGCGGATGTCCTTGGGGTCGAAATTCGCAACGAGTTGATCGCGTGAAAAGACCGTGGTCTTGTCGTCCAAGGCCCAGCTCTGCAGGGCGAGGAAATTGCACACGGCATCGGCAGGGTAGCCCTTCTTCTGATAGTCCTGCAGGGCTGTGTCGCCGGTACGCTTCGAAAGCTTCTTCTTGTCCTTGCCGAGCATCAGGGGCACATGGGCGAACAGGGGCGGTTCCAACCCCAGGGCTCGATACAGGAGCACCTGCTTGGGCGTGTTCGTCAGGTGCTCTTCGCCACGCAGGACGTGCGTGATGCGCATGTCACGATCGTCGCAGACGACGACGAAGTTGTAGGTGGGGTCGCCGTTGGCGCGCACCATGACCCAGTCGTCGACCTCCTTGTTCTGAAAGGTGATCTCGCCGGAAATCATATCGGGGAAGCGCGTCTCCCCCGTCGGCACCTTGAAGCGCAGGACCGGCTTCTCGCCGGCCGCTACGCGCTTTTCGCACTCCTCGACGGAGAGTTCGCGGCAGTGCCCGTCGTAGCCCAGATGCCCGCTGCCCTGGAGCTGCTCCTCGCGCAGCGAACTGAGACGCTCCGGTGAACAGAAACAACGATAGGCCCAACCCTCCTCGCGGAGGGTCTCCGCGGTCGTACGGTAGCCGTCATAGCGTTCCGTCTGGCGATACGGTCCGTGGGGTCCGCCCACATCCGGCCCCTCGTCCCAATCGACCCCGAGCCAGCGCAGGCCCTCGAGGATGGCCCGCTCGTAGGCATCGGTGGAGCGCTCGCGGTCGGTATCCTCGATGCGAAGCAGAAAGACCCCGCCGTGGCGGCGGGCGTAGGCCCAGTTGAAAAGGGCGGTGCGGGCCCCCCCGATGTGGAGATTGCCGGTCGGGGAGGGCGCGAAGCGCAGTCGGATGGGATCGCTCAAGGGTTGGCCTCGGAGGTTCATTTCAGCCCCGGTTTTTGGGGCTGTGGGCGCGAAGCTTACCCGGCAGCCTTGGAATCGCCCCCTCACGGGATAGATTCTTGCGATGGTAGACCAGCTAAAGCGCCCCTCCCGCGAGCTCGTACACAGACTTCCGAAGACCCTCCTGCACGAACACCTCGATGGTGGTCTGCGCCCCGCCACCGTCATCGAGCTGGCCCGCGAGTGCAACTACGCGGACTTGCCGACGAGCGATCCACGGGAACTGGGCGACTGGTTCTTCCAGGGCGCCAACAGAAAGAGCCTCGGGCTCTACCTGGAGGGCTTTCGCCACACGATCGCCGTCATGCAGACACAGAAGGCACTCGAGCGCGTGGCGTACGAGTTCCTCGAGGACATGGCGGCGGACCACGTGGTGTACGCCGAGGTGCGCTTCGCACCCCACTTTCACACGGCGAAAGGGCTGGGACTCGATGCCGTCATGGTCGCAGTGCTGCGCGGCCTGCGCCGCGGTTCCGCCGACTTCGACGTAGGCTACGGCCTGATCGTCTGCGCCATGCGCAACGAGAGTCCCGAACTGTCTTCGAAACTGGTCGAGCTGGCCCTGTCCTACAAGGAACAGGGCTGCGTCGGCTTCGATCTCGCCGGCGAAGAGGCCGGCCACCCGGCGAAGGAACACGTGCGGGCCTTTCAGCTGGCGCTGCGCATGAACTTCGCCATCACGGTCCACGCCGGCGAAAGCTTCGGCCCCGAGAGTATCTGGCAAGCGCTGCAATACTGCGGCGCCCACCGCATTGGGCACGGAACGCGCCTGGTGGAAGATCTCGTCATCTACGAGGGTAAGGTCGTCAAGGTCGGCTCCCTGGCACAGTACGTCCTGGATCATCGCATTCCGCTCGAGATCTGCCTGCTGTCGAACGTGCACACCGGCGCGACGCCAAGCTTGAAGGAGCACCCCTTCCCGATCTTCCACGACCTGGGCTTCCGGCTGACGCTCAACACGGACAACCGCTTGATGAGTCGCACAAGCCTGACCGACGAGTACATGGTCGCCGTCGATGCCTTCGGTTGCTCGCTGGACGATCTCGAGACACTCTCGATCAATGGCATGAAGTCGGCCTTCGCGCACTACGACAAACGCTGCGAGACGATCTACTCACGCATCAAGCAAGGCTTCAACAGCCTCCGCGCGGAATTCGAGTTGCCGGGGCGCAAGCGCCACGGTGAATCGGCCAGCGACTCGTAGCCCAGGCGAACGCAAATGGGCACAAAGATCCTGGGCGTCGAGCGCCACCTTGCGCACGTCTACGCGGGCTCGGTCGAGATCCTCGCGTTCGAGAGCGAGCTCTTGCGCGGAAACGCGCTGGGAGATCCGCACACCCGCGAGCTGATCTGCTACATCCCGCCGGATGCGACGACGTCGACGCCGGTACATTTCGTGCTGCCCGCCTTCACCTCGCGCCCCCACGGCACCCTAGAGACCCATCCCTGGCGCCGTGGCCTCGTCGCGGAATGGGACCGGGGCATGGCGCGGAACGCATATCGCAGCGCCATTCTCGTGTTGCCAGATTGCTTCACGAAGCTGGGCGGCAGCCAGTACGTGGATTCGACCGCCGTCGGACCCTACGAGAGCCACGTGATCCAAGAGCTGGTCCCCCTGGCCCAGGAACACCTGGGGCGCGAGGTCTACGGTGTCCTGGGCAAGTCGTCGGGGGGCTTCGGCGCCCTGCACCTCTCGATGCGCCATCCGGGCGTGTTCCAGGCCTGCGCCTCGATCAGCGGTGACTGTGGCTTCGACGCGCTCTTCCCGGCGGAGTTCCTGAGTTGCCTGCGCGGACTCCTCGCCTTTGATTCCGATCCCGGAGCCTTCCTCGAGGCCTTCTACGAGAAGCCGGATCTCTCGGGGGACGGCCATGCGCTGATCAATACGCTGGCCATGGCGGCCTGCTACTCACCGAACCCAGAAAGCCCCCTCGGGTTCGACCTGCCCTTCGAGCTCGAAACCGGAGAGTTGATCGAGGATACCTGGCAGCGCTGGTTGGCCTTCGACCCGCTCGTCGCCTGCGCCGAGCACGCCGCTGATCTACGGGCCTTGAAACGACTCCACGTGGAGTGCGGCCTGCGTGACGAATTTCACCTGCAATGGGGCGCGCGCAGGCTGGTTCGCAAACTCGCCGAGCTCGACGTACCCTGCACGCACGAAGAGCACGCGGGTGGGCATCGTGGAATCGATGCGCGCGTGCTCCAGGTACTGGATGCGTTCAGCGCAACCTAGCCGAGCCGCTGGCTACGAATCCAAACGGCCGCTCATCCGACGCAGGGGCACGCCGCCGATTTCATAACTGAACGACCAGACGAGCGGACCTCCCCCCCTGCGCCCGATGCGACGCACGAAGTCCGCTGCACGCCGGGCGTGTAACGCCTCGCCCTCGGGCGTCGACTCGCGCTCCATGAGGTAGCTCTCACACTCCCAGCTCTTCAGGTCCAGTAGCACGAGCCGAAACGTGGCAGCTCCCGCGAGGGGCTGCAGTGCTTTCACATCGGGAGCGTCGAAGATCCAGTCCCGCCCAAGGACCTGGGGCCCCACCGAAGCGGAAGCGTGCCATTCGAACTCAGGCACGTTGGCGTGGATCTGATTGTCCGTCAGGGCCTGGCTCTCGTTGAAGAGCAGCACACGCACCTCGCCGCCAAAGAGCCAGGCGAAGGAGTCCTCCAGGTCGTAGAAGGCCGACAACCCCGCTGGCGTGCGCACCCAGACCGGATCCAGCGACGTGGGCAGATCCGAGACGAACGGCGTACTCCAGCTGAGCGGTCCGTGGGTCGCCGGATCGACATCCGGTTGGGCCCGGGCTTCCAGGAGGAGCTCGCTCTCGGTCGCCAGATCCAGACGAGGTGAGCGTCGCCCGCGCCAGGCCCGAGGATCCTGGGATGGACCCGATCGGCGCAGATCGAAGGGAACGTAGCCCCGCTCCGCTTCTTTCTCCGAGTCTTTCTCCGAGTCCAGAAACTCCGAAGAGGGAACGAGCACCATCAACGTCTCACCGCGCCAGAGATCGAATTCGGGTTGGCGCATCAGCAGCCGGAAAGCCTCGCGACGAATCCCGCGCACCTCCGTTCGCCCACCCGCCGTCTCCGGCAGGAGATATCCGAGCGAGCGCCCTACGGGCTCGACTCCGTCCACGGCTTCAGGGGGATCGATGATCAAGGCACGCTCGATGTGCCCGTTCGCTCGTTGGGCCTCGAGCAGATCCCCGCGCAGGCCCGCGACTTCGTGGGAGGCGTGCTGCCAGGGTTGGGCATTGCCGAAGGAGAGCACCGCATAAATCAAGAACACCGACCAGGCGACATACGGACGGCGTGGCCCCGAGAGTGCCGTCGACGCGATCCCGAGCCCCGCCGCCATCACGGCCGACGAGGGCAACATGACATGGGCCAGCGCGATGTCCTGACCACCGACACGCACGTGGGCGTGAACCAGCTCGGCCGCGAAGAGCGCCAGGAACCATAAGACGAGGAGCCAACCCCACAAACGCGGGGCGCTACGCGCTGCAACGAGCGCCGGTTGCATGGCCATGAGGAAGATACCGCCGGCCAGGATCGGCCCGGCGATTCCCAGCGCCCCGACATTGGCCGGCAGGACGAGCAGACCGAGCTTCTCCGCAGCGATGCCGAGTTGCTCACCCCAGCCATCGAGCGAAGCCAGGTTGGCGAATATCCCCTCCCGCAAAAGGAGCGTCCCTCCGTCCCCTGCACCGGCACTCCGAAAGGCGGACTGCGCGAAGGCCGCCACGCCGAAAACGACGAGCGTCGTGAGGGATGTCCGGAAGCGTCTCGCGAACGGGCGATAGCGGTGCGATGAAACGAACTCGAAGGCCGCGAAGAACAGCGGCAGCACGATGGCGATGTCCGAGGCAAAGCTGCCGAGGGCGCACAGAAGAAAACTCGCGATGGTCCAGCCCAGGCGCCGGTCTTGACGACCCTTCAGGAAGAAGGCCGAGGCCACCAGACCGAGGGCCAACCCGATCAGATCCCCGCGCGCATCGAGGGTCGCGACCGCGGAGGTCGCCAGGGGGTGCAGAGCGAAGATGGCCCCCGCCGCGCGCGCCGCCGCCCGGGCCTGATCGTGACCGCACCAGGGTAGAAGCAAGCGCTGCGTCAACATCCCGAGCCCAAAGGCACCGAGCAAGAGCAGCGCCAGGTTCTCGAGGCGCAGAAGAAAGGCACCGCCTTCCCAGCCGAGCCCGGGCTGGACCTGACCGAAGAGCGCCCGGGAAAGCTGCAGCGAATACGACTCCAGGGGGTGTCGATGTGCGGGGGCAACGCCCGTATCGAGTGCCGGGGACGGAACGGATCCGGCCCCGGCGCGATCGAGCACCTCAGCATCGCGCGCCAGAAGGCCTGTGCGAAGCAGCGGCGTGTAGGCGAAGAGAACGAAAACGAACAGGCCCAGGGCGATGGCAGCGCTCTTCCAACGGCTACGCATCGCACCCTCCTCTCGACGGCCGCCCTGGATCAAGAGCGGCCCGGGCGAGAGTCTTATTCCGCTTCCTCTTCGTCTTCCGTCTCAGCATCGGCATCGGCATCAGCATCAGCATCAGCATCAGCATCAGCCTGAGCCGCCATGTTCTCGGTTGCAGCATCCCAGGCGTCGAGGAGCCAGGCGGGAAGTTGTTCCCAACGATCCACGACCGCACGCGCGGGCGAATAGGCGACGTGGGCCTCCAGGAGTGTCCGCACGACGACCCGGCCGCTTTGAATCAGGAGCGGGGCGACGAGATCCGGCGCCACCGTCAAGTCGTCCCGACTGGAAAGCCACAGCGGCACGAAGTACCCACGGCCGCCACCGTGGATCTGGCGCACGGCGAGGTCGCGATGCAAGGCCCAGTGAATCGCACCCGCGACGGCGGAGCTTTGCGCGATGGCAGAGGCATTGCCCATGCCGGGCAGGTGGAAGCGACGTTCCTCGGAGGCGAGGTCGCAGGCAACTACGATCTCCGCCGTCGGATCGAGGGCCGCCCATTCGCCCAGATTGGGCGGCTCGGGCAGCTCGGCACAACTAGGGCGCTCTCCGACCCAGTTCATGACCCAGGGGTTCTCGTCGGGGGTCGAGTTCTTCACGAGCCCGAGATAGATCGGGATGCCCTTGGCGGTAGTGAGATGACCCGCGGTCATGACGATTTGATCGCCATTCCAAACGTAGCGACCTTGCTCGATGCCGATGCGAATGTGCACCGCGAGGTATTTCAACAGCACGAAATTGTTCTGGCCCCACTCCTCTTCGGGAGTGAGTTCTTTCAACAAACTGAGGCGGCCGCCGGGCACGAAACAGAAGTGAAACAGCGACTGGATGGACAGATACTCTTCACCAAAATCCGTCTCGAGCGCAGCTTGAGAAGGGTGGGCTGCGTCGGTGAGCGCCAATTCCGTAGTCATGGGATCTAGACTCCAATCTGGATATCGTTGAGCCGGAAGCTCACTGCGGGGGGTGTAGCGAATGAAGGAACCCGGGGAGCCGGTGGACCATCCCAAATCCGCGGTGTAGCTGGGGGATTCGGGTGAGCCACGTCCACCCGACTTGGAAAAGTATAGGTTTTCAACCCCATCGACTCCTCAAAAGGAAGGTGTCATTCCCGGGTGATTGATGTTCCGCTACCCATACGCGCCTGTCGGAAATCCGAACACACCCCCCAAAAGCCATGTTGGAGACCTTTCAACCCCTGATCGAAGCCGCTCGGAATCTGGACCTGGGCGACCCCGCCGCTGCCGAGAAAACCCTGGCAGAGAAACTGGAGCCCACGGGTGAATCCGCCGCCAGGCTTCGTGAGCAGCTCCTGGCGCTGCTCGAGGAGGGGCGCATCGCGGAACGAGGCGAAATGCCCGTGAAATGGGGCCGCGTGGCAAAGGCCTCTTCCGAAACAGCGGACTTCTCCATCGATGTGGTGGCCATGGACGGTGCAGGGCCCGAGCACCGTCATCCCAAAGGTGAGATCGATTTCTGCCTGGCCCTGGAGGGCTCCCCCACCTTCGATGGTCACCCGCCCGGGTGGGTCGTGTACGGGCCGAACTCGCGCCACGTCCCCACGGTCGAGGGAGGCAAGATGCTCATTGTCTACCTGCTCCCGGGCGGCGAAATCGACTTCAGCTAGGAACATCTTATTCACCGTTTGGGGTACGCTCCGGGCTCGCCCTGAAAAACAGAGGTTGACTCTTCAGGGCCCTCTGTCCGATGTTTATCGGGCCGCAAGATCCCCGATGCTTCGTCTTCGCTCCCTACTCCCCATCCTCCTGGTGGTTCTCACCAGCTTGACCGCGCCCCTGGCGGCCTGGGTGGGTGCTGCGCAGCTCGAGCCGTGTTGCTGCGTGCTCGAGCCGCTGTCGCTCCCGTCGCAGCCGACGCCGAGCTCGAGCTGCTGTTCGACGCAAGAGCCTCTGCCCACGCGCACGTCGGAGCAAACGTGTCTGTGCCTTCCGACACACGACGATCCCGCGGCACCGGTGATGAGCCCCGGCACGTCGACACCGCGCATCGACCCGCGGCTGTTCTCGGCCCTATCTCGCTTGTCGCCCGTGGCCAACGTCAGCCACAGTATCGCTCCCGCCTGGAATCGAGACCCATACCTGCCGGCCGTGAAGAACGGCGTCCGCGGTCGACTGGCCTTGCTCTCGGTGCTGCGCAACTAGGAAAGCCCTCGTGCTTCCCTTCGTCCGCCGCGTTCCGCGGTGGATGCGCATCACAACCGAGAGATTCCATGCAAGACAAGAGACCCCGCTGGAGGTCCGTAGTACCCGGGCTTTCCGGGCGGCTCGGCATCGCCATCAGCCTCGCGAGCGCCTTCGGCTGTCGTACTTCGGAAAGCCCCTCGACGCCGGTTCGCGCGACCTGGTTGCATTCCGAGCTGACACAATCCCTGCCCACTGAACTGCCGCCCTTCACGTCAGCACAGACCCCACGCAACGGGAACGAGGTCGGCGGCACGTCCACGCTGGATGAGCTGATCGAACGCGCGCTGCTCGCACATCCCGGACTCGCGGCCCAGTACCAGAGCGAAGTCGCCGAAACGGAACGCGCGACACTGGCAGGCAGCTTCGACGACCCGAAACTGTCAGTGCGCTGGTTCTTCGACGAAATCGAGACGCGTACCGGCCCACAGGAATGGGCCGTAGGACTACAGCAGGCCTTGCCCGGCTGGGGCAAACGCGCGCGGAGGGAACGGGCCGCCCTGGCCTCCGCGGACACGGAACGAGCAAAGTACTCCGAGCTGCGTTCCGCCCTCGTGTTTCAGGTGCAAGAGGTCTGGTGCGAGCTCTACTACCTCGAACGAGCGAAGGACATCCTGACGGAGAACCGGGGCCTGATCGAACGCCTGGGGGAGATCGTTCGTTCGCGCTACGCGGTCGGGGAGGCTTCCTATTCCGATCTGACCCGCACGAACATCGAGTTGGCCCAAACACGGAGCCTGCTCGAGGGCGTCGTCGATCGCTCGCGCCCACTGCGCGCCGAGATGAACGCGCTTTTGGCCCGCTCGAGCGATGCTCCACTACCGCGACCACAAACGCTCCCACCGAGCGAACTCCCGCAGTCCGGATCAAAACAGGACCCCACGCTCTTCGCCGAACTGGAACGGGGGAACACGACGCTTCGCCTTCTGCGCTCACGGCGCGAGACCGCCGAGGCCCAGACCTCGGTGGCGAACGTGGCCGCCCGTCCGGACTTCAACGTCGGCCTCGAGTACATCCGCACCGGCGACGCGCTCGACCCCTTGACGCCCAATGCCGGCGAGGACCCGATCTTCGCCTCGCTCTCGTTCAACGTACCCCTGCGCTCCGAGCGATACTCCGCTCTGAAACGCGAGGCCAGGGCACGCCTGCGCTCGGCCACATCGCGGCTCGAAGCACGGGTAGATGCACTGTCCGCGGAACTCGAGAAGGAGCGTTACACGTGGCGGGAAGCCCAACGCTCGATCGTACTCTACGCGGAGTCGTTGGTGCCCCAGGCCGAACAGCTCCTGGAAGCGACCGAAACATCCTATCGCAGCGGTCGGGCGAGCTTTCTCGAGTGGGTGGATGCGGAGCGCTCGCGACTCCAATACGAACTGAGCCTGGCACGCGCACGGACGAACCAGGCCAAGTCCGCCGCGCGATTGAACGAGCTTCTGGGACGCAATGCCGAAATCGCTCCAGAGGCCCACACGCCCACAACCTTCACGGGTGAAGGAGGCCAACGATGAGCTGGAAGAGAATCCAGATCGCCCTGCTGTCGGTGTTTTGCTTCCTTTGCGGTTGGTTTCTGCGCCCCGCCTTCGACCCGCTGCCCCTATCCGAGCAGGATCAAGGCGCTCCTTCCCCCGCGAGTGCGCAGGACGAATTGTGGACGTGTTCCATGCACTCCCAGGTGCAGCGCTCGGGCCCTGGAGAGTGTCCCATCTGTGGGATGGACTTGATCCAGGCGAATCCTCGGATGAGCTCCGTGGAAGAAGAAGTGCCCACGGTCAGACTCTCGCAGAGCGCCCGCCAGCGAGCACGGATCCGCACGACGGAAGCGCGCTTGAAGTACGTCGAGGTTCCAGTCCGCATGGTCGGCAAGCTCGAGCTGGACGAGACCCGCCAGACAACGATCACGGCCTGGGTCCACGGCCGCCTCGAGCGACTCTTCGTCGACTTCACCGGCGTCCAGGTCGCCAAGGGCGATCACATGGTGCAAATCTTCAGCCCCAAGCTCTATGCCACCCAGACAGAACTCCTGCAAGCACGATCCGCATTACGGCCGGGCGATCGTTCGAACGTGCTGGACGCGACGCGTGAGCGTCTGCGTCAGTGGGGCCTCGGGGATGCGCAAATCGCCGAGATCGAGGAGCGTGGCGTGCCCTCGGATCGCATGACGATCAACGCCCCCATCGGCGGTGTGGTCGTCGCCAAGTACCTGAAGCAAGGAGCCTACGTGGAGGAAGGCACGCCGATCTACACGATCGCGGACCTCTCCCATCTATGGGTCAAGCTGGATGCGTACGAGAGCGACCTGCCCTGGTTGCGCTACGGTCAGAGCGTCGTGTTCACGACGGAGGCCTACCCCGGCGAATCGTTCCACGGAACGATCGCCTTCATCGCTCCCGTGCTAGACGCGCGCACACGAACGGTGAAGGTGCGGGTCAACGTCGACAACACCGACGGACGCTTGAAGCCCGACATGTTCGTCAAGGCCATAGTGCTGGCGTCGGTTGCCGGGCACGGCCAGGTGATGGAAAAAGGTCTGGCGGGCAAGTGGATATGCCCTATGCATCCGGAAGTCGTCCGGGCCGAAAAAGACATCTGCAACCTGTGCGAGATGGATCTCGTTACCACGGAATCCCGCGGGCTCGTCGTGGCCCACGACGAAAAACCCCTCGTCATCCCCGTCACCTCGGTCCTGATCACGGGCAAACGCGCGGTCGTCTATGTCGAACAGGAGACCGAGGACGGATTCACCTACGAAGGACGTGAGGTACTCCTCGGACCACGCGCCGGGGACTACTACATCATCGTCGACGGTGTCGATGTCGGCGAGCGGGTCGTGACCCAGGGCAGCTTCAAGCTCGACAGCACGCTCCAGATCCAGGCCAAGCGCAGCATGATGTCACCCCCGCCGAGAGATGCCATGCCCGAGCCCCCGCCCGAGTCCCAGATGGATCGTGAAATGGACCATGAAGCCGAGGGTGGCCAGTGAGAGACGAGCCCCCGACGCTCCGTTCCGAGGAACTCGAAGGCCAGGGCTACCAGCGCTCCGGATTCCTTGACCGCTGGGTGCGCTTCGCCCTCGAGCAGCGACTCCTCGTCTTGCTGTTCACGCTCCTCCTGGTCGGCTGGAGCCTGCGGGTCGCACCGTTTCCGTGGGAGCTCGGCCGCTGGGCTTTTCTCGAGCGCGACCCCGTCGCCGTCGATGCCCTGCCCAACCTGGGCGAGAACCAGCAGATCGTATACGTCGAGTGGCCGGGACGATCACCCCAGGACGTCGAGGACCAAATCACCTATCCGCTGGCGGTGGCACTCCTGGGTGTCCCGGGCGTGCGCACGGTGCGCAGCTTCTCGATGTTCGGCTTCGCCTCCGTGTACGTGCTCTTCGAGGAGGACGTCGAATTCTACTGGTCGCGTAGTCGGATCCTCGAAAAGCTCTCGAGCCTTCCGGGCGGGACCCTGCCGGTCGGTGTGAAGCCCTCCCTCGGTCCCGATGCGACGGGGCTGGGGCAGGTCTTCTGGTACACCCTCGAAGGTCTCAATCCCGAGGGCGAGGTCATTGGCGGATGGGACCTGCACGAGCTACGCAGTGTGCAAGATTGGACCGTGCGCTATTCCCTCGCCGCGGCTGAGGGCATCAGCGAAGTCGCCTCGATCGGGGGCTACGTCCAGGAATACCAGATCGACGTCGATCCCGACGCGATGCGTGCCTACGGAGTCACGTTGACCGATATCGTGAATGCGGTACGCCATTCGAACCTGGACGTAGGTGCGCGTAGCGTGGAGATCAACCGGGTCGAATACCTGATCCGGGCGCGCGGGTTCCTCTCGAGCCTGACCGACCTCGAGCGGACGGTCGTGCACGTCGTGGACAACGTGCCTATCTACGTCAAGGACGTGGCCCACGTCGCCCTCGGGCCGGCCCTACGACGCGGTGCGCTCGACAAGGCCGGTGCGGAAGCCGTCGGCGGCGTCGCGGTGGTGCGCTTCGGCTCCAATCCGCTGGAGGCGATTCAGAATCTCAAGGCCAAGATCGACACGATCCAACCGGGCATGCCCGCGCGTGCTGTCTTCGATACCGATGTCGCCTGGGGTCGCACCGTGGAGACCTTTGCCGCGGAAAAGGGAATCGTCGAGCTTGCGAACCGTGAGGGCTTATCGATCGAGGACGCCTGGGTCAGCTGGTTGCGCTCCCACCCCAAGCAGGCCTGGCCCGCATGGGTCGACCTCTCGCAGGTCAGCGTCGTGCCCTTCTACGACCGCACACAGCTGATCGGCGAGACCTTACAGACACTCGAGGATGCCCTGATTGCGGAGATTCTCGTCACCGCTCTCGTCATCCTGGTGATGGTTCTACACCTGCCGAGCTCGCTCCTGATCGGGTTGCTCTTGCCGCTCTCCGTCGGCGCGACCTTCTGTTTGATGAAGTTCGCGAAGGTCGAGGCCAACATCGTGGCCTTGGCCGGCATCGCGATCGCGATCGGGACCATGGTCGACATGGGCATCGTGATCACCGAGAACATCCTGCGCCGCTTGCAGGACGCCAGTCCGGAAGAGTCGAAGACCGAGGTCGTGCGCAGCGCGACGGTCGAGGTCGGCGGCGCCATCATCACCTCGGTCGCCACGACGATCCTCTCGTTCCTGCCGGTCTTCTCGCTGACGGCGGCGGAAGGCAAGTTGTTCAAACCGCTGGCCTACACGAAGACCTTCGCGCTCTTCTCCGCACTCGTCCTGGCCTTGACCTTGCTGCCCCCGGCCTGCGTCCTGCTCTTCGGCAAGAAGCGCGAGGGCGGACGTGGTTGGCGACGCGGCCTGCACGCAGCCCTGGCGGGCGCCGGAGGGATATTCTGCCTGTTCTTCGCACCCCCCATCGGCATCGCCTTGATCGGCTGGGGACTCTTCATCTTCTTCGCGCCCCGGTTCAGTACGCTCGTTCGCGGAAGCGCGAGCACGCTCTTGCACCTGGCCTTCGGCGCGCTCGTGCTGGTGGTGCTGAGCCGAAGCTGGATGCCCCTTGGGCCCACCACGGAATTCGCTGAGAACCTGGGCTTCGTGGCAGCGGTGTGCGGCACGGTCATCGCCGTCTTCCTCCTGTTCCGCTGGGCCTACCCTTCCGTGCTCGGCTTCGCCTTGGAACGCAAGCTCTGGGCCCTCGCCTTACCTGGCCTCTTGTGTCTCACGGGAGCCTTCGCCTGGTTCGGTTTCGAGCGCATCGGAGCCCCCGTGCGCCCGGTGCTCGGTAACACGTTGCTGTGGTCGAAGGCCTCCCAGATCTTCCCCGGGTTGGGGAGTGAGTTCCTCCCGGAGTTCGATGAAGGCTCGTTTCTCTTCATGCCCTCGATCATGCCCCACGGCTCGATCGGCGAGGCCTTCGAAGTCCTGAGCGAGCAGGACAAGGCCATCGCTGCGATCCCCGAGGTCGAGTCGGTCGTCGGCAAGATCGGTCGCGTCGAGTCCGCCCTCGATCCCGCACCGATCGGAATGATCGAGACCATCGTTCGCTACACGAGCGAATACGGTGAGGACGAGAACGGCGCTGCGGTGCGGCTCTGGCGCGACCACATCGAGACACCCGATGACATCTGGAACGAGGTGCTCGCCGCCGCGAATCTCCCGGGGACGACCTCCGCCCCCAAGCTCCACCCGATCGAAGGCCGCATCGTGATGCTGCAGAGCGGTCTGCGAGCTCCCATGGGCATCAAGATCAAGGGCCCGGACCTGGCGACGATCGATGCCTTCGGACTCGAACTGGAACGCCATCTGCGCAACGCTCCGGGAGTCGCGCGCGATGCGGTTCAAGCCGACCGCATCGTCGGCAAGCCGTACATCGAGATCGAGCTGGATCGCGAGGCCCTGGCCCGCCATGGCTTGCACATCAGCATCGTGCAGGAGGTCATCGAGGTCGGTATCGGTGGCAAGCGGCTGACCACGACGGTCGAAGGCCGCGAGCGTTATCCAGTGCGCGTACGCTATGCACGGGAAACGCGCGACAACATCGAGCGGCTGAAGCGAATCCTTATTCCGACCACCCAAGGCCCCCAGATTCCGCTGTCCCAGCTGGCAAGCCTGCGTTTCGTCCGGGGTCCACAGACGATCAAGAGCGAAGACACGTTCCCCGTCGGATACGTCATCTTCGACAAGCTCGCCGGATGGGCGGAAACGGATGTCGTCGCCGGCTCTCGTGAGTACCTGCAGGAGCGAATCGACGACGGCACCCTGCACTTGCCGACGGGAGTCAGCTACGAATTCGCCGGCTCCTACGAGAACGAGCTACATGCGCGCCAGACCCTGAGTGTCGTCGTGCCACTGTCCTTGCTGCTTGTCTTCGTGGTCCTCTACCTGCAGTTTCGCTCGTCGGTCACGGCCTTGATCGTCTTCTCGGGCGTCGCTGTCGCCTGGTCCGGTGGATTCCTGATCCTGTGGTTCTATGGTCTCGGGGGGGCCGGTGATTGGAATCTCTTCGGGCAACCCCTCAGCGAGCTATTCAGCCTCGGCCCGCAGAACCTCAGCGTAGCCGTCTGGGTCGGGTTTCTCGCCCTGTTCGGCATCGCCACCGACGACGGGGTCGTGCTCGCCACCTACCTGCGTCAGAGCTTCCAGAAAACGCGGCCCGATTCCATCGCGGCCATCCGCAGGGCGACCCTGGAAGCCGGCAAGCGCCGCATCCGGCCCTGCCTCATGACCACCGCCTCCACGCTCCTGGCCTTGCTGCCCGTGTTGACCACGAATCAGCGAGGAGCCGAGCTCCTGATCCCCATGGCTCTACCCTCGTTCGGGGGCATGCTCATCGCCCTTTCAACCGTCCTCGTTGTACCGGTTTTGTTTTGCTGGTGGGAGGAACTTCGGTTGACCGTATGGGAACGTCGTCAGGACCGTGGGCAGGTACGGAGATCGCTGTGAACCTAGTTCCTGGGCTCCACGACGCACGCAGAAGCGCTATCCTGATAGCCGCATTCGAATCCACCCAATCCTGACTAATGAAAACCCTCACCCTGATCCTTTCGCTCATCGCGCTCGGAGGCGCCGCCCTCGGCTTCTCCCCGACCTCCGAAACCCAGGCAGACAAGACACCGAGCAATGAGGCCATCATTGCCGCGCAACTGCCCTCCTACCCCCTGACCAAGTGTGTGATCAGCGGTGAGGAGCTCGACTCCATGGGTGATCCGATCAACATGGTCGTCGAAGGGCGTCTGGTCCGTATCTGCTGCAAGGGCTGCGCGAAGTCGCTCAAGAAGGACCCCAAGGCAGCCTTCGCGGCCATCGACAAGGCCGTCGTCGCCGCCCAGCTCAAGAGCTATCCCCTTACGCGGTGCATGGTCAGCGACGAGGGTCTCGACGCCCGGGGCAAGCCCATCAGCTACGTCCACGGGACGCGCCTCGCCCGCTTCTGCTGCAAGGGTTGCGTGCGCGCCTTCAAGAAGAGCCCGGCCAAGTTCATGGCCCAGATCGACGAAGGACTCATCAAGGCCCAGATGGCGGACTACCCGCTGAATACGTGCCTCATCAGCGGCGAAGAGCTCGGCGCCGACGCGAAGAGTTTCCTGTATGGCACAAGGCTCGTGCGCACATGCTGCAAGAGCTGCGTCAAGGCCTTCAATAAAAACCCGGCCAAGTTCGTTGCGCGCCTGGATGCCAAGTAGCGAATCAGGTTCGGAGCAAGAACATACGGAGGGCCGTGCCTTTGGGGGCACGGCCCTTTTTTCTTGGCACGGCGCATCGTCCAGCCCATGATCTTAGCTGGACACCGGGCCTGGGGGGGCCAGACCCACATGGCACGCCCCGTCTCCAATCCCCCCAACCGGTTCGAGCCCACCCACATCGAATGGGCGGACGATCTCGGCCCGCCCGACGCGCAGCTCCAGGTATTCGAAGAGCGGGCGAAGAGCTGCCTCACCGAGAATCGCAGCCCGGACATCCCCTTTCGTTTCGGGTTGAACCCCTATCGGGGCTGCCAGCACGCCTGCGCGTATTGCTATGCACGGCGCTCGCATCCCTTTCTCGGCTTTGGTGCGGGCACCGACTTCGACAAGAAAATCGTCGTCAAGGTCAACGCCCCCGACGTGCTGGCCGGCGAGCTTCGGCACGGCAAGGCGCGCGGCCAGCTGGTGAGCGTGTCGGGGATCACCGATCCTTATCAGCCGCTCGAAGCGCGCTACACGTTGACGAGGCGGTGTCTCGAAGTGCTCGAGCGCTTCGAAAACCCGGTCGCGATCATCACGAAGTCAGCCCTCGTCCGACGTGACGCCGAGATCCTCGCTCGGATGCAGAAGGTCGCCGGCGCGAGCGTCTTTCTCAGCGTGCCCATCTTCGATCCGGAGCTCGCACGAGCCATCGAACCCGGTGCCCCCACCCCGCGGGAACGCTTCGCGGCCATGGCGGCCTTGAGCGAAGCCGGGGTCGAAACCGGGGTCGCCATCGCCCCTCTGATCCCGGGGCTGAACGAGAGCGACATCCCGAGGATCCTGGAAGCGGCCCAGCGGGCGGGTGCACGCTCGGCCTTCCTGAGCTTGCTGCGCCTCCCCGGTGAGGTACGGGAGGTCTTCGAGGAACGGCTCCGGGAATGCGTGCCAGGCAAGGCCAAGAAGGTCCTCGCCGCCCTGCACGAGATGCGCGCGGGGCGCGCGAACGAGGGTGCTTTTGGCGAGCGCATGCGCGGCCACGGGGCGCGTTGGGAGAGCATCTCCCAGCTCTTCGACACCTGCTGTCGGCGCCTGGGATTCGAGTCCGGCGAGGCCGGCCAAGAAGAGCGGCTGCGCCCGATCGGGATCGACCCGAACAAGCGACCCCAAGCCCGTCAGGGGGAACTCTTTCGGGAATAGACTCGTCAGCCAAACATCCGCTGGAGTTCCATGCCCGCTTTTGAGCTCAGCTTTACAGCTCCCCGGGAGATGCCTACGGTTTCACCCTCACGCTGCTCGAGTCGATCCGTAGGAGCGGTTCGAGCGACCCGTTCCCCCCTGCCCCTTGGCGTATTTCCGATGTCCCAACCCCTGTCGTGGCCCCGCGCCCTTCCCGTGAGCCTCCTCGGTACTTCTCTCGTGGCCGTGGCCCTCGCCGTCAGCACCTTCGGGAACGCCCCGACGGGCCAGGAAAATATCAAGGGACATGCGGATGGCGTCACGACCAGCGATTTCTCCGTCGAGACGTTTGAAGTCACCTCCGATAGCGGCGATCTCAAGCTGAAGATTCAGCACACGACGGTCGGTCTCATGGATCCGAACATCCCACCGGAGACCTTCACCGTCAGCCCGGACGGCAGGCACATGGCCTACATGTCGATGGAAGGAGGCGAGGTCATCGTCTACTCAGACGGTGTGCCCAGCGAGCCCTTCGAGGGCTTTCAGCCCGAGAGTCTGACCTACGCTCCGGATGGACGCCTGAGCTACATGGGTGTACGCGGCAAGAAGAGCTACGTCGTCGTCGATGGCCAGGAATACAAGTACGGCCGCATTTCGACCGGCGGGATTCGCTTCAGCATGGATGGCACGCGCTTTGGTTTCGTAGGCAAGCGCAGCGGTACCTACTTCGCCGTGATCGATGGTCAGGAGTTCGGTCCCTACGAGCACATTTCACGCCAGCCCATCAAGTTCAGCCAGGACAACAAGCACTACGGTTTCATCGCCAAACTCGGCAAGACCTTCCATGCCATCATCGATGGCGAACCGGGCCCCGGCTACGAAGCCATCGTGACCGTGCGCTTCAGCCCCAAAGGGACGCACACGAGCTACATCGCGAAGAACGGAGAAGCCTGGATTCCGGTCCTCGACGGCATGGAACTCGGTCGCTTCCAAGAGGTTCGCGAACCCCAATTCACGTTCGCAGCAAACGGCACACGTCCCGGGCTCATCGTCCGCAAGGGCAAGTCCTGGCACGTCCTGCTCGATGGCAAACTAGGCCCGGCCTATAACGACGCTCGCAACCTGAGCATCAGCCAAGACGGCGCCAGCACCGCCTACCTCGCGCAACGTGAGGGCACGAAACACCCCTTCCTCGTCCTCAACGGCAAGGAACTGACGGGCAACTTCTCCAAGCTGACTTTCAGTCCCGAGGGCGGCTCCACCGCGGTCGTTCGCGCAGGCAAGGGCAAGCAATCGGTACTCGTGAACGGCAAAGAAGGTGGCGTCTACGACGCCATCCTCGCCCCCGGCGCCGTCTTCAGCAAAGATGGCAAGCACTTCCTGTACGCCGCTGCCAAGCAGGGCAAGATCGTCGTCGTCGTCGATGGTGAGGAACGCGACACGCTCGAGAAATTCGGCAAGGTCAAGCCCAAGTTCCTGGCTAGCACCGGCAAGTACTTCTACTCGATCGTGGAGAATGAAAAGGAAGTCCTCGTCTACAACGGGACTCGCTCCCAGCCCTACGAGCACTTCACCCGACCCGCACTGGGCGCGAACGGCCGAATGGCCTGTGCTGCCCGGATCCAGAAGGGTCATTGGGTCGCCTACATCGACGGCAAGGAGTTCGGGCCAGCAGGTGAACGCACAAAGGCGACCTCGCCGACGTACCTCACCGTGCGCAAGCCGACCTTCGACACCTCGGGTGAGCGACTGGCCTACTGCATCTGGACGGCCAGCAAGAAGGGCCATGTCGTCGTCGACGGTCAACAGGGCCAGCCCTACGACGATATCATGTCGAAAACCCTCGGCTTCTCCCCGGACGGCAAGCATGTGTTCTACGCCGCCGGCACGGGAGAGAAGCGCTACATCGTCATCGATGACACGCACATCTCCGGCTACCGGGGCTTCCTAAGCTCCCTGGGCTTCCAGTTCGTGGAGCAAAATCGCATGCACATCATCTGCAGCCGTGAGACCCGCTTCGTCCTCGTCGAGATCGAGATCGAGAGCTAACGCGGGCCTCGGACCGCGGAGGGCTGCGCGAGGCCAAATGAGTCGAGCCATGGGGTAGCAACGTCGCCGGGGGGCGAGGCCGAGCTCGCTGGAACCCTGGGATACATCTTCCGTACGCGTCTGGGCTCCTCAATGGGTGGAGGGATCCCATCGCGGGAGCGGCGAATGTTAGGATCCGCGCTCATCGAAACCGTCCTTGATCCTCTGCATCCCCCATGAGCCCCACGCTGCGCCCGTTCCTCGCCCTGGCCCTCCTACTTTTCCCCGCTCTTGCGCAGGCCCAGGAGAGCGATCGCAAGATCCGCGTCTCCCCGAGCTCACTCGACATGAAGATCGGTGAGACGATCCAGCTCGAGGTCATCGTGATCGATGGCGAGGGCAATCAGGAAGAGAACATCCCCCTGATCTACTTCACCCGCTCGCGGGGCAAGGTGCGCGTCAACCGCGATGGTCTGGTCACGGCTGCGGGCGCAGGCAACTTCGAAATCACGATCCGTACTCCGCGCCGCTCTGGTGATCGTGTCTCCGTCGAGGTTCCTTGCCTCGTACGGCCGGCGGAGATCACCGAGGTTCGTTTCGTCGACCTTCCCAAAGAGCTCTATGTCGGCACGCAAACGAAGGTGGGCCTGAAGATCATCGACGAAGTCGGTCTGGAACGCGGAGATATCAAACCGCAAATCAAGTCCAGGGCAGCCAACGTCGCCCGGGTAGACGACTTCGGGCGCATCGAAGCTCTCAGCCCCGGCGAATGCACGATCGAAACGACCGTCGATGGCATCGTGACGAGCGCTTCCCTGCGCATCATCGCCAACCCGGTGCGCTCGCTCGAGCTCTCGCAGCCGAAAACCCACGCGCGTACGGGGGACGTGCTCAGCTTCCACGTTCTCGCACGCGACGAATCGGGCAACGTTATCGAGGGAGCTCCGGTGCGCTTCTCGGTCTCCTGCGTCCCGGACGACGCGCTGGGCGAATCCGCCTCCGGACAGGTTGGGCAGGACGGGCGTTTCGTGGCGGAGAAACCCGGCGAGTACACGGTGATCGCGACCTGCGGTAGCCTCGCTGCCAGCCGTACGGTCCGCATCGACAAACGCGGCATCGGGCGTCGCGTCAAGCTTCTCGGACAAGGCAAGGTCCAGGACGTGCACACGTCCGATCTCTGGGTCTGGGAGGGAGTCGACGGTCGCGACTATGCCGTCACGGGAACGTGGAGCGCCAACGGTGACTCCATCTTCTGGGATGTCACCGACCCCAAGAAGATCGAGGAAATTTCGCGCGTCACGGTCGACGCTCGAACGGTGAATGACGTGAAGGTCTCCGAGGACGGAACCTTGTGCGTCATCAGCCGCGAGGGTGCTTCGAACAGAAAGAACGGCATCGTCATCATCGACATCGTCGACCCGCACGAGCCGGAGATCATCTCGACCTTCACCGAGAACCTCACGGGAGGCGTCCACAACCTCTTCATCTACGACCAGCACGTATACGCCCTCAGCGCTGGCAGGCGTTACGACATCATCAGCATCGAGGATCCGAAGAACCCCCACCGCGTGGGCACCTTCGAGCTGGAAACGGCGGATCACTCGATTCACGACGTGTGGGTCGAGAAAGGCCTAGCTTACTCCTCCAACTGGCGCAACGGCGTCTGGATCGTGGACGTCGGCAATGGCGTGGTCGGAGGCACGGTCGAGAAACCGGTCGCCGTAGGCCACTACGCCTACCCCAGCGGCTGGAACCACGCTGCCTTCCCCTACTTCAACACCGAGACCGAGAAGTTCTACGTCATCGCCGGCGACGAGGCCTTCCCGTACGGACTCAATGTCGAGGACAAGCCCACGTATCCGCGGGGTTGGATCCACTTCATCGACTTCACCGACCCGGAGAATCCGGAGGAGGTCGCGCGCTATGAGGTGCCCGAAGCCGGTACGCACAACCTGTGGGTCGAGGACGACGTGCTCTATGTCGGCTACTACAACGGCGGGCTGCGGGTCATTGACATCTCCGGGGACCTGAAGGGAGACCTCTACAAGCAAGGCCGCGAGATGGCCTTCTACCTGCCCACCGATCACGAGGGCAAGGTCGCCAACGCCCCGATGGTGTGGGGCCCCCAGCCCCACAAGGGCAACATCTTCTTCTCCGACTGGAACTCGGGCCTGTGGGCCGTCGAGCTTTCCCAACCCCGCGGCGAATAGCACGGAGCCCATACCATGTGGATCACCATTGCCACGACGCTACTCCTGGCTGGAGGTACGTCGGCGCCCAGTTCCAGTCCGATCGTTCCGAGCCCGAGCGGCGGAACGAAGCACTACGTCTACGTCACGACCGAGTCCGACGACCACGTGCACCTGGTCGAGTTCGACACGGTCACGGGTAAGGCCACGATCGCCCAGACGATGCAGGTCGGTTACCAGCCCACCGAGATCGAAGGACCCCATGGGCTGACCATCTCGCCCGACGGCAAGCACTGGTTCGTAACCATGGCCCATGGCAAGCCCTTCGGCGTGCTCTACAAGTACGAAACGGGCACCAACAAGCTGGTCGGCGAATGCGAGCTGGGTCTCTTCCCGGCAACCATGCAGATCTCCGACGCCACGGGGCTGCTCTACTGCGTCAACTTCGACCTGCACGGCGACATGTTGCCCAGCTCGGTCTCGATCGTCGATCCCGACGAGATGGTCGAAGTGGCGCGTACGATCACGGGCCCGATGCCCCACGGTTCACGCATCTCGCCCGACGGGATGAAGCACTATTCGTGCGCCATGATGAGCGGCCAGCTCTTCGAGATCGACGCCGTCACGTTCGAGGTCGCACGGACGCTGCAGCTCACGACCGAGGACAAGCCGATGGCCATGTCGGGTTCGATGAAGAAAGACACTGATGACCATGGAGGTCACGGCGAACACGGCGAACACGGCGAACACAGCGATGGCCACGACGGTGACGAGCACAACGAACACGGGGGCCACGGAGAGACGAAGAAAATGGAGGGCAAGAGCGGCCAGATGGCTCACATGGCCCACGGCTCTTCGCCCAACCCCACCTGGGTCTACCCGCACCCCAAGAAGGACTTCCTCTATGTCGCCCTGAACGGCGCGGAGCAGGTCGTCGAAATCGACACCTTGGCCTGGAAGATCGTGCGCCGCTTCGCCACCGACAAGGGTCCCTACAACGTGGAGATTTCCCCGGACGGTACGCGCATGGTGGTCACCTACAAGAGCGCCCAGGGCATCGGCATCTGGGATCTCGAAAAGGGCAAGGAACTGGCCCGCCTTGCGTCCAGCCGGCGCGTCACCCACGGGGTCGTAATCTCGAAGGACAGCCGCTACGCCTTCGTCTCGTCCGAAGGCGTCGGCAGCGAAATGGGAACCCTCGACGTGGTCGACTTGAAGGAAAACAAGACCGTCTCCTCGGTCGAGCTCGGCCTACAAGCGGGCGGCCTCTATTACTGGAAGGCCGAGTAGCCCTCAGACGAGCTCCGCTCCGCCCCCCCAGCCGACTTTCGAGTAGCGCTCGACGAGTGTTGGGTCCGCGCGCATCAGCTCGCGGGCAAACTCGATCAGCTCCTCGTCCACACAGGCATCGCCCAGGCCCTCGAAGTTCTCGCCGGCCTGGCGCAACCCGGCGAGGTCTCCCATTCCGCGCCGGCGCAGGTCCTCCTCCGAGAGCTCGAAGCCGTCGCTGCACTCTTCGAGGAACCTCACGCGTGCCAGCCCGTCACTCCCCGATAGCAGGAAGCAGTGGGATTCCTTCGTTCCGCGACCGACGCGGCCACGCAGCTGGTGGAGCTGGGAGAGCCCGAAGCGTTCGGCGCTCTCGATCACCATGCAAGTCGCTTCGGGGACATCGACGCCGACCTCGATGATCGAGGTGCTGACGAGCAGACGTGCGTCCCCCTGCTTGAAGCGCGCGATGCGCTGCGCCCGTTCGTCGGGATCGACTCGACCGTGCACGAGTTCGACGCCGTACTTGCCCAGGGATCCCTGGGCGAGCCCCGCGTAGGCAGCCTCCGCCGAGGCGATGCCTTCTCCGGTACTCGTATCCGCATCGATGCGCGGGCAGACCCAGAAGGCGCGCTCTTCGGCGGCGAGATGCTTTGCGAGGAAGCTCAGGACCATGTCGCGCTCTTCTTCGAGCCCGCCATCAACCGCACGCGTGACGAGCGAACCGCGCCCCGCGGGCTTTTCTTCGAGAACCGAAATCTCCAGCTCGCCCAGGAGACACAGGGCCAGCGTTCGTGGAATCGGTGTCGCCGTCATCAACAACACGTGTACGTCGCGGCCCTTCTCCAGCAGGGCACGCTTCTGGGCGATGCCGAACCGCTGCTGCTCGTCGATCACGCACAGGGAGAGGCGTTCGTACAGGACCCGCTCGGAAAAGAGCGCATGGGTACCGATGATCACCCCCGCTTCGGCACTCTCGATGGCGCTCAGCTCGCGCCGACGCTCGAGAGCACCCTGGGCACCGCTGAGAAAACTAGTGCGCACACCCCGAGCGCGCAGCCACGGCTCGAGTCCATAGTAATGCTGCTGCGCCAGGATCTCGGTCGGTGCGAGCAAGGCCGCCTGGCCCCCCGCACGCGCGACAGCCACCAGCCCCGCGAGGGCGACCAGGGTCTTGCCGGAGCCCACGTCCCCCTGCAAGAGCCGGCGCATCGGGCGCACGCGAGCGAGGTCCTCGAGGATTTCTCCGATCACGCGTTCCTGCGCACCCGTCGCCTTCAGTGGGAGGCTGGCAAGCAACTCGCGCCGGGTCGCCCCCGAGCTAGGCACGACCCGCGCCTCGCCACCACGCACCTCGTCCGCAGCCTGGATCAGCTGTGCCTGCAAGGAGAGGATGCGCTCCAGCGCCAGTCGCCGCCGAGCCCGTTCGAAGGACTCGAGACTGTCGGGATGATGCAACTCGAGCACGGCCGAGGCGAGATCAGGGATCGCAAAACGTTCGCGATCGCTCGTGCGCAGTGAATCGAACAGCGCCGCGGCGTGTTCGGCAACGGCCGCGCGAATCAACTTCGTGAGAAAGGCCTGGCCGATGCCCGAGGTCAAGGGATAGATGGCCTCCAGCTGCCCGGCCGTGCGTGTAGGTGTGTCGTCCCTTTCGACCAGACGTTTCGGCGCGGCAAGGAACGGCCCGGACTTGCCTTCTTGAACGCGGCCGTAGACCTCGATCTCTTCCTTGGCGGCAACCCATTCGCGTACACGCTCGTACAACCAGGGTTGGTTGAAGTACACGCAAGCGATTCTCCCTTCGCCATCGACGAGCTCGAAGGACAGGCGCGAACGCCGATATCCCTGCCGAAACAACTTGGCCTTCCCAGGCACTCCGCGCACGCTGACCTTCTCCCCGATCGCAAGCGCCGCCTCGAGGGTCGCCTTGCGTTCACCACGCAGCTCGAGACGTCTCGGTGTGAAGAAGAGCAGATCCCCCACCGTGGAGAGCCCCAGCCGCCCCAGGCGTTCGGCCCGTTTCGGCCCAACACCGGCGAGCGCCGTCAGGGGCAGCGTGCGTGGATCCGCCTCGAGCGTGATGCGCAACGGACCCACGCAACCTACTTGGCGAAAACGGACTCGAGCGCGGATTCCGCGAGAGTGCCAGCGAGATCGAAGGGACCCGATTCGCCAGAGGGCGAGGGGGCGGCCGACCAGTTCCACAGGAAGATGCCACGCAACACAGGCAAGTCGAGGTCCTCGTCACGCATGGCTGACGCGAAGAGTTCGAGGAAACGCTTCTGTTCCTCCGGGGATACCTCGCCGATCGGCACATTGGGCCGGCTCCACGAGTTCGTTCGTGCCGGATAGCCTATCTCGGTGAGAAGCAACGGGCGATTCCAGCGATTGGCCAAGGTGATGGCCTCTTCGAGGGCATCGACACAGGCGCGCTCGACGACACCGTCGCGCGCGACGATGTCCCTGTTGCCCATGCGCGGGTAGAAGTTGACCCCGATGTAGTCGAGGTGCTCCCAGAACTCGATGTTGTCCAGTTCCTTGCCGAGCTGGGCCGAGTAGGTCAGCGCCCCCGTGTAAGCGAGATGAGCCTTGCGAATCAGAGTCTCCCAGCCCTTCGAGTGCACTTCGCTCAGGTTCTTGTTGTGAAGGTTCTTGCCCGTCGCCTCACGCAGGTTGGAGCCGAGCGAGAGGATGTCCACGCCGGCCAGCTGGGCAAACAGCGCATAGTGCGTGGCGAGAACTTGATAGCGCCTCCAGAAGTGCTCCCGCTGCTCGATGGACACCATGACGGCCCCGTCGGCCCAGGTCGACGAGGGCAAGTTCATGGGCTGGAAGTTCAGCATCGCGCTCATGCGCAGCAAACGCCCCGCGTTCAGGGCGTTCATCAACGCGAGGTCGGAGGCGGAGGACGCCAGGAAGTGATTCGGAAGCTCGACCAGAGACGTGCGCTGCGCCAGGGCACCGCGCACGGTCAAGGAAAAGGCATCGGCACCGCGGGCCTGGGCCTGGGCTAGCTGTTCACTCACGGAACGGGACAGGTAGGTCGAATGCAGATCGGGAGTCACTTCATCGACGAGGGCAATGCCGTTGCGGAACGGCGAAGCGAGCACTTCGAAGCGTGACACTCCCCTGCGGTTCTTCTCTTTGTTCCGCTGCTGCCTGTTCTTCGCGCCGGCGACCGTGGTCTTCTTGAGAGCCTGGGCAAACTGCACGGGCAGTTTCTTGTCCCCCATGGGAGCCCCACCCCAGAGGGCGCGGCCCTTGCGCTTCATCGGCCCCTGCATGAGGAACTTGAAGAGATAGCCGCGGGCGGGCTGCAGCACGTGCGGGCTCATGCGGGCGATCGATTTCGGATCCGCGAGCTCGTTCAAGCGCGGCATCGCGCCGGCGATCTTCAGATGACTGATCCAGGAGGCGAGGCTGGCGCCCCACCACTTGCCTGTCGCCGCCACGGCGATGCCGTCGTAGAGCCACGGGTATCGCGGCTCGCCTTGCAACTGACGCGCGCAGATGCGGGCCAGGGAATTCGAGGCGTCGGACTTGAACGGAAACCAGGGGGCATGCCCGCGGGGGCGGAAGGGGTTCTCGAAACGCTCGAAGCTGGACCCGAATAGCACTTCCATGTCCTCGAGGTGATCGTACAGGTAGATCGTCGCCTCGACCGTCTCCTCGGTGCGCGCGTCCCCCAACCAGCGCTGGACGTTGGCCCGCGTGGTTTGCAGCTCGAGGAGGAAGTTCTTCCACGCCGGCCCCTCCATGGCCTTGCGTGTGATCACCGTGATCCCTTCCACCTCGATCTCGACCGGATCGGACCAGTACGCTTCACGCCGTTTCAAGAAATCGACCGCGCGGGATTCGTCCAGCTCGCCTTCGGGGCTCAACGGGGCGCGGAAGGCCAGCTCGCCCTCATCGAAGACCTCGACGCCAAACTCCCAGGGGCGCGGGATCGACGTCAGGTAACGGGCGAGGAGTTTCTCATCGTTGCCGTAGAACAGCACCGCGGGCAAGCCCGAACGATCGGGGTCGGGAAAGCTCGCGATCAGGGCATCGCCGGGTTGCATATACGCACGTCCGGCGAACCGGAAGCCCTCACCCTCGCCAACCAAGGACACACCGAGGCTCTCGGCGAGCAGCGCGGCCTGGGGGTGATCCGCGGACCCGATGACGATGCGAGCGCGGCTCGGATCGGACTCGTCTCCCTCTTCGAGCACGAACGTCTCGAAGGCCTTCGAGGCCGTCAGCATGCGGGCAAGGACGCTCGCGCCTCGCTGGGCCGGCCCGGGGTCGACGTGAATCTCGAGCTCCTTCTTCGCCGCGAGGGCCTGGAAGTAGGGGTAGGAGCGCACCTGGGCGGGCGCCGCGCCAAGCTCGGGGGGGCTGCACGCTCCAGCACCGAGAAGCACCGAAGCCAGCCAGAATCGGACCGGGAGAGTCATGATCGCAGGATACGCATCGACAGCCACGGGTCACCTGCTGAATCGATTACCCGCCGGAGCGGCCGCTCTCCTACATAAGGAAGTGGCGGATGACGAGGTCGTTGGTGTCACCATCCCCATTGAAGTCCAGGCCGGCCATGGATTCCGAGGACAGGAAGGCCGCGGCCCGCTCGCCGTCGGTGAAGATGACGGGGCCATCGATGTTGCTCGAGGTACCCATGGGGACGGGCCCGCAGGCGGTCAGAGGATTGCGAAAGAGCACGAAGTCGTTGGCGACGTTGTCGGCATTGTAATCGCGGTTGTCCGCGGCTTCATCGACCCGGAAGAAGGCGAAGCCGCGCGCGATGACCATGCCGAGATCCGAGGCGTCGATCGCATAGCCGACGCCATCGAAGTCGAGCACGGGGCCGTGGCCGCTGATAAAAGGCAGGTCGGCCCAGATCGGCAGCGAGTCGAGCCCGTCGAGGTCCTTCTGCACCGCGATGCAGTTGAAGTTCGTATTCAGCGAGGTGATGTTCGGGTTCGCGGTGGGCACACGCTCCTGAAACGCGATCCCGAGTCGACCGCTGACCGACTCCTCTGCCATCCATGAGGCACCGGCGAAGGGCTCGGAAGCACCCGTGTTGTCGAAGATAGCCGTCCCCACCGTGACGAAGGGGGCCGGAGCTTGGTGCTGGAAATCCCAGACCGCGGAGATGCCATCGTCGGGGTTCACGATGCCGAGCAAGTCGTCGACCATGCCGCCGCGCAGGTTGATGTCCTCGCTGTCCATGGCCTCGTCGACGGCGGCAACGATGACACCCCCGAGGGTCGCAACGCCCATGGCTCCGCCGGGCAAGTTGGTGGCCACGGCACGCATGTTCGTCGGGTTGCGCGAAGGCAGGACCGGCAGAGCGGTTCCCGCCCAGCGGACCATCGTGTCCGTGATGTCACCATCCTCGTTCAGATCGCAGGGGCCTTCATCGGAAAGGGTCGCCACGAAGTCGTCGTACGCGAGCACACGGTCGTTGCCGGGGATCCCGGTACTGACGGGGCTCGTCATGCCCGCGGAGAAGTCCGCGAAATCGACGAAGAACAGGATGTCGTCTACCGCATCCATGTCGGCGGGCATCGCACACGAAGCCGGCAACAGGGGGTTTGTGAAATCGGCAGGATTGTTCAGGTTGGTCATGCCCTGGGCGTTTTCGTCGACCAGGAAAGCCACGGTCCAGTCGTTGGCAGCGACGAAGAAGGCATCGAATGGGCCGGAAGCGGCGGGGGTCGCCATCTGCGTGTTCTGAATCGTCGCACTGGGATCGGTGCCGTCGAGCAACGCCAGGACGCTCGTGTCGGTCATGTCCGTGTCCCCGTTGTGGTCGGCGCCGTCGACCGTCTCGTCGAGGCTCAGGAAGACGAGCCCGCTGTCCTCGTAGACGATGGTGGGATCGTTCGCCCCCATGCCCATCTCGTTGAAGACGGCCGTCGACATCGTCGGGGTCGTCGCATCGACGTAACGCACGGTCGACTCGTCGGTCATCGCAGTCGCATCTGTCCGCGAGTAATACAGGCGGTCGCCGGTTTGCACGAAGGCGAGGTCGTTCACGCTCGTGATGTCGAGCGAATCGACGAATGTGACCACGTTGTTCACCAACGACCAGTGCAAGAGCGAGAAGTCACTGATGAGGGGTATCCCGCTCCCATCCCAGTCGACGTTGTCGTCCGACTCCCGCACCGCCAGGTAGATCTCGGCACCGACGATCTCGGCTGCGAAGGCGGCCACACCGACGTTGTCCGAAGACCCCGAAGCCATGTTCACGGCAAAAGCAACGTTGTCGCTCGTGTCCGTATCCCCCGGGTTCAGCATGGTCCCGAGCGTCGTCATCGGGTCGTTCGTCATGCTCTCCGAGGCCAGGTAGACGAGCCACTCGCCACGCACGACCACGGGGGACGTGGCCGCCACGGCCTGGCTCGTCGTCTGGATGATGAAAACGGGGTCATCCGAACTCGAACTACATCCGAAGATGGGGAGCAAGGATGCGAGAAGGAACGGGAGCTGATTACGGCGAAAGAACATTCGGAGAGTCGAAGGGGGGAGGGGCTTGGCCTGGATCCCACGTGGGCTGCGCGAGGGGAAGAAGGGGGCCCGGGGCCGAAAGGCGCACCAAGTTAGCCCGACCGACTGTTGAGAGGGAAGGGGGCCCTCGCGTCCTGGGCGGGAAAGAGTGAGAATAGGACGAAATGAGCGCTGCCGACGTTCCCTCCGGGCTCACCCGATGAAGCATAAGAGCCAATATTTCGCATTGGGGGTCCTCGCCCTGGGGGCCCTCTTCACGGTCCTGCAGCTGACCGGCCGCCCCCCTGGACGAGGGATCGGACCGACGGCTGCCCCTGGCAGGGGCAGCGCGGATGTCATTGCGGCCGAGCCCGCGCACCCGGGTTCGGATCCCGGGCCCGCCCCCACGGAGACCTCGCCCAGCGAGCGTAAGGCCCTGTCAGCCGTCGATATGGCGGCCGCGGACGACGTGCCGGAAGCGGACGGCTTCGACGCCACCGGAATCTACGGCACGGTCATGGACGCCAACGCCCGGCCCATTCCCGGAGCCAAGACTCTGCTCTTTCCGGGCACGACGAGCATCACCGGCCAGGAGGTCGCCCAGGCCGCGGGCACGTGTGACGAAAAGGGCCGCTACCGCTTCGGCGGACTGAATCTCTGCGAGGCCTACTTCATCTACACCGAAGCGGAGGGCTACCAACCGGCGCTACGGTACATGACCAGCGGCCACGACTCGCAAGTCACACTGCGCCAGGCGCAAGCCATCCGTGGGCGCGTGCTGCTCGCCGAAACACGCGAGCCCGTGGCCCTGGCCAGGATCTCCTTCGAACAGTTCCACTGGCTACCGAGCGTGCTCGCTCGAGCGGGGGGCTCTCCTGATCCGTTGCAGGGCCGGTTCCTGAAAGTCCGCGAGAGCCTCTCGAACGAGGAGGGCTACTATGAACTCGCGGGCCTGCGCTTCGATCGCCAACAGAAGATCCGGGCGCGAAGGGATGCGAAATCGGCGCCACAGACAAACGAGTTCCAGCTCGATCCCGGACAGACGGATGGCTACGACATCCTGCTCGACGAGAGAACCACGATCGAGCTCGTGCTCTACGATTTGAAGAGCGGCGATCCGCTCGCCATCGAGGTCGATATCCACGGCGCCTCCTTCACCGCGGACAGCGAGGGGCGCATCGAGTACTCCTACCCAGGCGCGGACCACGCTCGCTATTTGCGCTTGAAAGCACCGGGGTACTGCCAGACGATCAGCTTCCACCCGAAATCCAACACGACCAAACAACTTCGCATCCCAATGACTCGTGGCGCCGTGGTTCGGGGGCGGGTAGTGGACGCCAAGGGGCGAGCCGTCGAAGGCGCTTTCGTCAACGCCGGTAGCGGTTCACGCAACAACAAGATCCCCGGCATCGAGGGCGCCAGCCTGCGCAATGAAGATCGGCGCTCCTACAGTGACGCAGAGGGCCGCTACGAGGTCTTTGGCATCGTCCCCGGGGCCCAGGGGCTCTACGTGCGCGCCAGTCACCGCGACCATGCTCGCAGCGCAAAGGCGGAACTGAACCTACCGAACGCCGGCGATACAGCCGAAATCGAGCTCGTGCTCGGCGACCCTGGAAGCATCCAGGGCATTCTCAGCATCGACGGAGAACCCGGCTCGGCCGAGATACGCTGGTCTAGCGACAACGGCTCGGGGCGTGCACGATCAAACGATCGCGGCTTCTATCGCCTGCGCGCCGTGCCCCCGGGCGAGGTCACGCTGAAGATACGACTGGACGGCGCAAGCAGGCGAGAGAACAAGGATCCGGGCGAGATCGTCGCCGTGAGACTCGGTGAGGTGCTCGAGCACGACATCGACTTCCACACCGATCGCGTTCCCCTCTCGGGATACGTCGTCGACGAGCGCGGCACACCGATGGGAGGTGTCAACGTGTATGCCTCGGCGGACCTCGATGAACAGCGCCATACGGGACGGGATACGACGAAAGCTGACGGCTCGTTCTACATGCTCGTGTCCTCCGGCCCGGGGCTCTTCTATCGCCTGTCCGCGCACCAGAACTATCGCACGGCGAAGAAGGACAACATCTCACCTGGAGCCGATGGGATTGAACTGGTCCTGCCCGACGTGGGGCTCTTGCGCTTGAAAGCGATCGATGCTTTCACCCGCGAGTCGATCGGGGCACGGCTCTACTACCGCCGCCATGCGGAAGAAGCACTGACGATGCTCTACCAAGGCGGCTCGAGATTCAAGCCGGGCCCGGATGGCAGCTTCCTCGCGAGGTTTCCGATCGGCACCTTCGAAGTGGTCGTGACCAACGGCGACGAGAACTATGTCCCCGCACGCATCGAGCGTGTGCGCATCACATACGAGGACGTGACCGAGGCCTCGACCTCGCTCGATCGAGGCGTGCCCACGGGAGTCACCTTCAAGGGCGACCCGGAGGTCGTGGCTCTCTTCCAGAAGGAATTCAAACAGAACCGCATCCACGCCATCAGCCTGGAGCAAGAAGCCGAACGCAAGCGCGGTGGGCCCTACCACAAGCGTGAGGTCTGGGGCTACCAGCGCCTTTTTCGCAAGGGGGACTCGCGCGGCGAGTTTCGCGCCCTGGCCCCGGGTACGTACCGGCTCCTCGGCCTGCCGAAGAAGGTGCTCCTGCGCCCCACGACCTTCGAGATCCAACCGCGGGACCAGGAGGAGATCACGATTCGTTTAGAAAGACGGAAAAAGAAGGGGAACCGGAAGGGCGCACAGCGATAACCAGGGCTTGGTGCTTCCCACGATCCTCTTGCTCGTCCCGCTGAGCGCAGGCCCCGCGACCGGCACGCACGCGTCGGCCCAGGACGACAATCCGGCCCTCACCCAGCTCCGGCGCTGGATGAGTCCGTTCAGGAGCCTGCGGCGTCGGGTCGGCTTCAAGGACACGAAGACCCTGCGCTCGCTGCTCGGCGATCTGCGTTTTCAGAGCCAGAGCCCGTCCCCCCTGCAGCTCGACACGCTGATGGAAATCGCGTGCCTGGGTTGGGAGGAGCACATCCGGGACACGAATCTGGAGAGCCGACGCGAGTATCTCGCCGAGGCCGGAATGCGTGAGCTCGGTCGCATGCTCGAGGGGCAACCGGAGATCGCCCGCTATCTCTCCGTCGAGTACCTGGTGGAGAGACCCAGGTTCAAGCATTCGGCGCAGGTGCTCTGCACGGTGCTCAGCGAGCGCCACATCGCGGCGACGGCCCCGGGGCTCCTGGCTGTCGCCCAGGGCAAGAACTCGTCGACTCGCGAGCTGGCCCACGAGGCCCTCGTGGGGTGGGATCGCGAAGACGTGCATCGCTTCTTCATCGAGGGGCTGAAGAGCCAAGCGGTGACCACCACGCGGGTCGGACGCCACTTCCAACAGGTGAACGAAGCACCCGAATGGATCCAGCCGGAGTGGATCGAGCGGGAATTGCTCCAGATCATGGGCACGCTCTACGTCTCCCCCGACTGGCGCGAGGCCATCCGGGCCCGACACCTGGTCGCGACCGTCGATCCACGACGGGCCGTTCCGATCCTGATCGAAGCCCTGGCCCTCTGGGATCGCCGCCAGGCGAGCGGTGACAGCTCGAAACGCGTCCGCCACGACATCGCGGAGGCCCTGAAGCTCATTTCGGGGCGTTCGATAGGCCCCGACGTCGCCTCGTGGAATCGCTGGTGGAGCGCGGTCCTCGAAGGCCGCATCCCCCTGATCGCCGATCGCATCGCGGCCGGGGACGCCCCCACGGTGGCCACCTTCTTCGGGCTGCGCCCGGTGACGGACAGTGTCGCCTTCATCATCGATCGCTCGGGCAGTATGCGCACGAACTTCGGGACCGGGAGCCGCTCCCGGCACCTGGAGGCCGTGGACCAGGCCATCCGCTTCCTCGAGAAATCGGGGGTGGATACACGCTTTTCGCTGACCATCTTCAGCGACGCCAACCGACCGGAGACCTGGCGCTCGAAGCTCAGCCCGGCCTCGGAGGCCAACCTGCGAAGCGCCCGGAACTGGCTGGGGCACAAGGAGCCCGACGGTGGCACCTGGCTCTTTCCCGGGATCGCAAAGGCGCTGCAACTGACCCGGGACGGCGGCCTCCTGCCGGGAAGGGTCAAGGTAGACACGGTAATCGTGCTTTGCGACGGCAACACCAACGATGGGCCGAGCTGGGTCGAGCCCTGGCTCTCGAAATACAACGAGGCCGCGCAGCTCGTCTTCCACTGTGTCCAGATCGGACACGCGGGGGACGGCACGCTCCAGCTCTTGGCCAAGCTCAGTGGCGGTCAGTTTCTTCGGGTAGAAGGCTGACTTGGGGGCTCCGGTAAGGGAGCCTATGCGATCAGGGTGGCGGCACACTCCGGGCCGGCCCGGTTCGATCCTTTTTTTTGGGTGCCCCAACCCCGTAGCCGACCCTTCCGAGAGAGGGTTCCAAGTCGGTAGACTCCCCGCTGAATCCGGACCATGCTCACCGACTACGCACCGATCCTCATCCTTCTGGGCCTCGTTCTGGCCTTCGCGGCCGGGAACGTGCTGATTTCCGAGCTGTTGAGCACCCGTCGCCGGGGCATCAACAAGGCCTCCGCGTATGAATGCGGCATCGAGGGCGTGGGTGGCGCGCGCCTGCGGATCTCGATCCACTTCTACCTGGTGGCGGTGCTCTTCATCCTCTTCGATGTCGAGTCGCTCCTGTTGATCCCCTGGGCGGTCAGTGCCAAGAGCTTCGCCGCCGCGGGAGTCGGCAACATCGTGTTCGCCGAGATCGCGGGCTTCGTGCTCGTACTCGGTGTGGGCCTCGCCTACGTCTGGCGCAAAGGAGGTCTGGAATGGGATCGCTGAAGCCTGTCGATCAAACCTCCGAGGGCAGCTTCTTCAGCACGCGACTGGATGCCCTCGTCAACTGGGGTCGCAAGAACAGCCTGTGGCCCATGCCGCTCGGCCTCTCGTGCTGCGGCATCGAATTGATGGCGATGATCGGACCGAAGTTCGACATCGCCCGCTTCGGTGCCGAGGCCGCGCGCTTCAGTCCGCGCCAATGCGACCTCATGATCGTCGCCGGTACGCTCACCTGGAAGATGGCCCAGGCCGCGCGCCTGATCTACGACCAGATGCCCGAGCCCAAGTGGGTCATCGCCATGGGCGTGTGCTCCTCCAGCGGCGGCATGTACGACTCGTACGCCGTAGTGCAAGGAGTGGACACGATCCTCCCCGTTGACATCTACGTGCCCGGCTGCCCGCCGCGGCCCGATGCGGTGATCGACGCGATTCTCAAGCTGCAGCAGAAAATCGAGAGAGAGAGTCCGACCAAAGAGCTCTTCGCCGGACTGCAAACCGTCGACGAGCAGGGAACCGGAACGCTTACCTATCAACCGAACGCCGCCGTCAAGCGCAGCTCACTCGACCTGCATCCCCACGACCCACGTGCCAAGGCGCCCCTTGTCAAGGAGCCTGCCAAGAGTCACGAAGCGGGTGGCGGAACAGGCAGCGAAGCCATGGACGAGCTGGACGACTGAGCCACCGGCCTGCTTACATTAAGGAAGAAGCTTTGGAGACGAGTACGACGATGGAGCGGATTCGAACCGCGCTCGAAGGGATCTCCTTCGAGGAGCGCACGACCAGCGACGAGATTCCGGCGATCGGGATCGCGCGCGAGCACCTGCACGCCGTCTTGCAAAAGCTTCGTGATGCGGGGGGCTTCGTCACCATCACGATGGTGACGGGGGTCGATCGGTATCCCGCCCAGCCGCGCTTCGAGCTGCATCACCAGTTGATGAGTCTCGACGCCGAACGCGTGCGTGTAACCACTCTCTTGAGGGAAGAGGATGCCAAGGCACAGACCTGCGTGGATCTCTGGCCTGGCGCCGCCTTCATGGAGCGCGAGTGCTACGACATGTTCGGCATCGTTTTTGACGGACACGAGCCCATGCGTCGGCTCTTGATGCCCGAGGAATACGGCTACCACCCGCTGCGCAAGGACTTCCCCCACGCCGGCATCGAGCCCGATCGACTCTACCGCAAATGGGATCGTGAGCGCCGCAAGGACTGGGACCCCGCTCCCTCAGGAGGTGTGAAGTGAACACACAGCTGTTCGAATACGCGCCGCCCGACGTCTCGGAGCTCGAGGGCGACGATCCCGTACACGGCGAGTTGATGGAACTCAACATGGGCCCGCAGCACCCGGCGACCCACGGTGTTCTGCGGCTCAAGATCGAGCTCGATGGTGAAAGGATGCGCTCTGTCGATCCCGAGCTCGGCTACCTGCATCGCGGCAAAGAGAAGACCTGTGAATCCCTCGGCTGGGCCAAGTTCTTCCCCCACACCGACCGACTCGACTACGTCCAGCCGTTGATGAACAACATCGGCTACGCCTCGACGCTCGAGAAGCTGGCACAGCTCGAGGTCCCAGAGCGAGGCCAGATCATCCGTGTCCTTTTGATGGAGATCAGCCGCATCGCCGCCCACCTGATCTACCTGGGCACGACCGCCATCGACCTCGGCGCGATCTCGATCTTCTTCGGCACGTTCAAGGAACGGGAGCGCATCTACACGATCCTCGATGCCTACACCGGGCACCGGATGAACAACACGTATGTGCGCATCGGCGGCGTCTTCGCAGATGTGGACGAGGGCGTCGAAGACCTGGTGCGCGAGTTCCTGACCCAGCTTCCCAGCGAGATCGACGGCTGGGAGACGATGCTGACAGGCAATCGCATCTGGTACGACCGCAACCGCAACGTCGGGATCGTGAACCAGGAACAGGCCTTGGCCTGGTCCTTGACCGGTCCGAACTTGCGCGGCTCAGGGGTCGACTTCGATCTCCGCAAGAAGGCCCCTTATTGCGGCTACGAGGACTACGACTTCGACATCCCCGTTGGAACCATCGGCGATTGTTACGACCGCTACCTGGTCCGCATCGAAGAGATGCGCCAATCCACGCACATCGCCATGCAAGCCCTCGAGCGATTGCGGGTGACGAAAGGCGGCGAATTCCTCGCCGAGGATCGTCGCTATGTCTTGCCGCCGAAAGACAAGGTCCACAGCTCGATGGAAGAGTTGATCTTCCAGTTCAAGATCGTCACGGATCTCAGCCTGCCCAAGGGCGAGGCCTACCACGCCATCGAATCCAGCAAGGGCGAACTGGGCTTCTTCTGCGTTTCGGACGGTACGTCACGTCCCGTGCGTTGCCACATTCGCGCGCCCGGGCTCTACAACGTCCAAGCCATCCCGCCCATTGCAGAGGGCAGGTTGTTCTCCGACATGGTGGCCATTATCGGCAGCCTGGACTTCGTGATGGGCGAGGTCGATCGCTAATGTCTCAGGAAACGCAGACGAACGAAGCGGCGGGTCTTCTCCCCGCATCTCTGACGAACGAGCTCATCGAGCTGTGCACGCACTATCCGGAGAGACGCGCGGCGCTGATTCCAGCTCTGCACCGTTGCCAGGAAGAGCTGGGTGGTTGGCTTTCGCCCGAGACGATGGAAGCCATGGCCACCTTCTTCGACCTGGAGCCCGTCGAGGTCTTCGGAGTCGCCTCCTTCTATCCGATGTTCCGCCTGAAGCCGCGCGGGAAACATCTTGTCTCGGTGTGTCACAACATCTCGTGTGATCTGCGCGGGGCCGATGACATCCTGGAAGAGGCCTGCAAAGTAACGGGGTGCACCCCCGGTGGCACGTCGGAGGATGGACAGTTCAGCGTCGTGCGCGTCGAGTGCCAGGGTGCGTGCGCCTCGGCCCCCATGTTCGATCTCGACGGTGTCTATCACGAACGCATCGCACCCGAGGACGTGCGTCGCATCCTCTCCGATGCACAGAGAGGTACGAAATGAGCCCGGACAAGCATCCGACGTACCTCCTGGATCGCGCGAAACTCGCCGATTCGCACACGCTCGATGTCTTCAAAGGCGCCGGGGGCTACACGGCCATCGCGACCATTCTGAGGGAGGGGCACTCCCCCGAACAGGTGATCGAGCTCGTCAGGAACTCCGGCCTGCGTGGACGTGGCGGCGCGGGCTTCCCTACGGGTTTGAAGTGGAGCTTCATGCCCGACGCCCAGAAGGACAAACGCGCGCGCTACCTGGCGGTCAACGCCGACGAGTCGGAACCGGGCACGTGCAAGGACCGCGTGCTGATGGAAGAGGATCCCCACGGCCTGATCGAGGGCATCCTGATCGCGTGCTACGCGATGCGCATCCGGGCGGCGTACGTCTATGTCCGCGGCGAATACCGCCTGTCCTACGATCGTATCGCCCAGGCGATCGAAGAGGCACGCGCGGCAAACTACGTTGGCGAGAACGTCTGCGGCTCGAGCTTCTCGTGCGACATCTTCATGCACAAGGGTGCCGGGGCGTACATCTGCGGCGAGGAAACGGGTTTGATGGAAAGCCTCGAGGGCAAACGCGGCCACCCGCGCCCGAAGCCCCCCTTTCCCGCTGGCTTCGGCCTCTGGGGCCAACCGACGACCGTCAACAACGTCGAGACGCTCTTCAACACGCCCTTCATCATCAACAAGGGTGCCGAGTGGTATCAGACGATGGGCTCCGATCGTAGCCCGGGCAACATCCTGATCGGCATCTCGGGCCACGTCGAGCGACCGGGCGTCTATGAAGTACCGCTCGGAATCTCGGCCCGCGAGGTTCTCGAAAACCACGCCGGCGGAGTGTGGAAAGGCCGCAAGCTGCAGGCCTGGATCCCCGGCGGGTCGTCAACCGGTTTCCTGCGGGCCAGCGAAATCGATATCGCGATGGATCACGACTCGTTGAAGAACGCGGGTTCGATGCTCGGAACAGGTGCCATGATCATCCTGGACGAAACCGCTTGCACGGTGCGCTCCATGGAAATCATGGCTCGCTTCTACGAGCACGAGAGTTGCGGACAGTGCAGCCAATGCCGCGAAGGCACGCAATGGCTGCACCAGATCCTGCACCGCATCGAGAACGGTCAGGGTCGCATGGAAGACATCGATCTGCTTACGAGCCTTTGCAACGGCATGGCCCCGGGCAAGACCATCTGCGCCCTGGCCGATGCCGCCGCAATCCCCACCCACTCGCTCGTGCGCAATTTTCGCGACGAGCTCGAGGAACACGTACGCCGCGGCGGTTGCCCCAAGAAAATGGGGCCCGCGGAGCCATCGGGCCACTCCGGCTCGGATTCCGACGCCGCACTTCCGAAACCCACATCCGTCGAGGTCCAGGCGTGACGCGCATCACGATCAATGGCAAGGAAGTCGAGGCGGATCCGAAAAAGCCGTTGATCGCTGCCTGCCACGAGCACGCAGAGCAGGTCCCGATGTACTGCTACCACCCCGGGTTGACGCCTGTCGGATCGTGCAGGATCTGTCAGGTCGAGGTGCAACAGGGCGACATGCCCCCGCGCGTCGTCGTCGCCTGTCGGATGCCGATCGCCGAGGGCATGGTGGTCAACACCGAAGCACCGGGCGCCCACGACGCTCGCAAGCAGTGCCTCGAGTTCCTGCTGAAGAATCACCCGCTGGACTGCCCCATCTGCGACAAGGCCGGTGAGTGCGACCTGCAGGATTATTCGTTCGCCGAGGGACAAGGCGAAGGTCGCTCGGTCGAGCCGCGCCGCAAGCTCGAAAAGCGCAAGAGCCTGGGCGACACGATCGTCCTGGATCAGGAACGCTGCATCCTGTGCAGCCGTTGCGTGCGCTTCTTCGAAGACGTAACGGACAAGCCCCAGCTGACGGTCTCGGGTCTGGGTTCACATTCGGTCATTTCCACCTTCATGGATCGCCCGCTCGAGGGCAACTATCAAGGCAATGTCGCGGACATCTGCCCCGTCGGCGCACTCACACTGTCGAACTTCCGTTTCAAGGCTCGCGTCTGGAACCTCGAGAAACACCTCTCTACCTGCGGCGAGTGCAGTCGCGGCTGCTCAGTGACGGTAGAGGTCCTACGCCGCAAGGAAGTAAAGCGGATTCGGCCGCGCTTCAACGAGGACGTCAACAAGTGGTGGATGTGCGACCACGGACGCTTCGCGTATCCGCAGCTGAACGACACGAACCGCCTGCAAGGTGCCTCCTTGCACGACCAGGGGGGCAGCGTCATCGCAGTCGAGCGTGAAGCCGGCGTCGAGGCCGCGGGGAACACTCTGTGTGTACATGCCAATCCGTACACGCTCGTTTCACCCTGGCTGACCGTCGAGGAGGGCAAGCTCGCACGTGCTCTGTGTCAGGCGCTCGGAACCGGGCTGCGTCTCGTCGCACCCCCGAAGAGCGATCTGAAAGACGATCTCCTGCATACCGGCGAGGCCGCTCCGAACCGGCGCGGCCTCGAGGATCTGGGCTTCAAAACCCAAAGCCAGGAGAACTCGCTCGCGGGCCTTGCGGACGCAAGCTGCGCCATTCTGATCGGCGAACGGATCGGTCAACTCCTCGGCCACGAAGAGCTCAAAAAGCTCCCGCGATCCCTGCGCCTCTTGGTGCTCGACACACACGCTCTCTGCGTGCCGGCGACCATTGTCTGCATCGGGGTTCCGAATGCAGCCGAGCGCACCGGAACCTGGGTCAACGTCGATGGCCACGAGGGCCGCATCGCCGCGGCCAAGCCCGCTCCCACGGGAGTGGCTCCGCTCGAGCGCACCCTCGCAGAGTTGAGGGAACGTCTCGCCCAGGTCGTCGATTCCGGGGCCAGCGAGGTACAAAGCTGATGTCCCCCGTTCTCGTCTGGCTGGTCAAGTGCATCGTCATCTACGGGGGGCTCATCACGGTCGCTGCCGCGATGTCTCTCGCTGAACGCAAGGTGTCCGCCTGGATTCAGTTTCGCATCGGCCCCAACCGTGTCGGACCGTGGGGGCTCTTGCAGCCCCTGGCGGACGGAGTGAAGTTCATCTTCAAAGAAGAGCTGATCCCCGAAGGCGCCAACCCCACTCTCTTTCGGCTGGCGCCCCTGCTGTCGGCCATTCCGGCCATGCTGGCCATTGCGGTCATCCCGTTCGCCGGAGAGTTCTCGATCCTCGGGCAGGACATGGGCACGCTTTCGATCGCCGACCTCGATATCTCGGTCTTGTACGTCATCGCCATCGGTGGCCTCGGTGTCTATGGCGTGATCCTCGGTGGTTGGAGCTCGAACTCGAAGTACTCGCTGCTGGGCGGGCTGCGCGCATCGGCCCAGATGGTCAGCTACGAGCTGTCGCTGATCCTCTGCATCTTGGTTGTGGTCGTGCTGAGCGGCACACTCGATCTGCGACAGATCGTCGCGGATCAATCCGGTGCCATCTGGAACTGGAACCTCTTCGCCCTCCCGGTCGGCCCGGTCGCTTTCGTCCTGTTCGTCATCGCGACCTTCGCGGAGACCAACCGTCACCCCTTCGACTTCGCCGAGTGCGAACCGGAGCTTGTCGGCGGCTTTCACACCGAGTACTCATCGATGAAGTTCGCCCTGTTCTTCCTCGGCGAATACTGCGCCATGACGGTCATGTCCTGCCTGACCACCGTGTTCTTCTTGGGCGGCGGCAACGTACCGTTCTGGCCGGAAGCGCCGTGGTTCATGCAGCTAGGTTGCTTCCTGACCAAGATGGGCTTCTTCCTCTTCCTGTTCATCTGGGTCCGCTGGACTCTACCGCGCCTCCGCTTCGATCAGCTGATGGCCCTCGGATGGAAGGTCATGTTGCCCATCTCGATCGTCAACCTGTTCGTCACCGGCGGACTCCTCAGTCTGGGGTGGTTCTAATGGTCATCGTCAAACGCAAGGAACTCAGCTTCTCCGAGAAGCTGTACCTGCCGCAGATCTTGCAGGCCCTTTCGCATTCGCTACGTGCGATATTCAAGCCGAAGATCACGCGACAGTATCCGGAAGAGCCGCTCCAGACGACCGAAGTCACCCGCGGCCAGCCGCGTCTGGCCCTGCTCGAAGACAGCCAGAACCTGGCCTGCGTCTCGTGTGGGCTCTGCGAAGCGGCCTGCCCCGCGTACGCCATCACGATCGATGGGCAAGAGACGGATCGCTTTATCGAGCGCGAACCCGAGCGCTTCGAGATCGACATGCTGCGTTGCATCCTGTGCGGCTTCTGCGAAGAGGCTTGCCCCAAAGACGCGATCTTCATGAGCGGCGAGCTCGAGCTCGCCGATTTCACCCGCGCAGCCTTGGTCTACGACATCGACAAGCTGAAGCGGCCCAAAGAGAAGCTCCAGAAACGTATCGACTACTTCTATCAGGTGAACAACCGGTGGCGGAAACCCTCTTCTACCTCCTAGGCGCAGGCGCCCTGGCCTGTGGTGTGGGCGTGATTGCCGCGCGTATGCCGATCTTCAGCGTGCTCTCTCTTTTGGGCACGTTCTTCTGCCTGTCCGCGATCTACTTGCTGTCAGGCTTTCAATTCCTCGCCGCGACGCAACTTCTGGTCTACGCGGGCGCGATCATGGTGCTGTTCTTGTTCGTGATCATGCTCCTGAACCTGGGCGACGCCAGTGGACTGCGCGAGCAGACCGGCTTTTCGTTGGTGGGCAAGCGAGCCACCATCGCCGGGGCGACGGCCTTGACCCTGGCACTGGTCGGGATCTTGGGCGCGGGCTTCGGGAAGGAATTCCGTACGAACCCGGCCTACGTGGGCGGAATAGATGATCTGAACGCCCTGGCGACGGTCCTCTTCAGTCGCTACGCACTGCCCTTCGAAGCGGCCTCGCTACTGCTTCTTGCGACCATGGTGGGAGTCATCACCCTGGCAAAACGCCAGCGCGCGAGCCTGCCGAGCCCCGACGCCCAGCTTCTTGCTCAGAAGAAAGAGGAGGCGGCTGCCTGATGAACGTTCCTACCGAACACATCTATGCCCTGGCGGCACTCCTGTTCGCGATCGGCGCCCTCGGCTTTCTCTTGCGGCGCAACGTCATCATCGTGCTCGCCTCGATCGAGCTGATGCTGAACGCGGCGAACCTGACCTTCCTGGGAGCCAGCCGTCACTGGACCCAGGCTCAGTTCGCCAGCGACAGCGCCTCGATCCTCTCGGGCCCGATCTTCTCGCTCTTCGTGATCCTCGTCGCCGCCGCGGAAGCCGCCGTGGGCTTGGCGTTGATCATCGCGCTCTACCGTCTCAAGCAAACCGTCGCGCTCGACGCGGTCGCTGAACTCAAAGGCTAGTCCATGGAGTCCTTGACCTGGTTGTGGCTCTTGCCACTGTTGCCCCTCGTGGGTAGCGCGTGCGCGGGCACCCTTCATTTCCTGACCCTGCGTGCGCGCCGGGGCGGGGACGCCGGCACGGCTCTCTCGCAGTTCGCCGGGCTCCTCGCCACGGGAGTGATGGTGGTTGCCTTCGGCCTCAGCCTCTTCGCCTTCGCGCAACTCGCTGGAAGCAGCGACGTCACGGCTCTTGAGAGTACGACGTGGGCCTGGATCGACGGGGGCTCGTTCCAGGTCGATCTGTCGATGGTCGTCGATCGTCTGTCCAGCGTGATGCTCCTGGTCATCACCGGCGTGGGTCTTCTGATCCACGTCTATTCGACGGGCTACATGAAGGGCGATCCGGGATACGCGAAGTTCTTCGCGTACCTGAACCTGTTCGTCTTCGCGATGCTGATGCTGGTGCTCTCCTCCAGCCTGCTCGGGCTGTTCGTCGGCTGGGAGGGAGTCGGGCTTTGCTCCTACCTCTTGATCGGCTTCTGGTACGAGAAGGGCTGGCCTGCGGAAGCCGGACAGAAGGCCTTCGTCGTCAACCGCATCGGGGACGCTTGCTTCCTCCTGGGCAGCTTCCTCCTGATCGGCATCTTCCACACGCTCGACCTGTCGGACATCGCCGGCAGCGTGAGGGGAGAGATCTCCGAGAACTCAGGGCTGATGGCGATTGCGGCACTGCTCCTGTTCGCAGGCGCCTGTGGCAAGTCCGCCCAGTTCCCGCTCTTCACGTGGCTGCCCGACGCCATGGCCGGCCCGACGCCGGTTTCGGCCCTGATTCACGCGGCCACGATGGTCACCGCAGGCGTGTACCTGCTTCTGCGACTCAATCCGCTGTATGCCGCGGCCCCTACGGTGCTCTTCGTCATCGGATGTGTCGGAGCCTTCACGGCCCTGATCGGCGCCTCGACCGCCTTGGTACAACGCGACATCAAGAAGGTGCTCGCTTACTCGACGGTCAGTCAACTGGGCTACATGTTCCTCGGGATTTCGACCGGTGCCTGGGCGGCGGCGCTCTTCCATCTGGTCACCCACGCCTTCTTCAAGGGCCTGCTCTTTCTCGGATCCGGCAGCGTGATCCATGGCATGCACGACGAGCAGGACATGTACAAGATGGGTGGCCTGCGCAAACACATGCCGCGCACGTTCCTGACCTTCATGGCCGGGGCCGCAGCGCTCTCGGGCTTGCCGCTGACCAGCGGTTTCTTCTCGAAGGACGAGATCCTGGCCCACACATTGCTGCATGGCAATGCGTACTACGTCCTGTGGGCGGTCGGCATCGTCTCCGCCATGTTGACGGCCTTCTACACGTGGCGCATGGTCGCTTTGACCTTCTTCGGTGAGGAGCGCTTCGATGCCAAGAAAGTCAACCCGCACGAATCGCCCTTCTCGATGACCCTGCCGCTCTGGATCCTGGCCGTGTTGGCCTTGGGCGGTGGTCTCTTGAACCTTCCCGCCCTTCACATCCCCTTCGAACAGACCCTTCATCACTGGATCGCCCCCGTGACGAATGCCGGAGACGCGATTCTCTACAGCGGGGGTGAGGCTCCCCATGCGGGGCTCGCTCTGGAGCTCTTCCTACTGGCACTGGGTGCGGGTATCGCGCTGCTCTTCGCACACAAGGGCTTCCACGCCTACAAGCAAGGCTTCCAGAAGGACGACGCCATGCGCGAGAAGCAGCCAGAGTTGACCGGATTCCTCGAACACGCCTGGAAGATCGACGGCACCTACATGGCGAAGATCGTCGCTCCCCTGCGGCTGCTTTCCTATGTCATCGCCACGCTGATCGACCAGCTAGCGATCGACGGCATGGTCAACGGAGCAGGCAAAGCCGCCATGAAGTCGGGTTCGAAGTTGCGCGCCGTCGTCGACGGTAACGTCAAGAGTTATGCGCTCTGGATGGGCGCAGGGGCCGCCATGCTCACCGTGGTCTGGATCTGCTGCTAATCATGCTGTCCGCACTAACCTTCCTCCCCCTCGCAGGCGCTCTCCTGATCGCCTTCCTGCCCTCCAAGGCGGTACAGCTGCAACGCATCCTGGCCTTCGCGGTCACGATGGCGGTCGCGGCCTTGGGCGTGAATCTCTACGTCGGCTTCGACGGGTCCCAGGCAGTGGCCCAGCACGTGCTGCACACCTTTTGGTTCTCGCTACCCCATGGCGCAAGTACGGCGGGTGCACAGGGCGTGGACGTGAACTTCTTCCTGGGAGTCGACGGGGTTTCGATCCTGCTCGTCACGTTGACCACGGTCTTGATGCCGCTGGTCGTCTTGTCGTCCTTGGGACACATCACGCACCGCGTGAAAGAATTCCTCATCTGGCTGCTCGTCATGGAAACGGGCATGCTCGGGGTGTTTCTGTCGCTCGACATCGTGCTCTTCTACTTCTTCTGGGAAGTCAGCCTGGTACCGCTCTACTTCATCGTGGGCATCTGGGGCGGCGATCGCAGGCTCTACGCGACGATCAAGTTCTTTCTGTACACCGTGGCCGGCAGCCTCGTGATGCTGGTCGCGGTCATCGCGTCCATCTACCACCTGGGAACCTCATCCATACCGGCATTGATCGACGGCGCTTCCAGCCTGCCGAGCGCGACCCAGACCTGGCTCTTCGCGTCCTTCGCGCTGGCCTTCGCCATCAAGGTCCCGATGCTACCGTTCCACACCTGGTTGGCCGATGCGCACACGGAAGCGCCGACGGCAGGGTCGGTGGTCCTGGCCGGCGTCCTCCTGAAGATGGGTACCTACGGGCTATTGCGCTTCGGGGTCGAGATGTTTCCCACGGCCGCCATCACCTACGCGCCGCTCTTTCTCGCCCTCGGCGGGATCGGCATCGTGTACGGCGCGTTCCTGGCCTGGGCCCAGACCGACCTGAAACGTTTGATCGCCTGCTCGTCGGTCAGCCACCTGGGTTTCTGTGTCATCGGCCTTTTCGCCATGACGGAAGCCGGCCTGCGTGGCTCTGTCTTGCAGATGGTCAACCACGGGCTCTCCACGGGGCTCCTGTTCCTTCTCGTCGGGATGATCTACGAGCGGACGCACACGCGCCGACTCGACCGCTTCGGCGGCATCGCCACGGTCATGCCCATCTTCAGCTTCTTCTTCGTCTTCACTGTGCTCTCGAGCGCGGGTCTGCCGGGACTAAACGGTTTTGTCGGGGAATACCTGATCCTGGCCGGCACCTTCGAAGCCTCTCCTTTCTGGGCGGCCATCTCCGTCACCGGGGTGATCTTCGGAGCCGTGTACCTGTTGATGGCCACTCGTAGAGTGCTCTTCGGACCACTGGTCCATGAAGAGAACCGCGAGCTGACCGATCTCGGCGCGCGCGAGCTGGTCACGATCGCGCCCCTGATCGTGCTCTGCATCTGGATTGGGGTCGCCCCCAACAACTTCATCCACAAGTCGTCGGGGTCGCTCGATCATATTGCGGCCCGTGTGCGACTCGCCCAGGAACAAATGCGCGTCAGCCAACTTACCGAAGTCCTCTCCACCATCGACAAGGATACGGACCGGTGATCACCCAGGATCTCGCCCAGGTCTTCGACAAGCTCTACGAGCCCGCGGCCCGCATGGCGACCGCGCCCCTGCTGGCTTTGGCCCTCGGTGTCGCGCTGTATCTCATCTGCGAGGTCGTCGATTTCTTGCGGCCGGCGCGAGCGATCGTCTTCATCGGCTCCATCGCCGCGGGGCTCTTCTTCCAGCTGCAGATCCTGATGGCGGAGTCGCCTCCGGGAGCCGTTCTGGAAGGAACCTTCATCGCCGACAAGCAGACAGCTCTTTGGGGCATGCTGTTTCTGGTCGGGACACTCCTGGCCTGGGTCTACAGCGTCGGTTACTTCCGGGAGAGCTTGCCCTTCAAGGCCGAATACGACGCGCTTTTGCTTTCGACCCCGGTCGGCATGATGCTGATGATCGGGGCCAATGACCTGATCGTTTTCTTCGTCGGGCTCGAGCTGCTATCGCTGCCACTGTATGCACTTGCAGCCTTCAAACGGGCCAAGCTGGAGTCGGTGGAAGCGGGCATCAAGTACTTCCTCCTGGGCTCGTTCTCCAGTGCGCTGTTTCTCTATGGAGCGGCCCTCCTGTACGCGAACTCGGGGACCCTGGCACTGGATGCTCTCGCCGCCATCGGAACGGAGACGACGCTCGCCACGGCGGGTATCGCACTGGTTGCCTCGAGCCTGTTCTTCAAGGTCTCGGTCTTCCCCTTTCATCTCTGGGTGCCGGATGTCTATCAGGGCAGCCCCACTCCGGTCACGGCCTTGATGGCCACCGGAACGAAGGCCGCTGCCTTCGGTTTCCTGATCGTGCGCTTGACGCCGCTCCTGCCTCCCGCGGGAGCCCAGACGATCGCGGCCATTGCGCTCCTGACCATGGCCCTAGGCAACCTCGGCGCCCTGGTTCAGTCCGACCTCAAACGGATGCTGGCCTATTCGGGTATCGCCCACGCGGGTACGTTGCTGCTCGTCGTTGCCGCCGGCGTCGCCCAGGGCTCGGTCGTGGCCGGCGGACAGGCTGCCTGGTACTACATGGCTGCCTACCTCTTCACGGCGACCGGCGCCTTTGGCTTGATCGGCCTATTGGAGGCCGACGGAGCTCACTTCACGAAGCTCGACAGTCTGCGTGGCCTGGCCCATTCGCGTCCGGGTGTTGCCGCGGCGCTATCGCTATTCATGTTGTCGCTCGGCGGCATCCCCGCCACCGGCGGCTTTCTCGGCAAGTGGTTCGTCTTCGCGGAGCTGGTGCGCGCCGACATGATCCCGGTCGCCATTCTCGGCGCTTTGTTGTCGGTTCTCGCCCTCGGCTACTACCTGCGCGTGATTGTCGTCCTCTGGATGGAACCCACACCGGAGGGCGCCACCCCCTCCACCACGCAGCGCCCATTTTCCGCGGGGCTCGCAACGGTCGTCTGTTGCATCGGAGTGCTGGCCATGGGCCTCGTCCCGGCGATCTTCCTTGGCCAGCTAGGCTAGACCGCCGGCGAGCGCGCCCGCGCCAACCTTCGTGGTTCTTCGCCGACCAAGCTACGCGAGCGAGCCTTCATACTCCGTCGCGCGCTCGACCACCTGGGCGGTCGCATCCCAGCTCCAGGCCTCCATGGCCACAGCTGCCGCACTACCCAAGAGCTCGAGTTCACCCCGATGCTGATAGGCCCATTCGAGCTGCTCCACCAGCTCGTCCAGGTTCGGCTCGACCCAACCGCTAATGGCCTCCGCCGCACCGTCGATACGAAGGGGCGTCGAGCGCACGAGGGGCAGGCCAAAGGCATCGTCGAGCACGTCGGCATGACCGGTGGCCAGGGTCGCGATCGCCGGACGACCGCAGGCCTGGTATTCCATCAAGACCAGGTTGGTTCCGCCTTCGCAGCGATTAGGAAAGACTCCGACGTCGGATTCACGGTAGTAGCGCGCCATATGAATGTGCGCCTGTGCAGGCAAGGTGAGCGCATCCATGGGATCGATGCCGTTCCTCGCTAGCAAGCGCTCGACCACTTCGACATGTGTGCCTTCCAAGGGCGGCACCTCGATGTGAGGTGACGCGGTAATGCTCTGCATCGAGCCGGGAATGCAGTTGTGCCAGGCATTGACCAGCAAGACATCGCGGTGACGCTCCCGCAAGACCTTGAAGGCTCGGATGACGAGATCCTGGCCCTTGCGCAGCTCGAGCTTGCCCCCCGAGAAGACGACAAAACGATCCTCGAAGCAGCTCTTGCCCGCGAGGGGGTGAAACAGCGTTCGATCTACGCCTTGCACGGCGGTCGAAACGTTGGGAACGCCGTGCCGTTGCAGAATCTCGGCGCACCAGCTGGACCCGGCGAGAACAGCGTCGAAGTGACTTCGCAGGTTGCCCAGCTCGAGATCGGAGAGTCGATCCTTCTCGAAGAACGTGTAGCCGAGCCGCTGGGTGCCGTGTATGCGCGGTTCGAGCGGAACGAAACCGGTGTTACGAATGGCCTGGAGCGTAGGCCAGGGCACCGAACCACCGGAAGCAAAAAGCGACCTCAAGTCCGTTCGATGGAGGAGCAGCTCATGCTCCGCCAGCGGGTCGGTGGAATCCTGCGGATTGAACGGAGCAGAGACGAGCCGGGCCCCGCAGCGGCGCTGCAGCGCACGGGTCAAGGATCGCCCAACGACCCCCCAGCCGGTGTCCCCCGCCCTCGGAAAGACACAGTGGATCATGATGTCACCTGACTCATGCGCTCCAGTTCACGCACGGCGCTTTCGATGGGAAGCGACCAACCCTCACTCGAATCCTGACGGCAAAGCACTGCGGAGGGGTACCACGGAGTGCGGTCTCCTTCGAGACCCCAGCGCCAGTCCGAATCGCGGTGAAGCAGAACGATCGTCTTCTTGCCGAGCGCCGCCGCCAGATGAGCGACAGCGGTGTCTGCCGCAACGACAACATCGAGCTGGGCGATGATGGCCGCGGACGTTGCGAAGTCGTCCAGCTTCGAGGACACATCAATCATCCCGCGCGAGCGACCCAGATATGCCTGCGGGCCAAGCTGGAAGTTCACGAAATTCAAGCCCTTCAGCTTCAACAGAGGTTCGAGAGCATCGAAGGACAACGTGCGGTTCGTCTTGCCCGACCAGGTCAACCCGACGTTGAGACCTTCTTCGGGAAGCTCGACCCCCTGGACGCCCTCGGGCGCACACAGATAGGGCTCGTCGGGGATCGTCTGGGGTGTCAAACCCAGGACGCGTGGCAAGGAGAGCATCGGCACGCAGTAGTCGGCGGAGGGCGTGCCCACCCCATGGGCGAAGACCAAATCGACGCTCGGCATGGCCTCGATCAGCCGCACGAGCTCATGTGCGCAAGACACGATGACACGGGCACCCTTCTGCGCGAGAACCGGTGCGAAACGGATCATCTGCAACGTGTCGCCGAAGCCCTGTTCGGCGATCAGGAGCACGCTCTTGCCCTCGAGCGGCTCACCCTCCCACACGGGGTACGGTAGGGGATCGCGGAGTGCATACTGGCGCGTCCGGAAGCGCCACTCGCTCTCGCGCCAGCCGTCCTCGTAGCGGTTCGCGAGGAGCAGGGCCCGGGAGTAGTTCGCGTGGATCTCGGCATCCTCCGGGGCGAGGCGCAACGCGGTTTCATAACGGCGAATCGCAGACTCGACGCGTCGCGCCATGATCAAGGCGACACCTATATCCGAGTGCAGGCCCGCGTCGGTCGGCATCACTGCGGCCACGGGTTCGAGGCAAGTCAACGCCTCTTCGGGACGCTTCAGGTGCAGCAAGACGCGTCCGAGATCGCCCAGAGCTTCCGGGTCCTTGGGATTGCGCCGCAACGCCTCGAGCAGAGCCGCCTCCGCCTCGTCATAGCGTTCCAGATCGCAGAGGATGGCTCCGCGATTGGCGTGCAGATCCGCAAGGTCGGGCGCCACCTCGATAGCACGCTCGACCTCGCGCAGGGCCAGCGTCGTACGCCCGAGCCCTCGCGCAGCGACTGCCGCAAGCAAATGGGCATCCGGCAGTTCGGGTGAGCGCTCGCGAACTTCCACGAGCAACGTCCTTGCCTCGTCGTTGTTACCCTCGCGGAGCAGCTTGAGACCTCTCTGAAGGTCTTTTAGATCGCGTTCCTGCATATCCCTGACATCGACCATTTCTTTCCGGTCCTGAACCCCCGGCTGGCCACTTCTCTTGCCCTGTAGATCAGGGGAAAAGCTGGACGGGATGACGTCGATTCGCCCCTCTCACGATGCCCCCATTGCCACCGATGCCACCGCCCTCATGTCCGTGTCGTGAACTTGTTTCCCGATGCCTGCCCCCGCTCGGCGACGAAAGCCGTCTCAGGGCAAGCTACGGATGAACGTCTCGAGAGCCACGCCACCCAGGGACGCGGCCGCGGGCGGTCCGAGGGACATCTGGTCGCCTTGCGACTCGTAGGGGAAGTCCGAGTCCGTGTGAGGGTCGAGGGGCACGCCGTCCGGGAAGTACGGGGTGAGCTCGGACAACCTTTCGGGCCAGGTGCCTTCCTTTTCGTGGTGGGCGGCCAAGGCCAGTTCGATGCGTAGCATTTGAGACATGGCGAACTGGATGTGCAGGGACCGCAGGTACGAGTCGAAAATCTCATTGCTGTTCGACTCCGGGGGCTGCGCCTGCACGTAGGCCAGGTATGTCGAGGGGCTCTCCCGACTCGAGACCAGCGCGAGCTCGAGTGCGTGCGCAAGGTCCATGAGCGGAGCATAGTCTCCCGAGAACCCGGCACAGATTGGTTCCTCTCCAGCGAACTTCGAAAGCGCCTCGGTGAAGAACAGTTGCTCGGATTCGATTGACTGAGCTGCGAAAGCGAGAGTCGCACTGCGCACGAGGCGAGGCTCGATGGCCGCCCGGAGCTCCACTGGAGAGATGCTTCCGTGCTTCAGGAGCAGATGTGCCGCCACGCGCACCTTGTCATCCAGATAGGCCCTTCTCATGGAGCCGACGAGCACTCCGTTGTCCGTCAGTCGCGCGAGGTCGAGGGCCAAGCCCAACCGCGAAGGGGCCTCCCCGGCGCTTGGATTGGCGGCGACCGTGAAGATCAGGAGGTCGACCCAGACGTGGATGGCCCAGTGCTTCTCCATGCCGAGCTGGACGGCTTCCAACGAAGAGGGCTCAGGAATGCGGCTCAAGCGATAGGCAGGATCCTCCAGAAGATCCTCATGCCCTTGGAGCACCTGCTCGAGCACCTCGCATGGCTTTTCGGTGTCGCGCATGGCCTCGGTGGCGTCGAGGGCACCGTTCTCGAGGAAGGCCTCGACCGCTTCGCCGGGGAAGGCATCCAGCGACAGTTCGCTCTGGGATTGATACGCCTCTTGCAGCGCCGTGCGCAGTTGTTGAACACGAAGAATGAGCTCCTCGTCCGCATGAGACCTATCCCACGGAGACGCTTTCTCCTGGGCATCCCGATACCAGGCGCGCACTTCGAGCTCGCTTCTTCGGTTTGCCAGAAACACGGGCCCGTAGAAGCCCAGCCCAAGGGTCGCGAGGAAGACGCACAACAGGATCCAGCCGCGTCCTTTCATGTCGCCCTGGAGCGCTCGACTATTGGCGCTGTTCCGGTTCGACGTAGGCTCGCTGCTGTGAACCGGTGTAGATCTGTCGCGGACGCCCGATGCGGAAGGCGGGGTCCTTGCGCATCTCGATCCACTGTGCGATCCAGCCAGGCAAACGGCCCATGGTGAACATGACGGTGAACATGTTCACGGGAATCCCGATCGCCTGGTAGATCACACCGGAGTAGAAATCGACGTTCGGGTAGAGCTTGCGCGAGACAAAGTACTCGTCGGAGAGCGCCACTTCCTCGAGGCGCATGGCGATCTCGAGCATCTGCGAGGAACCGCCGACCGCCTGGATGACTTCCTTGCAGGTTTCCTTCAGGATCGCGGCACGCGGATCGTAGCTCTTGTACACACGGTGACCGAAGCCCATGAGACGCGTCGTATCGTCGCGGCTCTTGGCCTTGTCGAGGAACACGTCCGCCGAACCGTCCTCGAGCGCGATGCGCTCGAGCATCTCGATGACCTTTTGGTTGGCGCCGCCGTGGAGCGGCCCCCACAAGGCGCTGATGCCCGATGCGATGGTCGCGTAGAGGCTCGAAAGCGAACTGCCCACCAGGCGCACCGCCGAAGTCGAGCAATTCTGCTCGTGATCGGCGTGCAGGATCAGAAGCAGATCCAAGGCCTTGGCGATGACGGGGTCGACCTGATACTCCTCGCAGGGCGTCCCGAACATCATGTAGAGGAAGTTCCCGCTGTAGTTGAGATCGTTGCGCGGGTACATCGGCGGCTGGCCGATCGAATGCTTGTACGAGTGCGCCGCGATGGTCGGCATCTTCGCCAGGAGCCGCACGACCGCGCGATAGATGCGATCCTCGGTATCGGCTTCGCGATAGAAAGTCGAGAGCGCCGAAACGGCCGCCGCGGCGACCGGCATCGGGTGGGCGCTCTTCGGCATGAAGCTGAAGAGGCGCCGGAAGTCCTCGTGCAGCATCGTATGCTGCGTGACCTCGTCGAAGAACGTTTCGAGCTCGTCCTTCTTGGGCAACTCGCCATAGAGCAAGAGCCAGGCGACCTCGAGGAAGGTCGAGTGTTTCGCGAGTTCCTCGATCGGGTAGCCGCGGTAACGAAGGATGCCTTTCTCACCGTCGATGAAGGTGATAGCACTCTTGCAGGCGCCGGTGTTGCCGTAGCCGGTATCGAGAGTGATGAGACCCGAATCGCTACGGAGACGTGAAATGTCGACAGCGCGCTCCCCCTCGCTTCCCTCGACGATAGGAAGCTCGTAGGTCTTGCCACCGTAAGTAAGCTGCGCGGTCTCCGGACTCTTTTCTGGATTCATCAAGCTAATCGGGTACTCCAGCTTGCATGGAGAGCTGGACGGTTGTGGGCGGCTAATTTACTTCAGGGCGGGGGTGGCCTCAACCATGGTCACCGGCTCCTCCGCTGGCTCTCCTCCATGCTGCTCGGGGGAGCCCAAAACGAAGTCCACTTCGAACATCTGGTAGTGCGCAGGCTGCATGCCTACCGCTTGGTAGACCTCCTGGGCGCCGGTATTCTCGTTGTCCACGTAGAGCCGCACGCCGACGACTCCGCGGGACGAGCGGGCGCTCTCCACGACGTGCTCGTAAAGCTTGCGGAAGACCCCCTCGCCGCGGCTTTGCTTCTGGACGTAGACGCTCTGGATCCACCAGAAGGTTCCATTGCGCCAATCGCTCCACTCCGGAGTGATCATCAGCGCCCCCAGCGGCTGATCCCCCTGGACGGCCAGAAAGTAGCTGCCCCGGGAGGGATCCTCGAAAACGGCCTGGACGCCTTTGTTCAGACGCTCGAGCTCGAGCTCGTGATCCTCCGTCTCCCTGGCAAGGGCGCGGTTGAAAGCCACCAGGGAGGGAATGTCTCTGGGGTAGGCGGGGCGAACGCGGATCTCCATGGAACCGGAGTGTAGACGCCCCCCGGGTTCGCTCCAAGGAAAGCTGCGGTCCCGATTCCGCACCCCTCAGACCTCGTCGAACTCGACCGCGAGGCCAGTGGTCGCCTCGTTCATCTGTTGAACCCGGATCAGACGGCCCTGGAAGCTCTGGGTCTCGCCCCCCTTGTCGATTTCCAACCGTACCCGAATGGGGTCCTCGGTGAAAAAGAGCACGCCTGCGGGCGAGAGATTGTCGCTGACGCCCCCGATATGCCCGAGCTCGAGACTCATCCGAACCGGGGCCTCGAGTTCCTCGCGATCGGAGGAGCGGCGGTCGGAGGTGGAGGAGGAAGGCTGCTTCGCGGGCATGGGAAAAAAACCTCTGGGAAAAGGGTTCCTGGCCTCATCGTCGGAAAAGCCCGGGAACTTGACCGGCCACACCCCGCCCCGAATTTCCGCTGGAGCGGGTGTCCTCCCCGTCCCTGTCCTCAATCGTCGCCGTGTCCCGAACAGTGACCCTCTCGGCGGACATTCGGCCCCTCCCCGCCCGGCTCGACACGCCCACGGTGCTCGGAAACGCTCTGACGCGCTTGGCACACTCTTCGCGTGTACGGGGTGTGGGCGCAAGTCGCCCAGCTGTTCACCACCATCAGGAGATCGCCATGAAAAGCCGTGCACTTCAATGCCTCCTCTTCGCCTGCCTGTTCGCCGGGTTGGGAACGAGCGCCCAGGCCCAGGAGCGCAGCGTCCGCTCTTTCGCACAGCGCCTCACCGAACGGGTCAGCGACCACAAGCCCTGGCGCTCTACGCGGCGAGTGACCACGAACGTCTCGTCCTCCCGCTACCGCGGATCCTACGGCCGCACCAACATCTCGCGCCGCTCCTATGGCCGCAACAGCAAGGTCTGGGTGCCCGCCCACTTCGAGAACGTCGCGTCCCAGATCTTCGTCCCGGAGCGCTTCGAACGCATCTGGGTCCCGGCGGTCTACGAAACCAGATACCGCTCGTGCGGCAGCGCGTACCAGCTACTCATCCGTGCTGGCCACTGGAAGCGGATCTGCCACCCGGCGCACTACGAGACTCGCTACAAGGAGACGTGGATCGTCGGTCGGTATGAAACGCTGCGGGGTTTTCCGACCTGCAGACTGTAGGGACGAACAACAGAACGATTCCCTTGTCTCTGGAGCCGGATCGGCAGGGGGTTTGGGCTCCAAGGACTTCGGCCCCGGGTTGGTTATGCCGCCCGGGGCCCTCTACTTGGAGGGTGGTCCTGGTCGGGCAGCGACTCGCAACTCGCCATCCGAACTCCCGGCTCACCCCCCCAAGTACCCCAGCACCAACCGCAACGAAACCCTCACTCCCACCTCCAACGCCCGTTCCTCCGGCTGAAAACTGGGCGTGTGGATCAACCCCGGTACCCCCCGCTTCAAGTCACTCGTTCCGAGAAAGTAATACAGCCCCGGGACCACCCTCGCGAAGTAAGCAAAGTCCTCCCCCCCCATGTGCGGAGGCTCGACCACCAGCCCTTCCTCCCCCACGACCTCCACGAAGACCGGCCGCATTCGCTCCACCAGCTTCGGGTCGTTGTACGTCACGGGCGTCGTCCGCTCGATCGACACCACGGCACTCGCCTCCATCGACCGCGCCACTCCCTCTGCAATCTCCCGGATCCGCTTGTGAACCCGTGCCTGCACACGTTCGTCATGGGTACGCACAGTTCCGACCAACTCCGCGGATCCCGGGATGATGTTGAAGCGGTTGCCGCCCCGGAACTTGCCCACCGTCACGACCACGCTCTCGTGCGTATCGACATTGCGTGAAGCGATGGTCTGCAAGGCGATCACGATGTGGCTCGCGGCGACGATAGGATCGACACCGGCTTGGGGGTAGGCGCCGTGGGCTTGGCGTCCCTCGACCTGGATCGTGAAGCGATCGACGGCGGCCATGGCAGAGCCGGAGTGCAGGCTCACCTGACCTAGCTGCAGGTCGGGATGCACATGCAGCCCGAAGATGGCCGCGGGTTTTTCGTCTTCGAACACGCCCTCGAGCAGCATGCGCTGCGCGCCGTGGCTGCCGGGGGTGGGAACGCTCTCCTCAGCTGGCTGAAACAGAAACATCACGGATCCCTGCAACTCGCGACGCACGTCGGGGGCCGCCAGCACCCTGGCCATCCCCAGGGCGATCGCGACGTGCATGTCGTGACCGCATGCATGCATGACCGAAACCGGCTCTCCGCGCCACGTCGCCTCGACCGTGCTGGCGAAGGGCAGCCCGGTCTCCTCGCGAATGGGAAGGGCGTCCATGTCGGCTCGATAGGCGACCAGTGGCCCGGGCTTGCCGCCGCGCAGGATGCCGACGACGCCCGTCACGGCGATTTCCTCGCGCACGTCGAGACCGAGCGCACGAAGTTCTTCGGCGATCAGGTTCGAGGTCTGGAATTCTTGCTCGCCCAGCTCGGGGTTGGCGTGGATTCGGCGCCGCAGGGAAACGACGTGCTCGAGCTCGCGGCGGATACCGAGTTCGATCGGATCGTCCGACGACCCCTCCCCCGCGAGAGCCCCCACTCCGCTGCTGCCGACAAAGAGGCAAGAGGCGAGGAAGAGCTGCGTGACGATCATGATCCGAGTCGCTTTTTCAGGTTGTCTTCGAGCACGTGCCGCGTCGCTTCGAACCCCGGGAGGCGCACACGGCTTGCGATCTCCGCATCGAGCGCAGCCCGGGGGGCGAGGCCGATCAACTCGCTCTCGCGAATCACGACGCCGTGCCGGTGGGCCTCGGCCTCGACGCGTTCGAAGAGGGTCAAGAGGCCTGTTTTCCCATGATCGCACACGTTGACGCTGACCTGGGTGATGCCCTTCGATTCGAGAGCCAAACCGAGGGCACGAATGCCCTCCAGGCCTCCCGAGGACTCGCGGATCGTGCTGGCGATGGCACGAGCCGTTGCGAGCTCGGCGGATTCCAGAAGGATGTTGAAGGCGATCAGGATGGGGCGCACTCCGATGGCCACCGCTCCGGCACTGGGATGGAGCCGCCTGGGGCCCACATCGGGGAGTAGAGACGCATCCGGATCCGGTTGGCTCAGATCCCGGGCGAGGGCCTCGAACCCTGCCCGGCGCACATCCGCCAGGCGCTCGCGGGCCCTGGAGAACGCCGCCTTGCCGTAGAAATACACCGGTATCGACAGCGTTCCGACCCGATGTCCCAGCTGATGAGCCAAGGCCACGCACTCGGCTTCGAGAACGCCGTCGAGGGCGATCAGGGGAAACACGTCGCAGGCGCCGATACGCGGGTGAACCCCGACGTGACGTGTCAGATCGATGCGCTCGCGCGCCAGCTCGATCATCGCCGCTGCGATATCGACAACACGCTCGGGAAGAGCCACGAAACTCACGACCGAACGCTGATGATCGGTGTCGGAGGACGCATCCAGCACGTGCCCCCCACCCTCATGCACCCTGTGTACGAAGCCCTCGAGCAGGGCCGGATCGTCCGCGAAGGAGAAGTTCGGGACGCACTCGACCAGCGGCTTCATCGCGTGTAGACGATGCGGCCCGCCACGCCCACCATGCGTACGGGATTACGCGAGAGTTCATAGACGAGGTGGCGATGGTTCGGCTGGTCGAGGTGACAGAAGTCTGCGCGCTTGCCCACTTCGAGACTCCCGCGATCCTCGGCGAGCCCGAGCGAGGCCGCCGCATTGAGCGTCGCCGCGTTGAGACACTCGGCTGCGGACATCGAATAGCGAAGTGCTCCAAAGCTCATGACTTCCGGCAAGCTCTGAGCCATACAGGAGCCGGGATTGAAGTCGGTTGCCAGAGCCGGCGCCAGGCCTGCAGCGATCATGCGTCGCGCAGGAGCCTCCTGCTCGACGCGCAGGTAGAGCGGAACCAGGGGACATAGGACCGGAACGACCTGGGCCTCGGCGAGGGCCGCGATTCCCTCGTCGCTACAAAACTCGAGATGGTCCGCGCTGGCCGCTCCGAGTTCGGCGGCGAGCTGCGCTCCGCCGAGCTGTGAAAGCTGATCGACATGCAGGCGCAACCCGAAACCCAGCTCGCGCGCACGTTGCAGGATGGCCCGTGAGTCCTTCAACCCGAAGACGTGGGACTCCGTGAAGATGTCGCAATAGCGCGCCAGACCGGTCTCGGCGATCCTCGGCAACATGTCCTCGATCAGAAGCTCGACATACTCGCTTCGCTTGTCGCGGAATTCCGGCGGGAAGTCGTGGGCACCGAGAAAGGTCGGCACGCACTCCACCGCTTGCATGATGTTGGCCTGGGCGAGGACCTCGAGACACTTCAGCTCGTCCTCGAAACTCAGCCCGTATCCCGTCTTCGCTTCGATCGTCGTCGTGCCCAGCTCGAGAAAACGATCGAGTCGCATTAGGAGCAAGGCCAGGAGCTCTTCCTTCGAAGAGGAGCGTACGCCACGAACGCTCGAGAGGATGCCACCCCCGGCCTCGGCGATCTCGACGTAGCTCGCCCCCCGGCTGCGTTGCTCGAATTCCTCTTCGCGGGTTCCGGCAAAGACCGGATGCGTGTGTGCATCGACGAAACCGGGGACCAGGGTGCCACCCGGCAAGCGATGGGTTTCGCGAGCCTCGAAACGCCCCTCGAGTTCACTCCACGGGCCGACGTGCACGATCCGACCCTCGTCAATGGCGAGACCGCCCTGCTCCACGATGTGCAACTCGCCGAGCGCTTTTCCGCCCTGGGCGGAACTCCCTACAGGTGTGGCCAGCTCGTCGGCGCCAAGGACGAGCAGGTCGACTTCCAGAGGCCCATCGGCCGGGGGCTCTGCAGGGGAGCTGGACATCCGAAGAGTCTAGCAGCCCGTCGACAAGGGACGCCCCGCAGAGACAGCGTTGTGCGTTCAGAATCAGGGAAGCGACACGACCCCGAAATCCCATCCTACGCAGTCAGGCAGCACCAAGCTCCTCCTGCGGCCGCACGATCGCAGCGTTCAAGGCCAGACGCATCTTGCGCACGATACGCCTGCGCGAGCGGAAGACGATCATCTTCATGTTGGAGCGCCCCACGCCGAGCAATTCGCCTGCGTCGCGATACGACATGCCCTCCACCTCGACCAGGTGAAGTGTCCGGCGATCCCTCTGGGAGAGAGTGTGGAAGGCCTGCTCGTACATGGAAAGGAAGAGGATCCACGTGGCCCGCAAATGCCGCGACTCCTCGCCATGTTCGGCGCGGAGCAAGGGACAAGCAGCCCGATCCTCGGGCTCGGAAACCTCCGGAGAGAGCTCCTGGGTCAAGAGCCTCGGTCGGCGGGTCGTGGCCCGGCGCAGGACGTTGCCCGCGATGGTCCGAACCCAGACCCGGAAGCTCGCGGGGTGATCCTCGCGGAAGGCCGCGGGATAGCGATAGACGTTGACGAAGGTGTCCTGGAGCAGCTCGGCCGGATCGAGATGGGCCAGCTCGCGGGTCAGGAGGCTTCGAATCCAGCGCAAGAGCGCGGGACGCGCAAAGGTGTAGAGGGCCTCGAAGCAAGCCGGGTCGCGGGTGTCCCGGTACAGAGCCATCATCCGGGTCCCGATCCGGTTTTCGAAAGCCGCAGGGTCCTCGTCGGCCCGAAGGGTCAAGCAGACCCCGCGCTCTTTGAGACGCTGCGCGACATCAGGAAAGGTGTGGAGTCGTTCAGCGGGAGGATTCTGGGCCTGGCAGGGCGGTGCGGCGATGCAAGTCATGGAGGAGTTGTTACACGTCCCGTTCCAGCCCTGAAGATTCGCCTTCAATGACGTCGTAACCGCATAACTGGCAAGCACTTATATTTTCTTCGGGCGCTAGTGCACGCCCCCCAAGGCGGACCCCGGCGGGTCCTTGCGAACGCTTTTGTATCGGAATCGCTCCATGCCGCCGAATCCCGGAAGTAGGTGTGCGGGTTCGCGCACACGCCTGAAAAGCCCCAGGGATTTGGGGAAATGGCCGAAGAGAACTCACGCTATCATCGGATGTGGGACGCCCCGCGTCCGACTCACCCTATCCCCGAGCCACGCTTGAACGTACCAGGTCTCGCGGCCATCGATCCGATGGCCATTCCAGAAGCGACATCCTCCCTCGGATCCGTCCAGCTCATCGCTGGCGCCCTGGGAGCCCTGACCCTGACCGGTCTCTTTGCGCTCCTGCGTAGCGGACTGCTCCATGCGGTTCCGTCCCGGATCGCCAAGGGTTCGCCCCACCCGGCACGGCGCGAGCGCCTGATCGGTCTGCTCGAGCGGGCGGAGCTCCTGGGCACGGCGGCGAGCCTCTTCACGTTCTTCTTCCAGCTCGTCTTCGTCGTCTGCGTGATGTCGATCTTCGCCGATGAGAGCTTCTCCTTCGGGAAGATGGGGGTCGCACTGCTCGTCTGTGCCCCGACCCTCGTGTTCGTGCAGGAGTTGATCCCGAGGGCGCTTCGGGGTGAGCGTTCCGATGGCTTGTTGCGGTTCCTGCTTCCGGCGTTCGACCTCCTCTACAAGGCACTCCTGCTTGGCGTCTTGATGGCGGCCATGAACGCCGTGCGACGCGCGTTCCTGCGAGCCTTTCGGGTCCCCGAACGCGCTCCCGAATCGCGGCAGTTCGTGGATGGAATTCGCGACGCCCTCGAAGACGCAGGCCGGGGCAGGGACCTCGGCGAGAATGAGCGTGAGTTCATCGAGAACGCGCTCGAGTTCTCCGACATCGACGTGACGGAGATCATGACGCCACGCACGGAGCTGGCCGCGGTGGACATCGAAAAGGGAATCGCCAAGGTCGTGGAGACGATCGCGAAATCGGGTCACAGTCGCATCCCCGTGTTCGAAGGCAACCTCGACTCGATCATCGGGGTGGCCTACGCCCAGGAGGTCCTGCAGCTCGTGGCCCAGAACAAGCTCGAGAATTCCGAGCTGCAAAAGCTCCTGCGCCCGGTGCCCTTCGTGCCCGAGACCAAGAGCATCTCACAGCTACTGGCCGAGTTCCGGCGTGACAACCAGAAGATCGCCGTGGTTCTGGACGAGTACGGCGGCACCTCGGGCATCGTCACCGTAGGCGACATCGTCGAGGAGATCGTGGGCGACATCCCCGGCGAGCTCGGGCAAGTCTCGCCGGAAGAGTTCCGCTCCCTCGCCGACGGACGAACCGCCGTGCGTGGAACGACGCGCGTCTCCGAGGTCAACGAGGAGCTCGAAATGGATCTTCCCGAGGAAGAGGACTACGAGACCCTCGCTGGATTCGTGCTGGCGGAAATGGGCCGCTTTCCCAAGGTGGACGAGAGCTTCCTATGGAACGGAGCCGAGTTCCACATCAGCGAGGCCACGGACCGGCGCGTCCTCGAGGTCGTGATCCGGCCGCTCGAGAAGAAGCGTCGTTCCGTATCGGTCGGCTGAACTTCGATCCTGGCGATTGCGATGGCCAACACGCGAGCAAGAACGAAGCACAAGGCCCGGGTCCAGCGGACCGACCAGGCCCTGATCCTGCGGCGCTTTCGATACGGTGAAACGTCGCTCCTGGTGCACGCCCTGACCCCGCACTTCGGGCGTATTGCCGTGGTCGCGAAGGGCGCCTATCGGTTGCGCTCGGGGTACTTCGGCGTGCTCGATCTGTTCGACACGCTCGAGCTCTCCTGGCGCGCCTCGGGCGAGCTCGGGACGCTGTCCAAGGCGCGGATCGTGAATCGCAGGCGCGCGCTCAGCAGCGACCTCGGGCGCTACCGCGCTGCGCTTTCCGGCCTGGAACTCACGGGCCTGGGTGCACGGGATGACTTCGCCGAGCCCGCCCTGTTCGCCGAGCTTCAGAGCTTTCTCGACTTGCTGCACACCTGCACCCTGGACCCCGAGCTCTGCCTGATCGCCTTCGATCTCGCCTGGCTCGCCCAGGCCGGGCTATCCCCATCGTTCGAGAACTGTGCCTCGTGCGGCCGCACGTCACGCACCCAGAAACGCCTGGCCCAGGCCTTCTTTTCCCATGCCCGGGGCGGATTGCTCTGCTCGAGCTGCCGCAGGCACCCGGAACTCGGAAAAAGCACGCCGGGAAGGCACCGTAGCACTCGCCAGGGCCCCGTGGAGCACATCGATGCGCTACCCTGGGAGGTGGTCCAGAGTGCCCAGGAACTCGCGGAAACGCCACTCTCTGAACTGGCCAGGGCAAGCGCGAAGCTCTCCCTTCGTCCAAAGCACATCCCCGCCCTGGGCAGCATGGTTGCAGGCTTTCTCGAATACCACCTCGAGCGACGCCTCAAGAGCCGCCGGCAGCGCCGCCCGGGCACGCGCTCGGGTGTCCGAGTTCCCCGAGACTGAGGCGATGCGAATCCGAACAAAAAAGAACGCGGGCTTTGGCATAGAGGCCACCCGCGAAGAAGATCCAAAGAAGTCGCGAGACCCCAGAACTCCTTCCAACGTGACGTACCTGAAGAACCGACTCTACCCGCAGTGCGAGAAGCCTGGGCGGCCCTCCGGCCCCGGCTCCTCGAACCTGGTCCTGGGCGCCCTGTTCTCCCTCCTCCTGGCCGCAGGGTGGTTCGGAGCGAATGGTTGTGCCTCGTCGAAGAGATCGATCTCCCCCGAAGCCGGCCAGGAAAGCCTCGTCCGCGCGGAGGAAGCGATCGCCCAGGGGGATCTGTCCCTGGGCGTGAAAGAGCTTGTTGCGCTGCGCAAGCGCGCCGGACTCTCTCCGTCCCTGCGCGAAAAAGCGGAGCACACGCTGATCGACACGGGCATCCAGGAGATCGAGGTCCAGCGCGGCAATGCCTCGGCGCTACGGCGGATCTACGAATCGGACTACCCCGAGAGGGTTCGTGCGCGCGCTGGTCTACTGGCCGCCGATGCACTCTTCGAGAACGATCACCCGGTCGATGCCTTCAACTTGATTCAGAAGCTCGATCGCAAGTTCCCCCACCATCCGGAGCGCGCCCTCGCCGGTCGGATCCTCGGCAAGGTCGGGCTGCACCTGATCGATCGCAAGGGTCGCTACTCCCTGATCTTCCGCTATCGAGCGAAGGGCATCCGGGCGCTCGAATACCTCGTGCTGCGCTATCCCCTCGATTCCAACTGCGACGAGGCCTACTTCGCCCTCTCCCAGCGCTACGAAAAGGACAAGGAGATCGACTACTCCCTCGAACGGATCGAGGATCTCTTGATCTACCACCCGGGCTCTCCATACGCGATCGCTGCCCAGGCCCGCCTGCCCTACCTGCGGCTTCTGCGGCTCGACCGCAACGACTACGACCGCGGCGAGCTAGCGGTCGCCTCCGGCGAGATCCGCAACTGGCTTGCTCAGCACGAAGGCCACGAACTCGAAGGCTGGGTACGCGAACTGGGCCAGGCCTGTGCGACACGCCTCGCCGAGAGCGATCTGTCCCTGGCCCACTATTACGAGCGGATCGGAGCGGAGGAGGGCAAACGCCTCCATGCACGCCGGGCCCTGGCCATCGCCCAGCGCTCGAATCTCGAACCACAGATGTCCGTGGCCCGCGCCCTGCTCGGACCGGAAACCGCCGTCCCCGAGGCAACGACGCCCCGCCCGGCAGGCTCGGGAGCCGCCTCGGGAACCGAAGAAGCAGGCCCGTGAAAGAAAAACGGCCGCGATCCATCGACCCTCTGCGGGGGATCCTCGTGGCGCTCTTGGCCCTGCCCGGCTGTGGCTGGCACGCCGGTCTCACCGTCCCTGAGGGGGCGCGTAGCGTCGGCGTGGAAGTCGTTACCCGCGCCCCGAACGTGCTCGAACGCGGCCTCGAACCCCGCCTGACCCAGGCCCTCTCCCAGGCGGTCTCCGATCTCGTAGGATTGCCTCTGGAGAGTCCCTCGCGGGCCGATTTCGTGGTCCGGGGTGAGATCCTGAACTACCGCCGGCGCGGCGGAGTGCGCTCGATCGACAACCAGTTGCGAGAATCCGCGGTGCGAATCGACGTGCGCGCGACCCTGGTGGATCGGCAGACCGGAAAAGCCACGAAAGAGGCCCTCGAGGGGCTCTGGAGTGGATATGTGCTGGGCGATCCGGCCGAGGAACGCACCGCCCAGAACCGTGCGATCCGCAATCTTGCAGAAACCTTGGTACTCGAACTCTTCCAACCAGGGGGCCAGAAAGAGGAGAATCCAGGCGTCTCTGCCGAGTAGGCCGAGTCGTTCGTCCCCCGAAGAAGGGGCGTACGTACTCCCGCCGCGGCGTCCTCCCTGCCCTCCTTCTTCAGCAGAGCGCCGAACGGCAAAAGAGACGCACCCAGTTAGACGATAAGAGGCTTATGTCCGATCCCGCCCAACAGCCCGAACCCGAGAAGGGACGCCGTTCCCGATCCTTCGGATCGTTCCTCTTGGTCCTGCTCGTTCTCCTCGTCGTATTGGCGATTTGGGGAGATGCCCCCTTCCAGAGTGTCGAGGAACTCTCCCAGGACCGCTACGAGTGGAGCCTCCACCAAGGCGACGTGATCTCCCAGACCTTCCGGGGGAACGACCAGGGAACCTACTGGATCGAGGGCAAGTTCCGAGATTCGGAGAACGCTGACCAGCCCCGCGACTTCAAGGTGCGCTACGCCAACCTCGCCGAACGCGAGGCAAGGTTTCGCGAGCTGAAAGGCATCCGCAAGTACCAGTCCATCTCCGCCCGCGACCTGTTGAACGGCATCCAGGGCTGGACCAAGAGCGGACGCGACTATCAGCCGATCTTCGAACCGATCGAAGCCCGCTCGCTACTCGCCTTCGTTCCCCAACCCAGTCCGCCGGCCGATACACGGGCCCAGAAGGAACAGGTCCAGCCGACCCTCGTCGCTCCGCCGCTGAAGTTCCTGCAGGATCAGAGGCTGTTCGTCAGCGTCATCGCCCGAGGACGTAGCTCGGCTCGTGCCCCGGACAGCGTCAAGTTGCCCGAGATTCCCGGTACGGTGCACTTCGATGTGAACGTCGGTCCGGACGACGACCTCACCGCGCTGCTCGACAGCCTGGAAACGCGCGAGGTCCCGATCCTGCGGCGCAACTTCGACCTCGACGATCCGCGTCGCGGAGGTACGAGCTCCAAGAAGAGCAGCATGGCCCTCACGGAGTTCATGCTCTACGTCGGCCCCTGGTTCCTGCTCTTCATCGTCTTCATGATCTTCATGCGCCAGATGCGCTCCCAGGGTGGCGCTGGCGGCGTGATGTCCTTCGGTCGCTCGAGAGCCCAGCTCTACTCGAAGGAAAACCGCACCCACATAACCTTCGACGACGTGGCCGGCGCGGAAGAAGCCAAGGAAGAGGTTCGCGAGCTGGTGGAGTTCCTGAAGAACCCCAGCCGCTTCACGCGCATCGGCGGTCGAATCCCGCGCGGCGTGCTTCTGGTCGGCTCCCCGGGCTGTGGCAAGACGCTGCTCGCCAAGGCCATCGCCGGCGAAGCCGAGGTGCCCTTCTTCTCGATTTCGGGCTCCGACTTCGTAGAGATGTTCGTCGGCGTCGGCGCCAGCCGCGTCCGCGATCTCTTCAAACAAGCCCGCGAAAACAGCCCGTGCATCATCTTCCTCGATGAAATCGATGCCGTCGGTCGACGCCGAGGCAGTGGCATGGGCGGTGGTCACGACGAACGCGAACAGACGCTCAATGCGATTCTCGTCGAGATGGACGGCTTCGGTACGGACGAGGGCATCATCGTCGTCGCGGCCACGAACCGCCCCGACGTACTGGATCCCGCTCTACTGCGCCCAGGGCGCTTCGATCGTGAAGTCACCATCGACCTGCCGGATCTATTGGGTCGCCGGGCGATCCTCGAAGTGCATCTGAAGCGCGTCACGAGTGGCGACGATGTCGATCTCGACACCCTCGCTCGTTCTACCCCGGGTTATTCAGGCGCCGACCTGGCCGCCATCATCAACGAGGCGGCCATCATGGCGGTGCTCGACAAGCGCGACGAGGTCCGCATGAGCGACCTCGAGGAATCCCGCGACAAGGTGCGCTACGGCCGCCAAAAAACCTCCCGCAAGCTCGAGGAGACGGATCGCAAGATCACGGCCTACCACGAAGCGGGACACGCGGTCATCGCGGCGACCCTGCCCGAGACCGACCACCCCCACAAGGTCACGATCGTCCCACGCGGGCGCGCGCTGGGCGCCACAATGGTGGTTCCCGACAAGGAGAGCTACCACATGCAGAAGAAGAAGATGCACGGCCAGCTGGCCATGCTCTTCGGCGGCCGGGTGGCAGAGTCGATCTTCTGTGGGGACATATCGGCCGGTGCCCACGATGACATTCGCAAAGCCACCGACCTCGCCCGGGCGATGGTGTCCGAGCTCGGCATGAGCGAGAAGATCGGCCCGATCAATTATTCGGAACGCCAGGGCTCGGACTTCCTCGGCACCGAGCTCATGCGTGGCAAGATCCACTCGGAGGAAACCGCACGCGAGATCGATCAGGAGGTCATCCGGTTCCTGAACGATGCCTACGAGCACGCCCTGTCGATCCTGAGCGAACACCGCGATCAGACCGAGCACCTCGCACAGGCGCTTCTGCGCTACGAGACAATCAACGGCGAGGACGTAACGCGCCTGCTCGAGGGAGTCACGGTCGAGGACCTGCGCCCCGACCCCGAGACACCGACTCTCAGCGAACCGGAGGCGAAGGTGCGGCGCCCCGAAGAGCGCCCGACCGAAAACGGCGGCGAGTTGCCCGGTGAGCCGGATCTCTCCCCTGCCTGAACCCGCCGACGGCGACATGGAGCGCACCTCCCACCTCGCCCCGACCCACCCGTTCGCCCCGAGCAACCGAAGCGTCATGGCCCCCGAGGACGTTTTCGGAGAGCGGGCTCGACAGCTGGAGGCTCGCGTCCTAGCCCCCTTTTTGCGAGGACACGTGCGCGTCGCTCTGGTCCCCGAGGCTTTGGGCGACCCGGAGAGACAAGAGCTGGAAAGGAGCACTCGGCTCGAGGTCTCCGCCCCTGGGGACCTCGCCATTTGCAGTGCCCCCGCGGACGTGTGGAGAGAGCTTCATACCAATAGCGGTGCTAGCGAGGGGATTCGGGCCCTTACGCAGGTCGTGGAAAACGCCACCCTCCCCCGCCCGTATGCGCGGATCATGGGCATCGTCAATGTGACCCCGGACAGCTTTTCCGACGGAGGCTGTTGTCTCGATCCGGCCGCGGCTCTGGAGCAGGGGCTCAAGCTGATCCGCGAGGGCGCCGACATTCTCGATATCGGCGGCGAATCGACGCGGCCGGGCGCTCCCCCCGTGGATGCCGAGACCGAGCTCGAACGCGTACTCCCCGTTGTCCGAACTCTCGCGGCGCAAGGGGGTGTTCCCGTCTCGATCGACACACGCAAGGCCCGTGTCGCTCATGCGGCACTCGCCGCCGGCGCAACCATGGTCAACGACGTGAGTGCCGGAGCAGACCCTTCCATGTTCGACGCTGTTCGCGAACATGGAGCCATGCTGTGTCTCATGCACATGCAAGGCACCCCGCGCGACATGCAGACGAGTCCCACGTATGGGGATTGCGTCCGTGAAGTCACTGCCTTCCTGCGCGAGCGTACGTCTTGCGCTTTGAAGGCTGGAATCGATGCATCTAGGATGGTCCTCGATCCGGGCATCGGATTCGGAAAACGACTGGAGGACAATGTGGCGCTGATCCAAGCGCTTGGCGAACTACGGTCGCTGGGAGCCCCCTTGCTCCTGGGCGTCTCTCGAAAGTCCTTTCTCGGCCACCTAGGAGGAGAGAGGCAGCCGAGTCGTCGGGACGCTGAAACGAGCGCTGCGATCGCCTTGGGCGCCTGTCTGGGAGCCGACATCCACCGGGTACACGACGTCCGTGCAGCCCGCCAGGCGCTTTCTGTTGCGCAGGAGATCCAGGCGTGAAGGATTATCTCCCGGCAGCATTCCAGGTTCTGATCTTCGCCGTCGGAATCCATCTGTTCCTGCGCTTCGTGCGCGCGACCCGCGGAAGTCGCCTGATCCGGGGCCTGTTCATTTCGGTTCTGATCGGCTTCGTGGGACTGTGGGGCCTGGCGCTCTTGCTGAAGCTCGAAGAGCTCGAGCACCTGTTGCAGGCTTCGACGGGCTACGTCGTCGTCGCCTTCGCCATCGTCTTTCAGACCGAACTCCGTCGGGGCATCGCCCAGCTGGGCGAACACTCCTTCATCGGCGGCGGATCGGGCCCCGCCAGCGCCGGCACACGCGAGCAGGTCGTGCATGCCATCAAGAGCCTGGCACGCCAGAAAATCGGCGCCCTGATCGTGCTCGAACGGGAAACGCCTCTGACACCGTTCATCGAGACGGGCACCGCCTTCGACGCCGAGGTGCAGTCGCAGCTGCTCGAGAACCTCTTCCACCCTGGCGCGGCGCTGCACGACGGTGCGGTCATTCTGCGTGGGGATCGCATCACAGCGGCCGGCTGCATCCTGCCACTGACCCAGGATCCGCTGTCGCCGACCCTGGGGACCCGACACCGCGCGGCGCTCGGAATGGCCGAGGAATCGGATGCGGTCATCCTGGTCGTCTCCGAGGAGAAGGGCACCATCTCCGTCGCCCACAGGGGCTCGCTCAGTGTGGGCATCCCCGCCGACGACCTCGAGAAACAGCTCTCCTCGAAGCTGGGTGTGCATCCTGTCACAGCGGGCCAGGCAAGCCTGGGGTTGCTCTCGGCCTCCCTGGGGGGGTTGCGGCGCGACATCGCCTGGTTGCCGGGCTCGATTTTGCTTGGCCTTGGGATCTGGTTCCTGGCGCATCGCGACATCGAGATCACAAAGACGTTCCAGGTGGTCCTGATCGATGCGGGTGAAACCGGACAACGCACCCCCGAGCCCGGCGAGATCGTGGTCATTCTCCCCTCGGAGAACATGCGTCTCAGCGCCCCACCCTCGGGCACGGAGCTCAGTGTTTCCGTCGAAGGCACAAACGGCCAACTCAACAAGCTCTCCGGAGCGGTGCGGGGCATCGTCGAGATCCCCGAGGACTGGACCCTCGGCACCCTCGAGGCCAGCGAGGTCAAGTGGGAGGATCCCGTGGGTGGCCTCGATTACGACTGGACTGGCTCGCCACCGACAATCGCCGTCGAGAGCTTCAAGAAGCGCGTTTTCACGCTTGACCACTCGTACTTCGAGCTGGACTTCACGCAGCTAAATGCGCGCTACCAGGCGGATCTCGAGCACATCGCCTTCGAACCGAATCCGACGATCGAAATCAAAGGGCCGGACGGCAAGCTGGACGATCTGTCCCTCGACGGGCGCTTCAAGCTACGTTTCGAGCCCATCGTCATCGCCAACGACGCCGTCGATTTTCAACGCCAACGCATCCGCCTGGTCGAGGAATTGCGCCGCGACGGATTCTCACTCGCCCTCGACTACGCAGGACATGCCATCGTGCCCGTCGTGCCGGTGACGCAACGTCTCGGCACCGTCACGCTGGAGATCGCTCTTGTGTGCATGGACAACGAGCGCAAGGACGAGTTGGCCAACTGGAGCCTGCCTCCCAATGCACAGGTCGCGCGCTTCTCGATCGAGACCTACGGGCTGATTCCCCAGGACGCGGACAAGTCCTCCCCCGCCATGGCGGAGAAGCGGCGCCAGATCAGGGCCATCGTGAGCGAAAACCTCAAGGTCTTCGTTAACGTCGCCGAGCTCGCGGAAAACGGCGAGGGACGCTCCGCAACGATTCACTGGTACTGGGAGAAGAACTGGAAAGATGCCATCGACTCGCTAAAACTCGAAGGTGAGAACCTCGGGGGGCGCGAGGAGCTCGAGGTTCGGCTGGAGTCGGACCTCGAAGTGCTCCTCGATCCCAATGGAGCGAATCGAGACGCGGGCGGCGAGAATCTGTGACCAACACCAAGCCGAAGACACGTCTGTTCGGAACCGACGGGATACGCGGTCGCTATGGCGAGGGAAACCTCACCGATGCTGCGGTGACCGCCCTCGGATGCGCCGTGGGTCGAGCCTTTCAGGCCCGATCGTCCGCCGCCTCGCCCTCGAACTCCCCGGAAGCCAAAAGGGTGCCCAGAGCACTCGTCGGCCATGACGGTCGCCACTCGGGCCCAACGCTCGAGGCGGCCATCACGCGCGGCCTGGGTGCGGCTGGCTTCGAGATCGATACCGCGGGTTTGATCCCGACCCCTGGTCTGGCCCATCTGGGACGCACGAAGGACTACGACCTCGCGGTCATGATCAGTGCTTCCCACAACCATGCTGCCGACAACGGCATCAAGATATTTGGACCCGATGGCGACAAGCTCGCCGACTCCCTCGAAGACGCCATCGAAGAGGAGCTCCAGCGGCTTGGCGAAACCCCGCTTTCCGAAGCGACTCCGCGCCATTCCCCCGAGCTCGAGAACGACTACCTGGAGCACCTGCTCACGAGCGTGGAGCTCAAGCTCGATGGCCTGGTGATCGTCCTGGATTGCGCCAACGGAGCCGGAAGCCGGGTTGCCCCGCGCATCCTTGGCCGACTTGGAGCTCAGGTCATTCCGATCGGCTGCGAACCGGACGGCGACAACATCAACGAGGGCTGTGGATCCACCCATCCGGGTGGCCTCCAGGAAGCTGTACGCCTGCACGGCGCCGATCTGGGTATCGCCCTCGATGGCGACGGGGATCGCTGCATCCTGTGCGACGAGCACGGCAGCCTGGTCAATGGCGATGGCATTCTCACCATGCTTTCCCAGCACGCAGCTGCCAACGAACAACTCCAACCGAAAAAGATCGTGGCCACGATCATGTCCAACCGCGGCCTGCACCGCGCCATGCACCAGTCGGACATCCAGGTCGTCACCGTCGGCGTGGGCGACCGCCGCGTCGTCGAGGCGCTGCGTGCCGAGGACCTGCCGCTGGGCGGCGAACAGTCCGGGCACATCGTCTTCGGCGCGGACAACGCCTACATCGGCGACGGAACGTACACCGCCTTGCGCTGCTTGCAGGTCATCGTGGAGACGGGCAAGAGCCTCTCCGAGCTCGTCTCGCCCTATCAGCCTTTTCCCCAGATTCTGATCAACGTCACGGTCTCTACGCGACCCGAGCTCGAATCCCTGCCCACGGTCGCCGCCCACGTGAAGAAGGTCGTGGAGCACCTCGGAGAGGAAGGCCGAGTTCTGTTGCGCTACTCGGGAACCGAACCCCTCGCACGCGTCATGGTCGAGGGCCCCGACGAGGATTGGATTCGCACCCAGGCCCAGGAGATCGCCAACCTGATCGCCACGGAGATCGGCGCCTGAACGCGATCGCGATCGAGACCGCATCACGCCCGGGTAGCGTCGCGGTCCGATGGGGTTCCAAAACGAAGTCCGTCGTGCTTCCGTCGGAATCGACCCACGCCCGCGATCTCTTGCCCACTATCGAAGGCTTGCTCGAAAAGCTGGGCGGGACGAGGGATTCGATCGAGGAGGTCTTCTGCGGAATCGGCCCAGGAAGCTATACCGGACTACGCGTCGGCATCGCCACGGCCCTGGGCCTGGCCTACGCCTCGGGCGCCAACCTGAGAGCCGTGCCTTCATTCGAGGCCCTGGCCTACGAAGCGCTCACAGCAGGACAAGTTGGCTGCATCGCCTGGAACGCCAGAGCTCGCAGCTTCTACTTCGCGAAGTACAGACGCCTCGAGAACGACGTGGAGTGTCTACGCGAACCCGAAGCGGTGACGAAAGAGAACCTGCACGAGTCTCTACGGGGAGAGAGCCTCGTCTTGGTCGACCATACGGTTGTCGAAGCCGCGGACTTGGACGAGACGATCCAGGCTCGAACAAGGATCGACGAGTACCCCACGGCCCAGGGCATCCTGGCCCTCGGCCCACGGAGAGACGTTCGATCCCTCGAAAGCGTAGAGCCCTTGTATCTACGCCAATTCGGGGAATGAAGCCATTCGAGACCCATTCCCACGAAAGAAGCCGCCGGCGTCTGGCGACACCGACGGCTTCTTTCTTTGGACCCTTCGAACTCGCTAGAGATCGTACGGACGCAGCGTCTTGCGACCGTTGTCCTGGGCGCGCTTCTCGGCCATGCCGATGAGCTCGCGAACTGCGCCGTCGAGTGCCGAGTAGAACTCGCCAGAGACGTTGATGCCAGAGGCCGCCTTGGTGCGGCTCTTGCTGATGATGAAGTCGACCGCGCCCTTCTTGCCGCGCTTGGCAGCTTTACGTGCGGGCTTGCGTGCGGCTTTCTTCTTCGCTTTTTTCTTAGCCATGTCCTTTACCGTCCCGTCGTCGGGATATGTGGTTTGGGTGAACGTGTCGGAACAGTCGTAACACTGAACGGCGAAAGAATGAACATGGAGGAGGGAGCTGTCAATGAAGGAATTCAGGGATTCTCGCGCGAATTTGGCCTTCATTCGCAAAACGCCTGGGGCATGGACAGGATGACGATGACCAACGGAGGTAGGTTGAAGCTCCTCGACGAAGCCTTATCTTCACAACCGTGGAAGACACCTTGTGCTGGGCAGAGGTCGATCTCGGGGCCCTCGCTGCGAACATCACCCATCTGAAATCGCGCATAGGTGGCGAGGAAATGATCCTCGTCGCCAAGGCCGATGGCTATGGGCATGGCGCCTGCACGATCGCCATGGCCGCACAACGCGCGGGGATCGAACGCATCGCCGTGGCCACCTTTCGAGAGGCCTGGGAGCTGCGCAGGGCGGGTATTTACGCCCGTATCCTCGTTCTAGGCCCTTTCCTCGAAGAAGAAGCGGCCTTCGGACTCCCCCACGGAGTCGAATTCACACTGCCCTCGAGGGAACACGCACGCATTCTCGAACGGGTTGCCTGCCAAAGCGCCATTCCGGCTCGCTGTCATCTCAAGCTCGATACGGGACTGAATCGGCTTGGAATGCGCCCGCAAGAGGCCCTGGAATTGCTCTCCGAGCTCGAGTCTTCGCGCTTCATCGTCTGGGGCGGGTGCATGACCCATCTGGCTGCGGGTACCGGACGTTTGGATCCCGCAACCGGCAAGCAACTCGCGCTCTTTGATCGTTTCGTGAAGGTGGCACGCGAACGGAACTACTTGAGGCAAGCGGACCTTCACGTCGCCAATTCGGCCGCAGCCCTTTCCGGGATCGCCGAGATGCATGGGCCCTACGATGCATGTCGCATCGGAATCGCCGCCTACGGCGTTGCTCCCCATCCGAGTTTCCAAACGGAAGAGCTCGAACCGGTCCTGTCGGTGAGGACTCGCATCGTCCAGCTGAAGCACGTCGGGACGGGAGAACGGGTCGGCTACGACGGTACCTGGACCGCCAGACGCCCCACACGGCTCGCCGTGCTCCCCGTGGGCTATGCCGATGGACTGGCCTGGCGGGAGCGAAACATGAGCTCCGTGCTCGTACGAGGACACAGAGCGCCCCTGGTGGGGCGCATTTCGATGGATCTGACGACAATCGACGTGACGGGCATCGAGGGGGTCCAGCTAGGCTGCGAGGTCACGCTCCTCGGGGCCTCGGGCGGCGATAGGATCCGAGCGGAGGAGATCGCAGCCAACCTGGGAACGATCCCCTATACGGTCCTATGTTCCCTGGGAAAGCGGGTGCGGAGAATCGCCATTTCGGCCGACGTTGAAGTGGGTAGCCTCCAGCAACTCGGGTCCAAGGCCCTTCATGGCCCGTAGCATCCATAGGCAGCGTCCCCCCCAACCCCCAGGGCCCTCTGCTCCAATGGGGGAAAAAGCCACCTTCTCCATGCCCTCCGCGTTCCTCACCTGGTCCCGTCGCCTTCTGCTCGCCACGACGTGGCTGATCGTGATCGTGTTCGTGGCCTTGTTTCTCTGTGAGGAATCAGGCCTGCTCGGGCAAGTCCTGCGTCACAGGGTCACCGAAGGCCTGGGCCTGGGGGCGAGCGTGGAGATCGGCGAGGTACGTCTGCGATGGCTCAAACCGGGTATCAGCCTCGAGGAAGTCACGCTGCGAGCTCCACGGGAAGGGCCCGTGGGCGGAGAGGAGCTCCTTCGGGCGCGCGCCGTGCACATCTCGCTGTGGCCCCAGCTGTCCGACGGGCATCCGTTTCGAAGCATCCACATCGAGAGCCCGCGCATCCTGATTTCGGACCACCTGCTCGATGGATTCCAGCGGATTCGTCAGGCCTTCCCCCAGCGAGACCTGTCGCCGCAAGCGCGCGACCTCTTCGAGCTCTCGCCCCCCACCCTGTACGTGACCGACTTCTCGGTCGGCCTGGAACTCCCCGATCGGGGCAAAGTGCACATCGGGACCATCGATCTGGTGGCCAAACCGGACAGAGACGGCGAGTTTCAGCTCGATGGGCGGCTGTTTCCCAAGCTCGCCGGAGCGGTGAATGGGCCGGCCGCCGTCCAGGTCACGGGCAGGATGCAGAGCCAGCGGATCGAGCTCGAAGCGAGAGCCCTCGACATCCCCCTCGCGACCGATGACTTCCAGCTGCCGGGGTTCCTCGGACAGGTGTTCGTCGAGGACTTCCACGGCGACTTGACGGTCGACGCACGCGCCGTTCTCGAGCTGCGCGACGAGAGCGTCGTGAGCGGATCGGTGCGCGCGTCCCTCAGTCACGCGCGTTTGCGGCCCGCGGTACTCGACACTTGGCTCGAGGATGTCACCTTCGACATCGAGGCGAGCTTCCGCCCCCCGCCGGGTGTCGATCTGTGGCACAAGTCCTCGTGGGATGCCACGGCCCGCGCAACGGCCAACTGCTACGGCTCGCCCTTCACGGCCTGGGGTGAATTTGGAATCGAGGTTCCGCGGGATGCCTGGTTCCGTGGCTTCTGTCGCGCGGAGAGCTTCGAAATCCATCGGGCTACGCTCGAGAACCTCGGCGTGCGCGACAACGAGATCTGGGAGGCCTTCGCACCACGCGGCGTGATCGATTCCTCGCTGGAGTTCCTCGCTCGACCGGATGACACGCCGACCGGATGGAATCGCGAGCTCGCGGTGCACCTGCGGCCGCGGGCGGGGACGGGATTGACCTTCCACGGCTTCCCCGACAAGAACAAGGAGCTGCGCGGCTTTCCCCTGGCGGTCGAGGAATTCTCCGGCCAGGCGTGGATCACGTTCGATGAGAGCCGCCCGCGCCCCTGGCGTGCGGCGGCCTTCGACCTCGTCGGCTCGACCAGCAACGGCGAGGTCGAGGGCTGGGCCCAGTTCTCGGCCCCCTTCCAGGACGAGAGCGCCGACAAGACCGAGTTCGACCTGTTTCTCAGCGCCGAGAAGCTCGTCATCGACGACGTCCTGGCCGAGGCCATGCAAGGCAACCCGGCCACCCGCCACATCTGGTCCGACTATTCGCCGTCCAGAGGAACCTTGAGCGCGGAGTGGCGGCTCCGCGCGGGCCCCGAAACCGAAGGACTCACCGGCGCCGGACTCGTGCAGGTTCACGAGGCCGAGGTGCGCTGGGCCGAGTTGCCCGTTCCCCTGGAGAACATCGAGGGGCAACTATCGTTCGTATGGGGTGCCAAGCCAACGCCACTGTCCGGCGAACGCGAGGCCTGGCGTTCGTTCGGCGTCGAGTACGAATTCCGCAACGATCAATCGGACCACACCGGTGCAAAGGCCCGTTTGTCCGGGTTCGCGCGCGAAGAGCCGATCCAAACGGGATCGCGACTGGAGGATCTCCCGAAGACCTGGGTTCAGGGGCTTTCGGTCGAGATCGACGAGCTCTTCTTGAGGGGCCGCAACTTTCACATCCTCGCAGAGACCTTTCCCACCCTGGGCGAGCAGGTCGAGAAGCTAGGCGCCGTCGGACAGGTCGGCGTGCGCTACTACGGTGCCCGGGCACACCCGGATCTCCCGTTCCGCTCCGACATCGAGGCCTGGCCGGAGGACGTGGATGTGACGCCGGCGTTCTTTCAAAAGCGTGTGCCAAACATCCAGGGCAGACTGTGCCTGCAAACCTGGCAGCAGGGAGAGCAGGAGGCCCAGACCGAGAGCGTCGTCTCGTTCCTCGGCGAATGGCCGGGAGGCGCCGAGCTAGCGGCACGTGGAACGATTCCCGTACGGGGCAATGCCCTCATCGATTTCTACGGAGCCGGTATCCGCCCCGATGACTCGTCCTTACGGGGTGCCTTCCTGACGGCCATGTCGGAGGGCGAGGAGGGCGAGCCGGGAATGGCCATCGACCTCTCGGGTCAAAAGCTCTTCGGACCGATCGATGTGGCCGCGTTGAGCGTCTTCGACCCCGGATCCCCCGATCCGCCGGTCAACAGCTACCGGGTGTTCCTACGCGACAACGTGCTCGAAAACGACCGCATGACCCTGGAGGGGATGCACGGGGTCTTCACGAAGACGGACAGCGTGTTCGCAAGCGACTTGCTCGAAGGCGAGCTGAACGGTCAGAAGGTCGAGCTACGGAACGTGTACCTCTACCCCATCGCCCACTCGGCGAGGTTCGAAGAGGCCGACCCTCTGCTGAAACGCAGTGGCTTTTGGACCGATCCGGACGGCTTTTGCATGCAGGCGGATGTCTTCATAAAGACCATGCCGATCGCCAGCCTGCGTCCCAAGGAACTGCCGGAGATGGAGGATCCGCCTGGCGGCTTCATCAACATCCCCGGCGCCCGCATCATCGTCACCTGGGAGCTCGTCGACGGAGGCAAGGTCGCCCTGCGAGGCCCGGTGCAGGCCCAGGACATCGACTTCGGCGAACGGCTGCCCGTCAAGATCGGCAATGCCTGGATCGACGTGGACGAATTCATCTTCGAAGAGGGCCGGCTACGCGGTTGGGGCGAGGTCTTGGGCCTCACGGCGGATATCGCCGGCCATGAGCTGTCCGAGGCGCGCATGATCGTGGGCTACGTCGACAAGCGACTCACCGTCGACAACCTCTCGGGTGTCTTCGAGGGCGGAACACTCGAGTCCCTCGGCGCGCAGGGCTCTCACGGCTCGCGCAAGGCCCTGGGGGTCGACCTCGCCGCCCCCCACCGCTTCGACGTGGCCGTTCAATTGAAAAGGGTGCACGTGGACAAGCTTCTGCACGGCGTGTTCCGCTCGAGCATCGCCGACGAGGGGTTCCTCGACGCCTCGCTCCAGCTCTCGGGAACACCTGGGGATGTGCTCGGCATGGTGGGCCGCGGCCGGATCAACCTGGACGAGGGCCGGCTCTGGTCGATCCCGGTCATCCGCGACCTCTTTCGGACCCTGGGCTCGGACAAGGCGGGGATCTTCGATCGGCTCTTTGCACGATTCACGTTGCGCAATGGAGTGATCGACATCTCCGAGCTGAAGGTGCAATCGACGCTACTCAACCTCGTCGGCAAGGGATTCCAGGATCTCGACGGGCGGCTCGGCTACGACCTGGAGGTGCGCTACAGCATTCTCGACGGCAAGAGCATCTTCCATCGCCTGCTCTACTGGTTCAACAACAGCCTCTTCCGAGTGGGCGTCCGGGGTGATTTCTCACGGCCCGAAATCACGCTCCGGAACTCCATCATGGAGCTTTTGGGGGGAAGATTCGATAAACACCCCGATCGCCACCTCCCCCTTCCGAACTTCTCGGACCTGGGCGAGCGCTTCTGAACGATGAGCCCTTTGAAATGACGAATCCCCACCTGTACTGCGTCATCATGGCCGGAGGGTCCGGCACCCGCTTCTGGCCTGCGAGCCGAACAAGCCGCCCCAAGCAGTTCCTGCCGATCTCCGGGCAGTTGCCCATGATCGCCGAGACCCGGGCCCGACTCGAGGGTCTGGTGCCCATGGAGCGCGTGCTGGTCGTCACCGCGGAGAGTCAGGTCGAGCTCGTCCTAGAAGCCCTGCCCGGGATCCCGCGGGAAAACGTCCTGGCGGAACCGGCGGCGAGAAACACGGCCCCTTGCATTGGCTTTGCCGCCTACGAGACCCTGCGACGGGATCCCGAGGCGATTCAGGTCGTGCTCCCTTCCGATCATGTGATCTCACCCCTCGAGGACTTTCAACGCACCATCGAGGCCGGCGTGGCGGAGGCGCAAAGCGGGGCAACGCTCGTCACCTTCGGCATCCGCCCGGATCACCCTGCGACGGGCTACGGCTACATCGAAGCCGGTCCGGTGACGGCCAAGCACGGCGACACCGAGGTGTTCGAGGTCTCACGCTTCGTCGAAAAGCCACCGCTCGAGAAGGCCCGGGCCTTTCTGAAGTCGGGCAACTTCCTCTGGAACTCGGGCATGTTCGTCTGGCGCGCGCGCGCCATCGAAGAGGCCTTGCGCGAGTACGTACCCGAGATCCCGGCTGGATTCGAGAAGCTCGCAGCGGGAGCCGAGTTGAAGGCGATCTATGCGGATATGCCCGCGTTACCGATCGACACGGGCGTCATGGAGCGCGCATCGAACGTGCGCATGCTCCCCATCGACTACCGCTGGAGCGACGTGGGCTCGTGGGCAGCGTTGCCCGAGCTGCACCCCGCGGACGATTCGGGCAACCACGCGGTGCTCGCGGGGGGCGGCTTGCTCCTGGCGGAAGACTCCCGGGGCTGCCTGGCCTACGCGGAAGGCCAAGAGGCCATCGCCTTGATCGGCGTGAAAGACCTCATCGTCGTGCGCGCCGGCAACGCTACCCTCGTCTGTCCTCGTGATCGCGCGCAAGATGTTCGCAGTATCGTCGAGCGTTTGAAGACCGAAGGAAAAGACTTCCTCTAGCCGTCACGCTCACCACCGAATGCGTCCTGGCGGCGCTTCGCGGATAAAGAACGCCCTTCACCTCACCCGAAAGGTGGCCTGCCTCGGTGTGGGGGCGAAGGCAAATGAATCCGACGATCACAGATATCGAGGATCTGATTCGGGAAGCTCCCGGACTGGATCGGGTCTCGTTTCACGAGAGAAGACTCTCGGAGTTGATGCAGGGTGGGTTGAGCTCAACCGAGATCGTTGCGCTCATCGATGCGGACTCCGACTTGCGAAACTGGATGCAGCAGCCCCTCGGCGCATACGGCCTCGAGGCGGGGGCACTCTGGCGACACTCGCTGGCCACGGCCATCACGGTCGATCTGTCCAGCAGCTTCAGCCGCGTCCCGGTATTGCCGTCGGCCTTTGCAGCGGCTCTCCTGCACGATGCTGGCAAGCTCGTACTGTCGAGTCGCCTGGACGACACGGACACGACCCGGCTGCGGCGAGCGAAGAAGAATCAGCGGCTGAGTGACGACCAGGCGGAGATGGAGATCCTCAAGTTGTGCCATGGGGACCTGGGCGCGCACCTCGCCGCGCGCTGGGGACTCTCCGAGGTCGCGGTCCAGGGTATCCGACACCACCACTCACCGATCCTCGCGCCAACGGCCGAGGCCCGTCGCGTCGCCGCCCAGGTCGCCCTGGGGGATGCCGTGGCCCAGGAGGTCGGAGCAGGCTGCGGCAGCGGAGCGAGAACGAAGCCTTTTACCGCGGCCATCGCGGGACTCCTCAGCATCTCCCGCGAGGGGTTCAGGGCACTCTGCCACGAAGTCGAGCACCATCTGGACGAAGGCGTCGAGACGATCGCGGCATAGGGCGAACACGGGCTATCATCTCCGGCCATGTCCGGAGTCCTCGCGATCGATCACGGAGAGCGCAAGACCGGCGTCGCCTATACGGACGGCGCCCGTATTCTCACCAGTGCCCTCGAAACGATCCCCCACGGTGGCTCCTCGCCGGAACTCCTCGATCACGTCGCCCGTTTGCTGGAGGAGCGCGATGTCGGGACCTTCCTCGTCGGACTCCCAATCGCTCCCCGGGCAAACCGGGAAGCCGCTCCCGGGCCGGTCGACCTGGGCGAGCGGGCACGCTCGGTGCAGCGCTTCGCCGCCGCCCTCGGGGAGCGATTTCCCGGTCGCGAGGTGTGCCTCCACGACGAGCATCTGACGACCAAGGAGGCCGAATCGCGGCTGACGGACGCTGGCTTCCGCGGAAAGGAGCGCAAGGCCCGCAAGGACAGCTGGAGCGCACTGGTCCTGCTCGAAGACTGGCTGGCCGCCGGAGAGCCCGCCAAACGGGACGAATCCTGAGTCGGGCCAATCTCGAAGCAGGGGCCCCCTAACGATGCCCGAGGATTCGAGCTATCCTCTCCGCCAGCGTGAGAGGTCCAAGGCGATCGCTCCGGGGGTTCGCTCCCGGGGAGGAAAGTCCGGGCTCCTCGGGTCAGGGTGGTTGCTAACGGCAACCGGCCGTGAGGCCAGGGAAAGTGCCACAGAAAACAAACCGCCTCCGTGGGCTCCGATTCATCGGGAATCACGGCGGTAAGGGTGAAACGGTGCGGTAAGAGCGCACCGCGGCTCTGGTGACAGCGCCGGCAGGGTAAACCCCACCCGGAGAAAGACCAAATAGGGAGGCTTTGGTGCCGACCCGCACCGTTACGAGCCTCCGGGTAGGTCGTTCGAGGCCGGGCGCGAGCCCGGTCCCAGAGAAATGGTCGCCCTCTTCCTTGTGAGGAGACAGAACCCGGCTTACAGGGCCTCTCACGCTTTTCCTGCTACGACAATTGGGTTTTCGTAGCATCACTTTCAACCACCGTATCGGGGGACTCTAACACGACTCGCGCGGGCTCCATCGACGGCTTGGCAGGGCCGCAAGCATCCCCAAATCCCGGAAGCAAGAACCGACAAGAAGTACTGCAACGAGCCTGTCAAGGCATCTTGACACCCTAGGGGTTTGCTTCACAATCAATCGGTCTCACTACGGGGTGTGGGGTGATGGCGGACTGCCCTCCAAGGGAAGATAGGGCTCCGTTCTGCCTGCTCTCGCCCCGAGCCCTGTGGCCTCTGGCTCTCACAGAACACCGCCTCCTCTCCTCTTCCAATGGAATTCGTCTACGTCGTCCCTCGTCGGGATCTCTTCGCGGACTGCTATCCGCAAGGGCTCCAGATCTTCTCGGAAGCGTCCCAACGGGCCTCCTTCGAGGAGATCGTGGATCGGCACGGATTCTTCGTGGAGCGCGAGGTGGCGGAACGGACACCGGAGTGGAAACAGATCATCCCCTATTCGATCTGTGTGCAGGGCGATCGGGCGCTTCTCATGCGCCGACTCTCAGCCGGAGGGGAAAGTCGCCTCCATGACAAACTCTCGATCGGAGTGGGAGGGCATATCAACCCCGAAGACCTGGAAGACTCGGGCACCCGCAATCCGATCGAAGCCGGAACCCGTCGCGAGCTCTCCGAAGAGCTCCACATCGAGGGTTCGTACGACATTCACACTCTCGGACTCCTGAACGACGATTCGAATCCTGTCGGTGCTGTGCACCTGGGCTGGGTTCAAGCCGTCACCATCGCCGACCCCGTCGACAACCGGAACCCGGACCAGGAGCCTTCCGTGCGAATTCGTGAAGAGGACGTTCTCGAAGGGAAACTCACAACGTTCGACGGACTACGTAAGCGTCTGCGAGCCGGAGACAACTTCGAGACCTGGTCCTCGATGCTCATCGAGAATCTCGACGAGCTCCTTCCACTCTTTCAACCAGTGACCACATAAACGGCCCGACGACCATGAGCACGACAACTCGCAAAAACCGTATCGATCCCGAGCGGATCTACGACATGCTGCTCACCGCACGCACCGCCGATCAATGCACGCTCCACTTCAAAGATGGACGCGTCATCCGTGGCGCCCTGGTCTTCAACCAATTCAAGGGCACCGGTCGGCTCATCAACGTCGACGACGAAGTGTCGATCGACTTCGCGGTGGACGAACTTCGCGACTTGAAGTTCTGAAGCCTGAGCCAAGACCGCGCGCAAGACCGCGCAAACGGTACGAACAGGAGAACCCCAAGCAGTGTCTTGGGGTTCTCTTTTTTCTTGTCCTACTCCTCCGAATACGGAGGCATGTCCTCTTCCAGATCCACGCGGACGGCATCTGCGATGCGGTTGATGTAGTTGAAGTACGACACCACCTGGATCGCGTCGTGGATGGCCACGTCGTCCAGACCTAGCTCCCGTAGCCCCACGACATCCCCCTCATTCATCGCGGCCGGGGTCCTGGTGAGCTTCTCACCATAGGCGCACAAAGCACGATCCAGGTCTCCCATTTCCGCGCTGCGCCAATCCTTCGCCACGGCCTGCAGCCACGCCTCGAGCTCTTCACCTTCGATGTCCTCGACCTCTTCACGGAGGTCCGCCATGTGGGCGAATATTCAGTAATGACAGTCGTTCGCAACGCTGGTGACAACGGCCAGCATCTCGCGCTGCCTCCGCGTCAATCCGCGAGGCGAGAACATCACCGCTCGATAGACATCGAAGGATTTCTCCATGATGCGAGGCGCGATGCTCATCGTCCGCACGATGTGAAAGACCTTGCCAGCGCGCCGGATCGATTCGTCGTAGAGTTGCTTGAGGCGGCCTTTGGCCTTTTCCGGGGGAATGACTTCGATCCAGGGCATGTTTCGGTTTCTCGAAGCTCGAGGATTCAGGGAACGGTCTGGGTGGAGGCTTCGATGGCTCGACGCTCCTTCGGGTTTCTGGCGCGGGGATAGTACTGGCTCAGCACCCTGCGCGTCGCCACGTCATCCATCACTCCAAGGCTCTCGATCACCGCCTGACGGAGACGAAAGTCCTCCTCTTCGAGCAAGCCGGTGAGTACTTCCCGTACAGAAGCGCGATTCTCGGGTTCGAGCGTGAGCCCGCGCACCGCCACCGCCCGGGCCGTGGGGCTCAGGGTCGTATTGCAGGCCCAGATGGCAAGCTCCTCCTCGATGGCGCGGCCGGGAAAGCGCGCGAGGCAAGCGAGGAGCAGGCCAGCCAGGTGGTCATGGGGTGAATCGAGCTCGAGGTTTTGCAGCAGCCAACGAGGAGCGCCTACGGGATCCGCCGCACAGACGAGCACGGCGGCGGCGCCCATGGTTTCCCAGCTGTAGCCCTCGTCGAACTTGCGGCGGCCGAAGTCGGCCAGCCCTTCATGGGGGCCACAGTAGGCCAAGCTCCGCAGTGCCGCGGTGCGCACCATGGCCTCGGGATCCTCGCTGGCCACATTCACGAGGGCCTCCCACACGTTGCCCTCGAGCAACCAGGCGAGGGAAATGGCCGCGTCCTTTCTGACCCAGGCATTCCCATCCTCTTCGACGAGTCGCACGAGCTCGGCGGTGAGTTCCGCACGCTCGGGATTCGTGCGCGGAATGCGAGCGGTATTGGGACCGAGGGCGAGTGCCGCGTTTCTACGTGCATCGACGCTTCCCTGCTGGCGTGCGATGGCGATCCACTCTTCATTCGAGCGCGATGGCCAATTCACGGTCTTCGGAATCCAGCCCTGGGGGTCGAAGAGCACGTACTCCGGGCGGGCCTCTGCGGTAAGGGTGAACTCCTGCGTGCGCTCCATCAGCTCGATCCGGTGCAGGCTCTGCCCGACCTGGATCTGCATGGGAACGTGAAAGACGCGCGCCGTCCCACCGGAGAAGTCCTGCGTCTGTCGCACGGTCCCGCGCACGGCGCCACGTTCCTCGTCCCAGTGCCATTCGAAGGCGAGTTCGGGGAAGCCCGGGCCGTGGATCCACTCACGGAAAAACACCTCCAGGTCCACCCCGGAGGTCTTCTCCAGTGCTTCCTGCAAGTCCGAGGTGATCACGTTCGTACCCGCACGGGAGGCCACGTAGGCGCGAACGCCCTCTCGAAACTCTGTCTCGCCGAGAATCGAGCGGAGCAAGTGCAGGCGTGCCGCGGCGCCCTCGTAGGTGCGCGTGTCGAAGACATCCTCGGGATCCTTCCAGAACGAGTGGACCGCGGGTCGCCGGGCTCCGTCACGGTCCTCCTTCAGGTAACGCAAGGTGCTATCGCGGAGGCGACAGCGAAACTCGTCAGTGCCCCGAGTCGCTTCGTAGTAGAGCAGCGCCATGTAGGTCGCGAAGCCCTCGTTCAACCACAGGTGCGTCCAGTCCTTGCAGGTCACCAGGTCTCCGAACCACTGGTGCGCCGCTTCATGGGCGATGAGGGTGACCGAGGAGTGGTCCCGTCGCGAGAGCTCGTCCCCGAAGACCAGGGGGGTCATCGTTGTGGCGGAGATGTTCTCCATTCCCCCACCGGGAAAATTGGCCACGACGGCCTGGCTGTACTTCACGTACGGGTACGGAACGCCGGTGTACTCCTCGAAGAAGCCGAGGATGGCGCCCGTCTCGGCAAACCCCTCCTCGATCCAGTCGAGGTACTTGTCCTCGGCATAGTACGAGAGCGGCAGGCCACGAAAGCTGCCCTCGGTGCGAACCAGATCCCCTGCGACGAGGCTGACGAGATAGGACGGATGGGGATCCATCATGCGCCAGTGTTCGCGGCGAGTGCCGTTCCCGTGCGTCACGTCGATGCATTCGCCGGGCGCCACTCCGATCCAATGCTCCGGCATACTGACGACGATCTCCGAAGTCGCACGATCGGAGGGATGATCGAAGCAAGGAAACCAGCCGCGGTTGTTCTCGGCCTGGCCCTGGGTGAAGCACTGGGTCGGTGAGCCGTCCTCCCAGCTGCGGCCCGAGAACCAAAGCCCCGTCACGGGTCGGCCGTGGTAACGAACGTCCAGTGCGAGCGCCTCCCCCTGCCCCGCGGAGCCGGCAAGCTCGATGCTCAGTCGTCCGTCACGCTGCTCGAAGGCGAGGCTCTTTCCATCGCTGTCGAGCACCTTGTCGACGGACAGGCCCTCGAGATCCAGGACGACCCTGGAGAGCGTCTCGGTAGCCACCATGCGTAGAACACAGCGGGCATCGATAGCCCGCAGCTTGGGGTGCAGGGTGAGCTCGATCCGGTAGTGCTCGACATCGTAGCCACGAGCGGGGATTTCGTGGCGTTCGTAGCGTGCCCAGCGAACGTTGCCATGAGTGCCGTGCGAGCGCGTTCCCCCGCAGGAACAAAGCCCCAACACGATCCCAACGACGAACCAGCGAGAAAGGATCTGCGCTCCGGGCCCTGTGCGGAATTTCATGGTCCCAGACCATAGCCCGCGGGAACGGCGTGAGCCTACCCTCGCACGCCAAAGGTACGCGCTTTCAAGTTCCGCCGAGAGTTTCGGATTCTTCCAGTGCCCGGCACGTATCCTGCCGCCTAGCCTGTGCCCCCTCTCCGGGCCGGCCTCAGGACATGGACTTCCTCCTCGAGTGCATCGGGTTCCCCCCCGAGTATGACCTGAATGAGCTGGCGCGTCAGATACGGGCGCGCGGCGACACCGTCCCGTGGCGAGGTCCCAGCGGTGTCCACCTGCGCTACCCGTTCACCCCGAGTGCCCTGGGAGCGGATGGCCGGCCGGGGGCCGGCGGACTCGAGGTTCGGCTTGACCAGGACGAGGGCGATGCACGGGAGTCGATCTGGCCGCACTTCGAGTCCCAACGGCGGTTGCGTGTTTCGGTGCAGAGCATTCAGCGCACGCCAGGGGCTCCATTCGACGCACTCCTGCACGGGATCGCGAACCCACCGATCCCGAACGACCCCGATGACCCGTGGGGGGAGCTCGGTGGGGACGACTACCCTCTCTGTGCTTGGCTCTCCAACGCGCGGAGATTGCCGCCCAAGCTGGCGGACGGGCACGTGCTCGCCATCAGCATTGCGGGATTCGCTCTCGATGTCACCTACCTGGGCCCGAACGAGGGCGTGCGGGATCCCTACATCCTGGAAGAGCCCTTCGGCGCCCAGCTGCTTCCGCTCGAGGGCTCCGAGTCGCCCAAGGGATGCATGGAGCTGTCCCTGCGCGTCCGCAAGCTACGGCACCTCGAAAACCCCCTGACCCGCGAACCGGTCGTGGCCTTGGAGGTCGATGCTCCCGGACGTCCGCTCGAACTCTTCGTCAGCCGCTGGCAACTCGCCAACGCCGGCTATGACAGCCCTCGCACGGGTTGGCGCATCGAAGGCGCGTTTCTCTTCACAGGCCGAGTGGTCGGTGGGCTCCCGCGACAGTAGTACGGTGTCGCGGCACCGTATTATTCGACTCGCAGTGAGGCAAGGACCCGCGCGACGTCACTGCGCTGCGCACCGATCCAGGAATAGAACGTGACCGCCTTGCCGGCTCGGTCGAAGAGTCGCAACGCTCCACTGGGCCCGGCCTCGCCTGCCAGGCCGGCTGCGGCTTGGCGCAAGTGCTCGTCGAGATCTCCGAGTGCCCCATCGAACTCGCGTGCATCGTCCTCGGTGTCCCAGCGGGTTTCGAGCACGAGTAAACGCGCAGCGCCTTTGCCGAGCAACAGGAGGCGATCCCCGCCCCAGCCCTCGGAGGCGCGGAAGGTGTACCTGGTCGAGAGGCTCGCGATGCTGGATGTGGGAAGGCCGCGCCGGTCGGAGGGATCCTCGACCATGCAAGCGAGTACCAACTCGCCAAGCGTGTCCTCTTTCAACACTTCCCACCCCTCGGGTAGATCCTGCACGGCGAACTCCAGGGCGACGGGCTCGTCGCGTTTCTCCGCGTCCCAGTACTTCTCGGGATGCAGCAACTGTTCCGTCGAGCGGGGCGGGGCGCTGAAGGCCTGATGAAAATCCGGGAGCTGTGGCATGGCAATGCTTCGGAGAACGCTCTCGGTTCGGTTCAAGAAGAGCGAACCCCGCAAGTACGTCGCCATCAAGGGACGCCAGAGATAAGGAGGCGCGTCCTCTCCCCCACCGACGCTCATCGCCTTTTCCAGATCGGCACCGGCCAGCTCGCTCATGTGGTCCATCGACCAGGCGTTCATGACGGCGGTGCCACTCCCCTCGACGACGCCGTGATAGGCGAGCAGACGATCGGTGTTCTCGCCGAGGCCTTCGCGCGAGCCGTCAATGTCGTACAGCTGATCATCGAGGGCATGGGTCAATTCGTGCGACAGGATCACCTTGGCGAGCGGACCGGTGAACGTATCCATCAGGTAGAAGGACTCGGTCGCGGGGTCGTAAAAACCACCCACCTGGGATTCGAGTAGCTCGAGCATCGTTTCGATCAGATCCATCCCGGAGGGGATCATTCCCAGGAGCTTCGCCAGGGTCTCCTCGTTGGCGATCTCCTGGGGCGTGCTTTGCTTTGCGAGCTGCTCCCTCGCATAGCCGAGAAACTCATCCGTGGTCGTGACGGCCACCCGGATCTCGCGCGGGAAGCGCTTTTTGCGCAAGCCCTCGATGTCCGCCTTGATCGTTGCCGTCAGGGCCTCGAGCTCCTCCTGTTCGATCGTCTCGCTGAAATCGCGGAAGCCAGGTTCTTGCTCCTGCGCCCGCGCAAACGCCATCGAGCAAAAGATAAGAGCGAGTGATGTAAACAGAGCTTTCATGTGCTGCGGAGGTGTTTCACCCCAGGGGGAGTCAGGCCGAGTGTGAGATTACGGGCAAAGCGCCTACGGATTTGCAAGCTCGAGCGGGGATTGGCACGATTTCGCGCCCCCGAGGTACTTCCGGTGCACGTCCGGTGTCTTTTTCGGGGTTTCCATCCATCCCCTCCGACACCGCCATGGCCAACAGGCTGCGCCTTCTCGTCTCTACGTTCGTCCTATTCCTGGCTCCTGCGCTCTTGGCTCCGGCGATCGCGGCACAGGACGGAGAAGCCGCGCCCGAAGGAAGCGTGCCCGAGGAGACTGTGGCGGAGGCAGCGGAAGGTGGAGGTTTCCTCGATACCGTCAATGAGTTCTTCCGCCCCCTCGATGAGTTCTGGGGCGAGAACATCAACGGGAACATCGCGAACGTCTTCTTCTATGACATCATCCCCGGCGATGCCGTAACGCTGCCCCTCGCCGTCATTTGGCTCGTCATTGGAGCCGTGTTCTTCACGCTCCGGATGAACTTCATCAACCTGCGTGGCTTCAAGCATGCGATCGATGTCGTCCGGGGGAAGTACTCCAATCCCGATGACGCGGGTGAGGTCAGCCACTTCCAGGCTCTCACTGCAGCGCTTTCCGCCACCGTTGGACTCGGCAATATCGCCGGCGTGGCCATCGCCGTTAGCATCGGTGGCCCCGGCGCTACGTTCTGGATGATCATTGCAGGCATCCTCGGGATGTCGTCGAAGTTCACCGAGTGCACGCTGGGGCAGATGTACCGCGAAACACGTCCGGATGGACGCGTGATGGGCGGTGCCATGCATTATCTCTCCAAGGGACTCGCGGAACGAGGTTTTCCGGGACTAGGCAAGGGCCTGGCCATCTTTTTTGTCCTCCTTTGCATCGGCGGTTCGCTCGCAGGAGGCAATGCCTTCCAGGTCAGCCAATCCATGGGCGCAATCGGCCAGACGATCCCCTTCGTCGCCAAGTACCCCTGGGTCTATGGCCTGTTCCTCTCTGGCGCGGTTGCGGTCGTCATCCTTGGCGGCATCCAACGCATCGCGGCCACGGCGGAGAAGGTCGTGCCCTTGATGTGCGGCATCTACGTACTTGCTTGCTTGTGGATCCTCGGTATCCACGCCGGCGAGGTTCCCGCTGCGATCGGGACGATCGTCTCGGAAGCCTTCAACCCCACGGCCATGACCGGCGGCTTCATCGGGGTGCTCGTCGTCGGCTTCCGGCGCGCGGCCTTCTCCAACGAAGCGGGTACAGGTTCGGCGGCCATCGCTCACTCCGCGGCTCGTACGCCCCACCCCGCGCGCGAAGGCATCGTCGCCCTGCTCGAGCCCTTCATCGACACGGTGGTGGTCTGCACCATGACGGCACTGGTCATCGTCATCACGGGCGCCTACGACAACCCCGATCCCGCCTTCGCCGCCATGCGCGATACGTAC
>CBFIHP010000002.1:0-121681 GCA_965662355.1 Planctomycetota bacterium | reverse complement strand
ACAACGGTGCGGCGTTGACCTCGCTCGCTTTCGAGCAAGATATTTCATGGTTCCCGATGGTGCTGTCGGTCGCCGTCGTCCTGTTCGCCTTCTCCACCATGATCTCGTGGTCCTACTACGGCGAGCGCTGCTGGGCGTGGCTCTTCGGTGACCACACCTCGACCTACTACCGCTTGATCTTCGTGGCCTTTGTCTTCATCGGATCGATCCTGACGGCAACCAACGTCCTCGAATTCGGAGACCTGATGATCCTGGGCATGGCCTTCCCGAACATCCTCGGGATCTACTTCCTGACCGGCAAGGTCAAGGGCAGCCTCGACGACTACATGGCCAAGCTGAACTCCGGCGAGTTCAAGACCTACAAGTAACGCCCGGCCCACAACACGCTCAACAACATGACACGGCAATCCGAGGTCGCACAGAACCCCGCACCCCTGATCCAACCCCTCGACCTCGCGGCGGAACGCAAGGCGCTCGGCCCCGAGCTGGGCATCGCCATGCAACGCGTGCTGGACAGCGGGCGCTACGTCTCCGGCCCCGAGGTCGAGCGTCTGGAGGCGTCGTTCGCGAAACAGGCGAAGATCGAAAACGCCGTCGCTGTCGCTTCGGGAACCGATGCCCTGGTTCTGGGCTTGATGGCATTGGGCGTCAAGGCGGGCGACGAGGTTCTCACCACTCCCTTCAGCTTCTTCGCAACGGCCGGCACCATCGCATGGTTGGGCGCGAGGCCGAGCTTCTGCGACATCGAGCCCGAAACCGGCTTGATGGATGCCGGCGCCGCCGCAGGGGCCCTTACCAAGAAGACCCGAGCGATCGTTCCGGTGCACCTGTATGGCCAGCTGGTCGACATGCGCGCCTTCCGCAGCCTCGGAGACGAGCACGAGATCCCGATCCTCGAGGACGGCGCCCAGGCCCATGCGGCTCATCGCGATGGCGTCCAGGCGGGCCAACTAGGAGAGGCTTGCACGCTCTCGTTCTATCCGACGAAGAACCTCGGCGCCGCCGGCGAGGGCGGCATGCTGCTCGCACGCAACAGCGAGACGGCGGAACGCTTGCGACGCTTGCGCGACCATGGCATGAGTGCCAAGTATCTGCACAGCTCCATCGGGACGAACTCGCGTATGGACGAGCTGCAGGCGGCCATCTTGAACGTGAAGCTCCCGCATCTCGCCGGATGGAACGCCAGGCGGCGCTCGATCGCCCAGCGCTACGACGCAGGCTTTGCCGCTGCAGCGAATGTCGAGCCCCTCTCACGCCCCGCCGGTGATGGGCACGTCTTTCATCAATACGCGGTACGCCTCAAGGGCGGAACCGAGCGCGACGCGGTTCAGGAAGAGCTCCGAAAACGCGGCGTGAACGCTGCCGTGCACTATCCGACACCGATCCATCTCCAGCCGGCCGCCAAGGACTGGGGTCATGGCCCGGGCGACTTCCCCCACGCGGAAAAGCTCTGTCGCGAAGTTCTCTGCCTTCCGGTTCACCCCTTTCTGGGGGATGCCGAGGTGGAACGCGTGATCGAGGCCCTGCGGCAAGTCAGCGGAGCGTAGTCACCTAGGACCTCGTATTTGGCGCCAAGAAGGAGCCCGAAAGGGAACTTCCTTCCACATTCGGGGCGGATCTCGCTCCTCGCTCGGGTTTTCGGCCTGAGACGGGCCCCCGTAGGTCCGATAAGAAGAGGAGCCCTTTTCGCCGTGCAAGACACCCCCACCCCTCCCCTCCACCCCGAGGAGGCGGCGCCCTTCCGCCCGCTGCTCCGTCTGGCCGAGACCGTCCTGTTTCCGCGGGACGTCACGACCATCGAGATCCGGGACGAGCGCAACCTGCTGGCCCTGGCCAAGGTCAATGCCCTGGAGGGACTCTGCATCGTGATCCCGGGCGAGGGTGCCATCGCGGAGACAAGTCAACTCCCGGCCGTGGGCGTTCTCGCCCGTCTCGTCAGTCGCACGCCCATCGCGAGCGGCGCCCATCGCATCGTGCTCCAAGGCTTGCGTCGCGTGAGTCTTCTCGGTGGCGACGTCAGCTCCGGCTGCCTCGAGATCGCGAGCCAGCGCATCGAACGACGCATGCCCGCCGTCGACATCGAGGAAGAGGACGCACGCTCGGTCTTCGATGAACTCAGCCAGGCCCTGCACGTTCTGGACGATCTTGCTCCCGAGGCTTCCCGCGAGTTGTGTGGATTGCTCCCCCATCATCGCCGTGACCTGGATCGCCTGAGCGATCTGGTCGCCGCCCTGTTGCCGCTCCCGGCTGAAGAACGAGCGCAGCTCGTTGCGGAACCCGATGCGATCGAGCGCATGCGTCGCTTGACTCACCTGGCCGGCGAGCTATCGGCCCAATCGCGTGCCGAGACCCGGGTGGACGACCGGCTCGAGGAACGGATGCGCCATCGCTATCTGCGCGAGAAACTCGAGATTCTCAAGACCGAGCTGAACGAGTCATCCTTGAACGACGCCCAGGCCCTGGGCAACCGACTGGCCAAACTGACGCTGCCCAAGTTCGCACGACGCGAGGTCGAACGGAAGCTGGAACACCTGCATCGCACCGCGCCAAACACGGCCGAAAACGCACGCGTGCGGAACTATCTCGAGTGGGTCGCCGAGCTCCCGTGGGGCTCCTCACGGCGTTCTTCTCCTCCCTTCGAACACGTATCTTCCGTTCTCGGCAAGAGCCACGTCGGCCTCGAGGACGTCAAGAAGCGGATCTTCGAATTCCTTGCCGTGCGCCAGCTGGGCGGGGGGGCACGCGGCACGGTGCTTTGCTTCTACGGCCCCCCTGGCACCGGCAAGTCCAGCATGGGCCGTGCCGTAGCAAGTGCCCTGGGTCGGCGCTTCTTGTCGATTCCCTTGGGCGCTATGACCCGCGAACGTGAAGTCGTCGGCTCCTCGAACGAGCGCGAAGATTCGGCTCCGGGCGCGATTCTGGCGGGACTTGCGCGCTCTGGATCGAGCGACCCCGTGATCCTCCTGGACGAGATCGACAAGATCTGTCTGGGTGGCGAAGGGACAGCGGCCGGCGGCTTGCTCCAGCTCCTCGATCCGGAGCAGAACTCGGAATTCATCGACCAGTATCTCGGCTGTCCGTTCGACCTCTCGAACTGCTTGTTCCTCGCTACGGCCAACGAAATCGACAACATCCCCGAAGCCCTGCTCGATCGCATGGAAGCGATCGAATTCCATGGGTACTCGGAGGAAGAGAAGTACTCCATCGCTCGCGAACACCTCGTGCCGCGGGCGCGGGCACACGTCGGGGTCACCTCCAAACAGTTCCAGGTGACTCCAGGTGCGATGCGTTCGATCATCCTGCGCTACACGGAGGAAGCCGGTGTACGGCAGTTGCAACGCAACCTGATCTCCCTTGCGCGCAAGGCCGCGGTGCAAGCGGTGCGCGGTGCGGATGGGCTCGTCGTCAAGAAGGACAATCTGGTTCCGCTTCTCGGCCCGCGAACCGTGGACGAGGAATTGCGCCTGCGCCGTCCCGCAATCGGTGTCGCCACGGGTCTCGCATGGACCTCCGCGGGAGGTGCGCTCTTGCCGATCGAAGCTCTGGCCATGCCGGGGGCGGGACGTCTGATTCTTACCGGCCAGCTGGGAGACATCCTGCGTGAGTCGGTGCAAACCGCCCTGTCGTATGTCCGTACTTGCTTTGGGCCACTAGGCATCCAGCACGAGCTGCTGGACGCCCTCGACCTGCACCTACACTTCCCCTCGGCCGCCACGCCGAAGGACGGTCCGTCCGCCGGGGTCGCGATCGCGTGCGCCTTGGTGTCGTTGCTGACGAACAAGCCTGCACGCCACGACGTCGCGATGACGGGTGAGGTCTCGCTCCTTGGCCAGATCCTTCCGGTCGGTGGCATCCGCGAGAAGATCCTCGCAGCCATCCGTTCGGGCATCCCCGAGGTCATCCTCCCGGCCCGCAACGCCGAGGAAATCCTGCGTCTCGACCCGGATGTCCGCCAGCGCGTGAAGATCCACCTGATCGACGACGTGGGCGAGGCCTTTCTCCTGGCCCTGCTCCCGGCCAAGGAGAGCGCCCAGCCCCGCCTACGCTCGTTCCGGAGGCGTTCCGCCAGGAAGGCCCGCAAGGCCAGACAAAGAGGGAACAGGGACGGAGAAAGCACTTGAAACTTGCGCGTTTCAGTCGAGCTGGGGATGCTACCGTGGTGAACCCCCGGCGCTCAATCTGCTTGGCAATCGTCGCCTGCGGCCTGCTCGTTGCGGTGGATTCTACCCCTGCCCAAAGCTCGCAGAAAGGAACGGGCGAGACGAAGCGCCAGGAGACCGAGGCCGACCGAGTCGTGCAGGATACCGAACTGCAAACCCGCCTGGCTCAAGAGCGCGAAGAGCTGATCTCCGAACACTTTCTCGTCTGCGATCTCGACGAGAACGGTTGGATCTCCTTCCGTGAAGCCTCGACCATCTTCGGCATCACGCGCAAAGAATTCCGGCGCTGCGACACGGACAAGGATGGCGACATCGACGCCAGCGAATTCCGCGAACGAGCGCGCACCCTGCTCAGCCTGCTCGGCGCCCTACCGCCACCACGCCCCAGAGGGGATACGGAGAAGAGTTCCGTAGGCCCCAGTCGCAATTCGAATCGTCCAGCGCGGATCACTGTCGAGCAACTTCTCGAGCGCTTCGACGTCGACGTGAGTGGCTCCTTGACCTTCGACGAGCTCCGCAAACTCTTCGACCTGACCGAAGCCGATCTCTCCCCCGAGCTGATCTCCGAGCGAATGGATCCCAACGGATCCGGAGCCCTCGAGGCGAACGAGCTGCGTCCGGTTGCAACGCTCTTGAGCGAGATGCGCGTGGTTCTACCGCCGCCGAGCGCACTCGCGGACAACCCCGATCCCACGACACCGAGCTTCGAGAAGCTCTACAACCGAGATCGCGAGGCAGAGCGCCCGACCACGGTCACCGGTGGACCTCCGCGCATCGAGGGCCCGGTGTCGCACTTCCGGCGTCTCGACCTCTGGAACGACGGCTACATCGACGAGGCCGACCTACGCCAGCTCATCGCCCCCGCACGGGTCGAGGTTCGCGTAGCCGCGATCCTCTCCGCTCTCGACACCGATGGTGACAACCGGCTGTCAGAGGAAGAGTTCCGCACTGCTCTGAAGGGCAAGTAGCTCCTACTCGAAGAGCGGTTCCTGGGTCTCGTGCCTGGGACCCTTGTTTGCATCCGCAACGGCGAACTTGGCTTTGCCCTTCATGCGTACACCGGCAAAGCGACCCTGCGTGTCGAGGATGTAGAAGCTGATGTTGAAGGCAGGCCTCCCGTCCTCGGTCACGAGCGAAGGCTGCCACCTGGACATGCGTTTCGTCTGGCGCACGATGCGCCGCATGAGCTCGAGCCCCGCGTCCTTGGGGTGCATTCCCTGGCGCAGGAGCTCGATGATCGTGTGCGATCCACAGGAGAGGATCGCTGCCTCACCCCGGCCGGTGCTACCGGCGCTACCCACCTCGCCATCGCAGTAGAGCCCGGCCCCGATGATCGGGGAGTCCCCGACCCGGCCCGGTATCTTCCAGGCGAGTCCGGAGGTCGTCGTGGTGCAAGCCACCTCTGCCTTCGTCGATAGCACCGAGCAGTGGATCGTACCGTGTCGCTCGAAGCGCGCGGGCAGGGTGAGCGAGCCGTGTTTCTCTTCCGACGGATCGCGAGGAGCGAAGCGATCGTCGTTGTCGCTCATGCTCTCCTTCCAGCGGATCCACCGCTTGCGCGTCCGCTCGGTCATCAGCTCTGTATGCGGATGGCCGTAGCTCCGTGCGAAGCGGTAGGCCCCTTCACCGAAAATCTGGCAGTGGTCGGTACGCTCCATGACCAGGCGGGCGACTTCACTCGGATGCAGGATGTTCTCGATCGCCCCGACGGCGCCGGAGTTGTGCGTTTCTCCATCCATGCAGGCAGCGTCCAGCTGAACGACACCATCCTCGTTCGGAAGCCCTCCCAGGCCGACGCTGCTGTCATTAGGATCGGCTTCGACGACCCTGACCGTTGCGATCGCAGCATCGAGGGGGTGCCCACCGGCCAGCAGCCCTTCCCAGGCGAGCTTCATTCCGGGCAAGCCATTGGGGCTGCCGACCATCACGGGCCCCACGGACCGCCCGGCCCTCCTTCCGTGAATCGCTGTGGTCGTCACGGCACCCGCCGCGCTGCCAAGGAGATGTCGACGAGAGAGTTTCGGTGCGGTCATCGGAACGCCTTCCTCTTGGGCCTGGATCGCGACGCGGCCCCTTGGACCGCCTTGACTGGCTCGCCTCGAAGCGAACTACTTCTCCTTGCGGGGGATCTCTTCCCGAATCCCCAGGCACTCGTTGCGCAGCCACTCGCGCGCCCCCAAACACCATTCTTCCCAGTGGACCACGAGACCCTCTTCATCGTGATCCTCCGCGGCCTGGACGCGCAAGATACGCTCCTTCTCGAGACTCAAGAGATAACGCTCGAGGTCCTCGGGCCGGGGATCCGCCACGGCAAGGGCGGTGGCGAGAAGCGCCGTGCCTGTGCGTCGGATCTCCTCCGGGTCCACATAACTCATGCGGTCGAGGCTCGTGTGATAGGTAAAGTCCGTGAAGTGCCAGAAGAGGACCGCGGGAATGCCTTTGCGGATGAAGATGTCGTGATCGCTGCCGCCCTCCCAGGGATGATCCGCGGAGGTCCAGTTGCCATCGACCCGCCCCACATCGATCATCGCACAACGAGCGATGATCGCAAGTCCGTTCGGCTGCATGTCGTCCGCGCTGACATGCCCCGCGCCCCAGGGCGTGTGCGCGTCGGGGGCGATCGTCTTGAGGGCTCCGGGATCGGGCATGCGTTCGAGCAGAGCAATCGCGCCGGTCTCTTTCGATTGGCCCGTCATGTCCGAGGAGATCCCGATGATAGGCGTCATCTTCGTGCTATTCAGCCAGACCTCGGATTGACGGAACTCATCGCCCCAGACGAAACAGAGGCTACGCGCGGGCCAAGCGATCGTGCCCTTCTCGAGTAGACTCGCCAGGGAACGAGCACCCTCGAGCAAACCTGCCACGCCCGTGGCGTTGTCGCAGGCACCGGGTTCCTGAACGTGGCTGACCATGGCGATGGCCTCGTTCGGCCGCGTGCTACCGCGAATCGTGGCCACGAGGGTGCGCATCGGTCGTCCTTCGCGATGCACACTGGCGTCGAAGCGCAGGCGCACACGAGCACCACGCTTCTTCGCTCGTTCGACCGCGGCTTCGATCAGGTGCTGCGTACGCTGCGAAATATGACAAACGGGCATCGACTCCCGATCATCGTCGAGCGTGTTGAACTGAATCGCATCGAGGTGACGCTCCTTGCCCGTCGGATCTTCATTGAACGAGTACAGGGAAGCCGAAACCACCGCTGCTGCGCCGCGTCCCTTTGCGCGGCGCAGGGCCTGGGAAGGCTTGACCGCGCTGACAAGGATCATGCCCTGCTTGAGATCGGCCAGGTTCAGCGCGACCTCGCCTACGACCGAGCAGGAAGGGGAATTGACCGGAAGCATGACGCGGTCGACCCCACTCGCTTCATTGAACTCGTGGAGCACGCGCTCCGCCTCTCCATCCACCTCGAGAACCAGCTTCCCCGAGCGCGGTGTCCAGGCGAACTCGTTGGCTGTTTCGACCACCTCGAAAGAGAGTCGCTCGTCACTACCATCGAAGCCGGCCTCGGCCAGCTCGTCGCACATGCGATCGATGACCTCGTCATAGCCCTCGTTGGCGGGGGCGCGATAGAAGCCGTCGATAAAACGCACGAGCCCCATCGAAGCGTCCATGTCAAACGTCTGCAGGAGCGGCTTGACGAACTTGGCGGTACCCGTTTCCCCGAGAGCAACCGTTGGGCCCACGTGCCACTCCTGCAAGTCGCCATCGAGCTCCTGGACGATGGGTTGCAGCTTCTCCTGGAACCCCCCCATCCCAGCGCAGGCCAGACCCGCACAGGCAAACCAGAAGAGAAGAAAGGCCGCCGAGGATCCGGCAGCCCGTTCGATCGAAGAACGGCGCTCGTACATGGGAGATGGTTGGATGGAGCTGCGAACGTCGCTGAAAACCGTGGGTCAGGTTTTCAGGTGACGCCCGATGAGGAGTTCGAGCCGATCCCTGGCCTGCGCAGGAATCCGGGAGGGGTCCGTCATGATCGCGTACTGGAGCGCATTCTTGCAAGCGCACTCCCGCTCACCGGCCAATCTGGGGATCACAGAGCGGATAAGTTCCTTCGCATTGCCCACATTGGCGCGCATGACCTCCAGCACGCCCTCGACGGTCACATCGTCGTGCCCCTCGTGCCAGCAGTCGTAATCGGTCGCCATGGCCACCGTCGCGTAACAGATTTCGGCTTCGCGGGCGAGCCGTGCTTCCTGGAGGTTCGTCATCCCGATGACGTCCGTGCCCCACTGCCGGTAGATCCGAGACTCGGCGCGGGTAGAAAACTGCGGGCCCTCCATATTCATGTAGGTGCCGCCATCGTGAATCGTGACGCCGACCTCCTTGCCGGCGGCGACGAGCTCGCCACGCACGCCGGCGCATACCGGATCCGCGAACATGACGTGGGCAACCACGCCGTCGCCGAAGAAGGTGTCTGGCCGATGCCGGGTGCGGTCGAAGAATTGATCGACGACGACGAAATCACCGGGCTCGATATCCTCGCGCATCGAGCCAACCGCGGATACGGAAACGATGCGCGTGACTCCCAAGGCCTTCAAGCCCCAGATGTTGGCCCTGAAGTTGATCTCGGTGGGTGAGACGCGGTGGCCCCGGCCATGGCGTGGAAGAAAGACGACCTTCAGATCTCCGAAGGTGCCTTTCATGAACGCATCGGAGGGTTCACCGAAGGGTGTCGAGAGCAGAACCTGCTCGACGTTCTCGAAGCCCTGGATTTCGTAGAGCCCCGAGCCTCCGATCACTCCGACGACTGTCTCTTCCTTCATCAGCTTTCGTCTTTCGAACCCTTGGCCTTGTCGTCGCTCCGATCCCGCTCAGCGCGGCGACCGTGACCACGCTCGTCCCTTCCACGGCGATCGCGATCGTTGCGGCCAGCGGACCTCCAGCCTCCGTCGTGATGGCCTCGCTGGCCACCCCGCTCTCCACGGCGATCGTCGTCACGGCTACGACCGTAGCCACCACCTCCGCGAGCCCCTCCACGGGCACCTTCACGTCCGTAGCTGGAGCCACCGCCGCCATGGGAACCTTCGCGTCCGCCATCGCGACCTCGGGGACGTCCCCCATCGCGATCATGGGAACCGCTGCGGCGCTCATCCTCGCGAGCGCCTCCTTGGCGCCCGTAGCCCCCGCCTCCGCGGTATCCGGAATTCCGACCACCCTGGTGCCCACCCTGGTGGCCTCCACGGTAGCCTCCGCCCCGGTGTCGATCGCCAGAGTGTCCTCCATGGTCACCGCGCGGACGGTCGCCGTACTGGCGATCTGCTCCGGATCTACGATCGCTGGAGGGACGATTGCCGTACTCACGGTCCGTGTTGCGGCCACCCTGATACCCGCCACCGCGATAGCCACCACCGCCTTGGGGGGGGCGACGTCCGTCGTCGGGCCGATCCCGATCCGAGCGCTTTTGGCCATAGGACTTGCTGCCCCCGTAGCTCTGGCCACCAGCGCGGCGATCGCCTCGATGCGCGTCGCGATCACGACCCCCGTATTGGGCACGATCCCCGAAAGCTCGCCGACCGCGATCGTCATGACGACCGCGATCATCGCGTCCATCGCCGCGCTGGCGGTCATTGCCGCCACGATAGCGATCGTTCCCACCCCGATTGCCGCCGTAGCGACTCCCTCCGCCCTGGCCTCCCCTGTGCCGATCGTCATGGGAGCGGTGCCGGTCGTCATGGGAACGCCCACGAGGATCTCTGTGGGCTCGATCCCCGTAGGGCCGATCGCCTCCGTATCCACCACGCCTGTCCGCGCGGGCGCGATCGTTGCCATGGCGCTCGCTCCCGCGCCGCTCGTCTCCATAGCGACGATCCTGGCCCTGGCGAGGATACTCCCGGTCGCGATCGTCGACATAGCGCCCCTCGTCTCGCGGGCGATAGGGTCGGAATTCACCCGAGCGCTGGCCGCGGCGCTCGTTGCGCTCGCTCTGATCCTTGTACTGGCGCCCGTAGCGCTGCTCCCGCGGACGTTCGTGACGCGAGTCCTCGCCCACGGCTTCACGGGAACGATCGTCGATGGAGCGGCCGAAGAGGCGCTTGATCACCAGGGTGGCGTACGCTCCGCGTGGCAGCTCGAAACGAACACGGACGCTGAAGAGGCCGTGCTCCTCATCGGGAGCCGCCGGTCGCACCCGCAGGTGTTGGGGATAGATCAGAAGCGGTCTGAGCTCGCCCTTCAGATGGAAGCCCTTCAGGCCCTCGATCCTCATCTGATCCGCAACCAACCCCTCTTGAGCCAGAGCTTCCTCGAGGAAGTCCCGGTCATGCCCTTCGGGCACCTCGTCCAACCCGGCCCCGGGAAGCGGGAAGCTCGCACGGCTCGTCAGACCTTCCGGCGGCCGCTCCGCATACGCCACGAGCGTGCCTTCCTCGCACTCCAGGGGAATGCGCTCTCCGGCGCTCACGCTCGCCCGCACGAGATCGCATACCGCGCGGTTCCAGATGTGCGATTGCCACGCGTAGAGATGAATCAGCTTGAGGCGAGTGGCAATGTGATCGAACGCGCCGGCGAAGTCGCCTTCGTTCTTCGAGAGCGTCTCAAAGACCGAGTGATGCGCCCCGAACCTGCCCGCGACATCGCGGCAGGCGCGCCAATCCCCCCAATGGGTCGAAAGGCCTTGCTTGAAGCGATGATGGCGCTCGTCGTCGCGGGGATTCTGTGCCGCGAGCATCGTGAAGAGGGCGTTCTCGATGTCGCCCTTCATCAGGTCCTTGACGATCCAGCCCTGACCGTGGGTCAAGTTGCCGAAACGCTGATCGTCGAAGTAGTTGACCGTGCCGTGTTCGCGCACGACGGGGACGCTCTCGCGCAAACGATCGAGATCGGAGCGCGTGAGCCCCCGCACGTTCAGCTCGAAGGCGTTGCCACGGGAGAACTTGCCCTCGAGCGGTTCGGAGGCGAAGCCGACGGTCTCGATGTTCAGCTCTTGATCCTGAATCCGAATCGCCCGACCGCGGGGAACGCTCATGTGCTGAATCGTGATCCCTTGCCTGTCCTTCCAGCCGGCGAGCCCGATCTCTGCCTGAGCGACGCCCACCTCCTGGGCCAGGACCTTGGCGGCCTCGGGGCTGGTCAGCTTGCGTTTGGTGACGCGGTAGATGCGATAGTCGCCGCGTTCCTGGAGGTAGCCATCGATGAGGAGCTCTCGAACACGAAAGTCCCCCGCTCTCTGTTTGAGCTTCATCGGGGAGTACGGACCTTTCTGAGTTGACGCAGGGTGTTCGAGAAGTCCTTAGGCAAGGGCGCCTCGATCTCTACTTTTTCGCCGGTGCGGGGTTGGGAAAAGACCAGGCTCTTCGCATGGAGCGTCAGCCGGTCGATGAGGGGCCGTTCGGGCTTGCCCCGCTTGGCTTTGTACTTGGACTTGATCTCGGAGAGCAGGAACGCGTCCCGGCGACCGTAAAGGGGATCGACGGCCAGTGGATAGCCGTGGGCCGCCAGGTGCACCCGGATTTGGTGGGTACGTCCCGTGACGGGACGGCAGGCCACGAGAGTGTAGCCCTGGAAGGCCTCGGCCACCGAAACGTGGGTCCGGGAGGCCTTGCCTCCCTTGACGTCGACCACCATCCGTCCACTTCGACGCCCATCGGGGCCAAGGGGTAGGTCGACCGTCTCCTCTTCGCCCTCCCCAAGGCGCATCTCGCCCTCGACCAGGGCCAGGTAGCGCTTGCGGACCTCGTTCTTCTCGAAGGCTCTTCGCAGCACTCGTTCGGAATCCAGATGCTTTGCGACCAGGAGGCAACCCGAGGTGTCCTTGTCGATGCGGTGGACCGCACGAAAACGCTCCTCGATTCGATCCGCACCATCAGGTCGATGTGGGTCATCGGCCTTGGCCCGGCTGCGGGCCATGGCCAGGAGCGCTCCGGCGAGGGAGGCATTGTCGCGGGCCCAACGCTCGGGTTCGACCGCGAGCCCGGCGGGCTTGAGGAGCACCATGACATCATCGTCCTCGAAGAGCAGCGGAATGTCCTCCGCCGGCGCGTGGGGCGCCTCAGGCTGCTCTTCCTCCTCCATGCTGACGATGAGGACCTGATCCGTCCGCAGGCGCACCGAGGGGTGTGCCTGGGTTCCGTCCAGTAGGACGGCCCCCTCACGCACCTGACGACGCAAGAATCCCTTGCTGCAGTTCGGAAACTGCAGACACAGGAATTCATCCAGCTCGAGCCCGGCGCGCTCGGAAGGAACCACGATGGTCTCCATCACCAAATTGAGAAGGGAACGGGTCAGAGGGGTGGGAGGGCTACAGGCCCTCGTTGGAGGCTACGCGCCCCACCCGCGTGGGTGAAGGCGGGGTGAGGCTAGACGCCTCCGGAAATCGAGGCCTTGAAGACCTCGGAGCGCAATGCGCCCACGTACGGGAGGTTTCGGTACTTGCCCGCGAAATCGAGGCCGTAGCCGACGACGAAGACATCCTCGACCTCGAAACAGCAGAAGTCGGGGCGAATATCGACCTGACGGCGGGAAGGCTTGTCGAGGAAGACGCAGGTCTTCACGTCGATCGCCCCGCGATCCATGAGCTCGGATCGGACGGCGGCCATGGTCCGGCCCGTGTCCAGGATGTCATCGACCAGAAGCACATGTCGTCCGGCGACCTCTTCTCCGTGGGGCAAGAGACGCAGGTTCAACGCGCCCGCAGTCGTGCCCTCGCGGTAGCTCTCAGCACAGGCGAAGCCCAGTTGCAACGGTATCCGAAGACGCCGAATAAGATCCGCCACGAAGATGCACGAGCCCTTGAGAACCGCGACGACGGTCAGATCGAGGTTTCTATAGAGCTCCGTCAGATCGCCGGCGATGCTGTCGATACCGGTGACGATCCCGTCTTCGTCGAAGAGAATACGATCGATGTCGTCGTGCACAGAACTGGGGCTGGGGCCTGGGGGACTTCATCCCCGAGTACTTTGGAGTTGCGAAGGGCCTGACAAGGAGCGGTGGAACTTAGCAGATCGACCCCGTTCCCACACGGGCACTTCACCTTTCCAATGCAAAAAGGAATTAGAAAACGGGCCTGATCGTCGGGTTTTTTCGAAATCTCGCGCTTGAGAGAAACCCGACTCATGCTTAGATTTAGTGGCAAGCGGGGGAATGCTTCTGGGTGCCTCATCCGCAAGAAGTGGGATGTCGGGACGACGAGAAGTAGGAAAACGAATTTCGAACCAAAGATGCACTCTACGAAGAGAAAGTACCACCGACGCTCCGACGAAGAGCGAATCGCCGATCTCGAACGGCGCATTACCGAGCTAAAAGCCAAACAGGCGCTGCGTGATAAGAAGGAAGATCCCGTCCTTCGCGAGATCCCCAAGGTGCAAAAGCACCTGCGCAAGTTCGCCCAGCTTGCGATGGACAACAACCGGCCAGACATCTCGAACTCCACGTGGGCGTTCTCGACCGGTCTCGATCGCATCTTGCGCTCGGAGATAAGCGCGCAGCAAACGCGCCCGACTCCGCCGATCATCGATATCTAGACCACTTCGACGAGTCCCCCCACACGTGCAAAGCCCCCGCGCGACCCGACCGGGCGCTGCAGGGCAAAGGGAGTGATCACTTCACGCGCGATCAGGTTCAGCGCGGGGAACGACACGACGGCCCCCCACAGCCCGACGAAGAGTGTCTCTTCAAACCAGGCCAGTCGGTGAGCTCCGCGAGGGAGTTCGTGGGCGGAGCCCACCTCGATACGCCCCGTGCCCGAGATTCGCGCGAGCCGCGGAGGGTCGCCGAGAATCGTCCACGCATTTCCGAAACCGTCGACGCTCAGCGCCTGCGCCTTTCCGGGAAGCCGCACGGCGAACATGCGACGCAGGTACCTGTCGACGAAACTCAGCTCGGAGTCGCCATCCCGGGTGGCGAGAAGATAGAGCCCACGTTCGTTGGCAGCGCTCGAGCGGATCACACCACCCGGACGGTGCATGCCCAGGATCCCGGGTTTCGTTCCGAGCCGAAATCGGAGCAAGCGCGATCGACCGCTTGCGATGGGTCCACTCGCGAAGGTATGCAAGCACTGCATACCCTGAAGATGAAGTCCCGACTCTCTCGGTGGTGGAGCGCCGAAGAGCCGGATGTCGTGCCCGTCCGTCAAGGCCAGAAGGGAGCCCCCGGCGAGGGGAACGGCATCCTGGATCGCTTCGTCGCAAGGGAAGACTCGTCCGCCATCCTCGCCGGCCCCCGGCCCCGGAAGCTCGAGGAGCTCGTGTCCAGCGCCGGCGGAACGGGCCGCCAGAACGCCCCTCCGGGTTGTCCCGAACAGGCGTCGGAGGCCCGGAACGGTGTGCCGAACGGCCACCGATAGGTCGGCTCGCAGCAAGACGAGCTCGCCAGCGCCGACGTCCCCCACCCACAGGGCGGGCACGGCGTCGCGACGCGGCAGGAGGGCTGCCAGGCGTGGCAGACCGAAAGCCAAGGCGCCCAGAGAGGCACCGGTGAATGCACCCGAGCCCAGCAATTGACGGCGGGTAACGGGAGGCGACATCCCCCTTGGGACTGCCTGTTTCGCGCGCGGTTACGCACCCGGACCCAACTTCTCACATCACTCAGTCGCCCCAGCGCAGCTTGCCCTCGGGTCGATACGGCTCCGCGCTCGAGCGGGCGATGCGATACGAGTTGCGCACGAGGAACAGAAAACCAGCGACGATCACGAAGAGCATGCCGAGCATGAAAAGGATGCTCGTGTTGAACCCGAGCCCGAGATCCGAACCACTGGAAGCGACCGCTCCCTTGCAGCTGTCTCAGGCAAAGCCCGACGAGGCCAGGAGCGCCAGGGCAGTCGCACCTGCAAGGATACGGCGGATCGCTTTCCCTGCGAGTCTCAGAAGAAGGTCCATCGTTGGAAGTGTAGCGCAAGCGCTCAGGCCGGAGGCGGGGCGTTCCAGCGGTAGAGGGCGAAATAGACGAGAACCCCGGTCACCGACACGTAGAACCAGATGGGGAAGCTCCAGCGCGCGATACGGCGGTGCCCTGCCCAGTCTCTTCGATACGCCTTCCACAGGGTGATCAGGATCAGCGGTAGATTCACCGCCGCGAGCAGAACGTGCGTGACCAGCATCACGTAGTAGGCGAGCTTCCATCCACCCTCGTGGTTGAAGCTGGTGTGACCCACCTCGGGAACGACCTTGAAATGGTAGGTCAGATAGCATCCGAGGAACACGGCGCTGACGACCGTCGCAGCGATCATGAAGAGCGCATGGGCCTTGCGCCGGCCGAGCTTGATCAAGACCAACCCTGTGCTGATCAGACAGCAGGCCAGGAAGTTCAGAGAAGCATTGATCGCCGGCAGCTGGGAGATCGGCTCCACGCGTCACTCCTCGGAGAGGAAACGCATGCGCGCGATGAGCTGATCGATGGCCGTCGGCTCGGTGCCCTCGTACCAACCCCGACGCTCGCCGTCTCGATCCACGGCCACGATCGAGGTCTTGTGCGTGACGTGAAAACCCTTCGGGGCCTCCGGGTCCTCTTGAGCCGCCAACCACAGCCCGTTCTGGACCAGGTCGTACACCGCCCGTTTGTCCCCCGTCAGAAAGCTCCAGCGCCCGACCTCGGCACCCCAGCGTTGCCCATAGCTGCGTAGTCGCTCGGGGGTGTCATACTCGGGGTCGACACTGATCGAGACGAGCTTCACGTCCACCCCCCCGAGCTCGCCTTGAAGGCGCTTCATCGAGGCGCTGATCTTGGGGCAGGGACCGGCGCAGGTCGTGAAGATGGCCGCCACCACGAAGGGCGAGCCCCTCAGGTCCTCGTTCGAGAAACGGGCGCCATCCTGATCGGTCAACTGGAAGTCGGGAACAGGACCAAAGCGACTGTCGGCATCGGCGGCGGCCGCCAGCTCGACCCCGCCGGTCCCCGCAATCGAAACCGGCGTGGACCCACCACAGGCGAATATCAGCGCCAGTAGCATCCCGATCCCCACGAGGGGAATGGCGTTTAGGAAGCGGATGACAGATCCTCTTGGGGTCCGCGGCTAGTGCTCGTCCGCCCCGGATGGCTCGGGTTCGTGGCCTTCGTCTTCCCTTGGCTCCATGTCCCGCTGGACCTTGCCCGTGGTTGGATCCCACTGGGCACCGATGGGGTGTATCAGGTTGCCTTCCTTGTCCGCCACGTCGGGCACGACATAGCCGAAGATCACCAGAACCAGGATCGGCGTGGGCAGGATCAACCCCTTCACGATCCAGCCCTCGAACTTCAGGTGCATGAAGTAGACACCGATCAGGACGGCCTTCCAGACCGCGCACAGGATCAAGCCACCCCAGAGCAGAATCCTGCCCCAGTCCTTGGCGAGGTATCCCCACCCGACCTCCGCAGCGGTCAGGATGAAAAGCTTGATGAATATCTGTTCCGCACTGAAGTGAAACTTGTCGTGGTCGTCGGACATTTCGGTGTGCTCCTGTCTTCTCTTATCGGTGGGGCGGTACGCGTGGCTCGATGGAATCAGAAGAGATAGACGATGGTGAAGAGAAGCACCCAGACGAGGTCGACAAAGTGCCAGTACAGGCCCGCCAGCTCGATTCCCAGGTTGTCTTCCTTGGTGTAGTGACCCCGCCACGTGGCGAACCACACGGCGATCAGCCAGATGAGCCCGACGACCACGTGGGTGCCGTGGAAGCCGGTCATGAGATAGAACGTCGACCAGAAGATATCGGTGCTGGGCAGGTTGCCGTGGTGGATGAGCTCGAAGTACTCATACACCTGAATCCCAACGAAAAGGCCTCCGCCGATGATCGTCAGCCCCAGCCAGAACAGAACCCCCTTGCGGTCCCCCACCTTCGAGGCCAGGAGCGCCCGCACCATCAACCACGAACTCGTGATCAGGACGAAGGTGTTCAGGGCCGTGATCGGAACGGCAAGGCGCTCCTCGGGGTTCGGCCAGGTGTTCGATGCCGTGCGCAGCACGATGTAGGCGCCGATCAGTCCCGTGAAGAACATGATCTCGGTCGCCAGGAACAACCAGATAGCGAACTTCCCGCGCGCGACGGGCGGGCCGCTGTCGTAGTCGTAGACCGGGTGGTGGTGCGCGGGCGCATCCGCCGAGGGATCGTAGGCAGCGATCGGTTGGCTCATGGTGGGACTAGAACGAAAGGGCAGGATCGAAGAGGGCCGCGCAAAAGACGGCCGGCAGGTAGATCAGGGACAGGAGCAAGACCGACCGTGCGGTCCGAATCGTCTCGGCCCGCGCGAAGGCGAGCGAAGCTCCCACGTAGCCGAGTCCGAGGAAGAACACGGCTGCGGTGTAAACCAGGCCGGCATCTCCGCGCACTCCCGGCAGGAGCGAGAGCGGCAGCAAGACCAGGCTATAGAGAAGGGCCTGGCGTCCGGCGACGCCACGGCTACCGGGGAGGGCTGGAAGCATCTGCATACCGGCCCGGGCGTAATCCTCGCGATACAGCCAGGCGATGGCGAGGAAGTGCGGGAACTGCCAAGTGAAAAGGACTCCGAACAGAATCCAGCCCCAGGACCCGGGGGCGCCCGAGATGGCCACAGCCCCCAGCAAGGGCGGCATGGCCCCGGGAACCGCACCGACGATCGTGTTCAGCGACGTGGCACGCTTCAAGGGCGTGTAGACCAGCGCGTAGGCCGCAAGGGTGCCCAGCGCCAGCAGCGCGCTCTCGATGTGGAACGCGGTCGCCAGGGACGTGACGCCCACGATGGCCAGCAGACTCGCAAAGAGCACCGCATCCCGCACGTCGACCCGGCCGGTGACAAGGGGGCGGTTGGCGGTGCGCTGCATGAGGCGATCGACATCGCGCTCGATGATCTGATTGAACACGCACGAGGAAGCCGCCACGCAAAGCACGCTGAGGGCCGCGAAGAAGCTCTGTCCCAGCTCACCGCCGGTGAGCGTCGCACCCGTGAAGGCCGCGAAGAAGACGAAGACGCCGATCTTGGGCTTCACCAGCTCCAGAAAATCGGCCAGGGTCCCGAGGCCCTGGTGCACCCCCGCGATTTCGTTGACGGAATCCGAATTCAGAAGTTCGAGTTCAGGTGTTTTCATCGCGCCCGTTTTCAATGTGCCTCACGGGGAACGAGTCCGCGATCGACCGTTCCTGTTGCCAGCGCGGGGGAAATCAGTCGGGAGCGTTCCATCCACATCCAGATGAAGAGCGTCTGGGCGAGGAGCAGGCCACCACCAAGCACGTGCAGGATCGAAAGGCCCCACTCGAGAACACCCACCGCAGAGGGCCGATATCCCAGCCAAGCGCTCACTCCCAGGCCGATCTGCAAGCCCAGGAAAAGCACGAGCCGGTTCGCGGAGCGCAGCAGAACCTCGCTCTTGGCTCTTCGGCAGGCGGCGATGAGTGCCACCAGAAAGACCCCTAGCAAGAGGGCGAAAAACGCGTGCCACATAAAACGGCCAGCGGCCTCAGCCATGGGCGTGGGCCGCAAGGCGTGCCGATACCAGGCCCCCAGCACGATCTGGGCATAGACGAGAAGCACCGCGCCCAGGGCCAAGAGGCGCAGCCCCATGCCTGGCCGCTGTTCCTTCCTGAATCCGCGTTTCCAGCCCCGGTGCAGGACCCAGGCACTGGCACATAGAGCAGCAAACACCGCCTGGGCAGCGGCCCCATGCAGGAAGGCCAGGCGTGGCTCGTTCTCTAGGACTCGAAAGCCACCGAGAACGCCTTGACCACAGACGAGGAGCAGTCCCAGGAGCGCCAGGCCCCGGGCACCCGCGCTCTCGCGGGAAGCAAAGCTGGCCACAACGGAAGCGATCGCGAAGAGCCCAACGAGCATTCCGAACAAGCGGTGCGTGTGCTCGACGAACGTCGCCGTATCCCGAAACCACGAGTCCACCGGGAAGAACAACAGGAAGTGCCCCTCCGCGATCAACCAGCCCTCGACCGCCATGCCGGCGCCGAGCGTTGTAACGGAACCACCGAACAGGACCAGCGGCACGGCCGAGATGGCCGCGAGCAGCGCAAAGCGATAGGCCCAGCTGTTCGGTTGGTTCGTCACGTGTCGAAGATCCGGCTTGCCGCTCAGGCGAGCACCGGCTCCTTGGCGGGAGCCTCGGGACTCTCCAGCGCTTCGGTCTGCGGGCACCAGTCCTTGTCGTGCCCCGGCTTGCCGTACTCGTAGGGACCGCAGTGCACGGCCAGCTCGTAGTCGAAGTTGCCGTGACCCGGAGGCGAGGGTGCGGCCCATTCCAGGCTGCACGCATTCCACGGGTTCCGACCGGCTCGCCGACCGAAGGCCATGCTTCCGAAGAAGTTGATGACGAAGAACACCTGCCAGCCGAGCAGGCAGAAGGCGCAGATGCTGATGAACTCGTTCATCGGCTGCAGATGCGCGTAGGTTTCGTAGGCGTACGGGTCGGCCGTGCGACGCATCAACCCGGCGATGCCGAGCTGGTGCATCATGTAGAACACGCCGTTGGTGAAGATGAACGTCCCGACGAAGTGAATCTTGCCGAGCGTCTCGTTCATCATCCGCCCGAACATCTTCGGGTACCAGTGATACAGCGAGCCGAAGATGGCCAGCACCGATCCGGCGAACACGACGTAGTGGAAGTGCGCGACGATGATGTAGGTGTCGTGGATGTAGATGTCCACCGGCGTCGAGGCCATCCAGATCCCCGAAAGGCCGCCGATGATGAACATCGACACGAAAGCCATCGCAAACAGCATGGGCGTGTTCAGGCGGATGCTCGCCCCCCACAACGTGCCCAGCCAGTTGAAGACCTTCACCGCCGAGGGCAAGGCGATCATGACCGTCGCGGTCATGAAGACGAGGCCGACGGTCGGGTTCATGCCGGACATGAACATGTGGTGGCCCCACACGATGAAGCCCAGCCCCGCGATCCCGACCATCGAGTAGGCCATTGGCTTGTAGCCGAAAATCGGCTTACGAGCGTGAACCGAGATGATGTCCGACGCGAAGCCCATGGCCGGCACGACCATGATGTACACCGCCGGATGGCTGTAGAACCAGAAGAGGTGTTGCCAGAGGAGCGGGTGCCCCCCTGCCGCCAAATCGCCGGCTTCCGGAGTGAGACCGTTGATCGTGGTGTTCGTCGGGGTGAAAAAGCCCGCGTCGAAAATGCGGTCGAAGAGCTGCATGAAGCTCGCCGCCGTCAAAACGGGCAGGGCGAACAGCTGCAGAAGGGCCGCGATCATCAAGGACCAGATCGAAAGTGGCATGCGGAAAAACGTCATGCCCGGGGCACGCATCTTGACGATGGTGGTCACGTAGTTGATCGCCCCCATCATCGAAGAGACACCGACGAACGTCAGCGACAGAAGCCACAGGTTCTGCCCCGACAGACTGCCGGGAGCCGCGGTCTTGATCGTCGAGAGTGGCGGGTACGCCGTCCAACCGGCGGCGGGGCCGCCACCTTCCGCTCCGAAGGAAAGCAGGACCAGGAAGATGCCGGGCCACCAGAACCAGTATCCGAACATATTCAGGCGCGGGAAGGCCATGTCCGGCGCACCGATCATCAACGGGATCAGGAAGTTCCCGAAGGTCCCCGTGAGCAGCGGGATGATGACGAAGAAGATCATCAACGTCCCGTGCATCGTGAAGAGCATGGTGTAGCCCTCGGGCGTGGCGACACCTCCCGTTTCGGGGAAGAGGACCTTGCCAATGACGGGCATTTCCGTCCACGGGAAGGCCAGTTGCCAGCGAATCCCCATGGCCATCAAGCCGCCGACGAGCAGCATGACCAGGCCGGTGAAGAGGAACTGCAGGCCGATCACCTTGTGGTCGGTGGAGAAGATGTACTTCTTCCAGAACCCCAGCTCGTGGTGATCGTGGTTCGTGTGGACGGTTCCGGCGGGATCCAGTCCGAGCAGTCGTGAGGGTGCGTTAGAGCTCATGTCTTTGGATTAGTCGTTGGCGTACAGCTCTTTGCGCTTGTTCGCGAGCCAGTCCTCGTATTCCTGCTTCTCCACCACGTGGACCCTGCCGGCCATCTTGTAATGGCCCCATCCGCACAGCTCGGCGCAGATCAGGTCGTAGGACCCGGTCTTCGTGGCCTCGAACCAGACCGGAATGCTCATGCCGGGCACGGCATCTTGCTTCAGGCGGAATTCGGGGACGAAGAAACTGTGCAGCACGTCGCGGCTATTCAGCTTGAAGACCACGGCCGTATCGACGGGGACGTAGATGTCGAAAGACACATCGATGACCTCGGTGCCCTTGAAGTTGCCCTGTTCGTCGGGGTAACGAGCCCACCAATCGAACTGTCCGGCGATGACCTCCATCATCGGCGTGTCCAGCGTGTAGGGTCCGTCGTCGGGGAAGTCCATCTTGACTGTGCTCCACGCATTCATCTGCGAGAAGGCCACAAAGATGAGCAGCACCGCGGGAATCGCGGTCCAGACGATCTCGAGCGTGTGGTTGCCGTGGGTGTATGTCGCCGAGCCGTCCTTGTCCTTCGAGTAGCGCATGATCGCCCAGACCAAGATGACTTCCGTCCCGACGAAGGTGATCCCGACCATCCACAGGATCACGTTGAAGAGAAAGTCGATCTTGCCGCCGTAGGTCGAAACCACTTCCGGGAACCAAACCCCCCAGCGGTCGGCATCGACAAAGGTCCAGACGCCGAGAATCGGCACCAGGAGAAAGAGCAGGGCTATGAAGACCCGGAACAGATTGAACTTCATCATCTAGTGCCCCGCTTCCCCGGTTGCTGCGCTCACTGCGAGGGGTTGGGTCCACATCGAACGCACGAAGAAGACGAGATCCCAGACGTCGTCCTCGTTCAGAGCCCTTTGGTTCCCGTCCATGTCGGTGATCTGCTGTCCGATGTGCTCGGGCATCGGGGTGCCGTTGATGCCGGCGTAGATGCGCCGATACACATCGATCGGACGCCGCCCGAAGCGGAAGGTCCCGCTGGTCAAGTCGCGCGGCCTGATGGGGTTGCCCCAGTCGTCCACGGCCTTGTCGGGCTCTTCTACCGCAGGACCATCGCCGAGGCCTAGGTCACCATGGCAGCTGGCGCAGTTGGCCCCGCCCTCCTCGCCGGGCGTCACGAACAGGTAGCGCCCCCGTTCGATGCGCTCTGGCGTGGGATGGGGAACCTCGCCCTCGTAGGCGATCACGAGACCCTCGGCCTCTTTCCAGCGATCGACGACGAGCTGGTAGTTCTCGAAAACCCCCTGGGTCGTGATCGGCTCGTCCTCACCAAAGTCGCTGATCACGAGGATTTCGGTCTCGCCCCGAATGGCGAGAAGACGAACGTAATCGACGAGGCCATGAATCTGGGCATCGGTGAAGCGACGGAAGTTGGGCATCGCCGTCGTCCAGATGCCCTCTTCCAGAATGCGGAAGAGGTCGTCGTGGCGCGGACGTCCCTTGTCCTTGAGGGCCGTCCACTTGAACTTGCCCGGTCGATAATCGCGGGGCTTGGGGTTCAGGAAGCTCGACGTCGAGCCGTCCCCCCCGCCTTCGGCACCGTGGCAGTGGAAACATTGGGTCCGGTACAGATCCGCCGCCTCGCTGAGCAACGGGTAGTGCCCCTCGAATAAGGAGACCGCGTATTCCCGCCAGGAGGTGTCCTCGTCGTACTCGGCGTCGGGGTCCTCGGGCTTTTCGTCGAGGGTCGCCAGCCAGTTCGCCCAGAGCCCCGGCGCTCCGTAGGGTTCTCCGACGGAGTCGAAGTCCCCCGCCTCGATGGCGGCGATCTGCTTGGCATAGGCGCGACGGTTGCTCGCCGTCAACGCTTCCCAGTGATCGTCATCACCCGAGACGTACTCGTAGCCCCAGTCGTTGGGATAGAATTCATCATCCTCCCACCCCTCGAGGGACATGTACGAGGGTGTTTGGGGCGTCCCGAAGAGGAACTGTAGTACCCCCTCGAGCTGGGCCTGGGCACTCGGATCGTCGGCCAGGACCTCGTTCTTCGAAACCTCCTCGATGTTCAGCGAGTACTTGAGCTCGGGAACACGGGGTTCGAATTTACAGGCCAGCGGCGTGACGAGGGCGGTCGTCGCCAGGAGGACCACCTTGGAACGGCGGCTCGTCGCGTTCATGTTGCAGAGGAGAAGGGCCTTGGGGATGGGGCAGGTTTGGGCCTTCGGCGCCGCGGAGAACCCGGGTCGCTTGCGATCCGGAGCGGTGCGGAAAACCGCAAACAGTTTTGCGGAACCCATCTTCAAGTCAAGGACACGCCTCCCCTGCCAAGCACGTTTCGAAAGGTTCTAGGCCGAGTCGCCCTCGCGCTCCGCTTCGGAAACCCGCTTGATTCGCGCCGAGGACGTCGTTGACTGGGGTCCACGGGCTCGGGCCCACTCGATCAGCCCGAGGAGAAAGCCCAAAAGAGCGGCGACCAAAAGGAAGCCCCCCCGATCCTCCTGTCCGCCCTTCGAATCGAAGAAAATCCCCGGCGGAGCCAACCCACAGAAGAGCCCAGCCCAGGGATACCCCCAGGGTGCGATCCGAAAGAGCCGGATCAGCCCGGAGATAGCCACCCCGAACAGGGCCCCGAGCAGGAACAGTCCCCAGCGCGAGAGGCTCGGATCATTCGCCCGCCCAACGGCCATCAAGAACAACCCTCCCGCAAGCGCCGCGGGGACGAGGGTAGCGGCGAAGCGTCGGATCACGCTCTTCGTGTTGGTGCTGCTCCTGGACTTCGTCTCCGGGGTCATTTGGCGCTCCCCAGGGACCCGATCTGGGACAGAAAATCACCCCAGGGCGGCAGACGGAACTCGAGCTGCGAGATCTCCTCCGCCCGGAGCAGCCCTGGCGTCGATTCGGCGAGCACGAAGAAGCCTCCCACGAGAAGCAGAGCCGCGGCTGCGGCCCCGATCGAAAGCCTCCGGGCGGTTCGCCGGGCGCGCACCTCGGACCCGATCCGCTGCTCGAGCTGGGCCGCCAGCTGACGTTGAACGAGGCTGAACTCCCCCGCCAGGGCGCCGCTGGGCGCCTCGGCCTGGCGCATGAGGCCCATGAAACCCTCCCAGGCTTCGCGCTCGTGGGAGCAGGCTCCGCAGGCCTCGAGATGCCCCTGATCACGGGCTTCTTCCAGGGCTGCGAGGCCTCCGTCCATGAGCCTCTCGAGGCGGCCCTGGACCCGTTCGCAGGCGGAGCGTTGCAGGGTGGAATCAGTCATCATCATTCTCCTTGGCGACCCTCGTACTCGGCGCGGAGCCGTCGCAGGGCCTGGTAGTAGTTCGCCCGGGAGCTCTCATCCGTGATCCCCAGCATGGCCGCAGTCTCCGTGTGACTCAAACCGTGGTTCATGCGCAGGTCGAGAACCTCGCGTTGCCGGGGCGGTAAAAGGGCGATGCGGCTCCGCAGGAAAGTGTGCTCGTCCTGGGCCTCGAGGGCCTGTGCAGCGTCCTGATGCACCACGGGCTCGGCCTCGGACAGAGCCGCGAGGTCCTGAATATTGTCTCTCCGACGGTGTCCCTGACGCACGAGGTTGAGGGCGATCGACAGCAGCCAGGAGCGCAGCCGGCCGGCGTCCCGCAGGGTACCGATCCGCTCGAAGGCTCGGAGCCACGTCTCTTGATAGACATCCCGCGCTTCCTCGTCGTCACGCAGATTGCGGCGCAGGGTGGCCCAGAGCGGAGATGCGTGGCGGCGTACCAGCAGCCCGAAACAGTCCCGCTCTCCGGCAAGGAAGCGTGTGATCAGTTCCCGGTCATCCAATAGGTTCGCTCCAACGAGCATCCCGTTCGCCGTATGCATCCCAGTACAGACGTCCGAGGATGCGAAACGTGAAAGGGGTTTTTCTTCACCCGCGCCTCGATCGGGCAAGCGATCGAGCCCTTTGCACCCGAGCTCGCCTATGATTCCGATCCCGTGAGCCAGCCTTTCCTAGAACACATTCTCGCCGCGAGCGCCTCCCAGGGTGCTCGCGCCGCCGCGCGCCCCGAAGCCTCTGATTTCGACACCGCACTGACCTTCGGTGACGTTCCAGCGGAATACCGTGCAGGAATCGAAGGAAGCTGCCTTTTCGAGGCCGTCGATCGCGAGCGGCTCATCGTCAGCGGCGGCGATGCCCTGGGCTTCCTGCACCGGCTCCTGGCGAACGACGTGCGCTCTCTGGCAATCGGCGAGGGCAACCGAAACCTCTTGCTGTCGGCCAAGGGCAAGGTGCTCTTCGACTTCGAACTGGCCCGCTTCGAGGAACGCCTCGAGCTGTCGACCCCTCCGGGCCAGGGGCAGAAGCTCGCGGCGGCCCTCGACATGTACCTCTTCTCCGAGGATGTGAAGATCGAGGAGGCCTCGCAGGAGCACCGGCCCCTCGAGCTCGGCGGCCCCGGCGCTCTGGAGACCATCGGGCGGCTCTTCCCCGGCTTCGAAGCGACTCCGGCCCACGCCCCCCGCGAGGTGCTCTGGAACGCCTCCAGCGTGCATGTCACGCAGCTCCCCGTGGCGGGAGCCCCAGGTTTCCGCCTCGACGCCGGTGCAGAGGCTGCGGCCCTGTGGACGGCCCTCGTGGGCTCGGGAGCCCTTCCCGCGGGCCTCGTCGCCCGGGATATGCTCCGTGTGGAGCGAGGGGCGGCCCTCTTCGGGGTCGATGTCGATGAGAACATCTACCCCCAGGAGGCCCGGCTCGGGGACGCCTTCTCCCTCGAGAAGGGTTGCTACATCGGTCAGGAGGTCGTGGCCAAGATCGAGACCTACGGCGGACTGAACAAGCGCCTGGAGGCCCTGGCGGTCAATGGCGACGAACCCATTCCGCGCGGTACCAAGCTTCTCCTCGGGGAAGCGAACGACGTACGCGAGCTAGGCCTCGTCACCACGTGGGCCTATTCCTTCGTCCTGGACAGCGGCTGTGTGCTCGCCTACGTCAAGCGCAAGCACCAGACGCCCGGCACGAGGTTCGTTCTGGGCGACACCGGCTTCGAAGGCACGCTGGTCGAACTGCCGATTGCTCGCTGAGAGCCAAGGGCTCGTCCCACGAGCTCAGCGGCTGGCGACGGCCTTGAAATTGGAGGGCGTGCCTGCGTACGACTTCAGCCTCACGTCGACTCCCAGGGTCACGATGCCGGCGGGGATGTCGCCCTGGATACGCACCGGAACGCCGCTCTTCTTGTCCACCCACAGATGGATGTCCCCGCGCATTCCGAAGAGCCCTTTGAACTTCTTTTTCTTGGCGGCTGCCACTTCCTCGCCCTCGCGAGGGCTCGGCTGGATGATGATCTCGACGACGTCAAAGGTGCCGGCCGGCAACTTCATGCGCTTCTCCCTGCCGCGTCGCAACGTGACTTGCCAGATCTGGAGCTTGTCGATCAGCGGGAAGGTCAGGGCGTTGACCCCGTCTTCGATCAGCGTGCGCGCAAGGAAGATCGACGAGAGCATGTCGACCGCGTCCTCGGGGATTTCGCGGAAGGTGGGCTCGCGCCAGATGCGCGTCCCGGAAGGAGCGCCGTGACTCGTGTCCTTGCGATAGCTGGCCTGGAACGAGCCCTCGTGGGTGCCCATCTTGACCTCGCGCCGGCGCTTCTCCGTACCCTTGTTGACCATGCGATAGGTCACCTGGGGCCACTCCGTGGGCAGGATGCGCGTTTCGATCAGCGAGTCCATCTCGTAGAAGGTGTAATCCCCTTGGGCTCGAATGCTGACCGTGGCGGTCTCGAGGCCGGCCTCACCGCTCTCCGAGCCGGTATTAAGAAGCAGCGAGCTCTGGTACGGCTCGACCCTGGATTTCTGGGTCACGGTTCCGACGCTGGCCGAAAACGGCCCGAGCTCGATCTTGGCGTCGTAGATCAGCGTCTCGTCCCGCGGCAGGACCAGAATGGGGCCCGGGCGAGGAACGATGAAACCGCGGGCCGCGGCGGCCTCGCGGGGCGCCTTGGCCGTATCGTCCCCCGCGTCGGGGCCATTGCCCTGGGAGATGAGACCGAGAAGAGCGAGAGTTAGGGTGCGCATCGCAACGTGAGGACTTCCCTGGTTGGCCTGGGTCCGCCATCGCGGATCGGGCTGCTCGAGGGTCGGTTTCGAGTTCCTGAAGGTTCCGTCCTGGGCTTTCCTATCGGCCGGACAAGGGGCTTTCTGCCGAGCTTTTCACGCCGTTCGCGAGAACCGCGTCCTTACGATAGCCCTTCAGCATAACCTGGGCGGATTCTGAGGGAACCCCTTGCAAGATTCGTACCCCCCTCCCACACCGAACTTTCCCAGGGCTCCCTCCAGGTAGGAAAGGGCATCCTATCCAGGGGCGTCCACGCCTGGTCCTTCGGCCTACTTTCGAGGAGAAAGCCGGCCGAAGGGATGTCCCCAGGAAGACTCCCCCATCTCGATCGTCCCTCCCGACCCCCACGCGAAACTCGCCCCAAACCGCCCCTGGCCCATGCAATCTGTGCAATCCGTCCCCTCCAAGCCCCTGCTTCTCTTGACCCTGATCGTCTCCCTCGTCGGATGTCAGTGGGGAGGAGCCGCATCCGGTGACGAGCTCGGAGAGAGCCCCTTCGTCCCCCTGCCGGATGCGGAACCACAGACCATGGGCTATTTCATGGCCCAGTACGCGAAGAGCCTGAAGCAGTGGCACAACCTGAAGCTCACGGCCAAGAAAGAAGCGGAGCTTCGTCGCCTGAACGCGATCGAACGGAGTCTGCAGAAACGGTCGAACGATCGCCTCGAGGAGTTGCTCGACGTTCTGCTGATCGGCTCCACGATCAACCGCCAGACCGCCGCCATGGCCCTCGGCTTCTCGGCCGACATGCGCGCCATGGGGCCCCTCCTGAACACGCTCAACGACCCCGATCAACGCGTCGTGCAAAACGCCCTGACGGGTTTGGGACTGCTCGGCTTGCCGGACACCCCGACCGACACGATCGCGAGCTACCTCATCAACCACCCCGACCCCTGGACGCGGAGCAACGCTGCCTTCGCGCTGCAGTGCATCGTTTCGAGCCGACCTGGCGGTGAGAAAGACGCGGAACTGGCCGAGGAGTGTCGTGACGCACTGATCGACGAGGAACCGGGAGTCCGCGCCCAGTGCGCCAGCGTGCTCGGCATCCTGCGTGATCCGGATGCGATCATCCCGCTCTCCGACCTGCTCTACGACGAGGTCAATCTGGTGTCCGCTGCGGCAGCCACTTCGCTCTCCTATATCGGCCGCCACGAGATGAAGAGCAAAGGGCTCGCGGCCCGCGAGCTGGTGGATTCGCTCGACCGCCTGAAAGATCGACGCAGGGAAGTCGTTCTCCGTGAACTGGCACTCCTCAGCGATCGGCACTACGGGGAGAAGTCAGAGGATTGGCGGGAGTGGGCCTACAGGTTGCCCTAGACCGAACTTGGTACCGTAGGCACGTGCGTTCCAGGACCTCCCAAAAAGCCGCCCGCTTCGAAGAGTCGGTCATCCGAGAGATGAGCCGCATCTGCACCCAGGAAGGCGGAATCAACCTGGCCCAGGGCTTTCCCGACTTCGAAGCACCTCTGCCCATGAAGGAAGCGGCGAAACGCGCGATCGACGCGGATATCAATCAGTACGCCATCACCTGGGGTGCCGAAAGCCTTCGCAAGGCGGTCGCAAAGCGCACCAGCGAATACAACCGGATCCCCACCGACGCCAACGCCAACGTGACGGTCTGTTGCGGCGCGACCGAGGCCATGATCGCTACCATGCTGGCGATTCTCGATCCGGGCGACGAGGTCTGCCTGTTCGAGCCCTTCTACGAGAACTATGGCCCCGACTGCTGGATCTCCGGGGCGATCCCGCGCTTTTGCCGGCTGCACTCTCCGGACTGGGCGATCGACTTCGACGAACTGGAGCAGGCCTTCGGGAAGAAGACGCGGGCCATCATTCTGAACACGCCACACAACCCGACGGGCAAGGTGTTCTCGCGGGACGAGCTGACGCGCATCGCCGAGCTGTGCGTGAAACACGACGTCCTCGCGATCACCGACGAGATCTACGAGTACATCCTCTACGACAGCGCCGAACACATCTCGATCGCATCGCTCCCGGGCATGGCCGAGCGCACGATCACGATCAGTGGGCTTTCGAAAACCTGGAGTGCCACCGGATGGCGCGTCGGCTGGTGCGTGGCTCCTGAGGAAATCTCCCTCGCCATTCGCAAGATGCACGACTTTCTGACCGTCGGAGCACCGGCGCCCCTGCAGGAAGCCGCGGCGGAGGCCCTGGCCTTCGAAACGGAGTACTTCGAGGGGCTACGACGGGAATACCGCGAGCGACGCGATATTCTCCTGGAGACCCTGGAAGGGGTCGGCTTCGGGGTTTCGCGCCCCCTGGGCGCGTACTACATCATGTGTGACATACGGGATCTGGCGAAGCCAGCCGAGACGGATACGGACTTCGCCATGCGCATCTTGCGCTCGGGTGGTGTGGCCTCGGTCCCGGGTTCGAGCTTCTACTCCGACCCCCAAAACGGAAACAGGGAGATACGCTTTTGCTTCGCCAAGAAACACGAAACCTTGCACGAAGCCGCCCGGGTCTTGCGCGAGCGGCTCGGCTAGCCACGCTCGTGCTGTTCGGGATGGCGGAGACGGTCTCCGCCCAGGAGGCGGAACATCCGCACCCCGCCCCGCAGCGAGCGACCAAGGGCATCGGTAGCGTCTCCTTCAAGTCAGAGATCACCTACGCTTCCACCGGACAGGTCGAGGCCGTCAGCGGCTGTTTCGTCTTTCCCGATCGTGCGCGCCTCGACTTCGAGATGAAGGCGAAGACCGGCCTCGAGATTCGCAGCACCCTGGCCTTGTTCGGCGAAACGATCCAGCGACGCGCCAAGTACGTGACCACGATCGAAGGCAAGAACCGGCCGCTGGCACGCATGAGCTTCGAGACAAAGCGCGCTCTTCTGTTCTGGCCACGCGGTTTCGAGTGGCTCGAGAGCGACGCCTCCCCCACCGAGCGCGAAGCGCTCGTTCGTCCCTACGCCTGCTGTCAGGAGCTCGATCCCGTCGGTCGACTCGTCGCACAACTGGACGAAGAGGGTCGCCCCCGATCGATTCAAGCCTTCCACGGCAAGCGTTCCCTGGAGACCCTCACGGTTCTCGAATGGGGCGAGCAACGTGGACGCCCCTACCCCGTACGTATCGAGGTTTCGAGCAGCGGCAAGCTGATCATGGAAGAACGGCTCACCGAGTTCCGCGTGAATGGGCGCTACATCGATGATTTCTTTCAGCTCGAAGAGTCCCCGAAACCGGGCACCAAGATGGTCCGAATCGCGGAGCCAATGCGGGTCGTCGAGCGCCCCCTGCTGGCGATGACCTTTCGCCGCCAAGAGCTGAAAGGCTCGCTCAGCTGGGAAGCCGCGATCGAGGCCGCCAGCAAGGTGCGCGCACGATTGGAGGCCGAGGGACTAGAGCTCGATTCCCAGCCCACCTTCGAGCTGTCCCCGAACGGTCAGCCGATTGCCTACGTGGCCCAGCTGAGCGAACGGAGAGACGAGGCCCCCGAGGGTTGGGAGAACATCGGGGAGCGGACGGGCTACCTTCTGTTCGTGAAGCAACACGAACGCACCGGCGCCGCCCAGATCGCGGCCCTCCACAAGGCCCTCCCCGAGGGATCGCGGTCCGGTCTGGCGCGCATCAAGATCCTCTCCAAGGGCCGCGGAGCCGTCTTGATGCTGACCCCGCGCAAGCCCTGAGCCGGCCCGCGCGAGGCTTGCGCCAGAACAGAGGGGGGGGTGACCCTCTGGAACGACACCCGAGGCCCCCGCTGTTGCACAGGGTGTCCTTTCTGGGGGACGAATTGCTCCGTAAGGCTTGAAAACAGGGACTCAGCGTTCGGCACTCCATTTGCGGGAAGGGGCGTAGGATGGAAGCCACTCACATGAAAAAGATCCTCGCCACGATCCTTCTCGCATTCACCTTCCTCGCCACCACCTCGGAGATCCTGGCCGCGACCGACCCGGCCCCCCAGCGCACCTCGCGCTCCACGGGATCCTCGGCACGCTCGACCGGGCAACGCTCAACCGGGCGCAGCGTTCGCTCGGCACCCAGCCGTTCACGGAGTGTCGCCCCCCGGCGCAGCACGCCCTCACGCTCGACGCGGCCTTCCACCTCGAGCCGCTCCGCAGGGCGCAGCTCCTACGTCCCGCGCAGCTCGGCAGGCTCGCGTTCGGTCGGCCGCTCCTCGCGCTCGACCACCTCCCCTGGCTCGCGCTACAACCCGGGGCGCTCGACCTCCCGCTCGACCACCTCCCGCTCGACCACCTCGCGCTCGACCACCTCCCGCTCGACATCCTCGGCTTCGAGATACCGTCCTTCGAATTCCGGTGGGGGCAGCCGCACAACGAGCTCGCCGCGTTCGAGCTCGACCATTTACACCAACCGCTTCCGGGGATCCTCGAGTCGCAGCGTCTCGAGCAACCCGAGCGCGACCCCCACCGGTACGACGACCACCCCGAACTCCGCGCGGAATTCCTCGGCAAGAAGTGGCTCGGCAGCCAACACGGGCTCGACGTACTCACCGACCCCCTCGGGTGGCAGCTCGACGGGGACTGGGGGGGCCGGAACGCTCTATCGCGCTCCCTCGAGCCGGGTACGCTTCCCCGCGCCGGCCTATTCGAGCTCGAGCCGCGGCCGCTCGGTGCTCACCCCTCGCAGCGCCACCAGCTCCTCGGGGCGCAAGACGGGCACGGCTCCGTCCTCGAGAACGCTTCGTGACGCCCCCGCCCGGTCGGCGGGATCGGCACAAACCGGGAGTCGAACGGGAAGCGGAAGGAAAGTCGGAACGGGCAAGAGCGGCTCGGCAGGCCGTGTGCGCTACGGCTCCGGCCCTCTACAGCGGCTGAAGAACCCCGGGCAAGTAGGGACGCGGAGCATTCCCACGGGCCCGAAGACGGGTGGCAACACAGGCGCCGGAGACCCGCGCCCCACAGCGTCGTCGGGAACACGCGGGGGGGCATCCGCGCTCGACCCTGGCTCGGCGCGCGTTTCCCTGCGCCCGAACGCGGGCTATCCGGAAAACACCGGTTCGCTCGGCTCGGGCATCGTCGGCAGCAACTACCGGGGCTACGGCGGCGTCTATCACAGCGTCTACAACACCTTCGGCTCGTGCTACTACTGGGGCTCGAAATGGTACGGCGGCTTCTACAACCCCTGCTATTGGGGTGCATGGCCGTTCTACTTCGCCTGCTACTTCCCGTACCTCTACAGCTACTACCGCCCGTACTTCAGCACCGTCTACGTCTACGATGAGGCTCCGGCCCAGAACACGACGACGGTCGTCTACGTGAATGGCGCGGAGGCCTCCGGAGAGGGCGTCGTCCCCGAGGCAGAAACCGGCCGGCTTCCGATCGCCGCCGAACGCTATCTCACCTTGGGCGACCGCGCGTTCCGTGAAGGTCGCTACACCGACGCCGTGCAGTTCTATGCCAAGGCCATCGAATACGCCTCCGATCAGGGGGGGCTGTTCCTGGTGCTCAGCGACGCTCTCTTCGCCGCCGGTGATTATCACTACGCCGCCTACGCCATTCGACGCGCCTTCGAACTCGAGCCCGCTCTCGCGCAAACGACCGTCGACAAGCGCATGTTCTACGGCAATCCTCAGGACTTCGAAACGCAACTGGCGGCACTCGAAGCCTACCTACAGGGACATTCGAGCGATCGCGATGCGCGCATCGTCCTTGCCCTGAACTACCACTTCAGCGGTCGCTCCGCGGAAGCTGAAACGCTTCTGCGGGATGGCAGCGGGCTGGAAGCGGACCCCGCTGCGATCGCCATGCTCGAAACCATGAAGTCCGCGGTGAAGTAGGGCCGTTCAGCCAAGCGCTTCGTGCGGCCCGACGCCCCCGCGGAAGAATTCCACCGGGGGCCGAGAGCCAAAGCGTTCCTCGAAACGACGCTCGAGATGGTCGGCAAAACCATCCCGGGCGTCGGTGCGCAATACGCAGACGACGCACCCACCGAAACCCGCGCCGGTCAGGCGTGATCCAAGGGCACCGGGCCATTCGAGGGCGGACTCGACGAGGTGGTCGAGTTCGGGGATCGAGACCTGATACAGATCCCGCATGGAGTGGTGAGCACCGGTCAGGCACTCGCCGAAGCTAGCGAGGTCTCCGCACAGGAGTGCCTCGCGCGCTCGGAAGGTCCGCTGGACCTCCGACAGAACGTGATCCGCGCGCAGCTTCACGTTGCCAGGCAGCGCTGCGCCGTGGCGTTCGAGTACATCCAGCGGAATGTCGCGCAGGCACACGGCCTCGGGAACGTGAACCCGAAGGGCCTCGAAGGCCTGGCTGCACTCCGCGACCCGGCGGTTGAATTCCCCCTTCGCCAGGGTGCGCCGCACACCGCTGTCCGCCACCGCAATGGTCAAGTCGTCCGCGGGGAGTGGCAAGTGCTCGTAGGAGGCGTCCTTGCAATCGAGCCACAACAACGCATCTCGGCGGGCCAAGGCGACCGCATGGGGATCCATGATCCCGCAGTGAACGCCGACAAACGTACGCTCGGCGAAGAGCGCCGCAGCGATGCACGAGCGTGGATCGGTCGCGACCCCCCACACGGTCCCGAGGGCGAAGGCGGTGGCCACGCAAATCGAGGCAGAGGATGAGAGCCCAGCCCCGATCGGCAGGTTGCCGCCGAAGAGAATGTCGACCCCCTCGGCCCGGGCCCCATGATCGACGAGGTGGCGCACCACCCCCAGCGGATAGTCGCTCCATTGACCGAGGCTCGATCGCGGCAGCCCTGCCAGCTCGACCTCGGTTTCGCCTCCTTCGAGGGTCGACACGAAACGGATCCTCCGATCGGCCCGCGGACGAAGCGCGCAAAAGGTCCCGCGGTCGATGGCCGTGGGCATGACGGGACCACCGTTGTAGTCCAGGTGAGCCCCCAGGAGGTTCACGCGCCCGGGGGCGTAGAAGAGCCTCGGCCGAGTTCCGGAGCCGAAGCGCTCGAGAAATGTCTCGCCATGCCGTTCGAGGAGTTCTTCGATGGTCGCCAGGCCCGTGGCCTCTGGATTCGGTCGGGGTTTCATACGAGCCACGCGCCAGCTTGGCGGGGTTCACCGGGGTGTCGGCGCTCAATGGTAGGATCGCGGTGGGTGCATCGCTATCGTCTCCTGTGTGAAGCAGATGCCCTCCCCGCAGCGGCCGAGCCTGGTCGGGCTGGCCCTCGCCGCCATGCTCCTTCTCGGGCCCGGCTGTGCCAGCGTTGAGTTCGACCGTACCGAGACGGAAGCCGGCACCTTCCGCTCCAAGGCCTGGTCCATGACCATCCTCGGACTCGATTTACCGGGCAACGCGCTGATGATGGCGCGCGCCAACGCCAGCGATTCGGCCCTGCCCAACATGGAGGTCGATTCGGAGACGCGTCGCCCGTACCTGGGGCGCTTCAACTGGCTGCTCAACATTTTCTCGATCCGTTTTGCGAGCATAGAGGGCACCTGGGGCTTCCCCACCCACAATTGACGACCTGCTGGTGAGCGCCTGCTGGATGCTCACGCGCGGCGCACGGGGCGCAGCCACGTCTTCACGCGCCACATGCCGATCCATCCGAGGATCTTCCAACCCGCGCGCAGGGTGCCCGAGATCGTTCCCGTGATCTTGCTCTTGCCCACGCGTTGCCGATAGCGCACCGGCACCTCGACGACACGCAGACCGAGGCTCTTGGCCTTCAATTGCATCTCGACCGTCCAGCCGAAGGTGCGGTCGCCCATCTCGAGGCTGCGCAACACCTGTACCTCCAGGGCTCGAAAGGGACCCAGATCGCTGTAGCGGGCGTCGAAGAGCACGCGCATGAGAAAGCATGCGAGGCGGTTGCCGAACCACGCCTGGGGCAAGAGTGCCTCCAGACTCGCGCCACCGAGCACGCGCGAGCCGATGACAAAGTCCGCTGCGCCGCTTTGAAGCGGTTCCAGGATGGCGTGGATGTCCTCGGGGTAGTCCGAATGATCCGCATCGAGAAAGACGAGGATGTCGCCTGCCCTGAGCGGCGGCTGCAAGCCCTTGCCCGAGCACATCCACTCGATGCCGCTCAGGCACGCCTGTCCATAGCCGCGCCGCTCCTCGCGCACGACGTGGGCACCGCATTCTCGCGCAACCTCCGGCGTGCGATCGCTAGAGCCGTTGTCGACGACGCAGACAGCCGTACACACGCCCTCGGGCAACTCTCCAAGAACGAGGGGGAGGGCTTCCTCCTCGTTCAAGGCCGGGAGCACCAACCCGACGCGCCGTTCCCCGCTACCCGTGGGGATTGGCGCGCATGAGAGATGCGAAGTCGGCGAGGCGTTCAGCGTGTGCGCTGGAGAAGAATCCAGCCCTCGTCGGTGTGTTTGGGCTCGAGAAGCGTGCCCGCAGGAACGAGGAAAAGCCTTTCGAGGGGTCCCAATCGATTGGGGTTGCCCCGGTAAATCCAACCGAGATCACCCTGACGCGCCTGCCCACCCGGTTCGTCGGTATGTTTTGCCGCGAGCTCGCTCAACCCCTGGCTGCGATCGAGGGCCAGGGCGTGCAGTTCCTTCGCCAGGTCCGCGGCCGCGATCAGACCGCGCCCCGCTTTGACGACCCGCGCCTTTTCGTGGGCGATGAGAATCCCGGTGGCGCGGACCCAGTTCCGCTCGCGCAGGCTCTCATCGAATCCCCCGATCGCATCGCGACGCCCGATGTGAAAACCCAAGGGAGACGCTAGCGGTCCGAAGATCTCCCCCACATGCACCTCGAAGGCGGCCCTTTTCAAGAGCGAATCGTCCCGACCGCGCTCGAAGATACGCCAGGCTCCGCCGTGCTTGGCGCTCGCCGGGTCCGCCGAGTGCTCGCGCGCGAGCGCGCCAAAGTCCGCCCCCTCTCTCAGACGCTTCACGAGCTCGTCGGCCAGGGCACGCACCTCTTCGCCGCGTCCCTTCAGGAAAATCTGTCGACAAGCGGCCCAGCGCTCCGTGCGCTGAAGCAGGTGAATGGCACCTCCGATGTCGATCGGCGCCGATACGTCTCCGAGCTTGGCAGCGAAGAGAAAGTCGCCGAACTCCGGAACGAGCACTCCGGGTGCATGGGTTCCAAGATGACCCCCGTTGCGCGCGGATGGTGACTGCGAATGGGCGCGAGCCAGCTCCTTGAAGTCCGCACCGGCGACGATCAGGCCCCGCAGGTTGCGCGCGAGCGCGAGCGCCTGCTCGCGGACGCGCCCATGAACCCGAGAGCCGTCTCCATACTCCAGACGGATCGTGCGCACGCTGCGACACTCCGGCGGCTCTACGCCCAGGTAGAGCGGCGCCGTCATCAAGGATTCGGGACGGGTCGGCTCCTGGGCCTGGGTCAGGAGCGCAAGCGAAACCAGGATCGGAGCCAGACGCAAAACGCGTGACAGAGACATCATTCCTGGGATCATAGACTGGCCCCTGACCAGAAACCGGCGTCCGCATCGTCAGGATTCCGTCGAACTCCTGCGCATCCAGCTCACGGTCTCCTCGAGGACCTCGGAAAAGGGCCGGGGTTGCCAACCGAGTTCTTTCCGTGCCCGGGAAGCATCGAAACGAAAGTGGGTCCCGAGCAGTCGAAGCGCCTCGGGGGTCGCCTCCTGCGCGGGAACCAGGCGATCGAGCAGTCCCGCCACTCCCGTGACGAGCCTCCAGAGGAGCGGATGGAAAGTACCACGTGGTCCGCGAACGCCCAGCGCCGAGGCGGCCATCCAGAAGAGCTCCACGTGGCGCAGATTCGACTCGCACAGAAGATACCGACGTCCGGGACGGCCCCGTTCCAGGGCCAGACAGACTCCCCGGGCCACGCAGCCGACCCCCACGACCGAGAGCGACCCCGGAGGGGCGAAGGGCCCGAGCGTGCCCTTTTCGATCCGCCGCAGGAGACGCGTCGTGTTCGACCCCGCCGGAGACGGACCGAAGATGGCACCGGGGAGACAAACCACCACTTCGGGGGGTGTCTTCATGGCCAGCGCCAGCACCTCGGCCCCGCGCTTGGTCGTCACGTACGCGGAGCGTAGTCCCGCGCCATTGAAAGGGTGCTCCTCGTCGATTCTCCTGTCGGCCCGGGTTGCGTGTCCACAGGCGACGACCGAGCTGATGTGACACAGGCGCTGCACGCCGGAATGCAACGCTGCCTCAAGAACGTTGTGCGTGCCTTCGACGTTGACCCGCCGCGAGCGTTCGACATCCGCGCGCCGATAGCTGATCAGGGCCGCGCTGTTGATGGCGTCGAAGCGCCGGCCCGCGGAGCGTGCCTCCTCCCCCGCACTCTGGAAGGCCGCATGCAAGGCCGTGGCATCCTCAAGCTCCGCCAGGTGCCATTGGATCGGAAACGCCGCAAGGTGCTCGATCCGAGAGCCGCTCCGGAAGGTGGCGTGGATCCGGGCGCCCCGCCCGTGCAACTCTCGCACGAGGGCCGAGCCCAGAAAGCCACTGGCACCGCTCAGGAGCACGGTACTCAGCGAGAGAGACCGATCTTCGCTCACGGGTCGGTGGGACCAGGCTCGTACGCCAACGGCAGGGTGACGGTCGCGATGGTCCCCTTGTCGGGTGCCGGATCGAGAGCAATGGTGCCGTCCATCTCTTCCAGGACACGCTTGGAAATCGCGAGCCCGAGCCCCGTGCCCTCGCTCTTGGTCGTGAAGTAGGGCTCGAAGAGGTGCGCGGCCACGTCTTCGGACACGCCCACTCCGGTGTCCTGGATGGTCAGACAAACGCGCCCCGGATCGGTCTCGTGGCAGGCCGATTGAACGAAGAGCCGTCCGCCCTCCGGCATGGCCTGCAACGCATTGCTCACGAGGTTGATCAAGACACGGCGCAGCTTTCCGAGATCCGCGGTCACCGTGATGGATTCGCCGTCGAGATGGACCTCCACCCCCAGCTCGACAGCCCATGCATCGTGGAGGTGCATGACCTCCTGGAGCAATTCCACGAGGTCGATCGATTCGGGATCGGGTTTGCGCCCGCCGGTGAATTCGTAGAAGTCACCCGCGATCTTGCGCAGGTTCTCGACCTGCCTGCGGATCAGATCCATCGTGCGTACGAGGATTTCCTCCGAGCCCTCGGCATGCTCGCGCCGAGCACGCTCGAGCAAGTCCAAGGAGAGGCTCATGGGCGTCAACGGGTTCTTGATGTCGTGGGCAATTTGGCGGGCCATCTCGCGCCATGCGGCATCCTTCTCCGCCTTGATGATGCGCTGACGTTGCTCCTTGAGCTTTCTGGTCATGCGGTTGAAGTCGTGGGCCAGATCACCCAGTTCGTCCCGCGATTGAATCTCGGTGCGCACGTCCAGGTCCCCATCGGCGACGCGGCGCGTCGTTTGCTGCAACTCACCGATCGGGCCCGTGGTGCGCTTCGCAATGAAGAGAGTCAGGAGCACAGAAAGCACGACGACTCCGCCCGTCCCTCCCAGGAGAAGCGCGCGCAAGCCCTCGGCGATGGCGTAGATGTCCCTGTTATCGATGCCGACTCCGATGACCCATCCGTTGTTCGGATCCTCGTCACCTCCCTCGAGCGGAACGCAGCGCTTGAAGGCCGCGTTCTTGTCCTCGCCGCCGAAGTTGTATTCGGGGTACAGCCCCCACCCGCTTTCGCTGGCCAGCACAGCCTGGGTCAACTGGGGCAGGGAGACGTCCTTGCTGACGCTCTTGTAGTAGAGCTCGGGCCTGGGGTGACCGAGGATCGTGTCCGCATCCGAATCCCAGATCCAGGCGTAGGGCGATGGAACCTCCCCCTCGCTGACCAGACCGCGGAAGGCGTCCGTGATCACTTCTCCATCGACGAGCTTCTGCACGAAACTCCAGCTGACGAGCGAGAAGAGCACGCCCTTGACGTCTCCCCTGCGACGCGGATCGACCACTGGCGAAACAAAGCCCAATTGGTAATTCCGGGCGGCGTCCCCTTCGGGGATATCGAACAGGTAGGGCGAGCGATGATGGTCGATGCGCACGCTCTCACCCTGCATAGCGAGCTCGAACCAGGGCTCGTCCGCGAAGTTGCGGGCAAACAGGAACTCGAGATTGTCGATCTTCAGGGGCGCATCGGCGTGGGCGCTGTTGCAGGTTACGAGCGAACCGTCCGCCGCGATCAAGAGCAGGAGCTCGTACACCTTCTCGGGATCGCCATCTCCATCGATATCGATGACCTTGAGGTCGATGTAGCGATCGAACTCGAGAGTCGCCCGGGCGCGGTGGGGATGGGACTCATCGAACTCCAGGGAAAACTCGCCGCAGCGCCAGCGCTCGAGGGTCTCCGCGTTCCAGGGAGGCAGTCCATCCACGGACTGGCCTGACGTTCGACCCGAGGTGGGCGCCTCGCGCTTCTCCCAGAGGTAGTCCTCGAGGGCGCTGATCGCTACCGGCGAACCCGCCCACTGCTCAAGGTCCTTGCCACGCTCATCGACGAAGCGGTCGATCTGACCCGCCAGATCCTTGACGAGCCCCATCAGCGCCTGTTGCACGACGTGACGCGTCAAGCGATCCGCGATCACCTCGTTCATGTAGAACGCGAAGGCGACGAAGGGCAAGACACAGGCAGCCAGAACGGCCACCACCAACTTGGTCGAGATGCGGTGGAACATACTCGCGCGCGGCGGGGTGTCGAGCATACCCTCCAGCATTGCCGCATCGCGCGGTGTTCTCGAGGCCATCCCCCCGGAGGGGCGGCCCGGCAGGAGGATTTTGGGTGGGCAGCTCGTACCCCTCCCCTGCACAACCCGTACCCGGCTCGGGGCTCCCGCCAGGGCCCATTCCGACCGTTTCTCCCCAGGATTCGTCCTCAGGAGAGGGCATCTGAGCGCCCACAATCGTTATCTTGGCGCCCAATTCCATGCGCATGGTCCACTACTACCTCGGGACGGCAATCCTGCTCGTTCCAGCGCTCCTGGCGACCCTGGCGAGCGGTGCCCTCCATTCCGGCAGCGAGACCCACATGTATCTCGGGCTGTTCACCTCCATGGGGTGCGTCGCCCAGAACACGCTCTTGATCCTCTTCATGATCGTGACGGGGCGCGTACTCCGACAAGCCGTGGCGCTGCGCGACCTACCGGAGAGGTTCCTGGCGCAATTGAACGACTTCTTCGCCGAGCGCGTCGCCTATCCAGCCGCACTCTTCGCCGCCACCTTCGCGGTCGCTGCGGCGGTCCTGGGGCACGGCGCTCTGATCGGGGTCCCGGTGTGGGTGCACATGCTGGTCGGGCTCAGCGCATGCTTGATCAACCTCTGGACCATTGGACTCGGGATCAAGAGCCTGCGCCGGAACCAGGCGCTCATCGACGAAGCGGCCCTCATCCTCGACCACCTCGATGCTGAGCGGGGTGACAACGAGGAAGAGCTACCCGCCGCGCAAGCGCAGTGGGCCTACGGACCGAAGGTTCGCTGGCTGATCTTCGCGATGTGCGCGTGGCTACCGTACGGGTACTGGGGCGCCATCGTCTGGCATGGCGAATTCGCTCGCATCTCTGCCGTCTTCCTGACCGGCACCGCGCTCGTTTCGCTCCTGGCCATCGCCTTCAGTTGCGTGACCCCTGCCCTGGGACAAGGCGATACCGCGCAGGATGGCAGTCACGGTTGAGGTGAACCGTGGCAGCTGAGAAAGATCAGTTGCCGCCCTCGGCAGCCTCTTCTTCAACAGACTGACGGGCCTCGAGCTCGCTGAGCCGTTTGGGAACGTCCTGATACTCGGGCCAGTAGATGTTCTGAATCTGCTGCAGGTACGCGAGCGCCTCTTCGTCATCCGTGGCGGCCAGTGCCTTTTCGTAGGCCACTTCGGTCTTCTGGATGAACTCCTCGATCGTCTGCTTGCGAGCGGTGGCATCCTCGTAATAGGGGCGCCGTTCAAGCAGCTTGTCGTAGCTGAGAACCGCCTCGTGATAGCGGTAGTCGTGTTCGAAGTTACGGGCCGCGAGGTACATCAGCTCGAGGCTCCGGTCCTCGATCTGGCCCTCGAGGCGCTGGATCACGTCGCCCTGGACCTCGCTGAAGGTCAGGGTCTCCGCCAGGAGCACTCCCGCCTTGTCGAGGTTCCCGCGCCGGATCTGCATCTCCGCTTCGCTGATGATCTGGGTCGCGCGAACTTCCTTGTCCATGCGATCCAGTCCGGCCTTCGCTTCCACGGATTCCGGATCGACGAGCAACACCAGCCGATACTCGTTGCGCGCCGCGAAGAACAAGCCGTCGGCCTCGAAGTTCTGGGCCAGTGCCAGGCGCTCCTCGGCCAGGAGCTCGTCCACCTGACCGCCGCGTACCTTCGCCCGCTCGTTCTCGGGATCGTAGTTTTCCGAAGCCGCGAACGAATGTCCCGCCTGGTGCAACAGGTAGCGCTGGAAACTACGGACGCCCGAGTCGAACTTGGTCTTCGAGAGCCCGTGGCGGTAATTCTGTAGCAAGAGGACCCGCGACAGCCCCAGTTTGGCCCCCCTGGAGAGCTTCACAGCTCGCTCGCCGGAGGGTGGCACGTAGGCCAGTGAGGCCTCGTAGGCCTCGCGCGACTCTTCGAGTCGGTTGCGGCTGCGCAGCTCGACGGCCCGGTTCAGCCAATCCTCGGCGAGCTGGATGCGGATCTTCTGGATCCAGCTGAAAACGACCCCGTTCTGGGGGTCGAGGTCGAGCGCCTCCTGCAGGATCGCCAGGCCCTCAGCGGGCTTGTCATCGAAGACCAGTCGACGGGTCCGCGAGAGCATCTCGTGGACGCGGACGTCTCGGTAGAACTCCTGCAGGTGGCGGTCGCTGGGCCGCGCCTCGGCCATGGCCTGGGCGCGTCCGAGGGCCGCGTTATAATCGCCACGGCGCACGAGGCCGGCGATCTCGTCCGTCCCGAGCTCGGTGCTCGCGACGGCGCAGGACAGGGCGAGGGGGGCTATGGCCAGGCCGGCCAGGAGCCAGAAAAAGGTTCCGGTACGCTTCTCTCGGTTCATCGGGGGTTCATCCAGGGCGGTCGAGACTCTTATCGGCCGATCCAGGTGGAGCGGAGGAGTGTACGACGGCACAAGACCTTTCTTCCCCTCAATTCAGGTCCGCATCGAGGCCGTGAAGACGACCCCCAGGCTGCCGAAGAGAAGCGTCGGCAGCCAGCCGGCGTAGAGAGGTGCCAGCTGCCCCTCGAGCCCGACCGTACGCGAGACGAAATCCGCCGCGAAGTAGGCCACGCAGAGAAAGAATCCCTTGGCAATGCGCTCACTACCGTGGCCGCGTTGATTGCCCAGCGCGAAGGGCAGCCCGACCAGTAGCAGCACGAGCCCCGCCAGGGGCAAGGTCAGATGGTAGTGCAGAAGTGTCTTGTACTGAGCGGTGGTGGGGCTGCGTTCGAGCAGGGTCAGGGTCTCGGAAAACGAGAGGTCGAGGGCCCTTTCCTTGCCCTTCCAGGACAGGTAGCAGTCCCGCGGATAAAAGAGAATCTCCTCGAGCACCGGATGGGGCGAGCTGTGCTGGCCCTGGTCATCCGAGATGACCTTGCGCCCGCCCTCGAGGGCCCAACGCCCAGCACTGAGGTACTCCGCGCGGTCGGCCGAGATCGAGATCGAGCGCGTGCCTTCGCGGAAACGCAAGGTGATGCCGATCAGCTGGGCCGGTTCGTCCTCCGAGCCCGGCCGGTAGCTCTGGACGTGGATGTCCTCGCGGTTCGTCAGCACGGAGAACTTCTCGTAGAGCGGGCGCTCGCGCTTCTCCTTCAGCTGGCCGTAGAGGCTGTCGCGACGCTCGCCCAAGGAGCCGGTCGCCAGCTCGCGCAGGCCAAACATCCCGGCACACAAAACGGCTGCCCCCAGGTACACCGAAAAGAACATCCGGCGCGACGACCAACCCGCATTCAGGGCGGCGATGACCTCGCGATAGCGGGTCAATTTCGTCGCTGTGAACATTCCGGCCACGAGGGTCACGTACGGGGAGACCTGAAGATAGATGAAGGGAAGCTGCAACCCGTAGAAAGTGACCACCATCATCACCGGCGGTGAATGGCCCTCGGCGTCGGCAGAAAGATAGTCGTCGAGGTTCGTGGCCATGTCGATGATGAGAAAGAGTCCCACCACGAGAAAGAAGGCCGTCAGGTACGACAGACAAAAAAGTCGCGCCACGTAGCGATCGAGCAAGCCGAAGAGTGCAGTCCTTTGCTTCATTCAGCGCCAGAGAGTTCGCACGAAGAAAATGAGCCCGACACCGAGGAAGATGGCATCGGTCGCCCAGGCCGCGACGAGAGCGGGGACAGTCCCGCTGAGTGCGAGTTCCTTGCCCAGGCGCATGGCGAGGATGTAGTAGATGAAGGCGTAGCCGATGGCCCCGGAAAAAGCGCCGAGCTGGGTGCTGCTTCGAAGTCGAATGCCGGTAGGAATGCCCAAGAGCAGAAACAGCAGATACGTCATCGACAACGCGTGACGACTGTGGATCTGGTACTTCAGCTCGTCTGCACGCTCCGGCGTCGGGGTCGTCTCCGACAACTCGCGCCGCAGGGTCGAGCTGGGGTTGTACTTGGCCGGAGTTCGATCCAACTTGCTCTCGGGAAAGAGATCGTCGAGTGCGATCGAGAAGGTCGGAGACTCGCTCACGAACTTCGCGTTTTCCGTCAGGAACTGGGCCCCGGCCAGCTTGATGACGAGCAGGTCCTTTTGCACCTGAAGAGTGGCCTTTTCGGCGTCGACGACGTGGCGTTCCCCCTCGTGCTCGAACTCGAACGTCACGCCGTGATACACATTGCCCTCGACCAGGTCGGCCTTCATGTAGAAGTCCCCCGTGTCGATCTCCGAGCGGCCGCGCTCGAAACTACGCAGGAGCTTCTCCTGGGATTGGCGCAGGAAGGTGCGCTGGGCGTACTTCCAGCTGGGGCAAACTTCACCGAGGAGATAGCCGGTGCCCACCGAGAGCCCGACAGCGACGACAATGGCGGGCAGGGCCAGACGCGCGGGATGGACACCCGCCATGCGAATACCTATCAATTCGCGCTCGGCGGAAAGACGCCCATAGGTGGCGACGACGCCGAGCAGGAAGGCCATCGGCAAGAGATACGGAACGAGCACCACGACCACCATCGGTAGGTACTCGACGACCATCGACAGACTGACCCCCTTCAACTTGTGAATCGCCTGCACCGCGATCGAGGGCAAGACGATCATGAGGATGCCCACGGCGGAGAAAATGAACGCCAGGAGCAGCTGCCGCAAAACGTAGAGCTGAAGGGTCATCGACGCTCCTAGAGCGTAAACCCGGTCTTTCTCACCCAGGCCTCGATGACCCTGTTCTGGAGCACGAGATCCAGGCGCTCTGGATACTTCTTGTCGTAGCCCAAGAGATGCCCCTCGATGTCCGGCATCTTGATGAGGATCTCCGCGGCTTCGTCGGCCATGTCGTCATCGGCGATCCAGATGATGCTGTGCACGAGCCACCACACGGCTTTCGCGTCGTCCTTGTTCTTCTTGAACTCGTCCTGGGCCTGATAAAGGCGATCCTTGTGGTACTCCGCCTGTTCCTCCTTCAACTTGAGGATCCGCGCCTCCAGCTCGAACTCGTCGTTGGAGGAATCGAGCTTGCCATACATGCTCTCCAGCACCTTGAAGGCCTCGACGTAGTTGCGCGGCTTGCCAATGACCATGAGGCGGACCTCCCAGTCCACGTCCTCCCAGGTGGGCTCCGCGTCCACGTCGACCCGGCGCAAGCGGGTCAGTTGCCGGTCGACCCACTCGACCCGCGGGTGCTTCGGCCAACGCTCCTTGAACTCCTTCAAGCGCTTGACGAAGAGCCGCACGACGTGGGGCCTGGATTCCTTGCCCTCGAGGTAGCGCTTTTCGTAGTTCTCCAGATAGGTGTGCATCCAGCGCGATCCCACGCCGTTGTCGATCACCGACTGGACGTGCTTGTAGCCCGCTTCGATCTCGCGCTTCATCGACTCGAGCTCCAGGCGCTCTTGGTTCGAAGCTCCCTGCAGGGCCAACCTGATCTTTTTCTCGGCGAGCTCCAGTTGACTGGCATCGATATGTCCCCGGATCGCATTGATCGTTCCGCGCGAACCACCGGCCTCGTGCTGGGCGCTCTTCTCCAGCAATTTCTGCAGCACGAGGAGTCCGACCAGAGCTCCCGTCAGGACCCCCGAGGCGATGACCCACGTGGGCGCGCCGTGCTTTACACGGCGCTTCTTTGCGCGCACGACACTTCGCGGGGCAGGGGCCGGTGCATGGGGCACGTTGGCGGGTGCTCCGGTCTCCGATTCGAGCCAGATCGTCGCCGCCCCCACGGACAGCTTGTGGCCGAAGGCCAGCAATTTCTCCACCGTGATGGGGACTCCGTGGGCCTTGGCGGGCACGACCCCTGGGCGCGGGCGTACGAGAAGTCCCGACTCCTGAACCTCGATCTCGAGGTGAATCTCGGCCACATCGGGCGAGGTCAATTGCAGCCTCGCTTCCGCTCCCGAACCGACGGTCAGAATGCCCTGTCCGATCTTGAATGCGCGGCGCTGGCCGCCTTCTTCGACGATCAACTTGCTCAACTTTGAAACTCCCCTGAAAGATCCGTGCGCTCGATACGCCCACGGGAAAGCGCGCAGGCGCGCCGTACCTCGTTCTCTAGCTGGCGAACGTTGCCAGGCCACGCATAACTTTCGAGGACCTCGAGCGCACCGGGGGCGATTTCGCGCGGACCAGACTCGTCGGCAAAGTGCCCCAGGAAGAAGCGCACGATATGGGCCACGTCCCCGGAGCGCTCGCGCAGCGGAGGCAGCTGGATCTGGATCACATTCAGCCGGTAGAACAGATCCTCACGAAAGCTCCGCGCCTTGACCATTTCGGCCAGATCGCAGTGGGTGGCGGCCACGATCCGCACATCGACCTTGCGGGTCGTATTCGATCCGACGGGGCGCACGTCCCCCGTCTCGAGCACGCGCAGGAGTTTGGCCTGCATCTCGAGCGGCATGTCCCCGATCTCGTCCAGGAAGAGCGTTCCCTTGTCCGCCGCCACGAAGTGACCTTCGCGATCTCGCACGGCATGGGTGAAAGAGCCCTTCATGTGGCCGAAGAGCTCGGACTCGAGCAGGTTGGCCGGCACCGCGGCACAGTTCTCGGCCAGGAACGTCTTCGAGCGCCGTGGCGATGCGTCGTGGAGCGAGCGCGCCACGAGCTCCTTGCCCGTACCCGTTTCGCCGCGGACGAGTACCGCCACCGAACTGTGAGCGACACGCTCGATGAGATCGAAGACTTCCTTCATCGCCGGGCTGTCTCCGACCATCCCGTAACGGCTCGGAACAGCGATTGCTTCCGGAGTTTTGGAGGCTTCAGAAACTACTGAGCTTCGCGCTTCCGAGAGTGCGCTCTCGAGGATCTCCACCAAGGCCTTCAATTCACCACATTCCCGCGCTTCTACGAGAAGCTCCTCCAATCGCCCGCGCAGGTCGGTCACGGGGTCACCACTTCGAGGTTCGCGTATTGCACGAGGAGCACCTTACGCCCCGCACCTTGAAAATCGACGGTGACGCGAGCATTGATCCCGCTTCCCTGGAGATTCTCGACGACGCCATATCCGAAATGGTCGTGCTCGACGCGATCCCCTACGCGCAGCTCGACGAATTCCTTCGGGGCATCGTAGGCACCGAGAACGTCATCGTCGTCGGTCGTACCGATGGAGTTCTCGCCATTGCGCGCGTCCTCGGGCAGCTCGCCGAGAAAGCGCGAAGCCGTACGATAGCTGGTCTCGCCGAAGTGAAAGCGCATCTGGGCGTGGGTCAGGTAGAGCTCGCGCATCGCGCGGGTCATCCCGACGTAGAAGAGCCGGCGCTCCTCCTCCAAGCCGCCTTCCTGGAGAGCCAGTGCATGGGGCAAGAGCTCTTCCTCGAGACCGCAAACGAACACGGCGGGAAACTCGAGGCCCTTCGAGGCATGCAAGGTCATCAATGTGACCTTCGGGCTATCCTCCTCCCACACGTCCACGTCGCTGACCAGGGCAACGTCTTGCAGAAAGCCGCGCAGATCGCCATCGGGTTGATCACGATCGTACGATTCGGCATGGGCGTAGAGCTCGTCGATGTTCTCGAGGCGCGCATCCGCCTGCACGTCCGCCGATTGCGAGATCCAGCCGCGGTAGTCCGTTTCCTCGAGCACACTTTCCAGGGCCAGGGCCGCCGGCTTGTCGTGCAAATCCGCGATGCGTTGGTACAGCTCGGCGAAGGCCTCGATCCCCTTGCGCGCTCGGCCGCGGATCGTGGCCCGGGCCTCGTCGCTGAGGACGGCTTCGAGAAACGTGTGGCGGTTCTCGGTGGCCCACTCTTGTAGGAGCGAGATGCTCTTGTCCCCCACCGCACGACCTGGGACGTTGATGACCCGGCGTACCGCCATGTCGTCGCGAGGATTGGCGATCAGCTGCAAGTAGCAAACCAGGTCACGCACTTCGCGGCGCTGATAGAACTCGGGGCCACCGACGACCTGATAGGGGATCCCCGCCAGGCGCAACGAACGCTCTAACGCGCGCTGCATGAAGTTGGCCCGGTAGAAGATCGCGATCTGGTCGGTGCGAATGCCGCGCAACGACAGGTCCTGAATCCGTCTGGCGATCTCGCCGGCCTCGTCGTTTTCGTCCGCGCAGCTCAGGATGCGCACCGGTTCGCAATCGGTGAGGTCCGTCCAGAGCTCTTTCTCTTTGCGCTGGGTGTTACAGCGAATCACGGTCTGAGCGGCATCGAGAATCGCCCGCGTCGAACGATAGTTGCGCTCCAGCTTGACGACCCGAACCTCGCTTCCCGCGTCTTGTCCGAAATCACGTTCGAAGTCGAGGATGTTGCGGATGTCGGCCCCGCGCCAGGCGTAGATCGACTGGTCCGGATCGCCACAAACCGCGAGGTTGCCGTGGTGCCCGCTGAGGTGGCGCGTCAGCAGGTATTGAATGTGATTTGTGTCCTGATATTCGTCGACCAGCACGAAACGGAAGCGCTGCGCATAGGCATCGCGTACCCCAGGCTCCTTGTCGAATATCTCCAGCACGCGTACGAGCAGATCGTCGAAGTCGAGCGCGTTGTTCTCGCGCATCGCCTGCTCATAGCGCTCCCGCACAGCACGAAAGACCTGCTCGTCCATCCCACGGACAGCCGAGTCTTCGAGATCCTCGCTACGCTCGAAACGCGCCGTCTTCCATTCCGAGATCCAGGAACTCACCATCGCCGGGCGAAAGTGCTTGATGTCGTATCCGAGGTCTTTCGTGATCGTCTTGATCAGCTGGTTCTTGTTGTGGGTGTCGTAGATCGTGAAGTCCCGGGTCCAGTTACCGAGCACTTCGATGTCGCGCCGCAGGATTCGCGCGCACATGGCGTGGAAGGTCGAGATCCACATGCCCTTGGTCTCTTCGGGCGGGAGCTGGGCCTCGACACGACTCCGCATCTCCTTGGCGGCCTTGTTCGTGAACGTCAGGGCCAGGATCTCGCCGGCGCGGGCCCGTCCCGTGGCGACCAACCAGGCGATACGGCGCGTGATCACGCGGGTCTTCCCGGACCCCGCCCCGGCGAGGATCAGTAGCGGTCCGGCCTCGTGGACCACCGCCTCGTGCTGGGCCTCGTTCAGCCCGGAGTGGATCTCCTGCAGCCGTGCCTGTTTCTCGGGCGACTCCGCGCGAGAAGGCATCTCCTCCGCCGCACCCGTCGAGAGCGCATCCATCCAATCCAAGGGGGCCATCCAGGGATTCTAGGGGGGCCGCCGCGGCGACCCACTAAGAAGTCCTAGAGCTTCCCCCGAGACCCGCGGCCGCGAGGGCGGCGTTCTGGACGCCTCGGGCCAGAACGGAGCGCAACTTTCCGTCTTCCAGGGCCAGTAGGGCCGAGATCGTGCAGCCAGCAGGGGTCGTGACCTCGTCCTTGAGCTCGGCCGGATGGCGCCCGGTTTCGAGCACCATTCGCGCCGCTCCGGAGACCGCCTGGGCTGCCAGTTCGGTCGCGACCTTCCGAGGTAACCCGACCATCACTCCGCCCTCGGAGAGGGCCTCGATGATGACGTAGACGAAGGCCGGGCCCGAGGCCGAGAGCCCGGTCACGGCATCCATGTACTCCTCCTCCAGAGTCAGGACCCGTCCGAGCGGTTCGAACAGCCGCGCGGCTCGTTCCGCATCCGCCTCGGTCGCATGGCGGCCCGCGGAAACGACCGTCATGCCGGCTCCGATCAAGGCAGGAGTATTCGGCATGGCGCGCACGACTCGGAGTTTGCCTCGGGCAGCTTCTTCGATGTCCTTCGTGCGCACACCCGCGGCGATGGAGACGACCAGGGGATCGTGCTCGAGAGCACCGGCTTCCGCCAGCTCCTTGATGACCGGAGCGAGCAAATGCGGCTTCACGCACGCAAGCACGAGCTCCGCATTGCGCACGCAGGCGATGTTGTCGGTACCGACGGGAATCCCGAGCGCCTCGGAAGCGGCCCCCGCACGAGCGCTGTGCCGCACGGTTCCGGACAGCTGTTCCACCGTCGCCTCGCCCGAGCGCAACAGTCCGAGGGCGATCGCACGCCCCATGGTCCCCGTTCCGAGGATCGCGATGCCGTTTGTCTTCGTCATTTGGCGTTACCGTACAAAACCGAAGGGCCTAGCGGGCGCAGGACAGCCTGCCTCGGAAGCGACGTCGAAGAAAATACCCGACGCGCTCGTGTTTCGCTCGCGTGCGGAAACGACATGCATGTACCGGAAATTTCCGGTCGGGCCCGGGTTCTCCCCCTGCGCGACTTTCTCCCGCAATCACGGGCCGATCAGGCAACGGAATGGGAACTCCCGAAAAAACGACACGCGACCACGATCCCACCGACCTGCTCCGGCAGAGGGGGATAGGTTTCTTGCAGAGTTCCACTCTAGCCACCGTACAGCCAGCGCACATCCACCACCAGGGACCGAGACTTGCCACCCTCCCGGTTCCAAGTTCGCACGCCTCCCGCGTCACAACACGGGTGTTTTTCGACATGAACGCGTTTTCAGCTCGCAACCTATCTCTACTTGCCGTCTCTCTCCTCTGCTTCACCTCCTGCGGGGGCGGTGGAGGCTCGGGTGCGCCTGTTGCCGATCCGATTCAATCGAGCTTCACGGTCAACCACTCCTTCGGCCAGATTGCGGACGGCAGCTCCACCGTCGACTTCTATGTCACCCTGGCCGATACCCAGGGTAACCCGCTCGTCGACACCGACATCGCGTTCCTCTTGACGGGCTACGGCAACGTCCTGCGTTACGACACCACGACCGATGCCAACGGCCAGGTCTCGGGAGACCTGGCGACCCGCGTCGCCGAAGCGAAGACGCTCACCTGCCTCGTTGGCACCGGCCCGGCACGGGTGACTCTTGGCGAGCTGACCATCGAGTTCGTTCGCGCCCAGGCGAACGCTCGGTACCTCCGCGCGAACGGCCCGACTGCGAGCGACGCCAATGACGGCCTGACCCCGATCAGCGCCTGGCGCACGCTCGACCACGCTCTCGGCCAGATCGGCGCAGGCGACACGCTCTACGTCGGCGCGGGTGAGTACGCCGGCGGCCTGAGCCACACCCTGCAGGCGGCCGACGACGCGCCACTCACGATCCTCGGTGACGCCACCGGCATTCACACCGGCGATGCCGGCGACGTCGTGATCCTCGGAGCGGGAATGGCCTACGGGCTCGAGATCGCCGACGCTGCGAACCTGATCCTGCGCGGTCTCGTCCTGCGCGGCAGCGACCCCGGTATCGGAATCAGCCTGCGCGGCACGACGCGCAACATCAGCATCGTCGACTGCGATCTCTACGAGAACGAACGCGCCATCGTCACCGAGACCTCCGATGCGCTCTTGATCGAAGGCAACCGCATCTCGAACAACACCGGTGACGGCATCGTCCTCGGAGAGACCCAGGACGCGAGGATCCTGCACAACCTCGTCTACAACAACACGCTCTCCGGCGTCGTCCTGGCTTCGATCTCGATGAACATCATGTTCGCCAACAACACGTTCTACCGGAACGGCGGCGATCACTTTCGCGAAGAACAATTCGGTGGCACGGGAACGGTGACGGGGAACATCCTCGTCGAGGGCGGCTCCCTCTCGGTACGCCTCCTGGGCGGCTCGAGCTTCCAGCGCTCGAACAACCTGATCTTCGCCAACGCCGGCGACCCGGGCTCTCCGCTCGACCTCGAAGCCGACCCCCTGTTCGTGGATCCGTTCGGAGCGGATGGAATTCTCGGCGGCCCCGGCGCCTCCGACGACGACTTCCGCGTGCTCGATGCGAGTCAGGCACTCGACGCCGGCCTCGAAACCGCGGCAAATACGATCTTCCCCTTCTCCGGCCCCGCGGCAACGCGTACTTCGCGCTCGGATGCCACGCCCGATGGAATGGGACCCGATGGCAGCGCCTTGAACCTTGGTTACCACTATCCCGTAGCCCTCGATCCCATCGCCAGCCTGGCTCCCGGCAACGGACGACTGGCCTTCGCCTCAGACGGCGACGCCTTCGTGCACACGCGCACCTACGACACCGACGGAACGTGGGGCACGGACGACACGACCCACGGTGCCAACCACAACGTCAAGTGGATCGTCAACCGCGCCCGTTCCGGCGAACAGCCCGACGAGGCCCAGGCGGTTCTGATCGACACCGGTACGACCGCGCAGCTCTACGTGCGCACCTGGGATGGCCGCCAGACGAGCGAGGACTTCACGCACCCGATCACGACCTACATCCAGAGTGCCAACAGCGCCGAGCGCGGCTTCGACATCGAGTTCGAGGCACTCACTGGCGACCTGCTCCTGGTTCACTCCGGCCCCGACGCCAACCCCTTCTACCGAGTCTGGAGCAACGGCACCTGGAGCACGGACCAGGAGGTCTTCAACCTGGGCACGGCCCCCGGAACGACCCTCTGGATCCAGCTCGTCGAACGTCCGGGAACGGACGACATCGCCCTCGTGGCCCTCGATGATCAGATGCGGGTCGTCGCCAGCATCTGGGACGGCAGCAGCTGGAACTCCCCCATGCTGCTCGGAACGGAGATCGTCGAAACCCGAGACTACCGGGCCTTCGACGTGGCCTGGGAATCCAATTCGGGCGACCTCCTGGTGGCCTGGGGCTTCAGTCCCTTTGCCGAGCAGACCCGCTACGCGACCCGCAGCGCTCAGACCGGCCTCTGGACGACCGGCCAGTTCACGAGCACCGACGCTATCGCCGCGCACCTGCGGATGGAATCGGATCCGGCGTCCGATCGCATCGTCGGAATCTTCGGCGAGGGCACGGACGACGACGACATCACCGCCTCGATCTGGGACGGCGATGCGTGGACCGATACGATCGAGTTCACCCTGACAGGCTTCGCGGGCTCGCGTGCGATGCAGGCCGCGTGGCTGGGTGATTCGGGGGACGCCATCGCCATCTATCGCGACGGTGACCTGACCGGTGATCTCAACTTCGCCATCTTCAACAACGGCTGGCGCGTTCAACCCCAGGTTTTCCTGCCCGGCCCGGGCCGCATTCTCCAGGCGGAGATCGTCCAGCGTGAAGGCAGCGACGGGGTCTCGGTGCTACTGCTCGATCAACAAGGCAGCCTGTACGACCTCATCTACGAAGGCGGTAAATGGAGCCTGGGGAACGATGGTGACCCGCTGGCCACGAACCTCGACACCCAGAACCCTGGGCGAGCATTCTCGCTAGCCAAGCGCGGTCTCTAGGACCTTCGAAAGACGCTCCCGTATGAGACGACGTTCCCTTCTGTTCGTAGCAATCGTTTTATCCGCACTTTCCGCGAGTTCGTTTTCAAGAACCACGAGGGCACAGGGCCCGGATGCCAACGAGGATGCGAGAGTCGAGCGCGAGCTCGCAGCGTGGCGCACTCAAAACGGGCGCTCATGGAACCTGCGCCGGGCAAGAAACGATACGAGCCGCATGCTCTTCGGTGGACGACGACGTGCTGGCTTCCGCCCCACGAGCCGCGAAGGGTATCTTCGCGCCGCCCGCGACTTCACAGGCGCGGCCCACGGCATGTTCGGCATCGATGGCGACACGCTCGACGACGGAGAGGTCGACTTCCTCGCCCTGGGAACGGTCGGCGGCCAGGACAAGATTGCGATCCGACTCTCACAAGCCGTGCGCGGTGTGCCTGTGCGCGGCGGCGCAGTGAATGTCCTTGTCGACGGCGCTGGCGACCTGCTCTCGTTGTCGAGCAGCGCACTGGCCGACCTCGGCGACTTCGACACGATCCCCAGCGTTTCGGCGAGACGCGCCCGCAACGCGGCGATCGCTGACTTTCAGGCCCGCCTGGGTGCCGCCCCCGACAGCAGCGGTGAGCCGCTTCTCGTCATCGTCAAGGAGAAGCTCGGGAAGGCCTTCGGTGGAAGCCTTGCCTGGGAGCTCGAGTTACGCCTCCAGGCCACCGGAGCGGTGCCCGAGGTCTGGATGTACCGTGTGGCGGCCCAGGGTAGCCCGCGCATCGTCGAACGCGAGAACCGGGTACACGACCTGGACACCGGCGGCAGCGTGCGCAGTTTTGCATCGCCCGGTCTCGAACCCGATTCCGGTTCGAATCCGCCCGTCTCGACACCGGTGCCGTTTGCGCGCGTAACGAGCTCTGCGGGAACGGTGATCAGTGACGAGAACGGCGCATTCGTTTTCCCCGGTGTGGAAGGTCCGCTGGCGGTGACCGTTTCCTTCGACGGTCCCTACGCGCATGTGCTCCACGCCCCTACGGGAACAACCCATTCGATCACTCAGACGATCACGGGGTCCGACAACACGTTGCTCCTGAACCCGAGTCCCTTCGAGGACAATACGTCCCAGGCCAACGTCTTCCTGGCCCACAACCGGGTGCGGGAGTTCATCCATACCCTCGACCCCTCGGACGCGACGGCCGACTTCCCCGTACGTGCGAACGTCAACATCGCGGACGCGTGCAACGCCTACTTCGATGGCAGCTCGACCAATTACTTCCATTCCGGCGACGGCTGCGTGAATACGGGCTACTCGACCATTGTCGCCCACGAAATGGGTCACTTCCTGAATCAGCTCTATGGCAGCGGCAACGGCGGCGACGGTTTCGGCGAAGGCGCTGCGGACGTCTGGGCCATGTACATCTATGACACGCCGACCGTCGGGGCCGGGCTCGTCAATGGCGGCTTCATCCGCACGGGCCTCAATACCCGCGCATATTGCGGCGACGGCAACAGCGCCTGCTATGGGGCGGTGCATGCCGACGGCGAACCCCTCGGTGGAGCGCTCTGGAAAACGCGCCGCAATCTCAACGACTCCCTCGGCAACGACCTCGGGGATGCGCTCGCCGATGGGCTCTTTCTGTCGTGGATGAACGCCTTCGACCAGTCGATCATTGACTCCGTGATCGAAATCCAGTGGCTGATCCTCGACGACGATGACGGGCTGATCGAAAACGGCACACCGCACTACACCGAAATCGACGCGGCCTTCCGCGAACAGGGCTTTCCCGGCTATGACCTGCCGAGTGTGCTCTTCACAAACGTGACACAGCTCGAGGACGGCGTGGACGATGTCGGACCCTATGGACTCAGCGCCACGATGGAAGCCCTCGGGGGCGGAGACATCGCCAGCGCTTCCGTACACTACGCCCTGAACCCCATGACGGGCACGTCTCAGACCGGCTCCGTCGCAATGACCCGCGTCGCCGGAACGAACGAATGGTTGGCTCTGCTACCTGGTTTCCCAGCGCCTGCCGTCATCGAGTACACCCTCGAGGCCCTCACGACCGACGCCCAGATCCAGGACTTCCCGAGCGGAGAGCCCTACCGCTTCCGCATCGGGCATTCGATCCGACATGCGTTCTACGATTTCGAGGGCGGCGACGACGGCTGGAGTCACGAGGAGCTCGCCACGCAGGACGACTGGCAACGGAACATCCCCACAGGTGAGAGCGGCAACTCTCATGGGACAGCGTGGTCCGATCCAACCGCTGCCTCAAGTGGCACGCGCTGCTGGGGCAATGACCTCGGCATAGGCAACTTCAACGGCGCGTACGCTGCGAACGTTTCCAACAAACTGCGTTCGCCTTCGTTCGACCTGACCGGAACGGTCGGGACCGAGCTACGCCTTCAGCGCTGGCTGACAGTTGAGGAAGGCATCTACGACCGTGCGCAGATCCTCGTGAACGGCACGGTGGTGTGGGAGAACCCGACGAGTGGGCATTTCGTCGACACCGCCTGGACCGCAATGCATGTCGACATTTCCTCGGTCGCCGACGGTGTAGGCGATGTCGTGATCGAGTTCACACTGAAGAGCGACGGAGGCCTGGAGCTCGGCGGTTGGAACATCGACGACTTCGAAATCACGAGCCTCGTCCCCGCTCCCACTGACTGCATGCCGACGAGCTACGGTGTGGGACTCGCTGGAACCACGGGCATCCCCAGCCTGGACACGGCCGGCCAGGCCACTTCCCTGGGCAACGGCGACTTCGAGTTTCGAATACGCAACGCACGACCGAACGCAGCAGGTGCGCTGCTCTTCGGATCGCGTCAGATATCCCTCCCCTGGGCCGGGGGCATCCTGCTGGCACTTCCAGAGCTGGTCTTCGGTCTCGAGACCGATGTCTTCGGCCAAGCCCGTCTGCCGCTCGGAATCCCCGCAAGCCCGAGCTTGCTCGGCGTCGCTTACTTCGCCCAGGCGATCGTTCTCGACCCAATCGCAAGCGCTGGGTTCGCCCTGACCGGAGGCCTGGCCCTCAGCCCTTGCGATCGCTGAACTCGCTCTCGAGCGAACCCGCCTCACGTTCGAGGTGCCTTCGTAGCGCAGCATGCGCTTCTGGAGGGACGCGCATGGCGTACCACTTGCCGGCGATGCAGCAACGCAGATGCTCGCCCGTCAGACGCCAGGAGTCCAGCTCGCCATAGAAGCAAGAGCGCCAGCCGAAGCGCACACCGGTCTCTCCGCAAGCGGCTTGCGCTGGGTGGGGCAAACCCCAGTAGACGACAAGAGAAAGCACAAGCGTGCTCGCGAGTGCCGCCGGGGTGGGCAACAGCCCGTCCAGGGCTTGGCCTGTCATCGAGGGGTAGCTCGCCAGTGCGATGGCTCCGAGGACGACCACGGCCGCGGACACGATCAGACGCGAACGCAGCGGAGCAGGTTGGTGCCACACCAGCGTCCCGGCGGTCAATTTTCCGCGTTGGCGGGCCGTCAGGCCGAGGAATCCCCCGAGGCCGAGATAGGCCCAGGTCATGAGGAAGGCAAGCACGCGCTCAAGGCTAGGGCCCATCCGACCGAAAAGCATGGGCCCGGAAGAAGATTCCAGATGCATTCCACACTGATCCTGATCGGCGGCAGCGAACTCCAGCTTGCCGCCCTGCGCTGGGCGCGCGAGGCGGGCCTGCAGGTCGTCTGCACGGACGAGAACGAAAACGCCCCGGCCCGTACCAGCGCCGCTCGCTTCGAAAACCTGGCCCCGGAAGACATCGCCGGCCATTTGGAGCTGGCACGTTCGCTCGCGAAGACGGGCGCGATCCTGGGAGCCTACTCCTCGAGCGATCGCGGCCTCGCCACCGTCGCCGCCATCGGTGAGGCGGTCGGACTGAAGACTCCGACGCGGGAAGCCACCGAGGCGACCCTCGATCCGGAGCTCGCTCGGGAGACCTGGAACGCCGCGGGCATCCCCTGCGACGACGTCAGGGCGGAATGCTGCCTGGAGGTGAACGGATTCTTTCGCGACGGCTCGTTTCAACCCGCAGGTATCTTCGAGCGCGGCTCCTTCGGTGGCGTCGGCGGCGGCCTGGCCTGGGGTTGGCAGCCGTGCGCGCTCGAGAGCGACGACACACGCAGGGTCTACGAGCTGCTCGAACGGGGCGCCCGGGCGCTCCACGTCGAAGAGGGGCCGGTGATGGGCATCGTGACCCTCGGCAACTTTCGGCTCCTCGCTCTGCGCCCACGCTTCCATGAGGACGCGCGCACCTCGCACGTCTCCCCCATCGTCTACGGCAAGAGCCCCCTGCAGGCCTGGTTTGCCCACCTCGCCGATGCAGGTGGCCCGTTCGACGAAATGGCCCTCGAGCCGGCGTGTTGCGGCGGCTGGCTGGCGATTCTCCCGGAGCACTCCGGCCGCTTCCAAGGCATCGAAGGCCTGGACCAAGCGCGCCGCATGCCCGGCATCGTCGACGTGATCTTGCGTCGCCCACCGTTCACGGTCACTGGACTCACGGACGAGCGCTCGGTGTGCGGATACCTGTGGGCCGAGGGACGTTCGAGGAGCGAGGTGGAATACCGCTTGCGTTCGGCACGAGCCGCGTTGAGCGTGAATATCGCCTGGCCGTCGGTCGCCTAGCCGAAGCAGCTTGGTCAGGCGTTGGCGTCCATCCCGGTGTCTATCGTGTCCAGGAACTGGTTCTTCTTCAGCTCGCCGTAGCGGTGCGTTCCCCCCGCTTTGCGGCCGAAGATCTGGCCCAGGTTCTTCAAGCCCAGCTTGAAGTCGTCGACCATGCCGTAGCCCGAGACCACCGCGTGCTGGTACCACAGAAAAGCAAGGCCGACCCATTCATACGCGGGATTGCGTGGGAAACGGATCAGCTGTCTGACGAGGGGTTCTCCTCCAGGCAGGTACACGGCTAGATTGAAGAGCTTCTGGAGATTGACGACCTCGCGCACGTCGTCGCGAATGAGCTGCGAGTCGTGATGCAGGGACGGGCCGATGTCCTTGCCCAGGTCGACTCGGCCTTGCTCGAAGTCCTCGCGACCGAGCACGGTGGACTTGAAGGGACGGTAGATCAGGACCGTGCAGCCGTTGGGCCGGATGCGACGGTTCACACGGGCCGTGGCGAACATGTCGTCGAGGGATTCGGCCGGCGAGCCCATCATGTTATTCGTGCGGAAGGTGATCTTGTGCTTCTTGAAGAGCCGCGGGATGCGCTCGACGTGGTCGTCGGTATAGCCCTTCTTGTAAACGTGCAGGCGCACGTCCTCGGAACCCGATTCCAACCCAAACTGCACCGATACGCATCCAGCCCGCTTGAGGCTGATGATGTCGTCCTCGTTCAGGTAGTTGATGTTGACGTTGCAAGCGAAGGGCAAGCCCACGCGCCTGGGCCATTTTTCGGCGAACTCGTCGAGCCAGCCACGGTACATGTTCAGGGCAGCGTCCCCGAAATTGACCATGCGGAAGTTGGGATAGCGGGCGAGGATGTCCAGCATCTCCTCGCAGAGATAGTCCACGGACTTCGTGCGGTTGAACTTCTCTCGCTTGCGATCCGAGACCCACTCCTTCTTCATCAAGGGCACGGTGCAGTAGGTGCAGTTGTTCTGGCACCCGCGGCTGGCGTGGACCTGCAGGACGCGCTTCTTCGCAAGGAAGGGGTACTTGTAGAAGATGTCGGCGTCGGGAAAGGGCAGCGTGTCCAGGTCCTGCACGATGGGGCGGATCGCATTCTGGTACGGCTTGCCGTTCTTCAAATAGGCGACGTTGGGGATCTCCTCGATCGAGCGATTCGCCTCCCAGGCCTGGACCAGATCCAGCATGGCGTGCTCGGCCTCGCCCTTGATCGTGGCGTCGATGTACTCCTCGTCCAGGAGCACGCCGCTGTCGAAGGAGGGGTGCGGCCCCCCCATGACGACCTTCACGTGCCCCAGATCCCGCTTCCAGCGCTCGATGTAAGGGTAGGCCCACTGCTCCTGGCCGGTGGTCGCGTAGAGCCCGATGACATCGGGCCCAAAGTCGCTCACGGCACGTCCGAAGTCCCTTTCCTCGGAGGTTATGAAGCAGTCGGTCTGGTGGCCGGCCTGCTTCAGGGTGGCGGACAGAGCCTTGACCCCCTCGAACTCATGGCAGGTAGTGACAGGGAATGCGATGCGAGCCATGATGAAACGATAACAAAGGGATATCCTTGTGGGTCATGCGTGTCGCCCTGGTTCAGACCTATCACCCCTATACCCAGTTCACCCACGTCCATCCCCTCGGCGTGATGATGATCGCCGCCCAGGCCCGGGAGAGTGGGTTCCCCGACGTGCACATCCTGGACATGAAAGTTCAGGACTGGACGCCCCAACAGGCTCTCGAGCAGCTGCAACGCCTGGAGCCCGATGTCGTAGGCCTCTCCGCCATGACCTACGAGGCAGGCTGCATGCACGATCTGGCGAAGCTCGTCCACAAGCACATGCCCGGGGTACGAGTCGTCTGCGGTGGTCCCCACCCGAGCGTCGCTGCCGACGATGTCCTCGCCGACGAAGCGGTCGATTTCGTCGTGCGCGGCGAGGGTGAATTCACCTTCGCGGACCTTCTGAACGGCATCCAGGAAGGCCGCCAAGATTGGACCGGATGCTCGGGAATCTCCTGGCGCAAGAACGGGGAAATCGTGCACGAGACCGATCGGCCACCCCCGGCGCAGCTGGACGAGATGCCCTTCCCGGCGTGGGACCTGATTCCCCACGAGCTGTACCACACCGTCCCGCGCGGCGGCGTCATCTATGCCGCCAAGGAGTTCGCGACGATGTTCTCGTCGCGCGCCTGCCCGTGGCGCTGCACCTACTGCCACAACTCCTACGGCAAGGCCTTCCGCGAGCGCTCGGCGGAGAACGTGCTCCAGGAAATGGAGTTGCTCATCAGCACCTATGGCGTGAAGGAATTCGTCTTCATGGACGACATCTTCAACTTCCGCCCGGAACGCGCGAAGAAGGTGGCCCAGGGGATCATCGATCGACGCTGGAAGATCAAGCTGACCTTTCCCAACGGCTTCCGTGGCGACATCCTCGACGAGGAGCTCGTCGACTTGTTGAAGAAGGCCGGGATGTATCGCTGCATGGTCGCGATCGAATCCGCTGTTCCGCGCATCCAGAAGGTGATGAAGAAGAACCTGAAGATCGAACGCACCGGCAAGATCGTGGACTACATCGCGAAGAAGGGGGTCATGGTCCACGGCGCGTTCATGTTGGGTTTCCCGACCGAAACCGAGGAAGAAATGCAGGCCACCATCGATTGGGCCGCATCAAGTGCCTTTCATACAGCAGCGTTCTTTCGCGTCATCCCCTTCAAGGGGACCGAGCTCTTCCAGCAGGTGCAACACGCCGGCTTCGAGCTGCCCTCCGATTGGTCCTCGTACGAACCGTATCGCTCCGAGATCAACCTTTCCGAGGTCCCGGAGGAGCGCATCTTCAAACTGCGCAAGAACGCCTATCGTCGCTTCTATCTCAATCCCAGACGCCTGTGGCGGATCTTCAAGCTGATCCCGAACAAGGCCACGATGCTACCCTTCCTGACGCTCCTCTTCGCGCGCCGGGCCTATGCCAGGTGACGGATGGCCTGCTCAGCACGAACGGGGAACGAACCAACGGATTGACCGATTGAAGCAATGGAAGAAACGCTTGCTGGCAGCGGCGACGGGACTCCTGGTCTCCGGGCTGATCGCGGAGGTGACCGCTCGCGCGGTGCTCGGGAAACCCATACCCGAGTGCTACCCACAGGTTCGCTACGTCCCCCATCCGGAGCGAGGCTTTGGGCTCGTGCCAGGCGATCGCAGCTTCACCTACGACTGCGAAGTACGCGTGAACACACACGGACTTCGAGGCCCCGAGATCCGGGCGAAGCAGCCCGGTGAGTTTCGCGTCCTGCTCATCGGCGATTCGCTGACCTTCGGGCACGGCGTCCACGAGGAAGAGACCATCGGTGCCTTCCTGCGAGCCGAGCTCGAGCGCGAAGAACCACGCGACCGAGGCAGCTACCTCGTGATCAACGCTGGGCACCAGGGGTTCGCCACGCGGCAGGAAGTGGATCTCTTCGTCGAGCTCGGGGAGACACTCCAACCCGATCTCGTCCTGATGCTGTGGCTCTGGAACGACATCCAGGAGAAGATCGTCACGCGACCGCCAAAGGGCAGCGCTCCTCCGCCCCCCGTGAGTTACCCGCTGGCCACTCCCTTCTCCTTCACAGCGCGCCAGTGGGCACGCAAGAGCGCTTTCTTTCTCTGGCTGAACGACCTTGATCTCGGCACGAGATTCCCCCCGGAGGATTCGATCCGTCGCGCCCTGGAAAGGGTCGACCGGCAGCTGGCACGCTTTGCACAGCACGCGCGACAACAGGGGATCCGCCCCGCCTTCGTCATCCTTCCCGACGCCAAGGCGCTGGTACATCCCAACCCGACCCTCGAGATCGATGCCCGGGCCGGCGAACTGGCCCGGGCCCACGGACTCCCCGTGCTGTCCGCGGCCGATGCTGTGCGTACGGCCATCGAGCAAAATGCCAGCCTGCCCGTACTGGCCTTCGATGGGCACTACGACGGCGTGGGCAATGCCGCCATCGCCCGAGGCATCGCCGAAGGCCTGATCGAAGAGGGACTGCTATCGGGCCGCTAAGAGCAGATCAACGCGAAAGCAGCCAGGCTGCCAGCGTAGAGCGCTGCGACTCGTCCAGGTTGTCGTAGCGGCTCATCGCGGCGGGATAGTCCTTGCGCAGCTTCTCGAGCCGCGCATCCCGCCCCAGGTAGGGCTTGGGGTCGGCGAAGAATCCCGCCAGGTCCGCTTGCGACCAGTTGCGCCCGAGGTTGTCCAGAGCCGGCCCAAGGGACTTGCCCTCCCCCCTTTCGCCGTGGCAATTGGCACAATTCTGGAGTCGATAGATCGTCGCACCATCCGCTCCCGGGGGCGGTGGTTTGCGCGTGCTGCAGGCGACGGCGAGAACGCACGCCAGGCAGCTCTTGAGCAAGAGTCGCATCTAGACGACTTCCGTAGCCGCAACACCGCTAACCAGAGCGTCGACGAGGCGCTCCATGTCCTTCGCTGGGGTCGAGCAAATCGCAACCCGTACGCCCCCATCAAGCGGCACGACGAACACGCCGTCCTCGCGCATGCGCGCGGCAGCACGCTTCGCGTCGGGCGTGAACACCGTCACGAAGAAGCCGCCTTCATAGCGCGGATACACTAGCCCGCGCGACTGGGCCAATTCGTTGAAACGCTCGACGCGTTCCGAGAGCAGGCTGCGCAGCATCTCGCGCTCGGCATCGGAACTGCGGCGCAGTTCGGGATCGTTCAAGAGCTCGGCAATAGCCAGCATGCCGAGGTGATTGCAGTTCGACCACGTGCCCCGGCACGAGAACCCGAGTGCGTTTCGGATCCGCTCGCGTTCCGCGTCGTCCGTTCCTACCGCAACGCATGCCCCCACGCGCGCGCCATACTGCGCATAGGCCTTGGAAGCCGACCAGGCGAAAAGCAGGGTGGCATGTCCTTGAAGCCTGGCAACATGCCGCGGCCAACGGATGGAACCGGGGGTCGCGAACTTCGCATAGGCAAAGTCGAAGGCCACGGTTACAGGCCCCTTGCGGGAAGCGACCTGGACGCTCGTCACGAACTCGCTCCAGTCCCTGTCGTCCAGGGAGAAACCGGTTGGGTTGTGACAAGGCGTGTTCAGCATGAGCAACGCACGCCCCTGCTCCTTCAACATCCTGTCGAGCCCGACACCCATCGCCTCGACATTGAAGCTGCCATCGGCGGCGAGCATCTCGAAGGTTTCGATACCACGGCCACAGTGCTGAGCCAGGATCCCGTAGGGCCCCCAGTAGAAGGAGGTCGTCAGAAGCTTCTGACCTGGCTCGAGGAAGTTGACGATGGCCTGGTAGCAAGCACCCGTCCCCCCAGGAGTCGCCGCACCGGTCGCGGCGGACGACAGCTGCCCCGAGCCGAAGAGATCCTCGATCACGGCGCGAATGAAGTTCGGGGGCCCGGAGATGGGCGCATAGGCGGCTGCCCGTTCGGGAGCGATCCGTCGGTAGGCCTCGAACACCGAAGGCATGACGGCCATCGTCCCGTCGTCCTGCATCAAGGCGCCCAGCGTCGAATTGAGGATGTCCTCACCTGCGGCGGCCCGCTTCGACGCCTCGGCGTTCAAGGCAAAGATAGGATCGTCGCCGGGGCGATCGGCACTGGCGGGAATGAGATGAGAGGTCACGTTTCGGTTCCGAGTCGTGGGAACGCGCATCTTACGACCTCGTGGGGGGCGATGGAATCGCCGGCAAACGTGCTGAAAACCCCGGACTTACGCACCGGAAAGGCTGTCTGCCCCCCATTCGAGGGTGTTCGGATCGCGCAATAGGGCACGGCGGCCCTCGGGGCTTGCCTGACAAACTCCGAAGTAGCTCCTAGGATTTGGGACAAGGTCCTGCCGCTCCCTACCTCCCCCACCCCCGAGCTTCATGTTGTTTTTGACCATCGCCCTCTTCGGAGGCATGGGTGTAGTCTGCGCCCAACCCACGTCCCAAGCAGGCGCAATCGTCCGTGAGTTCGCGCCCGCCCATTCCAGCGCTGAAAGCGCGGAGCTGCCGGGCGGCGAAATCCCCTGGTTCAAGGGTTCGTACGAGGCGCTGATGGCCAATGCCAAGCTCGAGGGCAAGCTCGTGTTCCTCAACTTCTGGACAGAGTGGTGAGGCTACTGCAAGAAGCTGGACAAGGAGACCCTCACCAGCGCCTCGGTGGTGACCGAGATGAAGGACATCCTCTGCTACTCCATCGATGCCGAGTCGAAAGAGGGCAGTGTCATCGCGAGTAGGTTCGGTGTGACAGGATACCCAACCCTGCTCTTCCTCGAATCCAACGGAGAGGTGCGTGATCTGATCGGTGGCTTCCTACCCGCCGAGCCCTTCAGCGCCGAGATCCAACGAATCAAGAGGAACGAGTTCACGCTGTCGGGACTGAAGCTACAACTGCAAGCCAACCCACTCGACCTCGACGTCCGCTGGGCCTACGCGCAAAAGCTCGAAAGCATCGGAGATGACAAGGGCTACGAACGCGAGATCGCCTCCATCAAGAAGAACGACCCTGAGGGCACTTCGATCGGCTCTCGCAGCTTGCGCTTCCAGGAGATCAAGAAGCAATGCCTCAAGGCCTTGGCCCTCCAGGACGTCTACGACTTCCTGAAGGTCGAGACAAACACGGACTTGCTACTGGACGGTTGGTACTTCCTCTTCAAGGTGGAGAGCTACCTCGCGGACAACGCGGAAGACGACGAGGCCCAGACCAAGCATCGCGAGTTGCAGATTTCCGCAGCCCGCGCCCTGTGGAGTCAGGTCCCCGGACATCTGCTCCTGCACGTCGCGGAGGAGATCATCACCATCTTTCTGAACGCGCCCCAGCACCTGACCCGGGCGCACAAGGGCCTGCTCCTCGAGGTCGGCAAGACCGCCGCCGGAAAAGCCCCGAGTGACCCGAGCGTCCTCGCCATGTACGGCGAGTGCCTGTTCACCCTGAATCGCCAGCAGGAGGCCATCCTGCAGCTGAAGCGCTGCGTCGAGATCGACCCCAAAAACACACGTTGGCGCCACGTGCTGGCCAGGTACGCGAAGGGCGGCTGAAAGCAGCCCTACTTGTTTCCGCCGCCTGCGGGCCCCCCTGTTCCGGGGAACTCCTCGCTCTCGAACTGCTGGATCTGGAAGATGGCGTGGTTCTCCTCGTCGGTCAGCTTGCGCTTGCGCCAGTTGCGATCGTCGTGCACCCGAATGCTCTTGAGGGCCAGATAGCGGTCGAAGTAAGAGAGGCTCTCGTAGGTTCCCGCGACGAACTGGGCCATGGAACCTGCCGCGAAAGCCATCTCGGCATCCATAGGGTCGAGGCGTAGGCCCTGCAGGGCAACGCGATAGGCCTCGCGTCTGCGGGCCGTCTTCTTGATGCGCCTGATATCCGCAGGCGCTACCTTGCCCTCCGGTGTCTGGGGTTGCCAGATGCGTACTTCCTGACGGATCTCCTCGAGGCGAGCCTTGCCTTCGGCCCGTTCGTGGAGCGCGTCCGCGACCTGGAGTTCGAGACGGTGGGTGAAGAGCACGCTGCGCATCGTCGCGACGCGACGACTTACGCTTTCGAGTTCCGCTGCCAGGAGGTGTCCGCGCTGGTCTTCATCCTCGAGATCGAGAAACGACAGGAAGCGTTCGCGGTTTGCCTCGGAGACCTCGCTCTTGTCGTTGGAGCCTTCGCGCAGGGCGGAGAGGTCGAGGAGACGGGCGCGCAGGAGCGATGCGGAGAGGTCGACACGTTTGGCGATCGTGCGCGCCGTGACATCGTCGAGCCGCACCCAACCATCGGTGACACCGCGTAGAACAGCCAACCCCAGACGCACATCGCGCGTGTCACGTTCCCAATCCTGAAGCACCTCGATCCGCATCCACACGCGGGGATCGAGCAGGAAGTTCGCCCAGACGATGCCCTTGCGCCCCACCTTGGCCAACAGGGGCCCCGGGTCGGCGATCACATCGCCGTGGAGGATGTGCAAGCGAGCCAGGTTACGTTCGTCGCCTCGTGTCCCACGGGCCAGGAGCTCCAGGAAGCCGCGGTCGCGATACAGACCCTCCGTCGTCGCCAGGAGCACCCTCAGGCGCGGCTCGAGGTCCATCAGGTCGCGTAGAAACTCGCGGTCCTCGGCGGAGGGTCGACGAAAGAGCCGCAGGAGCTGGGAGAGCTCGGTCGGCGCCCCCAGTCCGCGCCGTCCATCCGGCGCGAGCGAGATCAGCTCCTTCGACTCTTGCTTCTTGCGCCCCTTCTGTGCTGCGCTCGGTTCGCCAACAGGAGCGCTTGCGGCGTGGACAGGGGCTACGAAAGCCCCCGGAGCATGCGGCGTTCCTGATCCACTGTGGCCGAAAGGGCCGAGAAGGAAAAGCGCGGCGACGAGGGCGAGTGGACGCCCGGTGCGGGAGAAGGCGGACATGGAAGTTGCGGGAGCGCGCCCCTACTCCCTAGTTCACCGGGAACGGCGGTTCACGGCTACGCTCGTTTCGGTGGAATGAAAATCGTGTCGCTAGGCGAAGGGGCCAGCGCTCGGGAAGGAACGGCTCGGAGAAATGGCTGGCGCAGCCTCACCACGGCCCCCAGTATTGCCCCTCGGGCCTTCCGCCGGGGTTTCGGGCGATGTTTCCAGCGAGGCTTCAGTGGGGGTCTCGCTGGGGTTCCCCCCCGCATTTTGATGGGAGAGGCCGCGCGAGAGCTCGCCGCGGGCGATGTGCTGCAGGCGACGCACGCGCGTGAACGGCATGGGCAGGCGTCGGGCGAGGGCCGTGGTCGGCACCTCTGCGAGCCCACCCAGCGAGTGGATGCCAAGCTGGGCCAGGCGCTGCACGAGCCTCTGGTCCAACCCACGCAGCTCGACCCGCGCCAGAGGGCGGTTCGGCGTCGAGGGACCGGGCTCGACCACGTAGTCGCGCAATTGTGGATCCGCGGCCGCCGCGGAGTGCTCGAGCTCGGCGCTGGATTCGTCGGGTGCCAGGGGCGGCTCCGTCTGGTCCAGATCGCGCCACGTCCCGAGCACTTTCTGAACCGAGTCCGATTCGCGGGCCTCCTGAACGAAATCCGGTTCGTCGACGAAATCCCGCTCCTCGGGGCTATCGACCTCGTGTTCCTCTTCGAACGCGCTCTCCACAAGCTCGTCCTGGAACTCCCCGATGTCGGGTGCGTGGCCCTCGGAGGGTGTGGTATGGGGAACGAGCTCTGCGTTGGACTCGTCGTCCTCGACCTCGACGATCTCCCATTCGAGCGGCTCACCGAGGCGCTCGGCGAGCAGGACGGCCTCCCTCTGGAAGCGCTGCGAGAGTTCTTCGTTCCAATCCAGACACACGGACAACGAGGAGAGCTCCAGGGAGAGCAGGCTCTCCAGGGATTCGCAACCCTCCCGCCGCAGACGCTGGAGCGTGGCCGGACCGTCCGCGTGGAGATTGCAAAGCAGTGCGAGGGTGTCCATGTTCGGATTGTCTTCAGGAGAAGGGCGACTCGAAGGAGCCGCCCAGCGGAGGAGAGGTGTCCACTGAACCTGAGTGGGACGCGGGCATCGAGAAGGGATCATCCCGAGGTTGAATCGTCTCGACCAGGGGCTGGGCCGGTGGCTGGGCCCCTTCCGGCGCAAGCGCAGCCTTTTCGCTGCGGAAGGGCGGTACATAGGACGTGAGCACGGCATGGCTCTCCGGGCTCGGACCGGAACCGGATTGGGGCCGAAGCTGAAAGAGCTCGCGGGCGAGGGCGTCGTAGTCGAGGGCGCCCTTGGAAGCCGGATCGAAAATGCGCACCGGCACGCCGTAGGCGCAGCTCTCGCGCAGACAAGCATCGGTGCGAATGACCGTGTCCAGCATGCCTTCAGCAAATCGTGACTGCATCGCGACGAGCAGCTCGCGCGAAAAAGAATCGCCCCGCTCGAAGAGCGTCGCCAGGTAGCGCAACGATAGCTGGCGGCCCGAATCCTCGACCATCTCCTCGAACAAACCGCGTGCCCGCAGCGCACCCTGCAGGGCGAAGGACCCGGTCTCGACCACCATCAATGCCGTCGTCGCCGCACGAATGGCGTTCGAGGTCAAGACGCCGTCCGCCCGCGGCGGGCAGTCGAGCAAGACCCAATCATAACGACCGCGTAGGCCGTCGAGCTCGTGTTCGAGCACGCGCTCGGGTGCGATCGTCCGCTCGGCAACCTGCTCGAACTCGGAGAGACCGAGGGTGGCCGGAACCAGATGAAAGCCACCGGGTGCGCTGCGCACGAGCCGGGTGAGCGGTACTTCTTCGAGGAAGGTGCGTGCGATCGAATGCTCCTCCTCGACGAAGCACCCGAGCCCAAGTGTCGCGTGAGCCTGGGGATCGAGGTCGAGAAGGAGAACCCTCTTGCCGGCCGCCGCAAGCGAGGCCGCGAGGTTGATCGCGGTCGTGGTCTTGCCGGTACCGCCTTTTTGGTTGGCGAGTGCCCAGATCTGCATGGAGTTACCGATGGGGCCTACTGTGGAGATGGAGGGCTGCGATGCAAGCGGGTTTCAGCGCAAGGCGCTACGTGCGCATTCAAAAAAGGGCTTCTCGCCCTGGGCACGGTCGATTGGGGCCCAGCGAGAAACAACGTCGATATCCCGGGCGGCCTGGCTGTCCGGCTCGAGCAGGGTAACAGGGACCCGGGCCTCGACGCTGCGATGGACGGCCGGATCGGCCAGCACCCAACCGATGTACTCGGGTTCGTGGCCCAGAAACCGATCCGAAGCACTCTGGAACCGTTCCCAGGCCCCGAGTGCACGGTTTCCGTCGGGCACCCGATTCACGACGAGCCCGACCCTGATCTCGGCGTTGACCAGGTGCGCACGCTTGTAGAGGGCGTAGCTGTCCGAAAGGGCGGTGACCTCGTGGTTCGTGACGAGCAGCAGCGTGCTGGTTGCCGCCAGGTGCGTCACCGTCGCGTACCCGAGCCCGGCTCCGTGATCGACGATGATCAGATCGAAGAGGCTCTCCAGGGGCCGCAGGGCCTTGAAAAGCCGATCGAGCTCGCGCCGAGTGGGGTTGGCGAGATTGTGGCGGCCCACGCCGCCGGAAAGCAGCATGAGCCCCTCCGGGCCCTCGACGAGGGCCTCTTCGGCGCGGACCTGCCCCTGCATCACGTGGGAAAGATCGTATTCGGGCGCCAATCCGAGCAGGAGGTGTGCGTTCGCGAGCCCCGCATCGAAATCCACGAGCAACACGCGCTCGCCGCGGCGCGATCGAAGGGTCGCGAGGTTCGTGGCGATGACGCTCTTGCCCGTGCCCCCCTTGCCGCTGGCCACGCAGAGCACGCGCGAGCGCGGCCCCGTATCCTCTTCGCTCGGGCGCCGTTTCAGCCCGAGCAGGCGCTTGTAGGCCCCGAGGCCCCAACCTCTCTCCTCCGTGCCATTGGGCTGCTGGACATCGGCGCGCGACAGGAGAGCGTCCCCCGTGTGGGCAGCCTGGGCGCAAACGCGCTGCCCGACTCCCGACGAATCGGCTGGCTTTGAAGGCGAAGGTTTCAGAGCTGCAAGGACTCGGTGCATCGGATCTCGCCGTCAGGCGAGCTTGATGGGATCACCGATGCGATGCAGTTTCAAGACGTTCGTTGAACTAGCGACACCGGGGGGAACACCAGCGACGAAGACGACCGTGTCCCCCACGACCACTTTGCCCACCTGGAGCAGCTCCTCGCTGGCACGCTCCAGCATGTCCTCGAGCGCGTCGACCCTGGGGAAATAAATGGGCCGCACGTGGGCCAAGACGCTCGCGCGCCGCAGGGTTCGGGAGTGCGGTGACAGGGCCAGCACCTCGGCGGCAGGTCGATGCTGGGACAGCAGCCTCGTCGTGCGGCCGGTCTCTGTGAAGCACACGATGAGCTTCACGCCCAGGACCTCGGCCGCATCGGCGGCGGCCACGGCCACGGCATTCGCGAAGCTGGCTTCGGTCCGCCGGAAGCCGATGCGAGGCAGTTCGTGGTCACGCTGGCTCGATTCGGCCGATGCGGCGACGGTGTTCATGACCCGCACGGCAGCCACGGGATCGGCCCCCACGGCGGTTTCCGCTGACAGCATCACCGCATCCGTCCCGTCGAGCACGGCATGGGCGACATCGCTGACCTCGGCCCGTGTGGGCCGGGACGCGACCACCATGCTCTCGAGCATCTCGGTGGCGGTGATGGTGAACTTGCCCTTGGAAAGAGCCGCTTGGAGCAGTGCTTTCTGGATCGCCGGCAGGCGCTCGAAGTCCAGCTCGACACCGAGATCGCCGCGGGCCACCATGATCCCGTCCGAGGCCTCGATGATGCGATCGAGGTTCTCGACGGCACAGGCCCGTTCGATCTTGGCCACCATCCAGGCCTCCGGGCACAACTCGCGCACGGCCTGGACCTCTTCCGGACCACTGACGAAGCTGATGCCGCAAAAGTCGACGCCCAGCTCATTGGCGAGCACGAGGTCCTCGCGGTCCTTGTCCGTCGGAACCTCGAGGTTGATGGACGAATCGGGGAACGAAACCCCCTTGCGATCCGCGATGCGTCCGGGGCTCTTGACACAGGCCACGACACTCTTGCCCTGGGCATTCTCTTCGGCAATGAGTTCGCACGCGCCATCGGCAAGCAGGATGCGGTGTCCCTTCTTCACGTTCTCGACGAGACCTTCATTCGCAATCGGAATCCGAGTGGGGTCGTCCGAGATCGGTCCTTCGAAGATCACGACTCGCTCGTCCTCGTTCAAGCGCTGGGGACTCTTGGCCAGCTCGCCCAAGCGCAACTTGGGTCCGGCGATGTCCGCCAGGATCCCGATCTCGATCCCGCGCAATTGCGCTTCACGCCGCACGATGCCGATCCGGCGCCGATGCTCCTCGTGGGTGCCGTGGCTGAAGTTGATCCGGGCCACGTCCATTCCGGCATCGATCAACTTGCCGACGAGCCCCTCGGACGCCGGTCCGATGGTCGCGATGATCTTCGTGTAGGCGGCTGTACGGATCGCGGAGCGGCGCCTTGTGAAGCGTCCCCACGTCGCTCGGGTATCGGGAGTCTCCATGAACGCCCAAGAGTAGCAACGCCCCGGACCAGAACCAGGATTGCCCGAATCCTTAGCTGTGGGCCTTTAGCTCTCCGTCGGCCCGGTCTACCCATTCCACAGCCGTGATAAAGGCCTTCTTGATCTCCGGCAAGGGCAGCCCGAAACAAGCGACCGAAGACCAGTCGCCCCGTTCGTAGGCCAGGGTGGCTCGCAGCGCTTCGCCCAGCTCGCCTTCGTAATTCAAGAGCGCTCCTCCCAGTTCCTCCGCGAGCGGCAATTTCTCCAGGATTGCGCTCATCGACGAGCCGAGCATGGCGTCGAGGGTCGAGAACAACCCGACGGTGAAGAAAGCGTACGGATCCCGCTTGGCCCCGGAAATGGCGAGTTGCTCGCACATCTTCGCACGCATCATCGACGTCACGATCAACTCGTGGGGCTGCTCCGTTTCGGAGGAGAGCAGGAACAGACACGACAGATTGCGCACGGTGGCCAACCCGAGATAAACAAGCGTCTCGTGGATCGAGTCGATGCGCCGCGGCATGCCGTAGCGCGCCGAATTGATGTGGCGCAGGAGTTTATAGCTGAGCGTCACGTCCTGGCGAACGATGTCGTGAATGCGCTCGAAGTCGCAGTGGGGATCCTGAAACTCCGCCATCAAGCGCAACAGACTGAGCCCGTTCGTGGGCACACTGGACCCGGATACGACATTCGGCTTCGCGAGAAAGTAGCCCTGGAAGAAGTCGAACCCGAGCTGGCGGCAAAACTCGAACTGCTCGCGAGTCTCGATCTTCTCGGCCAGGAGCTTGCACTTGTACGGCGAGAGAACCTCGAAGCGCCGCTGGATCTCCTCGTTCGAGAGATCCAACACATCCAGCTTGATGATGTTCGCCAGCTCGACCATGGGCTCGAGCTCGGGGCGATAGAGAAAGTCGTCCAGCGCGATCTTGAAGCCACGGCGACGTAGCTCCTGCAAGCCCTTGATGACCTCCTCGTCCGGTTCGACCTCCTCGAGCACTTCGAGCACTACCTGATTGCGCGGAACGGGCAGGGGATACTCCCCGACGATGAAGCCGCGCGTGAGGTTGACGAAAGCCAGATGCGTACCGACCACCCGCTCGAGTCCGAACTCGGTGAAGGTGTTCAAGAGCACCTGGGACGTGGCGCGATCTCCCTCGGTGAAATCGGCGTAGTCGATGTCCGCCCCGCGATAGAGGAGCTCGTACGCGTAGAGTTCCAGCCGCCGTCCGTAGATCGGCTGGCGTCCTACGAAAACATCTTGTGAGGCCTGCGGGACTTGGGGATCCATACCGGGAGGGGGAATGTAGGCATGAGGGTTCGGCTCGGGAGCGCTCCTACCTTGAAGAGACTGAAAGACACTGGCCCCCCAGGGGTTCGTTGGAAACAATTGCCCTACGACTTCAGATTCACGGAAGACCGCTTGTCTCCCCGGAGAGCCCCATGTCCACCCACCAGAAAATCGATCCCCTCGAAGCCCGCGTCGTCGGGGTCCTGGTCGAAAAGGAGCTGACAACCCCCGACAACTACCCCTTGTCGCTGAACGCCATGACCGCCGGCTGCAACCAGAAGTCGAACCGGGACCCCGTCATGTCCATGTCGGAGGGTGAAGTGCTCATCGTGATCGAAGGCCTACGAGCCAAGGGCATCGTCGGGGCCAGCTACCCGAGTGGTGGACGCGTCGAGCGTTTTCATCATTCGACGCGCGAGATCTGGAACCTCATGCCGGACGGCCTGGCCGTCATCACCGAACTCTGGCTGCGCGGTCCCCAGACCCTGAGCGAGCTACGCGCACGAGCCGGAAGAATGCACAGCTTCGATTCCCTCGATGCCACTCGCGAGACGATAACGCGGCTGATCGAGAAGGGCTTCGCACGCGAACTGAGCGGAGGTCGTGCGGCGCGCTACTCGCAGCTGTTGGCTCCCGAAGCCCAGCCGTCCGCAGCTACGAGCGACAGCCGAACACCGACTCCGACGTCCCACGTCTCGCCCCAGGTCTCGAGCTCGCCTCCGGGCTCATCCCCCACCCCGAGCGGCCCCGCCCTTGAAGCCCGCGTGGCCAGGCTCGAAGAAGAACTCGCGACCCTGAAGGCCCGCTTCGAGGAGCTCGCCGAAGGGCTGCTTTGAGCACTACATCATCAAGAGCGGAATCTCCTGATACGCAGGAAACCGCTTCAGCTCGAGCTTGCTGAAGATCTTGCGGCCGTCCATGAAGACCTCGAAGGCGCCGCCCGAGGATTCGGTAAGTTCCATTTCGATACCGCGGTCGGGAAAGGCTTTCCCGAGCTCAGCGACCAGACCGGTCGCTTGGGGCTCGTAGTTTCATTGCACGCAGTATTCGATTTCGACCTTCATGGCTGTACTTGGGGACTCGGGGGAACGGAGAGGGGTGAAAACATACTATGCTTGCTCCCAATCAAAGGAGAATCATCCAGGAAGTGGAAGGCCTCGTTGCCCTCGACCTGGCTCGGCAGCGCTCGCTCCCACGCACGAGATCCACGCATATGCGACTCAACTTCGCTCTTCTCGCACTACTCTTGGCGGCCCCGGGATTCGCCCAGACGAGCTTTATGCTCGCCCCACAGCCAGGTACCTCGCGTACCAAGACGATCGAACGGCATGAGCAGTTCGCCCTGGACGAGCTCGAGGTTTTCATCGACGGAAAGGACATGGCCAAGGCCTTTCACTCGCTGGATTTCTACGTCGACAACCATCTCCAGCTGGAGGTTCGCGACACCTACCAGGAGGTCGCCGGGGGCAAGCTGCAGGTCTTGGAGCGACGGTTCGAGCGACTGGAGCTCGGTTCGAAACATACGCTAAGCTCGGCCTCACTCGCCCCGGGAGTGGAGGCCCTGACCCCAGGTACGAGCCCCCTCGAGAAACGCACCGTCACGTTCCGCCGCGGCGGCGATGGGCAGCTCGTGGTGAAGGCCAGCGACGGCAGTGCCATGCTCGATCCGCATTGGTCGGGTGGCCTGCGGGCAGAACTCGACGCGACCGCCTTTCTCCCCATCGTCCCTGTCGAACCCAACGCACGCTGGAAGGTCGATCCGGCCCTCGCGGGCGCCATCTTCGCGCCCTGTGGGGACCTGCACTTTCGGACCCCCAAGGGTGCGGCCGGTTCTCCGGGTGCAGCGGCCTCGCTGGCCCCCCTGGGGTCCCTGGACGTGGACTCCTTCGAGGGCCTGATCGAGGCCCGCTTCGAGGGCGTGAGTCAGCGCCTCGGCCAGCGTGTCGCGCGCATCCACCTGGAGCTGAAGATCCGCGCCAAGCGTGACCTCTCCGCCAGGGCGGTGGACTTCGTACCCCGCTTCCCGGCCCCGGTTCGCTTCGAACCCGGGCGCCTCGAAGCCAGCTCGTTCTTCGAGGGAACGGGACTCCTCCAATGGAACCTCGACACCCAGGTTCTGGAGAGCCTCGAACTGACAGGAGAAGGTGGAGTGACCATTCTGCAGACAGGACAGCTCGAAACCGGGGCTCTGGTCCAGGAACTCCGCCAAAAGCTCGGCCTGGTCGGTCCCCAATCGCTGAGCATCACCTGCAGAGACTGATTCGGGTTTCGCAAACCAGCCGGTCTTCTCGAAATAGGGCTGCGGAGGTCTCGTAACGCTATGCGTCCTCGAGGACCTCTACTGGTAGGCCGCCATCACAGGGTGGAGATCCTCCCCCACCGGCGCGTAGGATGCGCGCTCGTTTCCCACCCCCCCCTTCATAGAGAACTGATGAAAGCCCAGCGCATTCCCGCGGTCGTCCTCTTCACGGCCGCACTGCTTGCCGTCTCCGCCCCCGTCGCCGCCCCCGTGATGGAAGGCCCGGCCTTCGGGCCCGAGGAAGGCTTGAGCATCAGCCGTAACTTCGAAGCGGAAATTGACCTCCAGCTCGATTCCTTCAGCCTGCAGGCCAACGGCGAGGATATGACCGCGATGCTGGGCGAGTTCGAACTCACCATGCGCAACGAGCTGGAGCTCAGCGTCACCGACACCTTCGCCGGGCTCGGAGAGGGTCGACCGACCAAGCTCGAACGCACCTACGACGAGGTCGCTGGCTCGACGACGATCAACGTGGTCACGATCATGGGTCCGGAGGATCAAGACCTATCCTCCCAGAGCGAGCTCGAGGGCAAAACGGTTCTCTTCAAGTGGGACGAAGACGAAGAGGACTACAAGGTCACGTGGGAAGACGGCGAGGAAGACGAGGACTTGCTGGGCGGACTCGACGAGGACATGGATCTGCGCGCCCTCTTGCCCGATGGCGAAGTGTCCAAGGGCGACAGCTGGACCATCGAGCTCAGCGACTTGTCTCCCCTCGCGACCCCGGGCGGCAACCTGAAACTCGCCCCCGAGGAAGCGGAGAGCCCCGAGGGCATGGACACCGCTTTCTTCGACGAAATGCGCGAGGAATTCGGCAGTCAGTTCGCCGAGCTGTTCGAGGGCGACTGCACGGCAACCTTCAAGGAAGTGCGTGAGATCGACGGCAGAAGGCTAGCGGAGATCACGATCGAACTCGAGATCGCCTCGGCCGCGAACATCGCCGACATGATCACGGAGTTCATCACGAAGATGACCAACGAGCTCGACGGCGAAGCGCCCGAAGTCGACATCGAGAGCGCCGACATCAACCTCGACTTCGACGGCGAGGGCACGCTCTTCTGGGATCTCGAAGCCGGACATGCGGCCAGCTTCGACATTTCCGGCGAGGCCATTTTCGGTATCGACCTGGCTCTCGTCGTCGAAGCCATGGATGGATCGCAGGCGATCGAAGCCTCGATCGAAATGTCCGGTAGCTACCAGCAGATGGTCGAGATGGACTAGTGAGGTACGCGCCCGGGCGGAACTTCCCGCCCTACGCTTACCTGCCGGGGAGGGACCCCCACCCAACCCGCGACTCCGACGGTCATTCCTTCGCTCGGGGGGGAGGCGACCATGGGGAAAGCCCACCGCCCTACATGCCCCCCGAGCTCTGGGCCGACAGCGAGGACTACCTGTACGGGGTGGACCTCTATAACGCCGGCTATCTCTGGGAAGCGCACGAGGCCTGGGAAGGGCTGTGGCACGTATCGAAGCCCTATCCGGAGCAGGCGGCCCACCTGCAAGGACTCATCCAGTGCGCCGCGGCTTGTTTGAAGCTCAGCATGGGCCAACCCCGTGGGATGGAGCGCTTGAGCGAGCTCGGCACCGAGAAGATCGAGCGTACGGCCCTCGCCAGGGGCCCGATCTACATGGGGCTCGATTCGCTCGAGTTCGTGCAGGCCATGCGCGAATTCGCTGCCTCCGCACCCGAGACCAGCGAGAACCGCCCGCGCATCGAGCTCACGTGAGGGCCAGCTCGGCGATCCAGCGGCAAACCTCGATCTGGCGCTCGAGGGGAACGTCGGCAAGAGGCGGGACGTGCACGAACAGACCCGGGATCCCCGCAGCGTCGGTGTGCTCGAGAACACGGTAGTAGGCCCGCTCGCACACGTATCCTCCGGCGTCGTCGGAGACGCCGATGGCCTCGACCCCACGCCCTTTCACGTCACGCACGATCCGCTCGACATCGAGGTTCGTGGAGCGCGCGCCACGTGATCCGGAAGCCTTCGGGAGCTCGGCATAGGGCTCCGACTCGATCGCAAAAATCCCGTCGACATCGGGGCGATCGTCCCCGACCAGGCGGGGATAGGCCCGGGATTCGAGGCGGAACCAGGGCTCTTTCTGGACGCCCAGGGCCATGAAAAGAGCCGGTTTCTCGGCTTCGAATCGCTCGAAAAACGCATCGATACGGCCAGGAACACGATGAAAGCTCACCGGTAGGATGGCACAGCGATAACGCAGGGACGGGCACGCCTCGCGCTCGAGGGCGACTGCGATCTCCATCGAGGGATTGGTCTCGACGTCCTCGAAGGCGCCGAAACCAGTAACGAGAATCAGGGGGTGAGCCAAGGGCTTGCGTGTGCGTTAGAATCCCGCGTTCTTGCTATGTCGAACAAATCGATTCTGATCGCCAACGGCCAGGGATTCTGGGGTGACTCGATCCTAGGGCCAATTCGCCTGATGCGGGAAGGCCCGCTCGATTATCTGACCCTCGACTACCTGGCCGAGGTCACGCTCTCGATCATGCAGAAGCTCCGGGCGCGCGACCCCTCGAAGGGCTACGCGACCGACTTCGTGCGTCTCGTTGACCGTGTCCTGCCGGAGATGATCGAGAAAAACGTCAAAGTCATCGCCAATGCCGGCGGGGTCAATCCCCACGCCTGCAAGGATGCGTTGCTCGAGGTCATCGCCAGGCATGCCCGCTCCGGAGTGAATACGACGGGGATCAAGATCGCCGTCGTCGAGGGGGATGACATCCTCGGCCAGCTCGACGAACTGATGGCCGCCGGCGACGAGTTCAAGAACATGGACACCGGCGAACCGCTCGCCGGGGTGCGGGATCGGGTGACGAGTGCCAACGTGTACCTCGGGGCCTTTCCCATCGCCGAGGCCCTCGCCCAAGGCGCCCAGATCGTGCTGACGGGCCGGGGAACCGATCCGGGGCTCGTCCTGGGTCCACTCATACACGAATTCGGTTGGCCCGCGAGCGACCATGCGCGCCTCGCGAGCGGTACGGTCGCGGGTCACATCGTCGAATGCGGCGCCCAATGCACGGGCGGCAACTACACGGATTGGCGCATGGTGCCGGATCTCGCCATGGTCGGCTATCCCATCATCGAAGCGCACGAGGACGGCACGTTCCACGTCACCAAGCACGCTGGCACGGGCGGACTGGTCACGCGCGACAGCGTGCGGCATCAACTCGTGTACGAGATGGGCGATCCCAATCGCTACCTGACCCCCGACTGCATCGCCGATTTCACCAGTGCACACTTGCACGACGAGGGCAACGATCGGGTGCGAGTCGAGGGCGTCCAGGGCTCGGAGGCGACCGATACCTACAAGGTCTCGCTCAGCTACCAGGACGGCTGGAAGTCGACTGGCCAGCTGACGGTTTCGGGTCCCGATGCGCTCGACAAGGCCAAGTTGTGCGCGGAGATCGTCTGGAAACGACTCGCCTACGACGGCTTCGAGTACGGACCTGACGAACGCATGGAAGAATACGTAGGCGCCGGCGTCTGTCACTCGGGTATCGACGGAGGCGAGAGTGCCGATCCCCCCGAAGTCGTCCTGCGCATGGGCGTCAAGGGGCCCGATCGCGCAAAGGTCGATCGCTTCGGCTCGGAACTGGTTCCGCTCGTGACCAGCGGCCCGCCCGGGGTGACCGGGTTCGCGGGCGGCCGACCGAAGGCGACGGAGATCATCGGCTTCTGGCCGGCTCTCGTACGCAAGGATCGGATCCCGACCAAGGTCAGCGTCTTCTCCTCCGACTCTAGCCCATGCCCTTCCTCATGAAGGTTCTCCTCTCACGCATCGCGCAAGCACGCTCCGGTGACAAGGGCGACGGTTCCAACGTCGGTATCATGGCTCGTTCTGAAATGGCCTACGCCTTTCTCAAGGAGACTCTCACCATCGACGTCGTGCGCAAGCACTTCCACTCGATCAACAAGGGCGAGGTGCTGCGCTACGAGGCCGACAACATGCAGGTGCTCAATTTCCTGCTCGGTGACAGCCTCGGTGGTGGAGGTTCGGCCTCGATCCTCACCGACGCCCAGGGCAAGACCCACGGACTGGGGCTATTGCGCCTGGAGCTCGATGTTCCCTCCGAAGTGCTCGCGGCGACTCCGGAATCCTAAATGGACATCCTCTTCGAAGTGCGCGAGCGCTCGCGGCGGCTGCAAAAACGCATCTGCTTTCCGGAGACCCAGGACGGGCGCGTCACCCAGGCCGCGGCGGCTCTGAGCGCAGAGGGCCTGTGCCAGCCCGTGCTGGTCGAGACGCCCGGCATGCAGAGCGTTCCGAACGGCGTTGAATTCGTCCGCCCCTCGAACGATCCGCGGCACGATTCGCTGGCCGAGTTGCTCCATGAACGCCGCAAACACCGCGGCATGACACCCGAGCTCGCACGCGAGAAGGCAAAGGACCCGCTGATCTATGCCGGATTGCTGCTCGCCACCGGCGTGGTCGATGGCGTCGTCGCGGGCAGCGAGGCCGCGACGGCCGATGTCATCCGGGCGGGGTTGTGGACGGTCGGCACGGCGCCCGGCATACGCACGGTGTCCTCGTGTTTTCTCATCCTCCAAGGCGAGCGTGCCTTCACTTTTGCCGACTGTGGCGTCGTCCCGGATCCAACTCCCGACGAGCTGTGTGACATCGCTCTGGCCTCGGCGGAAAGCCACCGGCGGCTGACGGGCGAAGCACCGCGCGTAGCTTTGTTGAGCTTCTCGACCAAGGGCTCGGCCCGGCACGCACGCGTGGACAAGGTGCGTCTGGCGGCCGAAGAGCTCGCCCGCCGAGCGCCGTCGCTCTCGAGCGATGGCGAGCTCCAGCTCGACGCTGCCATCGTGCCGGAGGTCGCCCAGAAGAAGGCTCCGCGTTCGGTCCTCGGTGGCCGCGCCAACGTGCTGGTCTTCCCGGACCTGGACAGCGGCAACCTTGGATACAAAATGGCCGAACGCTTCGGCGGCGCAACAGCCATGGGCCCCCTGGTGCAGGGTTTGGCCAAGCCGTACATGGATCTTTCCCGTGGCGCCAAGTCCGAGGACATCGTCAACGTCGCCTGCATCGCCTCGATTCTCGTCGACTGAATCTGTTCGCGCACCGAACCGACCGAATCCGCTCCCCGAATCCGCCGGATGATTGCATCCACGAGAGCCCGATGATCGCATCCACCCCTGCCCCCGTGTCACGAGCCTTGCTCGCGCTGGCACTATCGCTGCTCTTTTCGAGCTGCTGTATCTTCAGCCCCCGCGCACCGGTCTACGAACCGGTCGCTTTCGAGAACGGACTCCTGATCCAGGACCTCGTCATCCCGGAAGATGGCGAGCCAATCACGACAGGCAACCGCGTCTTGATCGACTACACCATGCAGCTCTCCGACGGCACCGAAGTCGACTCCACGATCGAGAGCGGCCAACCCATCCGCTTCGACGTCGGCGCGGGACAGGTACCCGAGGGTCTCGACCAGGGCATCGTCGGGATGCTGTGCTTCGGGAGACGGCGCATGCTGCTACCTCCGTCGCTGGCCTACGGCGAGAAGGGCCGACCTCCGCGGATTCCGGCCGACGCGACGGTCGAGCTGGACGTGGAGGTCCTCGAGGTTGAAGCGGACACGGAGGTTTTGGGGGAGCGAGAGTAGCCGGCAGAGAAGGATCATCTTCGAAGTTCAATCAAGCGAGTTCCAGCGTGCCCAAACCCTCCCCCGCCCACCAGGTCGACCTGCATGGTCTGGCACCCGAGGGAGCCCTGCGTCGTCTCGAGCAGGAGCTCCACGCTGCCAGGGTGCGGGGTGTGGCTGAACTGCTGGTCATCACCGGCCGCGGCTGGGGCAACCGAGAACAGAAACCGCTGCTGCGCAACCAGGTCGAGACCTGGCTGAAGGGCCCGCGGGGAAGGGGATTCGGGGTCCAGAGGATCGAAATCGTGAACAAGGGCGGCGCCCTGCGAGTCTTTTTGGACTCGAAGAGGGGCTGAGCGGGGCCGGGAAAGCTTGTGCTGGGGCGCTTTTTTGAGCAAAGACCCTTATCTGTCTTCCAGCTGAACTCCGATAAATCGTAGAATGCGGATGCGATGATCGGATTGACGGGAACCACGCGCCTCCTGAAGGCCCTCGGCGACGAGACGCGGATGCGAATCCTGAACCTTCTGGCCCAGGAGGAGCTCTCCGGCACGGATCTGATGGAGATCCTCAACATGGGCCAGAGCCGGATTTCGACCCATCTCACGCTCCTGAGGGAGGTCGGACTCGTGGTGGACCGACGCGCCGGGCGGCGCAGCTTCTATTCGATCGCTGGCGGCCCCGCGGCTCGCTTCTGGGAGGAGATCCGGGGCTCGAACAGCTCCGCCCCCGAGTTCAGCGCCGATTCGGCCGGGCTCGAAGCCCTGCGTCGGCGTAGCAAGGAGGACGTCCCGGCGTACTTCGATCGTGTTGCGGCGCGCTTCGGTGATGAGAGCCTACTCGGTCGTACCTGGGAGGGCTTGAGCCGTGCTTTGATTCACCTGGCACCGCGCGCGCGTTACGCAGACCTCGGGATCGGGGACGGCATGCTGACCTTGATGCTCGCGGAGGTCGCGACCCACGTAACCGCCGTCGATCTGTCGACCGCGATGTTGAGCCAGCTGTCCAGCCGCGCAAAGCAGGCCGGACTCGAAAACATCGAATGCGTGCAGGGTGACATCGAGGATCTGCCGCTACCCGACGCATCGCACGACATCGTGGTCGCCTCGCAGGCCCTGCATCATGCGAGCATTCCAAGCCGGTGCCTGCAGGAGGCCTTCCGCATCCTCGTGCCCGGTGGACGCCTACTCGTCATCGACCTCCTGGCCCACACCGAAGGCTGGGTCCGCGAGAAGCTGCAGCACATTCACCTCGGATTCACGGAACACGGTCTCGAGAACGAAATTCAGGATGCCGGATTCCAGAAAGCCAAGGTCTTCCGTGCCGCACGAGATCCACAGCCGCCCCATCTCATGACGCTGGTTGCCGTCGCTCGCAAACCCTGATCCCGCTACCAGAGAACAAGACGAACCATGACCGCCCGGATCCTCGAGGCCTTGAAAGAGCGCGTTCTCATCATCGACGGCGCGATGGGTACATCGATTCATGCCAGGAATCTCGAGCTCGACACCGACTACTCGGGCCTCGAAAATTGCTGTGAAATCATCAACGTCAATCGGCCTGATGTGATCCAGGACATCCACAGCTCGTTCTTCGATGTCGGTTGCGATGCGGTCGAGACCAACACCTTCGGCGGCATGCCCCACGTGCTGAGCGAGTATGGCCTGGAGGATCGCACCGAAGAGATAAACGAGACGGCCGTGCGTGCCGCGCGCGCGGCCGCGGAGCGCTACACGACGAGCGACAAGCCTCGTTTCGTGATCGGCTCGATGGGCCCCGGAACGAAGCTCTGCACGCTGGATCAGATCTCCTACAGCGACATCAAGGCCTCCTATGAGCGCCAGGCGAAGGCACTTGCCAAGGCCGGCGTGGATGCCTTCCTGATCGAAACGCTGCAGGATCCGCTACACGCCAAGGCGGTCGTCAATGCCGCCCTCGCCGCGCGCGTTGACGTCGGCCGCGAGATTCCCATCTTCTGCAGCGTCACCATGGAGGTCACGGGGACGATGCTGGTCGGAACCGAGATGGCCGCCGCCATGGCGCTGCTCGACCCCTACCCCATCGATCTCCTGTCCATCAACTGCGCCACGGGGCCGCGCGAGATGAGTGAACACGTGCGCCTCCTGGGCCAGACGTGGCGCCGCTTCATCGGCTGCTTCCCGAATGCGGGGTTGCCGCAGCTCGTCGATGGCCAGCCCAGCTATCCTCTAACACCCCAGGAGCTGGCCGATTGGCTGGCCCGCTTCGTCGAAGAGGACGGCCTCAACCTCGTGGGAGGCTGCTGCGGAACGACCCCGGAACACCTGGCTGCCGTCGTCAAGCGCCTCGAAAAACGGGTCCCGATCGTTCGCAAGCCCACCCTCACGCCCCAGATCACGAGCATCTACCACGCTGTCGATCTGCGGCAGGACAACTCGCTGCTCTTCGTCGGCGAGCGTTCGAACGCAAACGGTTCGAAGAAGTTCCGCACGCAGCTCCTCGAAGGCGATGTCGACGGTATGGTCCAGTTGGGACGTTCGCAGATTCGCGAGGGCAGCCACTGTCTCGATGTCTGCACCGCGTACGTCGGGCGCAACGAGGTTGCCGACATGGACTCGTTGATCCGGCGCTACCGGACAGACGTCTCCGTACCGCTGGTGATCGATTCCACGGAACACCCGGTCCTCGAAGCCGCGCTACAGTTGATAGGCGGGCGCTCGATCATCAACTCGATCAACCTCGAGGACGGCATGAAAAAGTGCGCCCAGGTGCTCCCCCTGGCAAAGGAGCACGGCGCGGCGGTTATCGCACTGACGATCGACGAGGACGGCATGGCCAAGGAGGTCGAGGACAAGGTTCGCGTCGCACGGCGGCTGCACGACATATGCGTCGAGCAGTACGGCATGCGCCCCGAAGATCTCCTCTTCGATGTCCTGACCTTCACGATCTGCACCGGCAACGAGGATGACAGAAAACACGGCATCAACACCCTCGAGGGCATCCGTCGCGTGCGCGCGGAGTTGCCCGGTGTGGGCACGCTCCTGGGTCTCTCGAACATCTCCTTCGGCCTGAGACCCGCTGCTCGGCACGCCTTGAACTCGGTTTTCATGCATTACGCGCAGGAAGCCGGGTTGACAGCGGCCATCCTGCACTCGGGACGCATCGAGCCTCTGCACTCGATCACTCCCGAAGTGCGCACGACCTGCGAGGATCTCATCTTCGATCGGCGCAGCGAGGGCTACGATCCGCTGCACAAACTGATGGAGATCTTCGATGGCGTCGACGTCAAGGCCAAGAAGGCGGCGCGACATGTCCCCGAGGATGTTTTCGAGCGTCTGAAGTGGCGCATCGTCGAGGGCGAGAAGCCCGGAATGAACGAGGATCTCGATCTAGCGATGCAATCGAAGCCGGCGCTCGAGATCATCAACGTCGATCTGCTCGCCGGCATGGCGGTGGTGGGTGATCTCTTCGGACGCGGTGAGATGCAACTGCCCTTCGTGCTTCAATCGGCCGAGACGATGAAGGGCGCCGTAGCGCACCTCGAACCCCACCTGGATCGCGTGGATGGCGAATCGCGCGGTAGGATCCTTTTGGCCACCGTGCGTGGCGATGTGCACGACATCGGCAAGAACCTCGTCGACATCATCCTCACGAACAACGGCTACACGGTTTACAACCTCGGCATCAAGCAGCCCATCGAGCACATCCTCGAGGTCGAACGCGAGCACAAGCCGGACGTCATCGGCATGAGTGGTTTGCTGGTGAAAAGCACCGTCATCATGCGCGAGAACCTCGAGGAGATGAACCGGCGCGAGATTGAAACGCCCGTCATCCTCGGCGGCGCCGCGCTGACCCGTGCCTACGTCGAAGGCGATTGCCGCGCGACGTACAATGGAGCTCTCTACTACGCGAAGGACGCCTTCGAGGGCCTGGACGTGATGGACAAAGTGATGAACGGCGCGGCCGCTCCCGCCGTGCGTACGAAGAGCGCGAAGAAAACCGCCGGAGAACGCGCGCGAATGGCCACTACGGCCGCGATCGCCAGCGCTGTCGAAGCCGTCGGCGCCACCCTACCGGAGGGGCGACTCGCCCCTGATGTGGACGAGCTCGAAATCACCGGCGGAGACATCGAGCGCGACATCTCCTACCCCAAGCCCCCCTTCCTCGGTCCGCGTATCGTCCAGGAGATTCCGCTGCAGCAGATTCTCCCCTACGTGAACGAAACGGCACTCTTCCACTTCCAATGGGGTTACCGCCGCCGAGGCAAGACGCTCGCGGAACACGAAGCCTTCATCGACTCGCATGTTCGCCCGATCTTCCACGATCTGGCGAAGCAGTGCTCCAAGGAGAGCATCTTGCAGCCGCGCGCGGCCTACGGCTTCTGGCACTGCGTGCCCGAGGGCGATTCCCTGGTCCTGCTCGATCCGGACAACGCGGCCAAGGAGGTGGCGCGTTTCCAGTTCCCGCGCCAACGTGGCAAGAAGAACCTGTGCATCACCGACTTCTTCCATTCGCGCAACGATACGCCCGATGTGATCGCCTTGCAGGTCGTCACGATCGGCCAGGAAGCTTCCGAGGTTGCGCGCACGTGGTTCGCGGAAGATCGCTATCAGGACTACCTCCACCTGCACGGACTCTCGGTGGAAGCCGCGGAGGCTCTGGCCGAATACATCCACAAGCAAGTCCGCGCCGAACTCGGCATCTCCGAGGCCGACGCGCGCGACATGAAGAGCCTCTTCAAGCAGGGCTATCGCGGTAGCCGCTTCTCTTTCGGATACCCGGCCTGCCCCAACATGGCGGATCAGGAAATCCTCCTCGACCTCTTGGGTGCCGACAAAATCGGCATCGAAATGAGCGAAGAAGAGCAATTGCACCCAGAACAGAGCACCTCCGCCCTCGTTTGCCACCACCCCAGGGCAAAGTACTTTACGATCTAGTTGAGCCTCGAAGAGCCACGGAAGCCATGGCTAGGAGGAACGACATGCTGGAACGAGTACTCGAGCCCGAGGTGATGGACACCGAAGAGGATGCTCGCGAGTACGACCAAATGGATCACACGGAAGCCAACGAGGCCTTCGTGGGACGCTTGGTCGAGCTGGGTGCCCACGGTTCGATGCTGGACATCGGCACAGGCCCCGGACACATCCCCTTGCTGGTCTGCGAGCGAATCGAAGGCGCGCGGGTCACCGGCGTCGATCTGGCCGAACGCATGCTGCAGATCGCGGAAAGAAACCGCAGAGCCTCCGCCCATGCCGAACGCATTTCCTACCGCCTCGCGGACGCCAAGGGGCTCGACTTCCCTGACGGAACCTTCGACACGGCTTTCTCGAACACGATCCTGCATCACATTCCCGACCCCCTGCCCTTCCTGATCGAGGCGTTACGGGTCGTGAAGCCGGGTGGCGTGCTCTTGATCCGAGATCTGATGCGACCGAATTCACTGGAGCGACGAGAGGAATTGGTTTCGCTCCATGCCCAGGGAGCGACCCCCTACCAGCGTCGCCTCTTCGGTGACAGCCTCCACGCCGCCTTGACCCCGGACGAGCTGCGAGTGCTGGCTCGAGAAGCGGGCTGGATTGATGCGGAGGTGGCGGTCGATAGCGACCGACATATGTCCTTGCAACGCGGTGCGAAATGAGCAGCCGGCGTTGACCCCATGACCGACACCACGATTCGCTTTCGATCCATCTTCTTGTCCGACACGCATCTCGGATCGAGGAGAGCCCACGCCGATCGCTTGCTCGATTTCCTCGAGCGCTGCGATTCGGACTTTCTTTATCTCGTGGGCGATATCGCCGATCGCTGGGGCCCCACGGAAGCCGAGGGGTGGCCAGACTCGCACAACGCTGTCCTCAACCTGCTACAAGCCAAGGCCAGAAACGGCACGCATGTGCACTATCTGCCCGGCAACCACGATCGCGAGCTCGATCAGTGGATGGCCCGCGAGGCCCTCGTCACCGTGTCCGCCGAGCACGAACACATCGCCGCCGATGGCCGGCGGCTCCTGGTCTTGCACGGTGACCACTTCGACACCGTAGTGAGTCGCGTCGTCTGGTTGTCACGCCTGGGTGACTCCTGTGCATCGATGGTCGACATGGCCTCCTCGGTCATCGAGCGTGTGCTTCCTCGACAGGAGCCCGGCGGGCTCGGCACACGCCTCAAGCAATCCATCAAGCGCGCCCTCGGATACACGAGCAGCTTCGAACGTACGGCCGTACAGAGTGCGCGGGTACGCGAACTGGACGGCATCATCTGCGGACACATCCACGATCCCGCATGCCGCCAAGTCGATGGGGTCTTCTACGGGAACAACGGGGACTGGGTGCAAAGCTGCACGGCCCTCGTCGAACACGCCGACGGCTCGTTCGAACTCGTACGGTGGCCGGGCCTCGACACGTCCGTGGCCTGAGAGAAGTGGGCCCTACGGCCCCATCGCGGAGTCACCGAGCAGGGCCTCGACCTCGTCGATCAAGGCCTGAAGTTCACTCGCGAGGCCGAATTCGCTCTGGCCATCGAGCCACAGGCGGAAGCTGCGGAAGGCCCCCTTGGCTTCCTCGAGGCGATCCTCTCCGTGGTAGGACATGGTGAGAAACAGGTAGCGCCAGGCAACTTCGCGGGGAGCGAACTTGATGCGCGCAGCACGGTCAAGCTTGTCGGCCTGAAGCAGCGCTTCCGATGCTTCCGAGTAGCGCCCGTTGCGGTAGCACGCGATTCCGGAAACAAGCGAGACCCGGTTGTCAGGATTGTCCCGCGTCAACTCCACAGCCGCTTCCGAACGTCGCAGAGCACGGGCGTAGTTCGCCTGGTCTCCCGTGGACAACGCATCGGCAAGGCAGGCGTCGTTCAAGAGCTGTGGATCGTCGCCGCGCATCAAGGCGATCCGCAAGGCCGTATTCCGGACCTCGGAGGACACGCTCGTCTGTTCGGGGATACGCAGCATGACTTCGCTCAAGAGGAAGTGCTCGAAGAAGAGCTCATCGACCAGCGGATCAGCCTGTTCCCTTCGAACATGGTAGGCGAGCCGCGCCGCGCGTCGTTGGCGACGTTCTTCGCTGCTGCCACCTTCCCAGATACGCAGCACTCCGTCCTGCCCTGCCGCCAGGATACGGCGCGCATCCGGACTGACGGCGATGTCCTCGACGTGGTTCGAAGGCTCCTCCAACCGCAACAGGGTCTCGCCTGTCTCGACGCTTCGCACGCGAATGGTTCCATCGGCGGAACCGGTCACGATGCGCCTGCCATCTGGCGTGTAGGTGGCCGAGGAAACCCAACTGGCGTGGTCCCTGGTGGTGTGGAGCAATCGCCCTTGAACGCGATGCTCTTTCGCATCCAGGATCGGCTGGAGGTCCCAGACCTCGAACACACTCTTGCCTCGCCCGATGACCAACCGCGCACCGTCCGGACTGAAGGCGACGGAACGCACGGTCGGGACGATTCCTCGCAGGGTGGCGCGGGGCGTTCCCTCCGCGAGGTTCTCGAGATCCCATAGGCTGTCGTCCGTCGCGAAGTGACGACCATCCGGACTGATCTCGATGTCGTTCAGGTTGGTTCGCACGGGCGGGGTCAGCTCGTGCACCAACTCGCTCGTCTCCAGGTCGTAGATACGGATCTTGCGATCCCCGGCACCGGTGATGACCCACTTGTTATCTCGGGTAACGGTCACAGCCCGCACGATCTTGGCGCCGGCAGGATAAACGCGCAGCGCCCTGCCCGTCGTGGCATCCCAAAGTCGCGCCGTCTTGTCGTGGGATCCGGAAACGATGTAGCGCCCATCCGAGGAATAGACGGCAGCATTGACCAGGTTCGTGTGCCCACGGAGCCTGCGCAACGGTTCGCCGGACAGGGCATCCCAGAGAACCAAGTGCTGATCCTTCGAAGCGCTAAGGAATCGCTTGCCATCGGGAGAGAAGGCCACGGACTCGATGCTGAACGCACCGTGGATCGGCTCCAGTTCGGTTTGCGACAGATCCCCCAGCGTATCCATCTCGATGATGAAGCCCTTGTCCCCCACGGAGAGCACCGTCTCTCCCTTTGGATCGAAGAGCACGTCCCGGACGGGATTGTCATGGCCCCGCAGAATCACCGAGTGCCCATCCTCGGACCAAACGCGAATGGTGCCGTCGTCCGAACCACTGACGATTCGCTGATAGATCGGGTCGAAGGCCAGAGAGCGCACCGGTTGTGTATGCCCGGTCAGGGTCCGCTGACGCCGTCCGAGTTCGGCCTCCCAGACGCCGATCGTCTCGTCGTCACCGCCGGTGTACAGCGTGCTGCCGTCGCTCGCCCAAACCAGGGCGTTCACCGGCATACCGGAATGGCCACTGAGCGAGTGCCTGGCCATGCCGATCCCCGCTTTCCACAGAAACACGTGCCCATCGAGGGACGAGGAGGCCAGGACCTCACTATCGGGGCTCCAGGCAAGGCAGGTGACGCGTGTTCGATGACCGGGAAGCTGAAACGTCGTGACGCCCGCGTCCACGTCCCAGAGAAAGATGCTGCCATCCTCCGCCCCCGAAGCGAGGCTCTTGCCATCCGGTGAGAAAGCAACCGTACTGGCATCCACATCGTGACGAATCTCGCCATCGGCACTCGGGAACTCTCGCCATAGCTCGCCCGTGTCGAGCTCAAAGACCCGCACGATGGGACTGCGGCCAGCGACGGCAACCACACGCTGGTGCAAATTGACCGACATCGATGGCTTGCTCAACAAGGTGAAGTTCACCCCTCCGAAGGAAAGGGTGATCCGTGGCCTCTTCAAGAGCGTCCGCGTGGCGAGGTCGAAGAACTTAACCTCCCCACTCTTCATCAACAGAACCAGGCGGTTGGTTTGCGTGTCGAACTCCAGCTCCGAGATGCCGCCGAAGATGCGCTCGGAGCGCGAGATGGCAGCGTCCGCCATCAGCCACAGGTGATCCCACTCCCAACCGCGGAGGGCAGCGTCGCAGGCGTTCAGCCGGCGCTTGGCTTCTTCGACATCGTTGAGTTGCAACGAGAAGTCGACGGCCAGGACGTTGGCCACGTATTCCGAACGCTGTGCCTCGTCGCTCTTCTTGATGGCCAGGGCCGCGTTGCGATCCGCTTCCTCGCGCTGGTCGAGGGCTTCGCGCTCTTTATCCTTGGCCAGCCGCTCGTTCTCGATCGCGCGCTGCAGGTTCTGATCCGCCTTCTCCTTTGCGGCAACGGTTTGGCTCTTCTCGTACTCGAGGTCCGCGACCTGCTTCTCTTTTTGGGCCAGATAGAAGAGCGTGCCGCCGATGGCTGCGATCACCGCACATGCAATCGCTGCCGCCATGCCCCGGTTGCGTTGCACCCACTTGCGAAACTCGGCTATCGAGCCGACCTCGTAGGCCTTGACAACACGGTTCTCGAGGAAGGCCTCGATATCGTCAGCGACCTCGAGCATGGTCGCATAGCGTTTTGCCGGATCTCTCTGCATCGCCTTCTCGCAGATGGCGATCAACTCCTCCGGTTGTTCCTTGGCCAGTTTCGCGACCGAAGTAGGCGCACCCTGCAAAACGCGGTTCAGCACCGTGTGTGGCGATACCCTTTCACCGTCCCCGACGTAGGGCGCTCTGCCCGAGAGCAGGTAGTAGAGGATGGAGCCCAGCGAATAGACGTCCGAATGCGGACCGACATCCTCGAGCTTGCCCTGGGCCTGTTCTGGAGCCATGTAGCAGGGCGTACCGACGACGTCGCCATCCATGGTTACCAGGGGCGAGTCGGGGTTCGCCTCGGACTCATCACGACGCACGGTCTTCACCAGAGAGAGCCGCGTGATCTCCTCGGGCGAGGGCAACAGACGAATGTCGTGCGTGTCGTCCCGGCCGATGACGCGCGCGAGTCCCCAGTCCATCACGTAGGTCTCGCCGAAACGTCCCACCATGATGTTCGAGGGCTTCAGGTCACGATGCACGACTCCCTTCGAGTGCGCGTAGGCCATCGCCTCGCACACCTTGAGGATGACCCCCAGGACCTTGGTCCGGGTCATGCCCTCCGCACCCTCGCGCGCCGCGTCGAGCGCGTCCTTCAGCTCGGCCCCGCGCACGAGCCGCATCGTGAAGTAGCAGCGCCCGTCGTCGTCGATACCGAGGTCGTGCACGGGCACGATGCCGGGGTGATCCAGCTGACTTGTGATCTGCGCTTCCTCGAGGAAGCGCCCGAGCTTTTCCTGATCGGCATCGCTTTCGTCGAGGACGTCCGAGCGACCCCGACCGTGCATGACCTTCATGGCCAGGTTGCGCCGCAGATCGTCGTCCCAGATGCGCAGGATCGTTCCCATACCGCCCCGCGCAATCTCGCCCTTGACCGTGTAGCGCGGCCCCACGAGAACCTGGTTGCCCAGGCGCTCCACGAGGTCGCGCGACGATCCCGGGGTCTTCGACGTGCTGTCCTGCTCGCGGTCGGGGGTACTGTCCGAGTCTTCGCGCGCCTGGAGGTTAATCTCCGGATCGACGTCCCCGAAGTGGCTCTTCAGGCGCTGAACGAGCGAGACATGGTCCTCGCCCTTGCCCGGATCCACATGGGCTTCGGGCTGGGCTTCGGGGGGGCCGCTCGGCTTGGCGTCTCCGGGTACGGAGCCGCTCGCCTCCGGACCCTCGGGTGGGGTTTCGCGATCGCTGGGACTCATGGGATTCCCGACCCATCTTATGACAGACGCCTGCGCATACCGCCCCCCCAGTCGGGACGACCGGGGCCCGAGTCCAGGTTTCACCTATTCCCAACCGCCTGTCGTTGCATCCAGAGACATCCAGGAGGCATTCGGGGACATCCGGGACGGAGACTGGCGTTTCTCCGGCGAGAAGCCGGCTGGTCCTCGGAGCCCGCCGAGGGGCTTCCTACAATCCTCCCCACCGGCGGGGCTCGCGCCTCGCCAGAAGAGGGCCACAACATGACGCGCAGACTCGAGATCGCCCAGGGGGCACGGGCGGGGGAAGAGCGGCTTCTGGAGCTCTTGCGGGAACACCTGGCGGCCGCCCGGAAAGACCCCGCCCTGCTCGGGCGCGCGGTGCGGGTCATCGTTCCTTCGGGCGCCCTGCGCCGCCACTTGATTGCCCGCATGGCGGCCGAACTCGGAGCGACCGCGGGCATCGAGGTGCGCACGCTCTACGCGAGCGCCCTCGAAGTGCTCGGATTCGCGCGGCTGGCGGCAGCACAATCCGGCGAGAAGCTCCCCGCACCGACGCCGAAGGGCGATCTCCTCTTCGAGCTCCTCGCGCGCCGGGAAGCCGCACAGGAGGAGTATCTGAACGAAGCCCTCGAAGGACTCGAAGCGGGCTACCGCGCCGCGCTCGAAACGGTGCGCGACCTGCAGGATGCGGGCTTCGAACCCGCCCACGCAGGCGGCCTCGCCGAACGCTTGCCGGCTACCGGTACAGCGACTAGCGCTGCGATCGACCGGGCGCGCGCGATTCTCAACGTCGCCAGCCGCACAGGTGAAAAACTCGAGGGACGTTTTGCCGAACTGCCGGCCACGCTGTTCGCCGAGGCCCAGCGCTGCGTGGAGCGCGGCACCCACGGCTTCGACTGGAGCGCACTCTTCATCCACGGCTTCGCCGATGTCACCGGACGAGCGGGCGACTTCCTCGAGGCGCTCTTCCGTCGCTTTCCGGCGACGGTGCTGCTCGAGGAACCCCCGGATCCGGCAGAGCCGACCCGCCCCGACCTCGGTTGCGCCTTCGCGGAACGCATGCGCCAGCGTTTCGAGGGGCAGGCCCAGGAGATCACGACCGTCAGCGCCCACCCGGCTCCGGAGCTCACCTTCGTGCGCACGCCGGGTCCGGGGGCCGAGGCCCGCGCCGTGGTCGAACGGGTGCAGGAACGCATCGCCTCGGGACTCGCCCCCGAGCGCATCGCGATCTGCGCTCGGGATCTGGCGCCGCACAAGAGCGCCCTGCGCTCCCAGCTCGAACGCCTGGGGATTCCGTTCTCGGCTCCCGGAACCAGCGGCCTCGTCGACGGATCCGCGCGTTCGGTACTGGCACTCCTCGAATTGATGCGCAAGAAGGGGCGCACGAACGCCCAACGCTGGATCGACGCCAGCCTGCGTTTCCTCTTCGGACGCGTTTCGCGTCGCCCCTGCGCCGATCTGCGCCTCGCCCTGCGGGCCGCCGGCGGTGGACGCCTCGAGGACGTGGCCCGTCTCGACGTGCCAGCACTCCTCGATCGACACGGCACGTTCGCCCTTCCGGCCCGGACAGGCCTGCGCTCCGCCAAGGATCCGGAAGCGGACACGGATCAGGAAGCGACCAAGGACAACGCCTCGCGCCGCATCACGGGAACCTATGCGCCACGTCGGCGCTTTGGTGGAAAGGATCTGGCAACCGTCGTCCACGAGGCCCAACGCGTCCTGCAGCTTCTCGATGGCTGGCCCGAACACGCCGACATTCAAGTCCACCTGGCGCGCTTCGCGGATCTCCGACACAAACATCTGTGCTGGCACAGCGGCGATCCCGCCGAAGAGCGCATCGCCAAAGCCCTGGACGAGCTCGGACGTGGTTTCGTGGGCGAGAAGCTCTCGGGCCAGGAGTTTCAGTGGCTGCTGGAGCGCAGCGTGCTCCCCAACGCCCGGACGTCTCTCTCACCGGGCGAAAGCGGAGTCCAGCTTCTGGGAGCCATGGCCGCCCGCGCGCACACCTTCGAGCACCTGTTTCTCATCGGACTGCAACGCGACGCGTTCCCGCGCGTTGTCGGCGAGGATCCCCTGCTACCCGACAACCTGCGCGGGGCCTGGAGCGAGCTTCTGCCCGACATTCCCATCAAGGCCCGCGGTCGCGACGAGGAACGCTATCTCTTCGCCCAGCTACTCGGCTCCGCCCCGCGGGTCACGCTGAGCTGGCAGACGAACGACGCCGAAGGCAAGGCGCGGGTTCTATCGCCCCTGCTCGAGCGCATGAGTATCGAGCATCGCGACGTCGAAGACGCGTTGCCGCTGATCCCGACGAACCTGGAGAACATCGGCGACTTCTTCGAAAGCGGGCCGCGACCGCTGGACGAGCACGCGGCCCTCGCCGGACTCGTCGGCGGCCCCCAGGCTCTCCAACCTCTTCTGGCACCGGCTCTGATCGAGACGCAGATCGAGGGCGCCCAGGCCGCAGCCGAGGCGCGATCCAGGGTCCTGTCGGCCTTCGAGGCCCGGGATCCCGAACGGCTCCTGCCTTTTCTCGGCTGGTTGGGCGCGCAGAAGAGCGCCCCTCTGCGGCCCGATCCCGTCGAGGAACCGCTGTTCATCACCCGCATCGAGGATGCTGTCGATTGCCCGTGGCGCCTGGCCCTCTCGAAGATCCTGCGCCTCGAAGAAGCGCCCGATCCGCTCGAGCGCTTGCCCGGTATCGAACCGCGCATTCTCGGCTCGCTGGTACACGAAGTCCTCGAACGGCTCGCCCGCGTCAGCTGGGGCGAAAACGATCAGCCCCAGAACTTGCAAGAGGCGATCACGCGCGAGCCCGTGCCCACGAAGTGGCCGAGTCCAAAGGCCATCGAGCACCTGACCGACGAGATCGCCCAGGAACTCTTCGCGCGTGAAGGCATCCACGAACCGGGCCTCTGTCGTTTGATCTGCCACGTCGCATTGCCTCACATCCAGCGTGGTCAGACGCTCCTTTCCGAAGAGGCAGAGCGCTACGCCGACGAAGAGGAGACCAGCGGCTGTCTCGGAGTCGAGCTCCTTGGCCAGGCGGAAGCCGAGCTACCCGACGGCGAGAAACTGCGCGTGCGCTTCAAAGCCGACCGCGTCGATCGCATCGGCGAGCGCTTGATCCTCAGCGATTTCAAGACCGGCAGGATGGCCGTGGGCGAGTCCGAGTTCCTGAAGAAGCTGATCCAGGGCAAGAACCTGCAACCCTCGGCCTACGTACATGGCGTCGAGAGTGACCGCAAGGTGCGCGCTCGGCTCCTGTACCTGAACCCCGCTGTCGACGAAGAACGCCAGGTCGTTCTGCTGAAGAAAGAGAGTCACTCCGCGGACGACTGGTTGAATGCCCTCGCCCCGGTACGCGACATCTGGCACGCGGGGGTCTTCTTTCCGCGCCTCACCGACCCCAGTGGGAAACGCACGCACGATCGCTGTCGGCTGTGCGATGTCTCCTCGGCGTGCTTGCAAGGGGACAGTTCGGCGCGGACGAAACTCGTCGAACTGGCCCACGGAGAGCGCAAGAGTCCCGAGCTCGAGGCCATGGGCCGTCTGTGGGACGTCCCCAGCTCGAAGAAGGACGGGGAGGCGAGCCGTTGAAGCAAGGACAGCTCTTTCCCGACGAACGAACACCGCTCGAACCCAGGCTCGAGTCCGGGACACCCACGCCTCTGGAACGGATCAATCCGGTGAATCCGGAACGCACAGGCGATTCGGACGCGAGTGCGCGACGGTTGGCGGTCAGTGACTTCTCGCGCCCGCTGATGCTCGAAGCCGGCGCCGGCACCGGCAAGACGGCCACCCTCGTCGGCCGCGTCGTGGCCTGGGCCATGGGCCCGGGGTGGGAGGAGAGAGCCAGCGCACCAAAGGCCCCCGAGGAACTCGAACGCATCGCGCCTCTGGTGCTGGAGGGCATTTCGGCCATCACCTTCACCGAGGCGGCAGCGGCCGAGATGTCGACCCGCGTGGGGCGTGTGCTGCGCGACCTCGAGGCCGCCGCCGAGGACGATTTGCCGATCGGCCTGGAGCGCAGCGACCTGCCCGCGGATCATCGCGACTGGAGCCTCCGCGCACGGGCCCTGCGTGCTTCACTCGATCGGCTGACGACGTGCACGATTCACGCCTTCTGTCGACGCTTGCTCGCAGCCCACCCGCTCGAGCTCGGACTCGATCCCTACTTCGAGCTGGACGCACGCCAGACCCGCGTGCCGATGTGCGTTCGTGAGGTACTCGAGGAGTTCTTTCAGGAACGCTGGGGCAAGCGCGATGAAGAGGACCTGCTGGCCCTTGCCGAGCGCGGGTATGGACCGCCAGAGATCGAGAGCGCGCTCCTGGATTTGATGGACAAGGGTGCGCGCGCGGACGACTTCCGCGAGGAACCGATGGGCGCTTCTGTCTGCGCGGCCTTGACCAGCGAGCTGGAGGACTCCCTACGCGAGCTGGCCGGGTACATCGAAGCTCTGTCCGCGGTTCCGAAGAACCAGAAGACACACGTGCTCTTGCATGCCCTGAGTGACGCCACGGCATTGCTTGGGGACGACGCCGAGAATCGAACGGGCGAAGCCCCGGGGGGCATCGGGCGCTTCGAGCGCTGGCAGGACCGCCTGCGTGAGCTCTTTCCCGACGGCGCGCGCGACAAGCTAAAGGCCTGGCGCAAGGGCAAGTTCACGAAGACCGAAGGCAAGTACATCGAGGGCGTCGAGACGGAGCTCAGTCGTTGTGCCGAGCGCTTCGAGACGGCCCTGGGCCCCCTGCTCGAGCTGGACCACGAGCATCTCGAACGGGTGCGCACCCTGACCCATGAACTCCTGTCGCGCATCGAGGCTCGCGTGCGCGCCCGCGGTCTGGCCACGTTCAACGATCTCCTGCGCGACGCGCAGCGTTTGCTCAACAGCTTCCCCGAGGTGGCCGCCGCGGAACGCAGACGCATTCGCCAGCTGCTCGTCGACGAGTTCCAGGACACCGATGAAGGACAGTGCGATATCGTGCGTCAGCTGGCCTTGCGCGGACCGCAAGAAGAACGTCCGACGCTCTTCTGTGTCGGCGATCCCAAGCAGTCGATCTATGCCTGGCGCAGCGCCGATCTCCTGGCGTACGACACGTTCGCAAGAGAACTGTCGGACAGCGGCGGAGCGGTCCTGCGTCTGACGCGCAACTTTCGTTCTCTTCCGGGCATCCTCGAGGAGGTCGATCGTTCCGTGGGGCCGGTCATGGACCGGATCGAAGGTGTTCAGCCGGAGTTCGTCGGACTGGAGGCCCACCGCACGGCGTCCTCTTCGGGAACCCGACGCGAGGCCGTCGAGTTCTGGCCGTCGTGGCCGCTCGATGAAGGAGGACAGTTCGAGACGTCGCTCTGGCAACGGACCCAGGCCGGCTACGAAGCGGAAGCGCGGGCCATCGCGGTCGACGTGGCCCAGCTGTCCGCGGAGGGCACTGCCTTTCGCGACGTGGCGCTGCTCTTCCGCGCAGCGACCGGCGTCGAGGTCTACCTGCGCGCCTTGCGCGAGCGCGATATTCCGTACGTCGTACAAAGCGATCGCAGCTACTACCGTCGACGCGAAGTCGTCGATGCCGGCGCCCTCGTGCGCTGCGTTTTGGATCCTCTGGATCAACTGGCCCTGGTGACGCTCTTGCGCTCGCCCTGGGTCGGCGTTCCCGACGCGGCACTGTTCGCCCTGTGGTCCGCCGGTTTTCCCGATGCAGCGGCTCGCCTGTCCTTGTCGGGCGAAGCGCAACTCGCTCCCGTGGAGGAAGCGATCGCACAGGCCTCGAAGAACCTGCCCACGCTGCCTGTCGGTGTCGAGCTCGGCGGCTGGGGCGACAGTCTTAGCCTGGCCATGCATGCCATCGCTCGCTTGCGCGCCTCCTTCGAGCTCGAGACCGTCGATCGCTGGATCAGCCAACTGCGCCGCTACTTCCTACCCGATGCGATCGAGTCGGCCCGCTTCCTGGGTGCCTTCCGACGTTCGAACCTGGAGCGTTTCTTCCGCGAGCTCGAAACGACGTTCGAGGATCGTGGTGACGTCCATGGGGTGCTGGCCACGCTCCGCACGAGTCTCGGTCGTGAAGTCGAAGCGGAAGTCACGCGCCCGAGTGACTCCGAGGTCAACGCGGTGCGCGTACTGACCATCCACGGCTCGAAGGGGCTCGAGTTCGAACACGTCTACCTCGCCCAAGCGCACAAGCTTCCGCCGGGTGAGATGGGCGGCGATCTGCTCTTCGAGAAACGCGGCGCGACGCCCGCCTACGCCTTGCTGGGGGCCAAGAGCCCCGGCGCCTTCGAAGCCCAAAAGCGAGCGAGCCTGGCCGAGTCCGCCGAACGCGTGCGCCTGCTCTATGTCGCCATGACGCGCGCAAAGGAACGCCTGGTCGTCCTGGGCGCCTTCGCCGCCGCACCCAAGCGTGAAACGTGGCGCTACTCGCGCCGCTTCACCGATCTGCTCGAGCATCGCGAAGGTCTCGAGGAGGCCCTCTCGGAACTTCGCCAGGCCCCCCCGGGGCACGAGCACCGAGACGCGTTCGGCTGCCTCTTTCGCTCCGCCATCGGCATCGCCGGCGATGCCGAACACGAGCAACCTGCGCAACGCGCCCTCGTCGACTCCCACCTCGAACGGCTCCCCACGCCGGCCACCGTCACCGAGCAAGCCAGGCTCCTCGAACGACGTCGTCACGAGGCGCAAGAGCACCAGGCCCGCCCCTGGAGCCTCTCCGCCAGCGCGGCGAGTCACCCGCCCCCGGCAACGCCGGGCCCCGAAAAAAAGCCCCACCAGCAACACGGTCACCATCACGACACCGATCACGATCACGAAGAACAGCCCCAGCACCTCCCCCGCCGCGCCGCCCAAGCCGTCGGCGTCGCCGTCCACCGCGCCCTGGAACTCTGCGACCTCCAGAACGACCCCGCAACCGAGTTCGCCCTCCACCTCCAGAGCCTCCCCACCACCCTCGCCGAACTCCTGCCCGAGAGCGAGATCCCTCCCGCCCAGGGCCGCGCCCAACTCCTCCTCGAGGGCATGCGTGAGAACGGACTCTGGCAACGGTTCTTCGAACTAGGAGACGCCATCCTCGCCCGCGAGATCGACGTCGTCCTCCCCCCCTCCGCCACAACCGCTGCCGATACCGTCCCCACCGGCTTCTTCTCCGGCACGATCGATCTGCTCTACCGTTGCCCGCAGACGCAAGAGCTCGTCATCGCCGACTACAAGAGCGACGTCATCGACAACGAAGAGACGCTCGAACAACGCGTCGCCGGCTACCGCGCACAAGGACGTACCTACGTGCAAGCGCTGCGCGAGGCCCTGCAGCTCGACTACGACCCGCGCTTCGAGCTTTGGTTTCTCCATCCCGGCCGCGTCGTGATGGTCGGTTTCTAGCCCACAGGTGACTCGCGACTTCGTAGCTCGCGACGACTTGAAGGCTTCCCCGCCTCCCCTGGTTGGTGACTACGTGATATTTACGGCGGTACGCGACGCAACCGCTCGCAGGTTCGCCTGACGGGAGCTCGGAGGAGGTGATAATCTGTGCCCATGCGATTCCTCGCCCTCTTCTTCTGTGTCCCGCTCCTGCTCGCACCTTCCCTCGCGGCTCCGCCCGCGCAGAGTGGAGCCTTCCTGCGCGCGCTCTCGAGGGCGGAGAGTGCGCTCGCGCGCAACCGTCTTGTCGAAGCCGACGAGGCCCTGCGCGCGGCCCAGGAGCGCGACCCCAAGTCGACGGAAGTCTGGCGCCTGCGCGCGCAGCTCGGCAAGGCGCTGAAAAGCCCCGACTTGCAGGCCTACGCCTTGCATCGCTGGTTGCGTCTCGTCCTCGCCCGGGGTGACAAAGAGACACGCCAGGTCATCGAGGCCGAGCTGTACGGAATCGACCCGATCGCCCAGGAGGCGATCGCTCTCTTGTCGAAGCACAAGGGAGAGCTGGCTGATATCGCGCAGGCCTACGAGAAGAAGAGCTGGCCCCACGCGGCCATCGCCGTTCACAAACGCATCCTGGCCCTCGATCCGGAGAACGAGCTGAGCCGGATCTCGATCGAGCGTCTTGCGTCCGCCCCCGATCCCAGCCTCGCGGGTGATGCACGGCCGCCCGATCTCTTCGCGGACGTCTCCGAGGAATGGATCGAGGAATACGACGCAAAACACGCAGAGTGGTCCGACCGCGGCAAGCTCGAACGCGACAACTACGTGACCCAGACCGACGCCGGCTACGAAATCCTAGTGCGGGCGGGCGAAGCGATGGAGCAGATGAACGCCTTCTACCGCCAATTCTTCGCCTACGGAACGGAGGACGACGGGCGCAACGTCTCGCGCATCAACTTGATGATCTTCCGCGACAAGGACGAGTACCTGAAGTTCGGCTCCTCCCCGGTGGAGTGGTCCGGTGGGCAGTTCACGGGCAGCGCGGTCGAGACGTACGTCAGCAGCGGGTTCGAGAGCATGATGGGCGTGCTCTTCCACGAAGCCGCACACCAGTTCGTCGGCCTCGCCACGAACGCCGCCGGTTGGCTGAACGAGGGCCTGGCTTCGTTCTTCGAGGGCTGCCGCATCCTCAAGAACGGCACGGTCGAGATGAACCTGCCCGCCAACCATCGTCTGTTCCCCCTGGTGAATCGGATGAAGGCCGGCTGGATGCAGGGTCCGGACGACGGGACCTCGCGGGAGAATCCCAGTCAAACGCCGCGCACGGCTCCGACATTCCGCATCGTGCTAGAGAACAAGTACGAATGGGGCCCGCCCTGGTACGCACCGACATGGGGCGTCGTCTATTTCCTATACAACTACCAGGACCCCGGGGACGGTCGCTACGTCTACCGACACGCCTTCCGTAACTTCATCAACTCCTCCGGCGGCAAGATGGGCGATACCGCGGTGTCCAACTTCGAGGAGGTCGTACTGGCCAATCCGATGCCGCCGACCAAGGGCACCAAGAGCACGATCGAGCTACCGCAGACGGTCGCCCAGCTGGACGATGTCTGGAAGAAGTGGCTGATCACCCTAAGCGAACAGCAGTCCGGCGCCCTGTCTGCCCCCAAGCCTTACCTCAAGTGGGCGGAGTACGCGATCAAGCGCGGAGAACGCTCGGACGCCGCGGAACTCTTCGAAAAAGGACTCAGTCAGAATCCCGAAGACTCCGGGCTCCTGGCCGAGTTCGGCAACTTCTTGGTCGAGGAGAAGAAGATCGACCGGGCCACGAAACTCCTGCGCCGAGCGATGCGCGGATATCAGAAGGCGGGCGACGAGAAGGCGGCGGACAAGGTGCTCGCCCAGCTGCGCAAGTTCGACCCGCAGCTGCGTCAACTCGAACGACTGGAGAACAAGCTGGCTGCCACGGCGCGCTCGACCGTGCGCAACTACATCGACCAGGACTTCGAAATGGTCGCCATGGAACTCGCCTTGCGCTGGGGCAACGAACTCGACATTCCCGAGCTCTTCATCGAGTACGAAGATGCCGTGCGCAAGGAAGGTCGTTCACTCGCCGAATGGCGCCTGGCGTACAACGAGGAGAACCTCGACGGCTGGCTGAAGAGCCAGGCCTTCGCCTCCGACGGATTGCAGTTGAAAGGCGCCTACGGCAAGTACGATCCACGCTCGTTCGACTACCAATTCCTCGGACTGGACGAGGTCACCTCGGGTGATTTCTCGTTCGAAGCCGAGCTGCTTGTGAAGCGCGAGGAGGTTCTCTTTGCCGGACTGCTTTTCGGTCGCAAATCACAGAACGCCTTTCACGCGCTGTTTCTCTACCCCCCCGGCGATGGTCAGCTGGGCTACGTCGATCTGGCGAGCTTCTACTCGAGTAGCGATTACGACACCTGGCGCCACAACCCGGTGCAAGACAAGGCCAAGGCGGGCGGCACGAGTAGTGGTGAGTGGTACAAGCTGCGCATCGACGTCACGGGCAACGCCGTCGACGTGTGGGTCGACGATCAGTTCGTCGTGACGCAGGAGTTTTCCAGTCGCGACGTCCTGCGGGGCTCGTTCGGCCTGGTCATGAGCCAGGGCAAGGCGCTCTATCGCAACGTGCGCTATCTGTCTCGCAACCCGCGCGACCCCTCCGGCAGGATCGACCGGCGTCTGCGACTGGGGATCGACGCCGACGCTGATGTGGCCGAGGCGGGCATGGATTGGGAAGAGGAGGAAGATCCCGAGCCTTCGGCCGATGGGAGCTGGATCGGCAAGCGCCCTGCCTTTCCCAAGGTCTCGCGCTGGCTCAAGGACGAACGTCGCAACTGGAAGCAAGGCGCCACCCATCCGCAGTTGCTCGTGCTCTGGAGCTGCGAGCAAAACGACGTCATTCCCGTCGACAAGTGGCTAAGCGACCTGGCGCAGAGGTACCAGGGCATCGGGCTCAAGATCGTAAGTATCGTTTCGAACGCCAATAGCGGACAGTCCAGCGGCAAGTCAGCCGATTCCTATCTGGAGTCGTTCCCGTTTCCCGGGAGTGTCGCGGTGGACGAATGGGATACGGCGAACGGTATCGGGCGGACCTTTTCCGACTATTCGATCGCCAAGTTCCAGCTGCCGCGTTTGTTGCTCATGGACGTGGATGGCCGCGTCGTCTGGGAAGGGGCGCCTGGATTTTCGCGGGACGTCGGTTGGCCCGGCGAACAGAGCTTTCTCGAAGGGCCGCTCGAGGACTTGGTAGCCAAACGCAAGCTCGAGGAGCTCCAGCCCTGGAAGGAACGCTGGACCCAGCGGAAAGACGCCGGCGCGGGTGCCATGCTCGCGCTGCTAGAAGAGGCCAAGGACTTCGATCCGGTGTTCCCGGCTGTGCGCGAGGCGCAAGCCCGGCTGGAAACCCTGGAGAATCATCTGAGCGACATCGATGGAACGGTGCTCTTGTTGCAAGAGCAAGGTGCCGAGCCCGCCATCGAGATCCTCATGGAATGGTCGAAGACTCTGGGTCACAACGTCGAGCTCAGCAAGGCTTCCGAGGGCATCGCCGCCGGCGGTCCGGCGAAGTCCTGGCGCCGAGCCAAGAGCATGCTGAAACCGCTCTTGCGCAAGATCGAAAAGGGCACGGCCCCGGGGTCACCGGCGAGTGCGGTCAAAAAGCTGCGTAGCCTTCCCGGCCTCTTCCCGGCGCTCCTGGCCGATGCGCTGGAAGCCGCGGAGGACGATCCCGCTGCGCTCACCGAGTTGGTATTGGAGGCGGGGAGCTTGCCCCGCACATGGCTGGCGAACGACTTCTTGAAGTGGTAGTCGAGAAACGAGAGGCTTGGAAGGCGGCTTCCCGCCCCTATCCATGCTCAATGACCTGATAGAGCTGCTTGTGATCGTGATCGGGCTCGCGTTCTTGAGCGCGCCGATCCTGGCGGTGATCACGCTGCGTCGTCTGCGCGACGTGCGACGCGATCTGACATCTGTGGATCAACGCCTGGACAGACTCGAGCAGGCTCGACGTGAAAAACGCAGGGACCCGCTGCCCGAGACCCCGGCCCCCGCCCCGCTGACGAGCGAGGCACGTGAAGAGGATCTGGAAGCGCCGCAACCCGCAGCCCCTGAAGTCCCCGTCCAGAAGGAGATCCTCGATCCGGGTCCCTCCACGGCGGACGATCGCCCGCTGCAGCCCCTGAAGCGCAAACCCAGCGAGGGTTCCCCCAGCGGAGGGGAGTTCGCCAGGCTGCGGGAAAAGCTCGGTCGGGGCTTGCAGGGCGTCGAGTGGGAGCGCTGGATCGGTGTACGCGGCGCTGCGGTCGTCGGCGGCAGCGTCATGGCACTGGCCGCGATCCTCTTTTTCCGGCATGCGTTCGTCAACGGGTGGATCAAACCCGAGATGCGCGTGGTGAGCGGAATCGGTTTTGGCATCGCGAGCATCCTCGTCGCCGCACGGCTACGAACGCGCGCATACAGTTTCACGCCCAATGCCCTCGAAGGCGCTGGCGTGGTCGCTCTCTACTCGGCGATCTGGGCGGCGGATCACCTGTACGAGCTGGTCAGCATGGCGGTGTCCTTTCCCGCCATGAGCGTGGTCACGGCGCTGGCGTGCTTCCTTTCGCTGCGGCATCGCTCGCTCTTCACGGCATTGCTCGGTCTCCTGGGCGGGTTCGCGACCCCGTTGCTCCTGAGCACCGGCTCGGACCGCCCCATCGCCCTCTTCGGGTACGTGCTGTTCCTGGATCTCGGGTTGTGCTTCGTCGCACGGCGCGGCGCTTGGCCGATCGTTGGCTCATTGGCCATGGTCGGAACACTCTTGATGCAGGGGCTCTGGATCTACGGGAGCATGGACGATCGCATGGGCCTGGGCCTCGTGATCGCCGGGCTCTTCGCTGTCTTCTTCGTCTTCGCGGGAGCTAGCGTGCCGCGCGAATCGCGGCTGGCGTGGCTGATCTCGCAGGTGGGGTCGCTGATCGGTGGCTTCGTGTTCGCCTTCTACTTCGCGACGCGTACCGATCTGGAGCTTGGCGAGCACCTGTGGCCGACCGCACTGCTTCTGGGACTCTTGAATATCGGCGCCAGCGTCGTGGGTCGCATGCCCCGCGCCGAGCACTTGCCGATCGGCGCTGCCCTCGCCTCCAGCTTCGTCGGCACCGTGTGGTTCTTCCACACCGACCCGACCACGATCGCTCCCTTCTGGGAGCTCACTCTTTCTGGCTTGCTCCTGATCGCTATCCCGCAGTTGATCGGAGAGCGCTTCACATCCGATCCGGAACACTCGAAGGCGGTCCTCTTCGCCGCGGCGCTGGCCAACGGCGGCTGGACGCTCGTACTCGTCTACGCTTGCTCCCAGGTCGTCGACCTGGATCCGTGGGCCCCCTGGTTAGGACTCGTGGGCTGCACGCTCTTCTGGATTCGCCACAGCGTGAAGCTCGAACTCGGGCTCGTTCCGATCGGAAGTGCAGCCCTTGGGTTCGGTCTCGTGCAGACCATCGCGGCCAACGCGGAAGGCCTGTCGACACCCGATGCACGACTCTTGTTGGCGCTGCCTGCCCTTGTCTCGGCCCTCATGCTCGCTGCGGCCTGGATGTGTGCGGCGAAGAGCTCGATGGGCGATATGGATAGGCTCTCGCGCTCCCTGAACCATGGAGCGTGGACCCAGATCGTCGTGTTCGCTCCTCTGCTGGTGACACTACCGATCTTCTTCGAACACGCCCCCTGGCTGGGTCCCCTGGCAGCCCTCGTCTACGGAGGTCTCGTGTGCATCGCGGCCATGCGCCTCGGCTCGGGAACGGTTCTGGTTTGCGGGCTTGTCCTGTGCGCCCAGCTCTTCTACTTCTGGCAACGAGAGCTCCTGTCGCAGCCGCACTCCGAGGAGTTTCTTCTACAGGCACTCCTCTGGACCCTCGCCGCTCCGGTGTTGCTACTTCCCGCCCCGTTGATTCGCTTCGAGCGTTTCCGGGCTGCGTGGGTTCCGGGAACCGCCGCTGGGCTGTTCCTCGCCTTCTGCTACGTCCCCGCCTGGCCCATCTTTCAGACCCGGTTTCCGAACCTGGAGCCCGACGTGGTATGGGTCCTGGCTCTCATCGGCCTCTTGCTGTGCGGACTCCTGCGCAAGGGGCTGGCCACGGAGGCGACTGTGGAAGCACGACGCACGCTGGGCTGGATGGCGTGCGTCAGCCTGCTCTTCGTCAGCGCCGGCCTGGCCGACATCCTCGACGGCAGCGAGGAGGAGGCGATCTTCCTTTCGCTCTTTGGCGTTGGGCTGGCCTGCGTTGGAAGGCGCTTGCGTCTCGCCGGCCCTCCGATTCTGGCCCTCGCTTCGAGCTCGTTCGGCTTCGCCGTGCTGGGTTTCTCGTTCCTCGACGACGCTCAGTACAGAACGAGTGCTGCGTTGATCGGCGCGTGGGTCAGCTACTTCCACCTGGTCCCGGCTGTATGCTTTGCCCTGGTCGCCTGGACGAATGCACCACACACGCCCTCCCTCTTCGACAAGGGCAAGCAAGGGTCCCTCTTGCGCCTGCTCGACAAGCAGACGCGCGTCGGCCCCGCCCTGGCTTGCATCGTGACGATCTTTCTCTGGTTGAACCTGGTCGTCTCCAACGTCTTCGAGACCTCGACCTACATTCGCTTCTTCAGCGACCGCCCGCCGGAGCAGGATCTCGCCCTCTCGATCGCCTGGGGCCTCTACGCCGTCGCGCTCCTGTCCCTCGGTGCGTGGAGCCATCAGAGCGGCCTGCGGTGGACCAGCCTGGCGCTCTTCATCGTCACCCTGGGCAAAGCCTTCCTGCACGACCTCGGGCATCTCGAGGGACTTTATCGCGTCGGTTCTCTGGCGGCTCTGGCTTTCGCGTTGCTCTTCGTTTCCCTGTTCTATCAGCGCTTCGTGTTTCGTACCGCCCAGTCCGGGCCGGAGTCTGATTCCCCATCGCAGTGAGTGCCCGGTATTCTTTTTGGAGAAGCCCCGCCCCCAGGGCGGGCACGGGCTACTTTTGAATGAATCGAGCGTCGCAGTGCGACGCAAAACAAAGAACAACCTCGTCTCTCCCTGTGACGAGCCGGGCAGCCCCTACCCCTGCCCAGCTCGTCATTTTTTTTGGCGCGCTCACGTTCAGGGCACGACGACCTCGATCGAGAAATCCTTGCGCATGTAGAGGCAGCGACCCTCCGCGTCCTCGCAAATGTAGAACAGCGCGTATCCATCCAGAATGCCGTCCTCGGTTCCTGGGGGGAGCTCGATCTCGTAGGTGAAGTGGCGGAGCTCCCGCGAGGTGATCTCCTCGGTTTGCGCTTCGTACTCGATCAAGGGTTGATCGACGCTCCAGCCCTCGGGCAGCTCGTAAGCCTCGAGCCAGATCTGCATCGGGCCAGACTCGTTGTTCCAGTGGGCGGAGGGTTCCTTCGCCGGGCGCAGGGCCAGATGCACACTTGCGATCCGTTTCTTCTTCGAGGTATCGAAGGCGACGGCCGTCTCGACCGAGATCCAGTTCTTCCGATCACGCAGAATGCGATCCTCGGGGTCCGGCTCCGGAGTCGTGCCCCGGGGTGCGGCGCGCCAGCCGCCTTGCTTGGTGAGCTCGGCGGGGGTCAACGCCGCGCGCAGTTGGGGGGCTTCGATGCCGCGCTTCAAAAGCGTCTCCTGAGCCTCGGCCACCCAGTTGTAGAAGGGATAGGGCTTGTCCATCCGCGGTCCGTACTGCTGGATGCGTCGGCGCCAGATGTACTGATTGGGATCGATCGAAAGCGCCCGGGTCCAGTGATCGATGGCCGCCTGAAAGTCGTGGGGTTGCGTATCGGGCGAGTCGTAGCGCAGGCGACGCGCGACTCCGGCATGGAAGGCCAGGAGCGGGTCGTCGGCACGTTCGTAGGCATGCTCCTCGAGGGTTTGGAGCGCGGCTTGCATGCGACCCGGGACGCGCCAGATGAGATCGCTGAGGGCGTTCAGATGCTGCGCCTCGTGACTCTTCGGATCCGGATTCGTGATCGAGAGCTCGATCAAACGCGAGGCCGAAGCCTGGACCGCCCTTGTGTTCGCCGGTGCGGGATATTCGGTTTCGAGGAAGCTCTCCACCTCGCCCCTGGGCGCCCTTGTCGAGCGCACGATGCCGTGCTCGTCGACGAGGATGTAATTCGGCACCGCCGACGAACCGGTGATGTTGAAGGGGTCCCAGAGAATCGGCCAGTCGAGCTCTTGCCAGAGCGAGTAGAGCTCGGTGCGCTCGGGGTGTTGTTCTTGTGCGATGCCGATGACTTGCACGAGATCGTCGTCACGCCAGGGCAAGAGAACTTCGTGCCAGACCGGCACGCTAGAACGACAACCTGCTCACCAGGAGGCGAACTCGATCAAGACAAGTTTCTTCCCACGCAGCTGGGCGAGATCGATCGTCTTCTCGCCCGTGACCGTGGGCAAACGCAACGGGGGCAGGGGCTGGCCCTTCTTCCACGGACTCTGGGCGGAAGCGGCACTCACGACGAGAAGCGTGGCGAGCACACCAAACAAAGGCGTCTTCATCGAAATGACCTCGGTGTGAGGGAAAGAACGGAGGAAAGCAGACTAGCAGCGCGACAAGAAGGGGCAGACGCGGGTGTCGTTTCCTACAATCACCGAACCATGACAGACGATCGCCCCATCCCCCAGCGCATGCCCACGGTCGAGGAAGTCCAACCCGGTACCTACCACTGGTGCCGCTGCGGCCGGTCCGCGACCCAGCCCTTCTGTGACGGCTCCCATGCGGGGACCGCGTACCAGCCGTTGGAGGTCAAGATCGAGCAAACGAAGCGTGTTGCCTGGTGCAACTGCAAGCGCAGCGGGGGCGAACCGTTCTGCGACGGCGCCCACGCACGCCTCGACCCCTGAAGCCCGGTACCAAGAGCGCCGAGCCGTCCTAGTGGTCGGTCGTCCGGATCTCGAAATCCGTAGCCCCTTCCGTCTCGGCCGGGCTCGTCTGCACGCTACGAACACGCGCCATGTTCGGTCCCTGATGCAACCAGGCCAGCATCGGCTCGAGCGACGCTTCGGACCCCTCCAGGTGGACCTCGACGGAACCGTCCATACGGTTGCGTACCCAGCCGTTTATGCCCAGCTCGAGGGCCTTGTCGCGCGTCGCCCAGCGAAAGGCGACGCCCTGGACGCGGCCCTCGACGAGGGTCCGGCGGGCGATGACGTGACGGGAGCTCGCAGTCATGTTGCAATGATCTCGATCGCCCCCACATTGGCGGATCCGGAGCCCCCATGCGAAGCCTTCTCCTCTGTTTTCTCAGCGCGCTGCTTCTGAACGGAAGTCTCCTCGCGGCACAGGACGGCGATGCGGACCTCTGGTTCGCCTGGCTCGAGACCGACGGCGGCCCCCTGGGGTTCGGCTTGGAGTTCGAGAAGCGCGGTGACGATTGGCGCGTCTATCTGATCAACGAGCCCGAGCGCATCCCGATCGACGATGTCCTCTGGAACGACGAGCAACTGCGCATCTCGATCCCCCATTACGATTCCGTGATCGATGCGCGCAAAGAGGGCGAGGAGTATCGCGGTACGTGGCGAAAGGTGCGCGGTAAGGACAAGATCGCGGAGGTGCCCTTCGCCGCGCGCCGTGGCAAGGCCCTGCCCCCGCGGCCCATGCTGGCCGTCCTGCCCAAGAACGTTGCCGGGCGCTGGGCGGTCGATTTCGAATCGGATGATCTTCCGGCGCTTGGCATCTTCGAACAGGAGGTCGCGTCCAACAAGCTCTACGGGACTTTCCTCACGGCGACAGGTGACTATCGTTATCTGTCGGGGCACATCACCGGCGCGGACCTCACCCTGTCGTGCTTCGATGGTGCCCATGCGTTTCTCTTCCGGGCCCAGCTGCTTGCCGACGGCACCCTGCAAGGCGAGTTCCGTTCCGGAAACTGGTGGAAAGAGTCCTGGACCGCGAGACGCTCGGAGGACGTGCAGCCCGTCGATGGTTTTCGACAGACGACATGGGTCGATCGGGCTTCGCTGGCCGACATCGTCTATCCCGACACCGAGGGCAAACTGCGCAACCTCGGGGATCCGGAGTTCCGCGGCCAGGCCTACCTCCTGCAGGTCTTCGGCAGCTGGTGCCCCAACTGCCACGACGAAGCGCGCTATCTCGTCGAGCTGCATCGACGCTATGGCGAACGGGGTCTCTCGATCATCGCCCTCGCCTACGAGCTGACCGGGGACTTCGAGCGCGACGCCGAACAGGTCGAGATCTTCAAGAAGCGCCACGAGATCCCCTATCCCGTGCTGGTCGCGGGTACGGCCGACAAGGCTGATGCGACAGACGCGTTGGGGGTCCTTGACCGCGTACGTTCCTATCCCACGACAATCTTCCTCTCGGCGGACGGTGAGGTCCGCGCCATCCACTCGGGATTCGCGGGTCCGGCGACGGGACAGGAGCACCAAGAACTGAGACGTGAATTCGAAAGCCAGATCGAGACGCTCCTGGGAGAGGAGCCCAGGACCAACGCCTCGCTTCGAAAGGCCTTGTTGTCGTCCACGTGGCAGATGAGTGTCGATGGAACGGCGCGCGGAACGCTCTGCTTCGGCGACGAGGGCCATCAGCTGATGGCGACCTGGAGCGACGGCAGCCGCGCCTCCGTTCACCTCCTTGGAGATGGGGTCTACATCGGCGAACGTGTTCTGCGTTACGATGCCGCCGTCTCCGTGTTGATGGATGTGACCGACTTCGGGAAGAGGCTGACACCGGAAGGCACATCCTTGACGCCGCTCTTCGAGGAGCAGGCCGGGGATGCGGCTTTCCTGCGCAAGGCCCTCGGCTCGCAAGACACGCTGGTGCAACGCGAAGCGATCATGGCTGCGACCCATGCGGACCCCGAGAGCGTCAAGCGTTCCTGGCCCGAGCTCGCGGAAAGTGAGAGCCTCGAGGTTCGCATCGCCGCGGCCTGGGCGGCCGGCCAGCTCGGGCTCGCCCATCAGCACGAGAGCCTGGCCAGCAATCTCACGCACCCGAATGCAGCGTTGCGACGTCAGACGGTTCGTTCGCTCGTGAAGCTCGCGCGCGACCAACCCGCCCTTCGCTCGCATCTGGCCGACATGGGCGCGGATCCCGATCCGTTGATTCGTGCCCTCGTGCGATGAACTGCGCGTCCCCCCTGCTTCTTGCATGGCTGGTGCTCGCGGGTTGCGGGCCTGCGGGCCCTGCTCCGGTGCAGCCCACGAATGCCGCGGGCATCGATCCGTCGGCCTTGACCCTGCTGCACGAGAAGATCCGTGAAGTCGAAGGCGATCGTGGCTCCGCTTTCGCCCATGGCCAACTGGGGCTCACCTACGAAGCCAACAAGATGTGGTCGGAGGCAGCCGCATCGTTCGCCAACGCAGCCCAACTCGACGGGAGCGATTCGCGCTGGCCCTTCCATCGCGCCATCGCCATGCACAACTTCGGCGCTCTGGAAGAAGCGCTCGAACTCTACGACACGCTCTCCGTGAAACTCGCGACGTCGGCCACGTATCGCCACCGCTTTGGAGACGCACTGCTACAGAACGGCCAGGCGCAAGAGTCAATCGTTCACTTCGACCAGGTCATTCGATTGGAGCCAAACCAGGCCGAGGGATTTGTCGGACGCGGCGGGGCGCGCTATCACTTGAAGCAGTACAACGATGCTGTCACCGATCTCGAAAAGGCCGTTGCCCTGGACCCAGGGTATCGCTCCGCCCACTACTTGTTGGGCCTCAGCTATCGTGAGCTGGGCCGACGGGACGACGCCCGGCGCGAACTGGGTTTGGGGGTCGATGGCAAGATCCGATATCTCCCTGACGAGTTCAACGAGCTCAAGAAGGAGCTGGGCGTCGGCTACGGGACGCGCATGGAACGCGCCCTCGTGCTCTTCAAGAGCGGCAAGAACACCGAGGCGGTGAAGGTCCTCGAAGAGCTGTCCGCGGCCTACGCCGACAACACCGATGTCCTGAACAACCTCGCTTCGGGGTATCGACGCCTGGGTCAGGACCAACGCGCCCTCGGGCTCTTGAAACGGGTCCACAAGCTCGACCCAAAGCAGTTCCCGACCTTGATCAACCTGGCGGCCGTGCGCCTCGACGTGGGTGACCTGCGGGGAGCCCTGGCCGATGCCCAGCAGGCGGTTGCGCTCGCTCCCGAACATCGGAGCACGCAGATGATCCTCGGTCAGGTGCTCTCGCGCATGGGCAAGTTGCCCGAGGCGCGAGCCGCACTCGAACGCAGTCTCGAGCTCGGGGCGACCGCCGACGGACAGAACCTCCTGGGCGAGACGTGCGCCTCGATGCAGGACTTCGCCAGTGCCATGGGCGCCTTCGAGGAGGCTATCCGCCTGGACCCCGCCCACCTGCCCGCGCTCCTGAACCTGTGCCGTATGCATCTCTTCCAGGGGCGCATGAAGGAAGCCGAAGCCGCCTTCGCCGCGGCCAAGCGCATCGCTCCGGGCAACCCGCAGGTCAACCAGATGGCCGGCGATATCGAAGAGCGCAAGCGCGGATCATGATGCATAGCTTCACGCCGAAGCACATCGGGCCCGTCCTGCTCTTGCTCCTCTTCTCTTTCGGTTGCGGAGGCGATCAGGCGGCCACATCGAAGCCTGCTCGAGAGCATGCAGCCGAAACGGCGCCGAAGTTCCAGGCACCGCCTAGCGCCTGGTTCGAAGAGGTCGAGGCCGGGCTCGACTTCGAGCATCGCTACGCGAACGAGAGACGCTTCTGGATGCCCGAAACCGTGGGAGCCGGCCTGGCCTTCTTCGATGTCGATAGCGATGGACGGCTCGATCTGTACGCCGTGCAGTCCGGCGACATCCTGCAACAGGACGGCGTCAATGCTCTCTTTCACAACCTGGGCGATGGTACGTTCGCCAACGTGACGAAAACCCGCGGGGGAGGCGATCCCGGCTACGGTATGGGCTGCGCTGCCGGCGACACAGATGGCGATGGCGATACGGACTTCTACGTCACGAACCTGGGGCCCAACACGCTCTATCGCAACGACGACGGGCATCTGATCGACGCTTCGTTGTCGAGCGGGACCGCCCACGAGGGCTGGGGCACCAGCACGGTCTTTCTCGACCATGATAACGACGGGGATCTCGACCTCTTCGTCACCAACTATCTGAACTGGAACGCCGCGCGCGAGATCGATTGCAGCACGATCTACAGCGCGCTCGACTACTGCAGCCCCAAGAACTACAACGCCCCGGCCCAGGACGTTCTGTATCGCAACGAAGGGGGGGGACGCTTCCAGGACGTGACGCAGGTCGCTGGAATCACCGGCTTCGGCAACGGGCTCGGTGTCGCCGTCGGTGATTTCGACGCCAACGGCCACGTCGACATCTACGTCGCCAACGACTTGATGGCCAATCGCCTCTGGGCCAACCAGGGCGACGGCACCTTCGTCGACGACGCATTGATCGCCGGCTGTGCGGTCAATATGAACGGCGTGGCGGAGGCCGGCATGGGAGTCGTGGCCCACGACCTCCAGAACGACGGCGATCTCGATCTCTTCATGACCCACCTGAACGCCCAGTCGAACACGTTCTACCTGAACGAAGGCGGGGGCTTCGTCGATGAGACCATCAGCCTGGGGTTGGCCGCGCCCAGCCTGCAGTACACGGGCTTCGGCGTCGGCTTTGGCGACTTCGACAACGATGGACTGGACGACATCTTCGTCGCCAACGGACGGGTCGCGGCCGGCCGACCATTCTTCCGCCCCATGGATGCCTATGCCGAGCCCAACCTGCTCCTGCGCGGCCTCGAAAACGGCCGTTTCCAGGAGATACCCGGCTGCGGACTCGCGGCCCCGGTCTACGGCAACACGCGTGGCGCTGCCTTCGGCGACTACGACGACGACGGCGACATCGACGTGGCTCTGCTCGAAAACGGATCGCGACTGAAGCTGCTACGCAATACCCTCGGCTCCAACGCCAACTGGATCCGCATCCGCGTCCTCGAAGGCAGCGGCGGGGACGCCATCGGAGCCCGCGTCGCCATCGGCCCCAAGAGCTCCCGGCGCTGGCGCCACATCCAACCTGGCTACAGCTATTGCTCCAGCAACGACCCCCGAGCCCACTTCGGCCTCGGCTCCAGCTCCAAAGCCATCGAAGTCCACGTGATCTGGTCCGACGGCACGTCCCATTCCTTCGGAACGTTGAGCGCCAACCGCTCCCACACCCTACGGCGCCCCTAACGCCCACCCCGGTTCTTGAGCCCTGGTCAGGGGAGCTGGCGTAGGCGGGTTTCCAGCAGGCGTTTGGTCTGTTCGTAGCCGCTGCGACGGGGGTCGCTCAGTTCGAGTTCGCCGATCAAACGCACGGTCAATTCACGCGCCTCGCGCAGGCAGGACTTGGCCTTGGAGCGCTTGCCGCGGAGGTATGCGTCTTCGCTGATCGAGCTGAGCAGGGTGCTCAGGTTGTGTAGCGCCGTCGGGTGATTCGGCTCGCTCTCCAGGACCAGGCGGAAGTTCTCGACGGCACGGGTGGCCAGGGGGCGCCATTGGTCTGCCAGGGCGCGGGCGGGGCCTTCGCGGCCGGCCTGCATCTCTTCTTGCATGCGCTCGCGGTAGGTTTCGGAGCGCAGGAGCGCGCAGTTAGCGAGGCCCAGGCGGCTCTGGGTGCGGGAGGGTCGCAACTCGAGGACGCGCGAGTAGCAGCGCTCGGCTTCGTTCAGTTCTTCGGTCCTGGAGCGGAAGACGAGGATTTCGCCCAGGTGCTCCAGCAAGGCGGGGTTGTTCGGTTCCAGTTTGCACAGAACGCGTAGCTCGGTGAGGGCTCCATCGACGTCACCGGCGGCAATTTGCTGGGAGACCGACAGCATGCGTTCGTAGAGCGGATACTTCTCGTAGGCATCGGCAAGGGTCTCGAACGCGATAGGCTCGCCGGCATCGAGGCCGCCCCCCGCGCCGACATACCCGAGCGCGTTCAAAGCCTGCGTATCACTGGCTCCCAGTCGCACATGCTCGGAGCGCAAGCGACCCCGGAGCTCCTCGAAACGCGCATCGACCCTCGCACCGATCGCGCGGGCTTCTTCGTCGGCGACCGGCCACAGGTTCTTCCGTTCGCCGGAATCCTTTGCACGGTCGAACAGCTCGTGGCGTCGGGAGCGGATGTACTTCATGGAGCCCTGCACACCGGCATGAAACGGTGACCAGCCGTGGCCGACGTAGGCTTGATAGCTCTCCATCAAGAGCAGCCGCTCCGTCCCGGGCTCGCCACGCAAGAGCGGCCCGAGATCGATGCCGTCGTAACGCTCGTGCTCCAGAACCAACCCCAGCGAGGAAAGCACCGTGGGCGTGACATCGACGATCGAAACCGGATGGGCGAAGCGCCGCGCTTCGAAGTCTGGGTGCTTGAGGGTCAGGGGGATGCGCATGGTCTCGTCGAACACGAAGAACCCGTGGGTCGCCTCGTGTCCGTCCTCGAGCCCTTCCCCGTGGTCCGAGGTGAAGACGACGACCAGCTGGTCCCAGAGACCGAGGCGCTTCAAACGCTCGAACAGTCGCCCGAGTTGTCGGTCCGCATAGCGAATCTCCGCGTCGTAGAGCTCGCGTTCACGCATGCCGGAGCGCACGGACGCCTCCGTCGTTCCGGGAGCGTCATAGGGTGCATGGGGATCGTAGAGATGCAGCCAGTAGAAGAAGGGCTGTTCACCCGCCGCCAGCTCGTCCAGATCGAGCAGCGCTCGCTCGAGCATCTCCTCGGCGCGCAACTGCACGACGTTGATCTCCATGGCATTCGGCTCGCGCGGCGGCGCGCTGAAACTCTCGAAACCCTGGTCCAGTCCAAAGCACGGATCCAGCACGAAGGCGGACACCGCCGCACGGCAGCGCCAACCGACCCGCCCCAGGCTTTCCGCCAGGGTCTCCGCCGCGCCCGGCAAGCGTCCCGCACCGTTGTCACGCAGTCCGTGACTGGCGGGGTACAGCCCGGTGAGAAGCGATGCGTGGGCCGGCAACGTCAAGGGCGCGCTCGTGTAGGCCTCCTCGAAGACGACCGACTCGCGGGCGAGCTTGTCCAGGTTCGGGGAGGGGCTATCCGACCTGCCCATGAACCCGAAGGCGTCGCGCCGTGCCGTGTCGAGCGAGATGACGAGCACACTGCGCGGCCCCGGTACTTCCGGCGCGCAGGCCACCAACAGACTCGAGAGGATCAGGGCACGCAGATGCATGTTCTAGAAAGGCAGGCCGACGGAGAAGTGAAGTTGAAAGCCATCCTCGTCGGCGTTCGGGTCAGGGTTCCAGGCGAAGTCCAGGCGCAACGGGCCGATGGGTAACAGATAGCGTATTCCGAAGCCCACGGCATAGCGAAGACCACGGAACTCGAAAGCGTCCTGCGCCTCCTGCTCCAGGTTGCCGGCATCGACGAAGAGCGCACCATCGAAGCCGCGCGTCACACGCTGGCGCAGTTCGAGGGTCGTGGCGCTGAAGGCCTCCCCACCCGCAGGGTCGCCGTTGGCCAGGCTGTCGCCCAGCTCGCCCTCCTCGAACGAACGCACCGTATTCTCCCCGCCGTTCAGAAACAGTTCCTGGCGTGGAATGGGTTCGATGCCGCTCAGCAGCGTTATCAAGCCGCCACGTACCGAGAAGCCGACCACCGTCGTCGGCGTCACGGAACGGAAAAAACTCTGGGTGTAGCGCAAACGAAAGAAGTCCAGCTCGGAGCCGATCTCCGGCGCACCCCACTCGATCGAGGCCCGATTCAGGGCGCCATGGGTTGGCATGAAGATCTCGTCGCGGCTGTCGCGACTCGTGGTGAAGATGATGGAGGAGATGTCCACTTCAGCGCTTGAGCCCCCTCCCTCGAGATCCGTCTTGCGATACTGGTAACCCAGGGACGAGCTCCAGTAGCGGTTCCAATCGCGAGAGAGATCCACCCCCACACCAACTTCACCGGTTGCGAAAGGCTCCGTGCGCCGGTTGCCGAACAACGAATACGTGGCGGCGACCGGTGTCCCGAAGAAAAAGGGATCCCTCAGGCTCAAAATCAGCTCCTGGGCCCGCACGGCAGCCGTACCTTCGAGTGCAAGGGCCCATCCCTTCCCGAAGAAATTGCGGTTGCGGATTCCGCCTGCGACGCGCGCCAGCTCGTAGGAGCCCCAACCCGGTTCGATCCAGGCTTCGATGGAAGGCAGCTCCTCGACCTCGACGATCAGGTCACGCGACGGCCCATCCCCCTCCATGCGGATGTCGATCTTGCGGAACAGACGGCTCCTGTACAGCTCGCGAAAACTCTCTTGCACGGCATTCGCGTCGTAGATGTCCCCCGCAACAAATTCGAGTCGAGACTGGATGAAGCCCTCCTGCGTCTTCTCGTTGCCGCGGATCTTGACTGCCGCGATGCGCACCTTCTCTCCTTCCTCGACGCTCATGAGCAGCACGGCATCGCGGCCCTTTTTCCCCTCCGCATCCAAGCTGGATTCCTCACGCAGGACCTCGAAGCTGACCTCGGCGTCGGGATACCCTTGGCGGGCGTACTCGCCCACGATGCGCGAACGCAGCATGTGTGGCGAGCGCGGCACGAGGGGTTGGCCGATCACACTCCCAGCCAGGGCTTCCAACGCTGCAAGGCGTTCGTCCCCGACACCGCTGAACAGAACCTCGCGAACGTAGAAACACGGCCCTTCGATGACCGTGACGGTGAGGTTCACTTTCTGATCGTTGTCGTGGAACTCCAGCTTCGGCTCCTCCACCTGCACCTCGAGAAAGCCCAGGGTGCGATAGTGGCTTGCGATGCTCGTGATCTTGGCCTTGACCTCACGTTCGACGAACCAACGCTTGTGCCCGAGGAGCGAGCGGCGTTCGCCAAAACTCTCGAGGAGCTCCTGGGCGTCGAGCCCGACGACCCCCACGAAGGTGATGCGATCCAGGAAGGTGCGCGGCCCCTCTTCGACGATCAGCTTCGCCCTTGCTGCGCCATCTTCGAAACGCTCGTACTCGTAGCGCACCCGAGCCTTCGGGAAACCGAGCCCACGCAGGTGGCGCTCCAGAGCCCAGGCAGCATCGTCGACGCTGGACTTCTTGCCCTCGACCAAGAAGACCGCGTACTCCTCGACGATGATCTCCATGATCTCTTTTGGTGTCAGAGCACTGGTTCCTTCGATGTCCAACACGCGCTCGATCCCCATGGGAGCTTGCGGGGGCAGCTTGGCCTGCGCCGATTGGCAGGCGCTCGCCAAGAGCAGGCAGGCGAGGAGGATCCGCATCCCTACCTCAACCGAAAGAGGATGCGATAGCCGAGGTTGATGTCCTCGAAGGCATCTTGCTCGCCGACGAGGGAGTGAATCCGCTTGGCGTCCGGATCCGAGGAGAGGCGCAGGCTGACGTTATGGGTTTCGATTCCGGTTCGGATCGGATCGACGCCGCTCCAGTAGTCGAAGCGCTCGGCAAAGGCTTCGAGGCCTTCCGAATCCTCGGTCGACTCGTCCGAGAACCAGCGACTGACAAGGTCTTGTGCGAGATAAACAGCCACGAGACGCACGGCTTCCTGCCCGGTGGTTCCTTCCGGTAGCTGACCGGTCAAGAGCAGGACGAGAATGTCCTCGTTGGGCAAGGGCGGATTCGAGCTGAGGAAGAGCTCCGCGTCGCCGACGGGACCGCTCATTTGCACGTCGATCCGATAGCCCTGAACGAAGGCTTCGCCGGACAGCTCGATGTGCGGCAAGTGTGGCTCGTTGCGGCGAAATTGAATCGTTCCAGCCTGAACCTCGAATCGACCACCCGGCAACTTGACCCCTGTGGAGTCGATGTAGATCTCGCCGCGCAGCTCGGGAAAGAGCCCGCTCCCAATCAGCGCCAGCTCCGGCCGCAGGCTGCCGTTGACAAAATTGTTCTTCAGCATGAAGGGCTCTTTCGACGTCACGGCAAGGTCGAAGACCGCCGTCGACAATGGACCGGAGTCGCTGATCTCAAAAACAAAACCACGCTCGCTGGCAAGACTGCCCTCCTCGCGACCCAAGAACGACAGCGGGTCGAAGTTGCGCACGAAGCGGCAGTCGGTCAACGCCACCTCGCCCGTGGCCTGCAACGCGTCGAGGCCGCCCTGAATCCCGAGGTCGATGTCGGCGCGAAGCTTCATGCCCCCCACGCGTCGTAAAAGCACCTCCTCGCCCTGCAGTCTGAGGTCGAGTTGCAGGCCGCCGGCAAAGGTCGCCCCCCCACGGACCCAGAGCGGCGCACCGCCCATTTCCGCGCCACCGCTGTCGACGATCTGGATCCCCTCCTGATCCGCACGCAATTCGAGTTGTAGTGCCGTCAGCCTGGGCACACCGTCGATGCCCAGATTCAAGCCACCCTCCTTCAGGAGCAAGGCAGCGCTCCATTCGGGCTCTTCCAGGCTGCCCTCGATGCGCAAGCTCGCCTCGGCCGCGCCGTGCAGGCGCGGCAAACCCTCGTAGCGATACATGAAATCCTCGATGCCACGGGAGACGACCTTGGCCGTTCCCGAGAGTCTCGTTTGCATCCAGGGCCGCGGTCCTTCCGCGAGCAACTGGCGGACGTCGAGTCCACCCTCCAGGGCCACCTCGCCATGGGCCTCGAAGCGCTCCGCGTGTCCGAAGTCGAAGCGTGCGCTCAGGCGATCACTCAGCTCGGCATGCAGGTCGAGCTGAGCGGGGCCGAGACGGATCGAGTCCAGCCCCTCCTTGAAGTAGACGCCGGCATGTTGCAACTCGAGCTCAGCGAGTGGAGCGTCCCACGTACCGCCCAGGTTCACGAACCCGTTCATGGGCCCTTCCAGTTCGAGCAGACCCCGACTGAGGCGCCGGGTCAGATGGGCGATCTGGAAGCCCTGCAGCTCGAGATGAAAATTCAGGTCACCCGCGGGAAGCGGCTCGCTCTCGAAGGGGCTCAGGGGAACCTCTCCGCCTCCCCCCAGGGATCCGTATTCCGTGTGCCGCGCCTCGACGCGCTCCACGCTCAGGCGCTTCTCCTCGAGCTGCGTCACGAAATCGACGTTCCAGCCCTGGGTCGTGTCGCCCGGGGCCGCCAATCCCGAGAGTGCGAGCTGCGCGTCGATGCTCGACTCCTCCTCCGTGAACATGGCCTTCACGTTTCCGGTCAAGCGTCCGAGACGCCAGTCCCCCGGCAGGATCGCCCCGACCAACGGTAAGGGGTCGAACGACTCAAGCTCCACGTTGAGCATGCTCTGCGCGTCGGTCTGGCGGTACTCGACGAGCGCCGTTCCGCCACTGCCCTCGAGTTGCAGCGGACCCAGCTCGAACTGCATCGGATCGACTCGCAACATCGCCACTTGCACGCTGTGCAGTTCCGCATCCCCACGCACCGCGCGTAGCGAATCGAGCCGCGCCTCGAAACGCTCGAGCTTCCCATCCCAGCTCGAGCTACCGACGACCTCGACGAAACCCAGGGGGTCGTTGAAGCGTAGTTGACGAACCTCGAACTCTGGCCAGGCGAGACTCGCCTGCAGCGACACTTCGCGGAGAGTGCGTTGGCGCAACACCAGGTCGTCGAGGTCCAACTGCACCTCACCCTGCAGGCTCTCCAACGCTCCGTTGAGGGTCGCAACAAGCGACAGGCCGCCGCCCTCGACCTCGGACAGTTGCAGGGCCTCTAGCCCTTCGAGCCGCGCCTCGAGACGTACGTCTTCGAGCGTCTTGGTGGCCGTGTGATAGCTCCCGTCCAGTTCCACGTAGTTGCCCGGATCGAGGGCCACGCGCAGATTCTCGGTAGCGATGGAATCACCATCGAAACGCAGCCGAGCCACGAGGCTTCCCAGCGGCCGGCCGGCCCAGCGCAGGGCCTCGCCTTCGATGTCCATTTCACCGACGAGCTCCAGGGGCGGGCCGCGCACGTCGAGCTTGCCGTGCAGCGCTCCACGCAACTCGCCGACGAGTCCATCGAAGAAGCGCTCCACCTCGGAGAGATCGGGAAGATCCACATCCATGGCCAGCACCAGATCCCCCGAGCGGAAGTCGAGGCCTTCCCAGCGAAAACTGCCTTCGCGCACGTTCACGAGCCCGGAGTGCGTGGCGAGCTTGGCTTCCCCGAATTCGATCCGACCAGCGCCGATGCGCCCATCGAACGTCAAGCGACCCTTCTGCTCTTCGAAGGTCTCGATCCAGACGTCCCCGAAGTTCTTTGGAAGGTCGCGCAGGGCCTGGGGCACCTGGACCACGTCGATGGACACCTCTGCTTGCAAGTCCTGCAGGAAGTTCGCCAGCCCCTCACTGGCGAGGGGCAACTGAATCTCCCGCGCTGCGATCCGCTCCTCTTCGAAGACATAGTCGATTCGCGCGCAGCGTACGACGCGCGCCTCGGCATCCAGGCGAGCGGACTCCAGCTCGATACCGAAGACGTCCAGGTTGTCGATGGACGGCGCCCCGGCGTGCCACTGGCCGCGACACAGAAGCGCGCTTTCGGGAGATTCGAAACCCAGATCGCAACGTGCTTTCGACGCTACCAGGGTCCACTCCTGATGCCCGTCGCCGCTCACGCGCCCCTCCAGTTCATCGAAGGAGAGCCGCTTCTCACCGTAGGCGGCTTCGAGCCGACCGATGGCGATGGCGATCGGGGGAAGCCTCGTCGGAAGTGCCAGTCTCTTCTCAGGCGCTCGCACATCCTCGTTTCCTGCGCTGCCCAGGAGATCCAGTTCGAGAACGTCGGCACTCAAGTCGACGCTGACAATTCCTCCCCAGAGCGAGTATTCGAGAACCAGCTCGCCATTCTTCAGAGCACGGATCGGCAAGCCCTGGGCTTCTGTTCCGTCGATCTCGATCCCGCGCAACGTGGTAAGCCCCGTGAAGTAGCCAAGTTCGAGCTCGTCGATCGTGATCTCGACCCGATAATTCTCGCGCAGGTGCGCTTGCACCAGAAAGAGGGCCAGGACTTCGCCATACAACAAGAGGCCTGTGATCGTCGCGGCGAGAACGAGAGCCACGCGCACGAACCAGCGCAACCAACGGCGTTTCGGTTTGGGGTGGGAGCTCTTCATCGAGAAACGGCGCGCGACAACGTCACGTCGATGACCCGACAGCCTATTCCGTGGCTCCCGAAGCGGACACGGAAAGCCTCCGGGCCTCCAGCGCCGGAGGCCCGGAATGGATGCGAGGCCCACAGGGCAGCCCGCGCAGAATCCGCGCCTCCTCCTCCAACCACATCGCCAGCCGCTGTTCGACGTTTCGCTTCCCGTGCACGCCCTCGGCGAGTTCGACGAAGAGCGAGGCGTGTCCGGCCTCGGACGGGGCCAGCTCGCCATACAGGGCGGCGAGGAGGGGATGCGACGTGCGTGCGGCTTCCGCGAGCAGCTCGAAGCGTTCCAGACTGCGCCGTTCGATGACGGCGGAGACCAGCAAACGGTCCACGAGCCCACCGTTGCGCTTGCGCGTCTCGCGCACGAGCGCCTCGGCGTATTCGTTCGTGCGTATCGGCTGCAGCGTTCCGCCGAGCTGAACGATGAGGCGGTGGACCTGATTGAAGTGGCGTAACTCTTCCACCGCCAAGGCGCCCATGCGCTCGACGAGCTTCGTCTCGGTCGGATAGCGAGCGATCAGGCCCTGGGCCGAAACGGTGGCCCCCATCTCGCAATGGGCGTGGTCGGACAGGAGCGTCAGCGGATCCTCGAGGGCCGCGGGGGCCCAGGTGGAAGGCGTGTGCCAGCTGAGTTCGAAGGCGCGCTTCATGGGCTTGGCTTCTGGGTGACGCCCGGTTCCCACAGGACATCCGCCCGGCCGTCGTCGTTCACCACGCGGGCCAGAACGAAGAGGAGGTCCGACAGTCGGTTGAGATAGCGCACGACCTCGGGGTTCAGCTCGTCCGTCTCGACCTCGGCCAGACGACAGACACAACGCTCGGCGCGCCGGCATACGGTGCGAGCCTGGTGAAGGTACGCGGCGAGGGGCTCGCCACCGGGCAGAACGAAGGTGTTCAAGGGAGTGAGCCGAGCGTTGTACTCATCGATCCAGCCTTCGAGTTTCTCCGTGTAGACGGACTGGATACGCAGCTTCTCACCCCCTTCGCCGGGCACGCACAGGTCCGCGCCGACGTCGAAGAGATCGTTTTGAATCCGGCGCAAGAGCACCTGGATCGCCGACGAGGTCTCCGGGGCATCCGCAGAGTCCGTCTTCTCCGCGGCGTCGTGGACGATATGGGCCAGAGCGACGCCGATGACGGCGGAGGTCTCGTCCACCGTGCCGTAGGCTGCGACGCGCAAATCGTGCTTGGGACGTCGACTTCCATCGCCCAGCCCGGTGGAGCCATCGTCGCCGCTTTTGGTGTAGATCTTCGAAAGATGGACCATGGAGACGGCTCATCATGCGCTCGGAGCGCCCACCCTGCCAAGGATCGGCGGCACTTTCGCTCTGCCCGACCCTATAATCCCTCCCGCCGTCCCGGCCCTCGCGGAAGCGCACCCCTCCATTGACTACGTCTACGCCTCCCCTTATCGGCATCGACCTTGGCACGACGAACTCGCTCTGCAGCGTGTTCACCTCCGGGGTCCCGCGCCTCTTGCCCAACGCCCACGGCGAGGTCTTGACCCCCTCGATCGTCGGCCTGCTCGAGAGCGGTGAGATCGTCGTTGGCCAGGCCGCCAGCGAACTGGCCCTGACCAAGCCGGAGCGAACCGTGGCAACCTTCAAGCGCTGGATGGGTGAAGGACGCGAGGTCGAGATCGCAGGCAAGAGCTTCACCGCTCCCCAGCTCTCCAGCCTCGTCCTACGCGCATTGAAGCTGGATGCGGAGGCCGCCCTCGGACAGGAGATCCAGGAGGCGGTCATCACGGTGCCCGCGTACTTCAACGAGAACCAGCGGCGCGCGACACGCAACGCCGTCGAGCTGGCGGGGCTGAACGTCAAGCGCGTGGTCAACGAGCCGACCGCGGCAGCGCTCAGCTTCGGCTTTCGCGACGGGGACGCCTCGAAATTGCTCCTGGTCTTCGACTTGGGTGGCGGGACCTTCGACGTCACGGTCATGGAGATCTTCGAGGGCACGCTCGAGATTCTCTCGACGGCCGGCGAGAGCCGCCTGGGCGGCGAAGACTTCTCGGACGCCTTGATGGCCTACGTCCTGGAACGCTCCGGTCGCATGCTGGAACAGGCGGAAGTCATGGAGCCCTTACTCGTCGCACGCCTGCGCAAGGAGGCCGAGGCAGCCAAGCGCAAGCTGGGCGAGGACGGGCAGGCCGTGATCCGCATGCCCACCAGCGAGGGCGAGATCGGCAAGGACTCCGAGACGCTCACCCTCGATGCCGCCATCTTCGAGAGCACCTGCTCGCGCCTCATCAAGCGCTTGCGTACCCCGATCGAACGCGCCCTGCGGGACGCGCGCAAGTCGGTCGAGAGCATCGATGACGTGCTGCTCGTCGGCGGTGCCACGCGCATGCCGGTCGTGCGCACGCTCGTACAGGACATCTTCGGCAAGCCGGCACGCACGGATGTCGACCCCGACCAGGCGGTGGCCCTTGGGGCGGCGGTACAGGCGGCCCTGATACGCGATGACAAGGCCGTCGAGGATGTCGTCCTGACCGACGTGTGCCCCTTCACCCTGGGCATCG
>CBFIHP010000001.1:180113-599105 GCA_965662355.1 Planctomycetota bacterium | reverse complement strand
CCGAGTTCGAACATCCGGTTCAGGGCATTGCAGGCGAGCAACGCCTCAGCTCTCTGGGACTTCAGATGACGGGCGCGTAGCAGCCCCGGACAGAAAATGGCTCCGAGAGGCCTTCCAAGCGTTGTCGGCCCAGGGATTCGTGCACCAACACCCGTGATTGGCGTAGCGCGGGTGCGACGGTAGTGTTGGTGAGTGAATCGAACCCGCATATGTGTAGGACCGTCAGCGCTGGTCGCGGGTGTCATAGGTAGATGAGGATATGACTCACATCACGAGACGCGACTTTCTCAACGGCACGCAGGTTGCGATCGGCACCTCCCTTTTTGGTGCGTGTTCGAGCCTCCCCAAAGCTTCTCGGTTCACCCTGGGGGCCGACTACTACCCTCCGGCGTTCAGCGGCCTGCGCGGAAGCCATGACGGCTCCTGGGAAACGATGCACGCGCGTGTGGCGGGCACGAGCTGGCCGGTCGCCGAACCCGAAGAGCACTACGATCTCGTCGTCGTCGGTGGCGGCATCAGCGGACTCTCGGCAGCACATTTCTATCGCCAGAGCCGACCGGGCTCGCGCGTGCTCGTCCTCGACAATCACGACGACTTCGGTGGTCACGCCAAACGCAACGAGTTCCGCATCGACGGCAAGACCCGGATCGGCTACGGCGGAACCGAATCGATCGATACGCCCTCGTCCTATAGTCGTGTCGCGAAGGATCTACTGGTCGATATCGGAATCGATACGCAGGAGTTCTATCAGGCCTATGACCAGAAGCTCTACGCTTCCATGGGGTTGAGCAAAGGCATCGTTTTCGACGCCGCGACCTACGGTGAACGAAAACTCGTCGTCGGCTACAACAAGATCCCCTGGGCGGACTTCGCGGCGCAGACGCCGATGAACGAGCAGGCGAAGAAGGATCTCGTTCGGTTGTGGACCGAGGCAAAGGACTATCTCCCCGGTCTATCCCAAAACGAGAAGCACGAGAGGCTGCGGCGTGTGAGCTACGAGGCGTTCCTGCGCGACTACGTCAAGGTCGACGAGCAGGTTCTCGCCATGTTTCGACGTTGGGGAATGAGCTATTGGTGCGTCGGCACCGACGAGATCCCGGCAACTTCGGTGCAGTCGTACGACGGCGGCATGCCCGGACTGGACCATACGCTGAAGCGCGAAGGACAACGCGGCGACGAGCCCTACATCTTTCATTTCCCCGATGGCAACGCTTCGGTGGCCCGGCTTCTCGTCCGGGCGCTGATCCCGGAGGCGGTACCGGGCTCGACGATGAAAGACGTCGTGACATCGCGGATCGACTACTCGAAGCTCGACCGAGGTGGCGACGTTCGGATTCGGCTCAACAGCACGGTCGTCCAGGCCGCGCATACGAAGGACTCCGAGGCGGTCGACGTCACGTTCGTGCACGGCGGCGAGGCCCATACGATTCGCGCGGACAAATGCATCATGGCCTGCTACAACGCAGCGATTCCATTTCTGTGCCCGGATCTACCCGACGCGCAGAGGGAGGCTCTTTCCTATGCGGTCAAGGTGCCGCTCTGCTACGTCAAAATTCTTGTTCCGAACTGGCGGCCGTTCGCCGAACTGGGTCTCGATTTCGTGTACTACACCAACGAATTCTACAAACAGGTCGAGCTGGACTATCCGGTCTCTTTGGGCGGTTACGAGCACGCCCAGACTCCGGACGACCCGATGATTCTCCACATGTGCCACGTACACCATTCGCCGGACATTCGGGGACCGGAGCAGTGGCGGGAGGCAAGACGAAGGCTCTTGAGCACGTCGTTCGACGTCTTCGAGCACCACGTTCGCGATCAGCTCGACCAGGCTCTGTCGTCGGCTGGTTTCGATGCGGGACGCGACATCCACGCCATCACCGTCAACCGCTGGCCCCATGGGTACGCCTACAGCCCGGATCTGCTGTGGGAGCCGGACTATGCTGCGGACGAGGACAAGCCGTGGGTCCGGGGTCGTAGGCGCTGCGGACGGATCGCGATCGCCAATTCCGACGCCGGGGCTTCGGCCACGACCGAGTCGGCTATCGATCAGGGATGGCGTGCGGTGCAGGAGTCGTTATGAACAAGCGAGTTGCCCTGTTGTTCCGGTCCTGACAGCCATCGAGAAAATCCAAAGACCCGGCAAAAGGCTGGCCGGCGGAGCCCTGATCGCTTCGAATCTGCGGATGCGACAGAGGATTTCCCGCCTGTGCACAGCCCTGATCGGGCTGTTCGTTTTGGCCTCATGTAGCTCGCTGGGGCTGAGTCGAGGCGGCGCCGAGGGCTTGCTGGAGCATTCGATACGTTTCCATGATCCCGATACCCAATGGGGTCGCGGGGCCATGGATTTCACGTGGAAGAGCTCGCGCCCGAACGGGCAGGTCAGCTACCTGTTCGACATCGTGATCGCCGCGGACGGGACGTTCTCGCTACAGGGAGACCGCAAGGGCTCGGCGCTCGAGTACCGCGTCGAGGGGCCCGATGTCTGGGCGCGAGTCGATGGCGAAGAGGACCTCAGCGAGGAACTCCGCCAGTCGATGGGCCTCACCCGCGATGGCGGCTTTTTCTGGCGGGACTACCTGGGCTTCCTCGCCGGACTGCCGATGTGCTTGCGCGTGCCGAGCGTGCAGATCGAGCCCGGTGTGGGCGATACCGATTTCGAGGGCAAGTCGGTACGAACGATCCGGGCTACCTTTTCACCCGAGGTAGGCAGCGACATCTGGACCTTCTACTTCGACCCCGAGACGTCACAGTTGCTGGGGTGTCGTTTCGATCGAGAGGACCCGGCGCGCGACGGCGAGACGATCGTCTTCGAAGGGCTGAGCGACATCTCGGGGATCAAGATCCCCAAGACACGGCGCTGGTACATGAACAAGGACCAGCGCTTCCTCGGAACCGATGAACTGACGAAGAACTAGGGTTCGTGCGTCGGGAAGACCTGACTCCAGGCCCTCTTCATGTCGATCACGCTCCAACCCTTGCGCTTGGCTTCATCCAAGGCTTTGTCCAGCCGTCCGATGTGGGATTCCCTGTCGTAGCTCCACTCGCGTCCATCGTCGGTGTGGTGGACGAGCACGCACAGGCGCGCTCCATCGCCGGCGGCGGTCCATTGCAGCATCTGTAGATCGCCATCGGAGTTGCCGAAGGCCGCGATCGGCCGGCGGCCGATGATCCGGTTGATGGCGATGACTTTTCCTGCCTTGTCATTCACGAAGTCGATTTCGTTCGAGCGGCGGATCCAGGTCCCCGAGGATGAGGCTTCGAGGGTTGTCTTGATGGTGGAACCGATTACCTGCTCGGGCGGAATTCCATAGGACTCTTCCGCAAAGGCACGGATGAACTGAACACCCCCACCAGAGACGATGAAGGTCTTGAAACCATTCGCTCGCAGGTATTCGAGAATCTCCACCATCGGTTGGTAGATCATCTCGGTGAAAGGCCTTCCCTTCGTGGGGTGCTGCGCCGTTGCGCACCAGGCCTTGGTGATCTCGGCGAATTCGTCGGAACTCACTCCGGAGTGGCTCGTCATGACGAGCTTGAACAGCCCCTCTGAACCGCTGGCACCGAGAGCCTCCATGTCGCCTTCCAAGGCGGCCTTGAAGGGCTGCGTCGTACGCCACTCGGGATGCTCGTGGGCGTGGGACTTGACGTAGTCGATGGCGTAGAGCAACTGGAAGTACGCGGGCTGTTCGGCCCACAGGGTTCCGTCGTTGTCGAAAACGGCGATGCGCTCGGCGGGCGGAACATAGTCGGAGCTGGAAGTGTCGGTAACACGTGCGACGAAGGCGGTGATGTCATCCGCAGCGCCGTCATTCCAGGAATCGAGTCGTGGACCGGTCGCCGTGCATGCGACGAGTCCGAGAGCAATTGCGAATAGATACTTCATCCAGATTTTCTGCCCCGAGAACAATGTGTTGGAAGGGAAGCTAGGCGTCGAAATGCACCCCGCAGCACGGTTGGGAAGCGCGTCACCTTCAGTGCGTCTTGGTGAGGCGGAAGCCGTACTTGGAGCCGGAACTGTTGGGGGGGTAGCCGTCGCGATGGCCAGAGCGGAGGAATTCGGCCTGGGATTCGAAGGAGCCGCCGCGTATGACGCGGGAGGCGCCGAGGTCGGAGGTTTGCTTCTTGGCCAGCGGGTCGAAGGTGTAGAGGTCCTTACACCATTCCCAGACGTTGCCGTGCATTTCGTAGAGCCCCCAGGGATTGGGCGGGAGACTGCGAACGGGTACGGGCTGCTCGCGGTTGAGACCGCGGGGGGCGCCTGCGTAGGGGTAGTAGCCGTGGTAGTTGGCCTGGTCGGTCGTGATGGTGTCGCCGAAGGAAAAGGTCGTCGTCGTGCCGGCGCGGCAGGCGTATTCCCATTGCTCTTCGGTCGGCAGGCCCCAGCCGCCCTCGCCCTGTTCATTTAGACGCCTCACGAATTCCATCGCGCGGTGCCACGAAACACCGGTCATGGGCAAGTCGTCCTCGATGTGGTCCGTGGTTGGGCCCTCGCCCATGATCTTCTTCCAGAGCGCGACGGTCACCTCCGTCTCGGCCATGTAGAAGGCCTCCGAAATACGCACTTCATGTTGAGCCTCGTCACCGTCGCGTTCATGTTCCGCCTGGGGAGTGCCCATGGTGAAACGGCCAGGCGGAATCAACACCAGGTCGATTTCGGTCGGTGCGTGCCGTACGCGGTGCGGCTCGAAATCGGAGCCCAGCTGGTGCGACTGTAAGTAGTAGTAGGTGCCCCCGAGGAGGACGAGCCCGAGCGCTGCCGTGACGAGAAGCTTCATGGTCGTGCCCTAATCATCCAGCCTGAACAGGGCGGTGCAAGGCCATGTCTCGCGGCGAGTAAAAAAACACCCCCGGGCATGCCTTTTCGTCGAGAGCGGAGGGCCTTTCAATGACCGACGACCTGCAAAACCCCTAGGCTGTTCGGTTCGCACATCACAAGACCAAGCCCACCTCCCTTTTCCGATGCTACGACTCTCCCTTTCGGTTGCCCTCGCTTTCGCCCCCGCCCTCAACGCACAGGAGTGGCCGCAGTTTCGCGGACCTGGAGGTCTGGGTGTCGCCGGCAGCACATCGATCCCGAATGCCCTCGGCCCCGATCAAAACGTCCTGTGGAGCACGGACATCCCTGCGGGGCATTCGTCACCTTGCATCGTCGGCAAACGCCTCTTCATCACGGGCTTCGAGGATGGCAAGTGCACCGTGCTCGCTCTCGATCGCACGACGGGAGAGATCCTCTGGAAGAAGCCCTTCTCCAGCAGCAAGCTGCGCCAGTACATGCATCCTGACGCCGTGCCCGCGCTTCCGACACCGGTCGCTGATGAGGAACGGGTGATCGGATACTTCGCCACCTATGGCCTGGTCGCCCTCGACTTTGATGGCAAGCTCCTGTGGGAAAAGCGCCTCTCTGATCCGGGGCACGTCTTCGGTCTGGGGTCCTCTCCCTTGTTGTTCGATGGACTGTTGATCGTCGCGCGCGACGGATCCCCAGAAGCCGGCATCCTCGGTCTCGATGCCACGGACGGTAGCGAGCTATGGCGCATCGACCGTTTTGGCTTCTCGGAGTCCCATGGCACGCCCTTCCTGTGGCGCAACGCCGACCGCGACGAGCTCGTCATCGGCGGAACGCACAGGCTCGTTTCCTACGACCTGGGTACGGGCAAGGAGCTTTGGTTCGTCGATGGCTTGACGAACTTCCCCTGCACGACGCCGACGGGTGACGACGACACCCTCTACTTTGCTGCCTGGTCGACCCCCAATGCCACGGGTCGCTCGCTCTGGGAGGCCACGTTCAGTTCACTCGATCTGAGCGATGACGAGATCCAAGATCCGGCGGTACTCTTCAAGCGACTCGACACGAACAGGGACGGCAAGATCTACCCCGCGGAAGTCCCCGAATCTCGCGCCAAGGACTCCTTTGCCTTCCTCGATCGCGATCAGAGTGGCTACTGGGAAGTCCCCGAGTTCGTTTCGGTGTCGCAGTTCACAGCACCCGGCAAGAACTTGATGGTCGCTGTCGCCCGCGGCGCGGAGGGCGACGCCTCCAAGAAACACGTGCGCTGGTCCCACTCACGTGGCTTGCCCTACGTCGCTTCGCCCTTGCTGCACCAGGGCCGCATCTGGCTAGTGAAGTCCGGCGGTATCATCAGCTGTCTCGATGCCAAGACCGGAGACACCATCATCGACCGCGAGCGACTCGAGGACCGCGGCGAGTATTACAGTTCGCCCATCGGGGCCGGCGACAAGGTCCTGTTCGGCTCGGCAGAAGGCACGTTCTTCATTCTCGATGGCAAGGCCGACGAGCTGAAGATTCTTCACTCCGCTACATTTGATGGCGAGCTCTTCGCCACCCCCGCCATTCTCGACGGAACGGTGTACCTACGTTCCAAGACGAAGATGTGGGCCTTCGCCCAATCGAGCAACTAGGCCCGCGAGTAGGCTTCCTTCAACCACTTCTTCAATTCGGCGTTCACGTCCTTCTTCGACTCGATGCGAACGCGATGGGAAACCATGGCGTTGAAGCTGCCCGAGGCTTCCAGGCGACCGCTGGGTGGGTCGCCTTTCAAGTTGATGCCCACATCGACACGGGTGGCGGTCGAAGGCTGGATGATGGCGAACTGCTTGGAGCGTCGCAGGCTGACGTAGGCTTTCTTGGGAGAAATCTCGACGTCGCCACCGAATTTCTGGATGACATCGATCAAAGTCTCATAGACCGGACGCAGTCCCTCTTTCTTGCCCGAGTACTGTGCGATCACCAAATCATCGCCCTCCGGAGCGTGCCCTTGTGCTTCTTGCAAGAAGATGTAGGCGACCATGTTGGCAAAGCCGTGGGTCATGCCGTGCTCGCTCTTCAGGTACTTGACGATCTCACCGTGCTTGGCCAGCTTCGATCCCTTGGCGATCTTGACCCACTGCTCGATGGTCTTGCCAGTCTTCTCCTTCATGTTCGCGACCATGGCCGCTGCCATCTCTTCGGGGGACTTCGCCATGGGGACTTCGCTCCGTGTGTTGCTTACAGGGTCTCAAGGAGTTGAGGCTGCTCCAAAGCGTGCGCCATAATGGGGATCGGACCCCAAACGAACCGGGAAAAACTTAAACACCAGGGGCGACCGCGGCCGATCTAGGGGACGTGGTCGACTGGTCCGGAAAGAAAAAGCGGGAACGCATCGCCGCGTTGTCCGATCCACGTGAAGGCCAAGAGTGGTTCGAGAACCTGGCTCCGGAAATGCGCGCCGATTTCACGAGGCATTGGCGCCGCGAACAGGAACACATGCTCGAACTGACCCTGAAGAGCCGTGGCGGATTGTTACGTGAGGGGTTGGAAGCCGGTGCGTTGTTTGCCTTCTTCGACTTGATCGCCGTGCAAGCCAGCTTCGGCTCGGTCGTCACGCAGTTCCTCGTGGGGGTCTGCGTCGGCTTGGCCTGGGTCGCTTTGAAGGCAACACGCCTCTCGATCATCGTCTACTCGATGATTCCCTTCGGGCTGACAGCGATCCTGACGCGGGGCGGCTTCCTGCTCCAGAACATGATCATCATGGTCGGTCTTGGGGCCGTCGCCTCGTGGATGGGGTTGCGGCGCGAAGACCGCTGAGCCCGTGAAATTCGGGGTTTTTGCAAACGGCGCCCGTGAAACTCCGTAAGGCCTTACGGAATGTCCGAGAAACGCGATTTCGTCGAGTCCCTCGGGGCCTTGACCCTGGATCACCGCTTCAAGCGCATGATGCACCGCCTCCTGGGCGAAGCGGACGAGATCTATCGAGCCCTGGGCCTGCCCATCAAGGGTCGCTGGTGTTCGACGCTTCTGCTCCTGGAGCAGGAGGTCGGGCTGACGGTCACCGAGGTGGCCGATCGCGTGCGCATGTCCCACCCCGCGGTGGTGCAAATTCTCGATGACATGGCGAACACGGGCCTCGTCCGCAAGGTCCAGGATCCCGCCGATGGTCGGCGTCGGTTGCTTTCCTTGTCGGCCAAGGGCCGGCGCTGGATGCCGCGCCTGCACGAGGCGTGGAACGAGATGGCCAAGGCCCAGGAAGAGGCCTTTGCGGCTACCGGATGTGACGTGCTGGCCATAATGGATGCGGCCAATGCCGAGCTCGATCGCAAGAGCATTGCACAGCGCGTGCTGGAGAACCCCAAAGTACGGAAGAAGAAGAGTGTCCTTCGATGAATGCATTCAGTGGAAACACAAGCGTCTTGAGTCTCGCCCTGGTCACGTTCGGGCTCGCCCTGCCGTCGGCCCCGGTCTCTTCGACAGCGAAACAGGAAACCACCGACGACCTCGGACCTGAACGCATGGAGCAAGTGATCGAATCGCTCGCCACAAAGATCGAAGACCAGTACATCTTCGAAGAACTCGCCAAGGAGATCGGCGCGCACCTACGCCAGCAACTCTGGGACGGCGCTTATGAGGGCATCTCCCTCGGCAAGCTGGCCGACCGGTTGACCAGAGACCTACGCAGCGTCAACAACGACCTGCACCTGGGGGTGCGGCGCATCATCCCGCGCGACGAGCGCGAGGTCGAGATCTCGCCCGAGGAGTCACGCCGCAGACAAATCGAAAACTACCGGCGCCGCAACTTCGGGTTCGCCAAGGTCGAGATCCTCGATGGCAACGTGGGTTATCTCGACCTGCGCTCCTTCGCTCCCGCCGAGATCGCCGCTGAGACGGCCGTGGCGGCCATGGGTTTCCTTGCCAATACCGATGCCCTGATCATCGACCTGCGCAACAACGGAGGCGGAAGCCCGTCGATGGTCCAGCTGCTCTCAACCTACTTCTTCGAAGAGCCCACCCACCTGAACTCCTTCGAGCTGCGCGGGCAGAAGCTGATCAAGCAGTTCTGGACGTTGCCCTACGCACCGGGCAAGAAACTGGTGGACACGCCGCTCTATATCCTGACCAGCGGACGGACCTTTTCGGCCGCAGAGGAGTTCACCTACAACATGAAGAACCTCGGTCGGGCCACGATCGTCGGCGAAACCACCGGCGGCGGCGCTCACCCCGGCGGAACGCACGACATCGAAGGGCTGTTGTCGGTCTTCATCCCCGACGGGCGCGCGATCAACCCGATCTCGGGCACGAACTGGGAAGGCGTCGGAATTCCGGCCCACGTGAAGGTCACCCAGGCCCAGGCGCTCGACCGGGCCAAGACCCTGGCCCGCGAAGGGAGTACGGGCGAATAGGCCCGCACCACCTCTGGACCTAGGGGTTCTTCTGGTTCAGCGACTTCCAGAGGAAGGTATAGGCGAGGGCCGACATGAAGGCCGCTTGCTCGTTGTCCGCGGCACCGCCGTGACCGCCCTCGATGTTCTCGTAGTAGAGCACGTTCTTGTCCGCCGACAGCAGTGCCGCAGCCATCTTGCGCGCATGTCCCGGATGGACGCGGTCGTCACGGGTGGACGTCGTGAAGAGGATCGGCGGATAGGACGCCAGCGGATCGATGTTGTGATACGGCGAGAAGGTCTGGATGAACTCCCACTCCTTCGCCTCGTCCGGATCGCCGTACTCGCCCGCCCAGGAGGCTCCAGCGAGTAGCTTCGTGTAGCGCTTCATGTCCAGAAGCGGCACCTGGCACACGACCGCACCGAAGAGGTCCGGGTAGAGCGTGTACATGTTGCCCACCAAGAGCCCGCCGTTGGACCCGCCCTGGATACCCAGCTGTTCACGGGTGGAGACGCCGCGGGCGATGAGATCGCGGGCCACGGCCGCAAAGTCCTCGTAGGCACGGTGGCGCTTGTCCTTGAGCGCGGCCTGGTGCCAGCGCGGTCCGAACTCGCCGCCGCCGCGGATGTTGGCGACGACATAGACGCCCCCGCGTGACAACCAGGCCTGTCCGATGGCGGCGCTATAGCCGGGAAGCATCGAGATCTCGAAGCCGCCGTACCCGTAGAGGAGCGTTGGTGCGGCCTTGCCCTTCGCTGCCTTCGGAGTGACTTGAAAGTACGGGATCGACGTCCCGTCCTTCGAACGCGCGAAGTGCTGGGAGACCTCGATGCCCTCGGCATCGAAGAAGGCCGGCAACTGCTTCAGTGTCTTGGGCTCAACGTCGTCGATGACGCCGTAGGAAAGGCTCGAAGGCGTCGTGTAGCCGGACAGGTGCAGCCAGTAGGCATCGGATTCCCACGGGTCGACAGGGCTGGCGGAGATCTGACCGATGGCGGGCACACCCTCGAGAGGCTTGCGTTCCCAACCCTTCTCGCTCGGCGTCAGAACCTCGAGGCGGTTCTTCACGTTGTCGAGCACATTCAGGATGAAGTGGTTGCGGGTTGCGGCAAAGCCCGCCATCGACGTGGTGTCACTGGGAGTGAAGAGCACTTCGAGCGCGCGTTCCCCCTTCATCCACGCCTCGTAGTTCGCGGCCAAGAGCGAGCCGGCCTTGTAGCTCCTGCTGCCGACGGTCCACTCCGAGCGCGGCTCGAAGAAGACCCATTCGCGCGTCACCGTGGCGTCGCAATGGTCGGGCTTGTCGACCCTGTGCATTGCGCCGTCCTTCCATTCGTAGACTTCGTTCGTGTAGAAGGTCACGAAGCGATACGCAAAGTCGCGCTGGAAGCCGGGTGTGTGGTCGCGCGAGATGCCGGCGGCCACGTCCGAGACCTGGCCTTCGAAGACGACCTTCGCTTCGCTGAGAGGCGTACCGCGCTTCCAGACCTTGGCGATGCGCGGATACCCCGATTCGGTCATCGACCCCTCGCCGAAGTCGGTCGAGACAAAGACCGTGTCCTTGTCGATCCAGCTTGCACCACCCTTGGCCTCGGGAAGCTCGAAGCCGCCCTTGACGAAGGATCGCGAGGGCACATCGAACTCGCGCGTCACCGTGGCGTCTGCACCACCGCGTGACAGCTCGATGAGAACCCGGTCATAGCTCGGGGGCAATGCCCTGGCACTCGACCACACCCAGTTCTCGTCTTCCTTTTCTCCCAGGGCGTCGAGGTCGAGCAGGATCTCCCACTCGGGGTCCTCTTTCTCGTACGACTCCGGTGTTGTTCGCCGCCAAAGCCCGCGCTTGTGATCGGCGTCGCGCCAGAAATTGTAGAAGTAGCCACCTCGTGTCGAGACGTACGGAATCCGCTCGTCGGAGTCGTAGATCGAGAGCAGGTTCTTGCGCAGCTTCTCGAACTCCGGGCCGTTACCCAACACCTCGGTGCTGTTGGCGTTCAGCGAACGCACCCATTCGAGCGACTTGTCACCGAGGACATCCTCGAGCCAGCGGTGCGGGTCTTCACCCTCGAGACTGGGCAACAGGGGAGGGTTCTTCCTGGCGGTGGATTGGGAATCTTGGGGAGTGGCGAGGGCGAGGGCGATGGAAAGAAGCAGGACGTACATGGGGGCTACCGGGTGGTGAGCCCGAATGATAGCCAAGCTGCGCGGCCTTGCTAGGATGGCGCCATGGTCTGTGCCCGACTCTTCACAACCCTCTCTCTGCTCCTGTCCGTCTATCTCTGCGGGAGCTGTAACGCGACCAACAATGCCGGGACCAACCCAGGGCCCATGCGGGTCCTGCTCCTCGGCGATTCCATTTCGATGGGCTACACGCCCTTCGTACGCGAAATGATGGCTGAGCAGGCCGTCGTGGCGCGGGCCATGAACGAGAAGGGGGACAAGAACGAGAACTGCTGTGGGACGACCCTCGGCGTCGAAAACCTCGAGCGCTGGCTGGCCCAGGACGGTGGCACGTGGGACGTGATCCACTTCAACTTCGGCCTCCACGACCTGAAGCGCGTGCACCCGGAAACGGGCAAGAACTCGAACGACCCGGACGACCCTTACCAAGCGGACCCCGAGACCTACGACAATCAGCTACGCAATATCGTGAAGCGCTTGAAGGAAACGGGCGCGTTCTTGGTCTTCGCCACAACGACCCCGGTCCCCTCCGGGGTCGAGCCCTATCGAGCTCCGGGAGACCCCCTGATCTACAACACGATCGCCCTGAACGTGATGCGTGACTACGACATCCAGGTCAATGACCTCTTTGCCTACGTCTCGCCCCATATAGCGCAGTGGATGAAGCCGGCCAATGTGCACTTCAGCGAAGCCGGCTCGAAAGCCATGGGGTCGGAGGTCGTGAGGGTGATCCAGAACGCGGTCGCTACCGAATAGCGAACTCGCCGATATTGGGGGCTCTTTATGAAGGAGCTGCCTAGCGCTGCGTGGCTCCGGCCGAAGCGTTGCTAGGCCTGGCGCGATCGACCTCTTCGAGCATGTGCTTCACCGCAGCTTCCAGTTGCTTGTCGCGACCGGCGGCGATCGATTCGGGGTCGTTGTAGACCTCGATATCGGGGAAGAGCTCCTGGTTCTCGAGGTACTCGCCGTTCGTGTCGAGCACGCCCACCTGGGGGATGCCGAAGACCGTGGCGCCATCGAAGAGTCGCTCCCACCAGACGGCGGTGGCGGTGCCGGCCACCGGAGTACCGATCAGCTTGCCCAGGCCCAGGGTCTGGAAGGAATACGGGAAGAAGTGGGCGTCCGAGTAGTTGCCCTCGTTCTGCACGACACAAACAGGATTCGACCAGCGCGACAGAGGTTCGCCGCCGAAGCGTCCAGGTTCCTTGCCACGCGGAACGAGCTGGCAGTATTGATCGCCACCGAGGAAAGTGACGAGCTGGTCGTGCAGCCAGCCGCCGCCGTTCCAGCGCGTATCGACGATCAAGGCCTCGCGATCGCTGCAGCGGCCCAGTACCTGCTCGTAGACTTCGCGATAGCTGCTGTCGTTCATGCCGCGCACGTGAACGTAGCCGACCCGACCACCGGACAGCTCGTCGACAAGCTCCTCACAACGCTCGATCCAACGCTTGTACATCAGCTCGCTTTCGGCCCTCGCGGAGATGGGCCTGATGACCTCGTCGACGTCTTCACCGTCGCTGGTACGGAAACTGAGGAGCACAGGCTTCTTGCTCTTGCGGTCGAGAAGCGGCCAGGGGTTTTCGTCCGGCGAAAGCGGCTTGCCGTCGATGGCCGTGATACGCGCGCCGACTGCGAGTTTCGTCTCGGCCCGATCGGCTGGGCCGCGCTCGACTATCTCGGTGACCTCGAGGCCGTTCTCGTCCAGCTGGCCATAGATCAGACCCAGGGATGCCGTATCGTCGCGCTCGCTGATCTTTGGGCGATAGCGACCGCCGGTGTGCGAAGCGTTCAGCTCGCCAAGCATCTCGCTCAGCAACTGGGCGAAGTCGCGGCCGTTGTAGACGTGCGGCAGGAAGCCCGCATAGTTCTTCTTCATCGCAGCCCAGTCCACACCGTGGAGGTCGGACCGATAGAACTTCCCGCGCACCTGACGCCAGACGTGTTCGAACATTTGCCCGCGTTCGGCGGGTCCGTCGACGGTCATCTCGGCGGCGTAGGAAACGGGCTTGGGCTTGGCACTCTCGGGTAGATCGTGTTCGCCCAGGCTCAGCTTGGCTTTCATGATCTTGCCGCGTTCGGTCCGCACAACGAGCGTCTTGCCATCCTTGGTCAAGTGCAGTTGGGCGTTACTTCCGACTGCAAAGAGTCGTTGGGTCTTGCGATCGCGCAGGTGACTGGTCCATACGTCCCACTTGCCATCGACCTCGGCCATGTAGATCACGGCCTCACCATTCGGGGTCATGACGACGTCACCGATCGGTGCGGACTGCATCGTCAAACGACGACGGCGTTCGTCGAGGCGCTGTGACTCGAACTCAAGCGGTTCGACGGCGTCTTCTTCTTCATCTTCTTCTTCGTCGTCAGCGTCTTCATCTCCCTTGGCTTCTTCGTCAGAACCCTCGTCTTCGGAGTCTTCGCCACCTTTTTCCTCGGCAGCGGCCTTCTTCTCGGCCTTCTCTTTCTTTGCCTCTTCGTCCTTGGCCTTCTTCTCGCGCTCTTGCTCCTGCTCGAGCTCCTCCCAATCGAGGAGAGCCTTGTCGTAGCCGGCCTGGGTCAAGTACACGCCCAGGACGTCGGCCTGACCGCCACGGCCCGAGTGTTCCTGTTGGCCGTAGCGGCCGGAGGTGTAATAGACGACTTTGCCATCGGGACTGAAACGCGAGGAGCTGACGTCGTATCCGGAAGAGCTGGCGTTGATGATATCCCCCGATGCGAGGTTCACCATGCCAGCGTCGATCGTCCAGCGGTTGTTCGGCGTGTACGAGAAAGTCAGCCAAAGACTGTCGTGCGACCACGAATAAGAGATGTCGCCGTCCGAGTAGCTGTAGTTCCAGTCGGCCGAAACGATCTCCTTGTGCTCCTTGGTCTCGAGGTCCATCACATGGATGGCCTCGCGGTCCAGGAGGAAGGCCAGGTGCTTGCCGTCGGGCGACACGAGGGGCTGGAAGGTCTCGCTGGCGTTCGTCAGGAGTTCTTCCTCTTTCAGGAGCGTCGCCCCACTGAAGTCCTCTTCCTCGTCCCGCACGATGGTGGCCGAATACAGGTTCCACGATTCGTTCCGCTCGCTCGCGTAGTAGAGCGTGCGGCCATCCTTGGCCCACGTGACCGAGCGTTCCTGTTCCGGCGTTTCCGTGACGCGCCGCGTCGTACCGTGATCCAGCGAGGCCACGAAGACCTCGCCATGGGCGATGAAGGCGACTTCGTCTTCGTCAGGTGACACGGCCATCTCGGTGGCCCCATCACGCAAGGTCTCGCGCGTCAGCAGGTTCGCGCGGTGATCAACACGAGCAACGATCGGCATGCGTCGTGCGTTTTCGCCTTCGAAGAGGATGTAGAGCTCGCCGTTGAAGGTGTAGGCCAACGTTCCGTCGTCGGCGACGCTGAGGAAACGCACGGGGTGCGTATCGTGATCCGTTACTTGACGCGCTTGTGAAAAGCGACCGACACGTGCAGTCCAGATGTTGGAGTTGCCGCCGCGCTCGCTGAGGAAGGCGATCTCGTTCGAGTCCGGCAGCCAGACGGGCTCGCGGTCCTCGCCGCGGAAGCTCGTCAGCTTCTCGTGCTTGCCGCTGGCCGGAGCCCACGTCCAGAGGTCGCGCGTCACGCTGGATACGTGGTGCTTGCGCCATTCGTTCTCGTAGCCCTTCAGGTCCTGATAGACGACGAGTGCGCCGTCATCGTTCAGCTGCGCGTGTTCCGCGGGCGTGGTAAGCAAGCGCCTGGGGGCGCCGCCCTGGGCGGAAACCGAATACAGCTCGCTCAAAGCAGCGCTGCCGATGCGTGCCTGCACCGAGTCCTGTCGACGGCTGGTGAACCAGACCTCCTTGCCGTCCGGAGTGAAACTGGTAGGCAGGTCGTCCCCGGAATGGAAGGTCAGGCGCTCCGCGGGAGCACGTTCGATCGTCGTCCGGAAGACGTCCATCTGCCCATGCCAATCGGCCGCAAAGGCGATCGTCTTCGAATCGGGAGCCCAAACCGGGTGGCTCTCATAGCCGACATGGGTCGTCAGCAGCTCCGCCTCGACTGGATTCGCGTCCTTGGAGACCTGCGCGACCCATAGATCGCCCGCATAGGCGAAGGCGATCATCTCACCATCGGGGGAGATCTTTGCGTATCGGATCCAGGACGCCTCCTGGGTGGATACGGAAAGGAACGGGGCGGCGAGAAGGAGAGTGGTGACGATCGACATGAGAACCTCTTCGGGGTGAGAAGCGTATCCTACGCCATCGAGCACTTGCGGGTAGCCGGGGTCACGCAGGACATGGCCCGGCTACGTATCGCGGACCCGCTCGTTCGGCACGTACTCGGTCACTTCTAGCTCCGTGCCGGCTTCGCGCTTGCCCATCATGCGGGTCTCGCGAAACTTCGTCCCGACGCCTTTTTCCGAGTCGGTCAGGAACAGGACATTGACTCCTGAACGCTCCGGATTCGCTCGGGAGCGCCCCGGCAGTATACAGTAGGCGCTGAAGAGGAAATCCCATGCAAACACGGCCCATTCGAACCGAACCGAATCACCTGACCCGTCGCATGTTGATCGCCCGAGCGCTGGCGGGGGCTGCGGTGCCGGCACTCATGTCATCGCTCTCCGCCCAGCCGGCTCGCCAATCCAATGCCGAGATCAAGCCGGCTGTCAGGAAGGGTCGCTTGAAGCAAGCATCGGTCGCATGGTGCTACGGAGCACCTCTGGAAGAGCTCGCCAAGGTCACAGCCGCGCTGGGCCTGACCGGCATCGACGTCGTGAATCCTCCCGACTGGCCGGTCCTGAAAAAGTACGGGCTTACGTCGACCATGACGCCCTGCATGGAACGGGGCTATGGCATCGGCAACGGGTTGAACAAGAAGCAAAACCACGAAGGTCATCTCCAGCTGGTCAAGGAACGTATCGACGCCAGCGCCCAGGCCGGCTTCAGGAACATCCTCGTCTTCTCTGGCAATCGTCAGGACGACCTCTCCGACAAGGAAGGGCTGGAGAACTGCGCCATCGCTCTACGAGAGATCGCCCCCTACGCCGAGAAGAAGGGCCAGCTGCTCCAGATGGAGCTCCTGAACTCCAAGCGCGACCACAAGGGCTACATGTGCGACCGCACGCATTGGGGTGTCGAGCTGGTGCAGAAGGTGGGCTCGCCCGCCTTCAAACTCCTGTACGACATCTACCACATGCAGATTCAGGAGGGCGATGTCATCGCCACAATCAAGGAGTTCCACGAACACATCGGTCACTACCACACGGCCGGCGTACCGGGGCGCAGCAACCTGGACGAGACGCAAGAGCTCTACTACCCGGCGATCATGAACGCCGTAGCCGAAACTGGATTCGATGGGGTCGTAGCGCAGGAGTTCATCCCGCGCGGAGACAAGGTCAAGGCCCTGACGCAAGCCGTGCAAGCGTGTGATGTATAGATAGGTGACGCAACGGGTCAGCGGTGCCTCACCGGCGCTCGAGAAAAACGCCCTGCAGCCCGCCGAATTCCGCATCGGCGAAGACACACACCAGCCGCTCGCCAACGAGCTGTAGTGACGGGTAGCCTGCGCGCCTATCCCCATAGGCTTCCCCGAGGATGACCGTTTCACCCAGTTCGAGATCTTCCGAAACCCAACGCAAGAGCCAGTTCGAACCGATCTCCGCATCGACGTCCATCCACACGACCGCGGCTCCGTCTTCCATGTAGACGATCTGCACCCGGCCGGCGGCGTTGACATCCTCGATGTCGACCGAGCGTCCGAAGCGGGAAACACCGCGGTTCGAAAAGGCCACGCGCACATGGGCACGGGCCTCGGCGCCGGTGTACCAGGCCAAGGCGACGCGCTGGCCGCGCGCATCGATCGAGGGGCCGTTGACCGGGCACCCGCTGATGTTCCATCCATCGGCCGTCAAGAACTGCGCACGCTTCCAGGTCGTACTGTCATCAGCGCGGCCACGCTGAACGACGATATCGCGAATTTCGCCAGGGCTTCGATCCCGATACGAGACGACCAACGTGCCGTCATCGAGAGCCACCATGTCCGTCGGGCAACATTCGCACACGCGAGCATCCAGTTCGATCTCCTCGCTCAACGTGCCGTCGGATGATATGAGCCGCGTACGCACCGTCATCGCCCCATGCCCCTGATCTCCCGCGCCCGCGCCCATTTCGCGGCCATCCAACCAGATGGCGGCAAAGCTGCCGCCGGGCTGTGCAACGAGCGATGCGAAACCGTGCTCGGTGGACGACGTATCATCGTGCAGAAAACGTGGCGCGCTCCAGCGATGCCCACCATCATTGGAGGTCGTGAACTTCACGCCGTAGGCATAGGTGCCCTCGCCTAGACGATCGAGCCACGTCGCCATCAAGCGCGAACCGCTGACCGAGATGCGCGGCACATCGGCCCAGTTGACGAACCAGTTCTTGCCCGCAGCGATCGTCCGCGCTTGCGACCAGGCGTTTTCGTGGAGCCGCGAGCCTCGCAGGCGATACCCCCCGTCGGCCTGGTCCGTCCAGATCAACCAGGCCCCGTCCCCGGCCGAGTGCAGATAGGGCCAGCGCGCACCTTCGCCACCGGGAAGATCGAACTCCTCGACGATCCACTCCTTCTCCACTTGTGCCCCTGAACTGTCCTCCGCCTGGGAAGCGAGGCACAGAGCTAGCGTGCAAAGTACTGTGGTCATCATTGGACGTGAATATATCACCTGCCGCCCGTAACGGACTATGCTGGAGCCCATGGCGGATTCGGAATCGCATGGACGCACCGCCGAGGCCTATCGAGTCTCCGATGAGGAGTGTGAAAGCTTCGAACGCGATGGCTACGTCCATCTCCGCGGAGTTCTGTCCGAAGACGAACTCGTCGAGCTGGAACAAATCTACCAACGCTTCCTGCGGCGCGAGATCGAGGTCCCGGGCAAGGACTTCTGCGACATGTCCGAAACCTACGATCAGCCGCTCGAGGATTTCGCTCTCATCAACGTGATGCTTCCGCGCAAGTACCACGCCCCCCTGCGCAACAACATCTACGAGCGCCGCGCAGCCTCCATCGCGAAACAGCTCTGTGGATCCGACATGGTCATCGACTATGACCAGCTACTCGCCAAACGCCCGGGTCGCGAGGATGCGGTCTTCGAGTGGCACCAGGACATGGCCTACTGGCCCGACACACCCGACACCCGGACGGCGTCGTTCTGGCTTGCGTTCGACGATTCGACCCTGGCCAATGGATGCCTGCGCTTCCTCCCCGGCTCGCATCGAGAAGACAATCTCAGAGCCCACCACCCACTGCACACCGACCGCGAGAAGTCCCATAGCCTGGTCGCCGACGTCGATCCGCAACGCGACGAGGTCCGCCCCGTCCCCATCGCCCGCGGCGACGTCACCGTTCATAACGAGCGCATCGTCCACGGCTCGGGCGGCAACACGACCGACGGCTGGCGTCGCGCCTATGTGATCGCCTATCGGGCACGCGAGACGGTCCAGCTCGAACGCGAGATGGGCTTCACCCATTCCCACAACGACTCTTCGGATGTCCTGGGCGAGGTGGGATTCGCGAGCCAAGAGCGGAAGCAGCGGTAGAGCCGACGCACTCCTTGGGTTTGCGTTTCGTTCGGATTCCCCCCCGCTCGACATCGCCCCTTTCCAATCCGAGGCTCATGCCTGATCCTCTACCTGATGAAGCTGCTACGTCTCATCCCTCTCATCGCTCTGCTCCTATCGTCCTGCGCGGCGCTGGGCGGATCGTCCCGTAACACTGTCTACGTCGTCGAAGCCTCCGGCGGTGCCTGAAGCGCCGGCGTCAAGGCCCGTGCGGCCATGGAATCCCTCGAACTCGACGAACTCCACATGAGCGGAACGCGTGCTGTCTTCAAGCATTCGGAACGCCTGCGCAAGGGCGACATCGTTGAAGCCTTCGAAGAGCAAGGTATGGAGCTCATCTCGTACCGCAGGGAACGCCGGTCACTACCGAAAGTGCTCTACAAGATAGACACGGGCATCACATGAGCGGTTACCGCAGGCAAGGTCCGTGAGGCCTTGATCGACGCGACCGGTGCTGTCGACGTCTACTTCGAAAAAGAGATCGAGATCGTGATCACCGAGGATGGCCCGTTCGCGATGGAAAAGACCAAGCAGATACTCGAAGACAACGAAATCGAGTTCACCAGCATCGAGCGCCACCAGGCGCTCTAGATCCGGGAAAGCGCCAGGCCCTGGAAGAGACCGGGACCGAGGCCAACGCCTCCCCCACACCCCCCAGGGTGTGGGCTACTTGATCCGCTTCAACGTACAGATCATCTCCTGGCCCTCGATGGGAACACCATTCTTGAGTGCCGACCAGCGCTGCTCCAGGGTGTCCTCGTCCTTCAGGGCCAGGATCATGGCGCCCATGTATTGCTCGTCGGCCGCCTTGAGATCGCTGACACCGTCGGGCTTGAAAGCGATCGTGTTGGCCTCGACCGCGGTGGCCCGCATACGCGGCTGATTCCCGCCGGCGCAGTAGTGGGTCATCACGAGCGAGTTCCCATCCAGGGTGTACATGTTGGTCATCTCGTGCGACGAACCGGGGAACATGACTTCGCGAATCGCCGTACCCTCGGCTGTCACTTGAAACTCGGAGACGATCTCGATGCCGCTCGGGTCCGTACCTTCCCAACGGCCCTCGAGCTTGCTGACAGCTTCGATCAAGGCCTTGCGTTGTCCCGGATCGACGTCGACGACCGCGGGGGCGTTGGATTGACAGGCAAACGGGAGGGCGAACAGGAAGAGGGGGAGATGGCGTTGGAACCTCATCTCAATATGTTACGACCCTCAGACCTCCGAGACCCCTTCACCTTGCGCGAAATCCCAGCCCTCGGGCCGTGAGGCTTTGTCCTCGACTCCGAGGACTCGATCGACGATCTCGTCGAAGGCCAGGTTCGTTTGCGACCCGGCGCGCGCGCCCTCGAAGTGCGCGTGGATCGCATCGAGCTCCTGATCGACGAGGCTCTTCGCCGGGAAGTTCACGGGCTTGCGACGCTGCGCGATGGCGTCGAGAACATCGGAGATGCGAATGCTGGCGAGGTCGCGCGCGGGAAGCACGCCTTGGTCGAAGGCCTCGTCCACCGACGAAACGAGCTCAGCGGTCTGCAACTTCCCGAGCACTTCGCGAATCGAACGATCGGGAACCTCGAGTTCGTCCGAGAGGTCCTCGGTCGCCCGCGGTTTGCTGCCTATGCGGAAAGCCAAGCCTATGCGCGTCATGACGCGAATGCCAAGCACCTCTCGAAAGGCATGATCGTGGTGTCTCGACCGGGCGATCTGTCGATAGGCCGCCTGGTTCTGATGTGCAAAGGCGAACTGCGCCCCAAATAGAACCGTGACCCACGACACGTAGATCCACAGCAAGAAGATCGGGAAGGCCGCGAAGCCCGAATAGAGCGCGTTGTAGTTGGCCATGCCTACCTGGAAGCGAAGGTGCAAGACCTGCGCCAAGAACCAAAGCGTCCCACCCGCGATCCCACCGATCAGAGATGAAACGATCCGCGTGCGGGTATTCGGCATGAACACGTAGAGGAACCCAAAGCCGCACCAGATGCTGAGGAAAGGAACCAGACGGAAGAACAGCTGGCGCACGGGATCTATCCCCCAGCGATCATCGATCACGGAGAGCGCGTCGACGCTCTGCAACGCAGCCGTGACTGCCGTCGCCGAGGTCAGGAGGATCGGGACTACGATGACCAGCGATAGGTAATCCGAAACCTTGCGCACCAGGCTGCGAGCGCGACGGACGCCCCAGATGTCGTTGAACGAGCGTTCGATCGTCCCCAGAAGTTTGATCACCGCGTAAACGAGAAAGGCCAGACCGAAGGCGCCCAGCTTGCCGACGTTGGTCGCATCGACGAACGAGAACAGCTTGTCGATCGCAACGCGCAGCTCGTTGGCCTGCGCGCCGCCGGCTCCGAAGGTCTGATCGAGGAAGGGCTCGATCGTCTGCGTCATCAGGTGCTCATACGCACCCAGCCCCTTGGCCGCGGAGAAGCAAAAGGCCAGGAGCGGCACGAGCGAGAGAATCGTGATGTAGGCGAGCCCCGATGCTCGAAAAAGGCAACGATCCTCGACGAATCCGCGCCCAGCCAGATAGAACACGCGCAGGATTCGATACACGCTCGCGCGGACAAACGACAAGCGTTGGAGGTCGGCCGACCAGACATCCTGCGACAGGAATTGCGTTACCCGGCGGAACCAGGCGGGGCCTCGAGGTGTCGGCATGTGGGGAACCTAGCATGTCGAGCATACTTCGAGCCATGATCCGACCTCGACGCGTCCTCGTCGTCCTATCATTGGGCCCATGGCGAGCGCCACGTTGACCCAGGAAGCCACGGAAACCGAGGAACGAACCAAACTCGCCTCACGCTGGCACGTCGTGCTCCTGGATGACGACCACCACACCTATGAGTACGTGGTCGAGATGCTCGGTGCCGTCTTCGGGCATTCGACCGGCACGGCATATCGCATGGCGGTCGAAGTCGACCGCACGGGTCGCGCCATCGTCTGGACGGGAGCGCGCGAAGTCGCGGAGTTCAAGCAAGAACGCGTGCACGCCCACGGCGCGGATGTTCGTATCCCGCACTGCAAGGGTTCGATGACGGCCGTGATCGAGCCCGCCGAATAGCCCTTCTTTGCCGGTGGAGTCGTCAAAATGCCGGTGGACTGGGTCGCCGCCCTTGGCGAAGTGACGCGATTGGGGTAAAGCTTCCCCATGGGGCACGCCTCCAACCGTCCTCCCGCGTGGGGAGTCGAGCGCTGGTGTCAGGCTTTCGTCGAGTCCCGTGAAGAGCGCACGAAGCTCGACCCGCCTGCGCCGCCCGACACGACCGATCCGTCCATGTGGACGGAGGCTACGGGACCGCGCCGTGAATTGCGCCCGGGGCGGCCGAACCACTGGCGTGTCGAGAAGCAAAGCCCGAAGACGCCCAAGCAGGGTGCTCTGGTGCGCCGCGAGATTCGCGCTCAACTGATGCACACCTTCTGCCACCACGAGCTGCAGGCGGCCGAGCTCTTCGCCTGGGGCATCCTCACCTTCCCCGATACGCCGCGCGACTTTCGTTCGGGCCTCTTGATGCTGTGCCAGCAAGAGCTCGATCACCTGCGCCTCTATCGCGGTCATCTCGAGTCGCTGGGTTCGCGCTTCGGTGAGTATCCGTTGCGCGATTGGTTCTGGGAACGCGTCCCGCAATGCCAGAGTCCCGCCTCGTTCGTGGCACTTCTAGGGCTTGGTCTCGAGGGAGCCAACCTGGAGCACAGCGCGCGCTTCGCCGACGCCTTCCGGGCCGCGGGCGACGATGATGGAGCCCGTATCCTCGAACGCGTCGAGCGGGAAGAAACCGCCCACGTGGCCTTCGCCCTGCGCTGGTTCGAACACTTCACGGGCGCACCGCTCGAATATGAACGCTGGCGCTCGGAACTACCGAAACCGCTGACGCCTGCCCTCTTGCGCGGACGCCCCTTGAATCGCACCGCACGCCTGCGCGCCGGTATGAGCGAGGAGTTTCTCGCGCGCCTCGAAGCCGAACGTCCGCCCCACCTCGCCGAAGCCGACGAGGAAGAGTTGGACTGGAAGGCATGAGCGCACGGCCGGTCGCGTGGGTGCTGAACCTCGACGCCGAGAACGAGCTCGAGACAGAAGGCAGCTATACACCGAGTCGGCACATGCAGGCCATCGTGCAGCGCGAGAGCCGGAGACTCTTGCATACCCTCGTCGCTCCGGGCGACGTCGTATTGAGCGGAGAGGAGAATCGCGACGCAGGGGCACACGGTCTACCGGGACTCTGCTGGAGCCCGACACGCTCGGCCATCGCCCAACTCGAACGAGCGGGGGTGCAACCGGTAGCGACACCGGACGTCGGCATCCTGCGCGAAGTGAATGCCCGGCCCTTCGCGGCACGCGTTCGCGCGACGCTGGCGGACAACGATGCTTTTGCAAAGCAACTGGCCACGTCCCTGGAGCAAGCGCTCGAACTCCTGTCCGTCACGGCGGATCACGCAAGCGAGGGCTGGCTCGTCCGGCGCTCCTTCGGCGCCAGTGGACGCGGCCGCCGGCACATCGCCGCCGGATCCCCCACCGCGGCCGAGCTCTCCTGGCTGGAGAAGAGCCTGCGCACCGGCCCTTTGATCCTGGAGCCGTGGGTGGACATCACGCGCGAGTTCACACGCTCCGGGTGGGTCGGGCATACGGGCCACGTGCACGCAGCCGCCCCCTGCTTCCAGGCGACGACGCGTGAGGGCGCCTGGGCGAAGACCGCGGCCGCCGATGCAGATGGCCTCTCGCAGGCGGAGGATCGCGAACTCGAGGCCGCCTTCTTCGCTGCCGGCAAGGCCCTCGGCGAGCACGGATACCACGGGCCGTTCGGCATCGACAGCTTTCGCTATCGAACCGCGGGACCTGGAACGCCCGAGGTCCTGAATGCGTTGAGCGAGATCAACGCGCGCTTCACGATGGACTGGACGACGGGCATGGGCCAGGATCCGGGTGCGACCCTGGCTAGCGCCCGAGAGGCTCTTCTCTAGCTCCAAAGAACTGGCCCCGCTCAGCATGCCGCTCTCGACCGAACTCTTCACCTTCCCGGAGCTCGACCAGGGGCGACAGATTGCACATGCAATCACTCGCTGAAAGGGCCTGCAGTCGCTCGCGCGCTTGCGAACCATCCTCGCACCGGAGAATCCCACCGCGCGGGCTGATGGTCATGTTGTCAAGAAAAGGCCTCGAACGCGCCACGAGCACGGCTAGGCTTCTCTCCACCCATGAAGATCCTACATCTGACGCCCGAGGACACCCGCATACTCCCGCGCCCGGGCGAACTCGGCATCGCCCGCGAGTGGGTCGTCTGGCCGCCGAAAGGGTCCGCTGCTCCGGAGGGTGAGGGTGCGGCCTTCGACGTGCGCATCTCGAGCGTCGAGCTGGCGGCGCCCGGCCCACTGGCGACCCTCCCCGGCTACGATCGCATGTTGATCGTCACCGAAGGCGAAGGTCTGATCCTTTCCCACGGTGAAGAGGCCCCACGAGCCAACGTGCGGCGGCTGGAGTCCTACAATTTTCAAGGCGACTGGCCGACCGAGGCCGAACTGAGCCGCGGTGTCGTCACCGTCTTCAACGTCACGACCCGGCGCCGGCAAGCGGAAGCACGCGTCGAGACGCTACGACTGGGGACCCGTCAGGTGATGGAATCGCTCGAATCGCCGGCGGCGCTGGCGCACTGCATTCGCGGCTCGTTCACGGCCCGCCTCACCGGGGAAGACGAACCCTTCGAGATCCAAGGCGGGGAGAGTCTTTGGCTGCACGAGCTGGCTGGCGCGGAGGACATCGAACTCGAGGGCACGACGACCGATTGCGAGGCACTTCTGGTGCGCGTGCAGCTCGCGTGAGCTTTCGACTATCATTCGCCAAGACGATCCTGCCTTGTTGAGTGATCCCGATGACGAACCGCAAGCTTGCTCGAGTCCTCTCCGCCCAGGCCACCAGCGATGGAGCCGGTGTGCGCCTGAAGCGCTCGATCGGAACAGCTGCCCTCGACCACGTCGACCCGTTCTTGCTTCTGGACGAATTCGGCTCCGAGGACGGAGCCGACTACATCGCCGGCTTCCCCGATCATCCCCATCGCGGTTTCGAAACGGTGACGTACATGCTCGCGGGAGCGATGCGTCATCGCGACCATGCGGGTAACGAGGGACACCTGCGCCCCGGAAGCGTGCAGTGGATGACCGCGGGTCGCGGCATCGTGCATTCCGAGATGCCTGAACAGGAAGACGGCTTGCTGCACGGGTTTCAGTTGTGGGTCAACCTGCCGGCCAAGGACAAGCTGTGCGAGCCGCGCTATCAGGACATCGCACCCGAGAACGTACCGGAAGTCACGCTTGGCGACGCCCAGGTCCGCATCGTCGCCGGTGAGATCTCCGGTACGCTCGGCGCCGTCAATGGCATCGCCGTGGGTCCCACGTATCTCGACATCGTGCTGCCCCCCGGCGGTCGCTTCGAACATGCGCTCACCGTTTCGCACTCCGCCTTTATCTACGTCTACGAGGGCTCGGTCGAGGTGGCCGAGGATGGCCAATTGCAGGCCTCGCAGCTGGGTCTGCTGTCCTCGGGCGAGCTCGTCTCCGCTCGAGCCGGCGACGACGGGGCGCGCATGCTTCTGATCGCCGGTGAACCCATCGGCGAGGACATTGTCCGCCACGGTCCCTTCGTGATGAACACACGCGAGGAGATCCATCAGGCGATACGCGACTTTCAAGACGGAAAGCTCGGATGAGACACGCGCTGTTGCTGGCTCTCGCCGGCACGCCCCTCTGGGCTTGTCGAAGCACTCCCGGAGACAGCTCGGAACGCTCACACCCCAACATCGTCCTGGTCATGACCGACGATCAGGGCTATGGCGACTACGGCTTCATGGGCAATCCCGTGCTCGAGACACCGCATCTCGACGCGCTCGCCCTCGAATCGCCAAAGCTCGAGCGCTTCTACGTCAGCCCGGTGTGTTCTCCGACGCGCGCATGCCTCATGACGGGTCGTTACAACCACCGCACGCGGGTCATCGACACGTGGCGCGGTCGCTCGATGCTGGAACCCGACGAGGAAACCCTGGCCGAGCTCCTGCGCGCAGCCGGCTACGCCACCGGCATCTTCGGCAAGTGGCACCTGGGGGACGCATACCCCATGCGTCCCATGGATCAAGGCTTCGACGAGGCCCTGGTTCACCGCGGCGGCGGGTTGGCGCAGCTCTCCGAGCCGCTCGAGAACGGGCGGCGCTACACCGACGCGCTCCTGACTCACAATGGCCAGCTGGTCACGACGAAGGGTTACTGCACCGACGTCTACTTCGACGCCGCCAAGGCCTTCATCGATCAGAGCCTCGCGAGCGAGCGCCCCTTCTTCGCCTATATCGCCACGAACGCGCCGCACGATCCCCTCCACGACGTGCCGCCGGAGCTCTACGAGAAGTACAAACAACGCGACATGCGCGCTGTGCAAAGTGAGAACGGCATGCCGCCGGACAAGCTCGCGCGCATCTTCGCCATGATCGAGAACATCGATCGGAACGTCGGAGATCTGCGCCGGCACCTCGCCGAACGCGGCGCCGAGCGCGACACGCTCTTCGTTTTCCTCGGTGACAACGGTCCCCTTTGGGGACGCAAGGTCGCGGGCCTGCGTGGAAACAAGACGACGGTCTACGAGGGCGGAATCCGCACGCCACTGCTCGCTAGCTGGCCCGGGGTGCTTTCCTCCCAGGCGCTCGTCGAAGGAGCGCGTGCGCACATCGACCTGCTGCCGACTTTGCTGGATGCGGCCGGTGTTCGTGCTCCCGCAACAAAGCTCGACGGCCACAGCTTCTGGGACGCCTGGACAGGCACGGGCGATCTGCTGCGTCCCCGGCATCTGGTCTTGCAAGCCCATCGGGGCGACCTTCCCACTGCCGAACATCAGTTCACGGTCATCGGCCCACGCTGGAAGCTCGTGCGCAATTCAGGCTTCGGTCGCGAAACACCGGATCCGGGACACCCCTTCGAACTCTTCGACCTCGACGCCGATCCCGGCGAGCACTTCGATGTTGCGTCAGAGCACCCCGACATCGTCGCGAAGTTGCGCCGAGTGTATGCCGACTGGTTCGAAGATGTCTCCACGACGCGCGCCGACAACTACGCGCCGCCACGGATCGTCGTGGGCACGCCACACGAACGGGAAACGGCCCTGACACGACAGGACTGGCGCGCCTTCTCCGGCAACGGCTGGGGCAACAACGGCGCCTGGTATCTCGAAGTCCCGAATCCTTGCGAGCTCGAGGTCACCCTGGTCTTCCAGAAGCCACGTCCCGTCACCGCAGTCACCGCCCATTTCGGTGAAAGGGCGCGTCCGCTCAGGATCGGGGAGAGCGTTGCGAGCGACGGCACGCATCTCTTGCTCGGCCTCTTGCCCTTCCCGGCGGGCGACATCGATCTGTGGTTCGAGTGCCTCGACGCCAACGACCCACAGGCCATCACCAGCTTCGCGCCCTATCAAGTACTCCTCGAGCAGCGCTCCACGGCCCCCATCGTCGTCGCCTCCGATCTCGACAACTTGCCCTTCGCCGGTGTCGACGAACGCGGTAACGCCATCGGCCGCGACGTCGAGATGATGCAACGACTTGCGCAACGATTTGGCCGCCCGCTCGAATGGCTCCGCATGCCCTTCGAGGACCTGCTCCCCGCCGTCGAAGCCGGCGAGGTCGACGCCGTCTGCGCCACGCTGGGCATCACACCCGAGCGTCAACAGCTCGTCGAGTTCACACAGCCCTACTACGAAACCGCGATCACCGTCATCGTTCGCACGGGCTCCGGCGAGCCGCGCACCCTGGGCGCACTACGAAACAAACGCGTCAGCGCGGGCACCGGCACCACTTCGGAACGCGCCGTCCGCCGCCACCTGCAGGGCGTCCACGGCATCTTCGAAAACAAGCAAGGCCTCCCCACAGCCCAACGCCTGCTCGAAAACGAAATCGACGCCGCCGTCATGGACGGACCCGCCGCCGACACCATCGTGTCCCAATCCAACGGTCGATTGATCCGCCTGTCCGAAACGCTCGACCAAGAAAACTACGCCATCGCGCTTCCGAAAACCCATGCGGGTCTACGCGAACGTCTGAACCGCGCCTTGCGCGAAATGCAAACCTCGGGCGAACTCGCGGCCTTGAACGCAAAGCACGGCCTCTGATCCAGCCTCGCAAGCGAGGACCGGTCTGGTGGAAGCGAATGGCCTGAAGCCCCTTTTCTCGCGTCTGGGGCACACCCCCCCTCGACCGTGGCCGGGGCGGCGGCGTACCCTGCTCCTGAATGAGCGCTGAGAAGGCACCCCAAGCGATGGACTGGAGCGCGCTGTTCGTGCGCTATCAAGCCATGGCCGTACGCTTCGTGCAGGGCATTGTTGGCAGCGCGGACCAGGCCGAGGATCTCGTGCAAGACGCGTTCCGCTCGATCTTCGAACGCTCACAGCGTGGTGAACTGGCCCTCGAGTCGCTCGAGCATGCGCGTAACTACCTATTTCGAGCACTCCACAACCTGGCTATCGATGCCCTGCGTTCTCCCGCGCAGCGCGCGAGCGAACTGCCCGAGGGCGAAGAACTGGTTTCCCATCGCCCCGGCCCCGTGGCCGGATTGGAGCAAGCGGAAACACGGGCTCTGCGGGAGAGTCTCAACCAGGAGGTCCAGGACGCGATGCACACCCTGAAGCCCAAGGAGGAAGAAGTGATCCGCATGCGCTACGGCGAAGGTCTGCGTTATCGCGAGATCGCCGAACGGACCGGAACGTCCGTTTCGACACTCCAGGGCCGACTCGAAGGGGCTCTGAACAAAATCAGAGGAAAGCTCGGAAAGCGAGGAGGCCTCTCGTAGCAAGAGGGCACACGCACCCAACCCCACCATGGCATGTAACAAGGAAAGATCGGATCAGCTGGCCGAGATGGCCGGTGGCCGGCTCGCAGCCGAAGCATCAGACGAGCTCCTGGAACACATCGAAGCGTGTCCGGCATGCTCGGGTGAGTTCGACCTCGCGGCGGATCTGGTGCGGGTCGGGGCCGAGGAGGGCCTTGTCCTGCGCCCCCTCACGCCGCTTCGCTCCCTGCCGCGGCCGCTTTCTCGCGTCGCCATGGCACTGGCTGCCGCGGCGGTCCTGCTGATCGCTTTCGTTCTGGTGGGCGGAAACGATGACCCGCAATCGATGTGGCGCGAGATGGCCCAGCTGGATCCCCCGCCGGCGATCGATCAGGTCCTGCGGGGCTCCGATTCGCAGGCGCTCGATTCACCATTGGCCGAACGGGCCTTCGAACTCTATCGCGCGGGAGATTACCGCGGAGCAAGTGACTTGCTGGCCAGGGTCCTGGCAGATGCGCCCGAGAACGCCTTGGCCGCGTTCTACCTGGGCGTGTCCCGGGTACAGACCGGAGAACTCGAACCCGCGGCCACGGCACTCGAGAAGGCGGCGCACTCGGGTGAGGGGCTCTTGCAAGAACGCTCGCTCTGGTACCTGGCCAACACACACGTGGCCCTCGGGGACATTGCGGCAGCTCGCGCCGTGCTCCAACGCCTGGTGGCGCTCGATGGAGACTATCTGTTGAACGCAGACGAGCTCTTGGCTCGAATCGACGCAGCCAACCAGGCCGAGCCCAGATGAAGCGATGAAGCGCACTGCTTGGCTGCTCTCGAGCCTGGCCTGCGTGGCCGGTTCCGTGGAGGCACAGACGGCCTATGAGGACTTCGCTGACGAGGTAATGGAGCACATCGCCACGGGCAGCGATCGAGAGCTCGAACAACTGGTGCAAACGCGCCCGGTCCACGCCCAAAAGTTCGTGCACGAACTCCTGTGGCAAGGCCTACGCGGTCCGGCCTCGGATCCGCGCTGGCGTAACACGGCGCAACGGGTAGCCGAGCTGTCGCAACGTGACGATCTGACCGAAGCCGTCGCCCACTACGAGTCGCTGGAGGGAGATTCCCTGGCCTGGGCGCGCGAGTTCCACGCGGAATACACGCATGCCGTGGATGCGTGGAATCTTGGCAACTGGTCGGAAGCCACGGAGGCCTGCCAGATCGCAGCCGACCTGGCTGTGGCGGCGGAACTCCCCTACCTCGAAACTCGTGCCCGGCGCTTCGCGGCGGAGGGGCTTCAGAAAATGGGAGATGAAGGCTCTTTCCGTTTCGAGATGGAAGAGGTCATCCGCCTCGAGGGCCAGCTCGGCTTGCTTCACGATGAAGCGCTCGATCGCGAAGTCCTCGGGCGCTTCAATTTCGAGAACGCTCGCTGGAAGGAAGCCGGTACACAGCTTCTCGGTGCCAGGCGTGCGGCAAAGCAGGCCAACGAAACGGAATGGGCGCAGCGGCTCTTTCTCGACTATGGAGCCATGCTATCGGTCCAGGGCGACCACGCCGGGGCCCGCGATGTGTACACGGAAGTGCTTGCCGCGAATGAAGCCGCCGGCGATGCGATGGCGGCGATCCGGACGCGGAAGACCCTCGGGGGGCTGGAGAGTGCCCTGGGAAACTATGGCGCGGCCATCGCTGTCTTCGCCGAGGCACTCGACCGTGCGGAAGCAGCCGACGCTCACGAACTTGCCGCGGGACTCTGGACCGATCTCGCCGCCAGCTATTCGGAGCTGGGTCGCACGGCGGACGCGGAAGACGCATTGTCGAAGGCGCTCGCAACGCTTCCCGAGGGCGAGGAGGCCGCACTTGCCGCGCGTTTGACGCTGGGTCTGGTCACCCTGGATGCCGGTCGCGCGGCCGAGGCCGTGACGATCTTCGCCAGCGCCGTGCAAGATACCGACGAGCCGCGCCTGCGCGCCCGCACCCGACGACTGCACGGCATGGCTCTGCTCGAAGCCGGTAGTCCGCACGCCGCACGTGAGGAGCTACGCGAAGCCCTGGCCTTTCAACCGGGTGATGCGTTCGAAAACGCCCTGGCCTGGTCGCTCCTGGGGGAAGCGCATCTCGTCTCCTCTCAGCTCGAAGCAGCCTTGTCCGCCTTCGCCAAGGCCATCGAAACCAGCGCAGGGCTTTCCAGCCGTGAAATCACATGGCGTGCCTATGCCGGGCTGGGGCGTGTGCAGGAGCAGCTCGGACGTTCCGCACTCGCCTTGGAAACGTATCGCAAGGCGATCGATGACATCGAGGCTCTTCGCAACCTGTTGGTCGCTCCCGAATTGCGCCTCGCGTTCCTGGATCGCAAGCGCGAGCTGTACGTGCGCGCTGCACGTTTGTGCGCGAACACGGGCGACGTTCCGGGTGCTTTCCGCATGGCTGCCACGGCCAAGGCGCGCACCCTGGTCGAGGCCTTGCGCGGTGGCGAGGGCGAGAGCCTGCCATTGTCCCCATTGTCAACCGGGGCACGCGTCTTCGCCGAGCAGCTCGCCGCGGCGGAATCCAGCCTGCGTATGATCGAGTTGCGCCTCGGGCAAAGCGGACAGGCCGAAGCCATACGTGCTGCCCTGCTGGAAAACCGGCGCGAAGCACGGGCCGCACGCGAACGCGCCCGGGTCGGCTTGCAACTGGCCGATCCACGCGGAGCATCGCTGCTCGGATGGAACGATCCCACATCCCAGGAAGAGCTATGTGCGCTGCTTGCCGACGGAGAAGCTCTGGTCGAATACCTCCTCGGAGAGACGGGCGTATCAGCCTTCGTCTTGCGTAAGAGCGGTGCGACCTACTTCGAACTCGATGGCTCGCAAACCCAGATCGCAACGTTGGCGGCCCGGCTCGACAGCCCGGTCCATGCGCTGCGCGCTGGCCGCACCGACATCGCCAACCTACGCTTCGACGTGGCCGCGGCCAAGGAGCTGCACAACCTCCTGATCGCCCCATTGCAGGAGAGCCTGGACGGCGCGCACACACTGTGGATCGTCCCGGATGGAGCGACGCGCTCGATTTCCTTTGCCGCGCTCGTGTCGCGCTGGGAACGCCGGCCCGTCGACCCCGCGCGACTATACGCCCAGTACGAGGGTTGCCATTTTCTGGTCGAGGACCATGCCATCGGTTACTTGCCCTCCTCCAGCTTGCTCGTCGGCCACACCAAGCGTGTAGGCGAAAACGGCTCTGCACTGATCGTCGCAGACCCGACACCGTCCCCCGACAACTCGCGCAATCTGCACGCCGCGCGAGGAGAAGCGGAGCGCATCGGCGGCCTGTTATCGTCCCCGACTCTGCTCGTCGGCGAGCGGGCCACCGAAACCGCGTTGAAGCAAGCCCTCGAGAACCGCGGGGTCACACACTTCGCCACCCACGGCACCCTGGATGACCGTCGCCCGAAGTACTCGCGTCTCGCCCTGGCTCCCGACCCTGGCGAGGACGGTTGGCTGCACGCCTACGAGATCGAGAGCCTCCGGCTAGGCGGCCGCATCACGCTATCGGCCTGCGAGACACTATTCCCCACCGGCCGTGCCGAGGGCCTCCTGGGTTTGACACGCGCCTTCCTCGCCGCCGGCGCCGATTCGGTGCTGGCCACATTGTGGGCGGTCGATGACACGGCGACCGCCAACCTGATGGTCAAGTACTACCAGAACCTCGCCGACGGACACAACGCCCTCGAAGCCCTGCGCCAAGCCCAGGTCGCCACGCTATCCGATCGCGAAAGCGAGGGCCTCTCCTATGCCCACCCCTTCTTCTGGGCCGCCTTTGTCCACGTCGGCGAACGCTAGGCGCATCACTTCTGCGTGGGTTTGGTGATGCGTCGTCGGTACCGAGGAAACGCCGTAGCTCGATAACGCTCGGGTGAGCCTCAAGTAACTGACTCGTGGTGCTAGTCCCGGATCACGGGCACTTTGCGCCAACCGTCCAGGCTTTGGGTGAGTTCACGGGCGGCGAAGACCCAGACGACGACGCGCTTTCCTTCGAGATTGTCGCGGCGCCGGAAGAGGCTGATGCGAGCGGCCGTTGAACCTGATCCGCGGACGCCGACCAGGTCGGGGGGGAAGCCGAGTTCGTAGGTCAGCTGTTCGGGGAGACCGGCGCCCTTGGCCAGGAGGTCGTCACCGGCATGGAAGACCAGGGTGTGGCTGTCGCCCAGGAGCAGCAGCGGGCTCTCGCGCCAGGGTTGAATGGACTTCGTGCCGTCTTTCACCAGGCTGAGCTCGAGTGACTCCTTCGGCTGGTCGGCGCGCTTCAAGCGGCGTTCGAGGTCGCCCTCGATATCGATCGTCAGTCGCTCGCGTTGATAATCACGGCGAGGTGTGTCGGCGAAGTATGGGGCCAGTTCCCGAGCCAGCTGGCGCGCGACCAGCTCGCATGCGCGCGGCGACCAGTGCGTGTCCTGCTTGCAGAACAAGGGACGTGGATCGCTGCCCTTGTCGGCGCGAAAGAGGCTGACGAGGTCCAGGACGTGCAAGCCGTTTTCTTTTAGCAGCTCGAGGAAGCGTTGATCGTTACGTGCCAGTTCGTCCGCGGGCGTGTCCAACCCGGCGAACTCGGGATAGACCGCCGCTTTGGGGGGGACGGGCACGACCCACAACTCGATTCCGGCGCCTTTGAGTTGTCGATCGAAGTCGAGAATCGCGGGCAACGGATCGCGCAGATCGGGGTCGGTCGCAAGAGCGGCGGTCCGTGCCGCTTCGCCCCAGAATTCGCCCGCGGCCATGTGGCGGAACTCGGGGCCGAAGAAGAGCCAACCGTCAGAGCCTTCGTGTACCTCTTCGTCGCCAAGGGTGGCGACGTCCCATGTTTCCGGTGGAGCATCGGAGGGTGCTCTGGCTTCGGAGGCATCGAGCGGGGCCCAATACGTGGCTAGCTCCCATAGCGCTTCGTCATTCAACTCGACGCGCTTGTAGCCAGCATAGGTCGCCGATGCGCTTTCCCAGGGCACCAACTCGAGCTCGAGCTTGTCGCCACTCTGCAAACGCGCGGCCGAGGTCCAGGCTCCGTCGCACATGCCGAAACGGAAGACGAGGATCTCGTCGGTGGGCAGGGCAGGGGTGGCCTTGACATCGACCAGGTGGATCGAGGTCAGCGCGTCCCTGTAGGCCACCGTGCCCGGACGGGGAACCGGGGCGACGGCGCGAACCACACCCGTGACATGGATCGGGCTCTTGGATTTCGTTGCGGACTCCGGTGTGGCTTCCACGTCGGGGAACTCGATGCTTCGCCAATTCCCCTGGGACAGTTCACGCGCCGCGAATTGATAGATGACGACGCGTTTGCCCGCGAGCAGATCGTTCCCTTGCACCAGCTCGCGCCGCAAGGCCTGGCGGGTCGCGAAGGAACCGTTGTCGTTGATGCGGATGGCGTCAATGGATTCCTGCAAGGCGAAGCGCAGCTGTTCACAAAGCCCCGCGTCCTTGCCCCACTTCATGCCGGCCTGGGAGTAGATGTTGGCGAAGCTGTCGCCCAGAAAGAGCACCCGTGCCGGGACTTCCACTGACCGTGTTTCGTGCACTTCTTGGATTCGCGCCTCTTCGTCGGGGTAGAGGCGCTCGGGGTACTCGAGTTCCAGCATGCGTGTGATGTCGCCGAAGTTGGCGACCGTGCGCTCGGTGCGGGCGTAGCGAGCGCCGGAAGTCGCGGGAAGCATGTCCCGCACCGCTCTGGCGATGGCCTCGGCCGCCAGCGACATCCCTTCTGGAGTCCAGTGCGTATCGGTCGCGAGGTACAGCGGCTCTTCTTGCTTCGCCGCAGCGAAGGTGCTTGCCAGATCGACCCAGACGATGCCCGCTTCGTTCAAGCGTCGCTCGAAGATCGCGGTCGAGGGATTGTCGACGCGCGCAGAGCCTCCATCACCGCTGAGATATTCGGGATGCACGCTGGGCTTCAGGGGCGTCGGCACGACGATCAACTCGACCCCGCGCGCCTGCAACTGCGCATGCATGTCCAGCAGACCCACCAAGGGGTCCGGTTCGGGCGCTGCGGTACTCTCGTCGCCCTCGCGACGACGCCGGGCAAGAACGGCGGGTTCGAGGAAGCCCGCTCCTGTCACGTGGTCGACATCCGCGCGGTAGAACAGCCACCCCTCGCTGCCGAGGTACACCTGTTCGTTCCCGGCGCCGAGCCGACAGAGAAGCGCCTGTACCGGGGCCAAGAGCGCCGCGCGCAGGAACGACTCCGTTTCCAGGTCGTCCTCGAAAGTTCGCAACTCGGCTACGCTGGGCAAGAGCCTCTCCGAGGACGGGAGGATGGCCTCGATGTCGGGCCGCGGGCCGTCCATCTCGGGCGCTCGGAATTCCTGCCAAACGGGAACGCTGCCCAGCATGGCGAGAAAAGCCACGACCAGGAACAACGCCGTCCCGCTCGATACTTGCGTACTGGCAATCTCGTTCAGCGCTTGTTCTTCGCGGGTCTCTGAGTGTCGTGTCATCCCGTTCTCCTAGAAGATGAAGTAGATGAACGGGTTGAACGCCTGCGAGGTCATCGCGATCAACGACACGGCGAACAAGGCCAGGCAAGCGGCGGCTTTCGCGATGGGGAGCCTCGTCGTGAATTCCCAGGTATCGCGACAACCCCAGACCACGTAACCCGCAAGCAGAAACGTGATCAGGTAGTAGGGTTGGTAGACGATGCCGCCGAGCAACTCAGCACTGGCCGGTGCCGAGCCTGCACCGAACATGCTGCCGAGGTACCGCAGGGCCGAGCCGAGATCCTGGGCCCGGAAGAAGACCCACGAAATGAGCATCAGGACGAAGGTCAAAGCGACCTTGGGGAGGTCCGGCAGATTTCGATACACGCTCTCGCGCCCGAGCCGCCGCTCGACCATCAAGAGCGTGCCGTGGAATCCGCCCCACACGACGAAGTTCCAGCTGGCACCGTGCCACAAGCCACCGAGCAACATGACCAGCGCCAGGTTCACATACGTGCGCCCGGCACCCTTGCGATTGCCACCCAAAGGCACATAAAGGTAGTCCCGCAGCCATGTCGAGAGCGAGATGTGCCAGCGCTGCCAGACCTCGGTGATCGAGCGCGAGATGTAGGGGCGATCGAAGTTCCGCGGAAAGACGAAGCCCAACATCAACCCGAGGCCGATGGCCATGTCGGAATAGCCACTGAAGTCGAAGTAAATCTGGAAGGCGTAGGCCGTCGCCCCATACCAGGCCTCCAGGGTTTGAACCGCGCCCGCGTCGAAGCACAGATCCGCGACCTTTCCGCAGGGGTTGGCCAAAAGGATCTTCTTCGCCATACCCATGCTGAAGAAAGCCACGCCACGGGCAAACTTCGTCAGCGTGTGGGTGCGCTCGTTCATCTGCTGCGCGACTTCGTGGAAGCGCACGATCGGACCGGCGACAAGCTGTGGGAACATCGACACGTAACAGGCGAAGTCGATGAAATTCGAGATCGCGTTCGCGCGACCGCGATATACGTCGATGGTGTAGCTCATCGACTGGAAGGTGTAGAAGCTGATCCCGAGGGGCAGGGTCACGCGCAGGAACGTGTCCCACTGCAGGTGCTCGGCCCCGAGTTGCCCCAAGAGAGCGTTGTAGGAGTCGAGTCCGAAGTTGAAGTACTTGAAGAAGCCCAGAAGGGCCAGGTTGGAGGTGATGGAAACGAATAGCGCCCCTCGCCTTCGTCGGCTGGGCCCTCCGCGCGTGTCCCTCGCGATCAAGAGGCCACAAACGTAGTCGATAACCGTCGAGGTCATCATCAGGAAGACGAACCAGGGATTCGACCACCCGTAGAACAGATAGCTGAAGAGCGTCAGCCCCAGATGCTTGGCTCTGCGCGGCAGCAGGTAATAGACCGTCAGCGCCGCGGGCAGAAAGTAGAAGAGAAACAGATGCGAGCTGAAGACCATCGCTCGCTACTTTTCGGGAGCCAGGAGCGGTGTACCGATGTCGAAGAACAGGCGAAGATCGAAGTCGAACTCGAGGGTGTCGGAGATGTTGACGTTCTCGAGCTGGCGGTTGCGCGCAAAATCGATCACGGCTAGCTCGTAGGTTTCACCGACCTTGGCCGCACCGTTCGCAAGCGGCTTTTCGCCCAGGATGATCCAGTGGGCGACGCGCATCTTCTTCGGAAGGTAGAAGCCTTCCATTACCTTCACGACCTCGTACTCGTAGACCGCGATGGATTCGGGGTAGGGGGCGATCTCTTCGACCGTGGGGACGCGTGAGCGCGTGAGGAGCTTGGCTTGTAGGCGGGTCACGCGTGGGGCCTTGCGCTGCTTCGCACGCTGCGCGTAGGCGCGCGCCGAGGCTGATACCTGGCCAGCCGACAAGGCCTGTGTGTGAAGCGCGAACCCCTCGAGTTTGCCGTTCCACCCGATCGTCTCGGGTTTGCCGCTCCCGAAGACCAGGGGTCCGGAGATCCAGCCGTCACCAGCTCCTTTCGCTTGCCCTTCTGAACGGGGCTTGCCATCGAGATACAACGTCGCGCCTTTGCCTTGGACGCAGACGCACAGGTGTCGCGTCATGGAGGCGAGGGGCTCTTCGGCGCTCGATGGGGTGGGAAAGCTCAGCAACGGGCCACCGCCAACCCGAAAACGCAGCTGATCCCCGTTCTGTGACAAGACGAAGTTCCCGTCCGCGTACGAGACGATCTCGACCTCTTCCTTGGGCGTCGTCGCTGGAAACGTCAGCCAAGCCTCCAAGGTGAAGTTCGGTTGCCCGGCTGCAGCAAGTTGCTCGATCAAGCCCTTGTCTTGCAGCGGCGCGCTGGCCGTTCCGTTACCTAGCAGAAGCGCGCCGTTAGCATCGAGGCGCCCGAATCCATGGAGCTCGAGCCCGTAGTTGAAGAGCGGCTCGTCGCCCTTGTGGTCGTAGGCGAGAATCGTCTCGAAGGCGGTGGGATAGGCGAAAACGGCCGCCGCTCCCACGGGCCAGGGCAATTTTTCCTCGCCCTGGTGGGCGCTGGCCATCAGGGCCAGCCAGCAGGAACTTGCGAGGAGTAGGGCTTTCAAGATCCGGGCACTTTACTCACTCGGCGGCCCTTGAAGGTCTGACCCTCGCCGGAAAGCACGACCTGCATGGAATCTCCACCTCTCTCACCGGTGCCGGGCACGAATTCGATCACGAATCCGACCGTTGTGGTGAAGCGCTGATTCGAAAGCGGCTCCAACGCCACGACCGGCTGGCCAATGAACTCGAACTCCAGGGCACCGTCCTTGATACGAACGTGCCCTACGTTGTCGGATGTCAACGTGTACCGCCCGACCAGGGCCTCCATGGCCGCGACGGTCATGCGATGTTTGGCCGGCGCTTCATACTCAACGCCGAGTTGGCGGAGAGCGGCAACCGCGTTTCCACGGATCGACTCCTCGGGGTTCAGAGAGAGCACTTGTTTGAAGCTGGCGATGGCTTTCTCGTTCAAACCCGTGCTCATGCAGGCACGGCCGACACTGTCGTGGGCGACGGCCGAGAACGGAAAGACGCGCGCATTGATCTCGAGGATGGCGATGGCCTGATCCTGCGTCTCGGGGTCGTTGATCAACCTCCGTCCGAGCTCGTCCAGTTCGGTTTCGCGCACACCCAGGCCCGTGAGCTCGCCTTCGGACGCCTGGAACGCAGCGATTGCCTCGTCGATCGCACCCGCGACCAGAAGGCCCGGAATGCTCGGGTTTTGCAGGATCTCGGCCCTGTCCCATTCTCTGGACATCGCAACGCTGGTCATCACCCAGATAACGGCCCTGCGCTTCTTCAGCATGTCGAGCCCCAAACTCGCGAGCCTCAGGTGAGCGGTCGCCGCGCCACCGGAAACGGAGATATCGGTGATCGGAATCCCCGCACAGCGTGCGGTCTGGCACGTCCAGCTGGCCTTGCCATAGGCAAAGGCGTGGCTATCGCCCATGACGAGCAGCTCGGAGTCGGTAACGTGTTCGTACGTCTCGCCACGGTCGAGAACTTCCCAGCATTCCATGGCCACGTTGCGATTGACGCGCTCGGTCCCTGTCCGTTGGACATCGGTGAAACGCTGGGCGTCGCGCCCAGTGAACCGATAGCGGTCCAGACGCTTTTGGATCAACTCGGCCACGGCCCGCACGCCGATGCCCGAAATGTGGTGGCCCGAGCGTTCGTACACGGGAATCGCATCGTCCTCGGTCATCGTCTCGAGCAGCGTCGGAAGCAGATCGACGACTTCCACGTCGGCCTCGAGCAGCTTTAGCGTATGGGTCAACCGGGCGACGGCGATCGGTATCCCTTCGGGGACCTCGCTCTCGAAGGCGCGCGGGTAGGCCTCCAGCTTGGAGGGCACGGGCACGACGATCAGGTCGATGCCGAGCGCTTTCAACTTGCGGTCGAAGTCGATGATGGCTTCGAGCGCCATCTCTCCCGAGCTGCCAGCACTCCACTCCTCGAGCAGGGCCAGCTGGGTGATGCCCCTGCCGAAGTGGTGGCCGCCCTTGTAGAAGCGAACGTCCCCGCTCTCTTCCTGCTCCTCCATGACGAAGCTGACCTCTTCCACGAAGGGCTCGAGCTCGTAGCTGATCTCCTCCAGGCCGCCGTAGCGTTCGATCAAGGCCTCGATGTCGGCCTTGGTCGCGGCAATCGACTTCGCACGGGCAGCGAGGATCGCCCCGCGCTCAGGTGTCGCCGCTTGGGCCCCCACCAGGTTGGGCAAGAAACCCCCAAGAAGGGCCATGGCAAGGCTAGATCCGACGACGCGACGTGACTTCAGTTTCATCCTGACCCTCGTGATTCTCTCGCCCGCTGTGCAGGCTCCCAGGTGCGGCCCTAGTACGTGTTGGGAATCCGAGCGTTTCCGTTCCGTGCTCGATCCTGTGCAAACAACCCCGGCAAGGGAGATCGACAGTTGTCCGGACGGCCTCTCAACGCGCGCTCTCGGCACCGATGTGGGGTCACTCTTGCGGAGAGCTAGAGCCGTCGACGTGCGTGCCGAGGCGTCCAGGGCACTCGACGAGATCAATTCCTCCCGCGGCGGCCCTTCGGGATAGGCCGCACTACCCCGTCGGAGCCTGGCTCTCCGAAAGAACCTCGCTAAGTGTCGCGCCCAGTTCCCGGATCTTGAACGGCTTCGCCAGTGCGGCCTTGAAGCCGAACTTCTCGTGCTCGCCGATCACGCCGTCGGTGGAGTACCCGGTAGCGGCGACGGCCCGCGCTGCGGGATCGAAGGCCAGGATCCGTTCCAGTGTCTCTAACCCCCCCAGCCCACCGCGGATGGTCAGGTCGAGAATGACGACGTCGTAGGGATGGATCGTCTCCTTGGCATCACGATAGCTCGCCACGGCGGCAAGGCCTTCGTCGACGGTGTCCACTTCGTATCCCAGGTGGTGCAGCATTGCGGAGAGCACCTTGCGAATCGCCGGCTCGTCATCCATCAAGAGCACGCGCATACCGCGCCTGGTTCCGAGCGGTTTCGGCACCTTCAGGGCTGCGGCGGACTCCGATGTCGCGGGCAGCTGGATGTGAAAGGTCGTGCCGCCCCCCGGAGGGGACTCGACCGCGATGCGCCCGCCGTGGCGCTGGACGACCGAATAAGCCACGGCCAACCCCAAACCGGTCCCTCCTTGGCGACGCGTGAAGAAGGGGTCGAAGACATGTGGTAGGTCGTCGACCGGGATGCCCTTGCCCTCGTCGCGCACTCTGATTTCGACGTACGCACCGGCGGGGAGCCCGCGCGGCGCAGCGGCTAGATTGCGCAGGGCGAGATGAATGCAGCCGCCCTGCGGCATGGCCTGGCGCGCGTTCAAGAGCAGGTTGTGCAGCACCTCGGCGATTTGCCCCTCGTCAATTTCCGCGTGACGCAGACCCTCGTCAATCGTGATCTTGCTCTCGACGGCGGAACCGCTGAGTGCGAAGCGAGCCGTTTCGCGCACGAGATCTTCGATCGAAACGGGCTTGCAAATCGGAGCGCCTCCCTTCGAGAAGGTCAAGAGTTGCTGGGTCAACGAGACGGCGCGCTTCAGGGTTTCCTCGGCTATGCCGACCCGTTCGCGCAAGGACCGGGGCACGGCCGGGTCCTCGCCAACCAACCCGAGGGTGCCGAGGATGACGGTGAGATAGTTATTGAAGTCATGGGCGATCCCGCCCGCGAGTAGACCCAGCGCCTCGAGACGTTGGGTGCTGGCGACGTCGCGCTCCCATGCGCGGCGCTGGGTCACATCGCGAAAAGCGATGACGGCGCCCTGGATCTCTGGTGATCCGCCGCGCAAGGGTGCTCCCGAGAATTCGAACAGCCGCTCACAATCTGCGATCTCGAGTCTGGTCTCGCCTACATGCTCCTCGTTGCCTTCGAGAACGGACGCAAGCATCCGCTGCAAGGCCTTGTCGCCGGGCACGCCTATCGCCTGGTCGAGGGTCTGCCCAATGGCGACGTCCGTACCGCGCCCCGTCAGTTCGCTGGCAGCGCGGTTCCAAAGGAACACACGGCCCTCGGCGTTCGTGGCTGCGACACCTTCCGTAATGCTGGACATCGCGACGGAGAGCCTCTCGCGATCCTCGGCGAGCTCGCGTTCCGATTGAGCCAGCTGCTGGGATCGTTGCTCGACTTCCCGTTCCAGTTTGCGCGCATAGGACCTGGCGTTCGCCCGTGCGACGAAGATCCAGATGAAGGCAGTGGCGAGCCCGACGGCGGCCGTGATTATCCAGGGGTTCTGAGACAGAGGTCGCGGGATTTCGATCCAGGGCGACATGGCCAATGGGCTGACGCGGTCGTTGACGTCGATCGCCTCGATGTGGAACCGGTATCGACCGGGCGGAAGGCTGACGAAGCGAACCTCGTATGCCCCCAAATGCACCGGGCCAACCCAGTCGGCGTTGAGGCCCTCGAGCCGATGCCGAAAACGAACCCGCCTTTCGTCGACGAAGGATATCGCCTTGAAACGGAAGGCAAGCGTCCGACCATTTGAGCGTATGTCGCTGAGTCCCGCTTGCACTCGGACAAGCTCCTCACCGGCTTCGATTTCGGTCAGAGCCACCGTGGGCCCCGCTCTGGAGCCACGCGCGTACGCCGAATCGAAAACGGAAACACCTCGGTCCGTTCCGATCCACACACGCGCGTCCTTGTCGATGAAGCCCGCATCACGGTTCGTTTCGAAACCGACGAGCCCCTGGGAGGGTCCATACCAATCCAGACGCTCCGCGACCCAGTGCGCGGCGCCGCCATCCGTTCCGAGCCAATAGGAGCCGTCGGACGCAGGCGTGATGAAGTAGATGGAGCGCTCGATGGCCGGCCTCTCCACGGACCGCAACTTGCCATCGGCGACCTCCATCAAGCCCATTTCCGTGCCAACCCACAGTGTGCCGTCGGGCTTTTCATGCACGGCGTAGACGCTGTTCTGCCCAAGAACCTCGGAGGTGTAGTGCGTGTACCCGCCATCGGGGCTCAAACGAACGACGCCACGCTCTGCAGTGCCAATGAAGATCGAGCCGTCCTGTCCGAGCGCCAGGCGCCGAACGCCCTGATCCATTCCGATATCAAGAGGTTCGACAACTTCCCAGACGTCGTTCTTTCGCTCGAGCAGAATCAGCCGTCCATGGGTGCCGCAATAGAGTATGTCGCCGACGAGAAGCAAGCAGCCGATCATTCGCGTGCTGAGTCGATGCCAGGTCTCGACCCCAGTTGGGCTGATCTCGAGCAAACCCGATTCCGCCGTGGCGACGAAGAGGGTTCCGTCGCTGGACTCTTCGATGTCCATGACCCGGCCCATCGATACCCCGCCGGGGACCGAGCGAGTGCGCAGCTCTGGTTGCATGAAGGTCAGGCCGCCGGGATGGCCGAGAACGATGACTCCCGATGGGCGCTGGTGTACCGAGGTCACTTCATCGGCGAACAAGCCGTTCTCCGAGTCCAGGGTCTCGAACTGGCGACCTATGATCTTGGTCACGCCGCGCCGGCCCGCCAACCAGATGTTGCCTTCACGGTCGAGGTGTATGTCGAAGGCTCCGATTGCAGCCAGACCGTGGGATCGATCGATCCACAATATCTCCTGATCGGGGGCGAGCCACCCCACCGAGTTCGGCGATGCGAGCAGGAACCCACCCGCTCCATCCGGCTCGAACTGAATCGAACTCCTGTCGCCCAGGGGCAGGATGCGCATGGGGGCCAGATCCAAAGCGTCGGCAAAGAGGTGGTAGGTGCCTTCCGCGAGCCATCCGACCCAGTCGGCACCGACCATGCAGACCCGCTCGCCCTCCACGTGAAGGCCACACACGGCCTTGTCGATCTCGCCATCTTTCACGAGCCCATGCGAAGGATCGTCGATCGCAAGACGGTGCAATCCATTCCGGTCGCCGACGAGGAGGTGGCGTCCCTGGGACTCAAGTGCCAGCACCGCATTCGTACTTCCAGCTACGTTGACCCACTCGTGACCATCGAAACGCAACAGCCCGTCGCTCGTTCCGACGAAGATCTGGCCGGTCCTCACATCGATCTCGAAGCCGCTCGCCTCCCCGCCGGATTCGAACATCGGCGCCATCTCTTGCCAGCCCTCGCCACCCCATCGAGCGACGCCCAGGCACGCCCCCTTGCGCAGGGCCCAAACCGCACCGTCTTCGGCGATGGTCAGCCAACGCAGATCCTCGTGCGATAAGCCTTGTTCGGTTCCGTGCAGCTCCCACGTCAATCCGTCATAGACCGCCACCCCCTTGCGTGTCGCGAACCACATGCGACCGTCATCGGCTTGAACGATCGAGCGCACGCGAGAGATGGGCAGCCCATCCATCTCTGAATAGATATGGGTCTGCAGGCGTTGCGCGCTCGACCAGGGAACCAAGAGCCACGCGATCGCAGTGGTGACGGATATGATACGGGTTGCCACGATCGACAGACTGGGGGGATGGCGTGAACCCAAGGGCTTCCGAAGCGCCGAGGATGCCTGTTTTCTCGCGGCTTGGGAAGGGTCTAGCGGTTGAACCCAAAATCAACCCCTTCGCGTTGGCCCTTGCGAGCGATTCGACCTAGCGAAGAACGCTCTCTCGTTCCCCGTCGCCGTCGAGATCTCCTTCCGAACGACGCGCTCCGATCTGATCAAACTTGGGCAAGACTCCCTTGAAAGCGACCGGGACCCCATTCTCATCGAAGATGTGGGCCAAGCGCTTTCCGTTGGGAAAATCGAGGACCACCAATCGTTCCTCGGTTTCTGTAATCACAAGCGTGACCCGTGCCATACCGTCGACCATGCCGTAGCGCGGCCCCATGGTGCGCACGGGTCGTGACGTGCCTTCGAAGAAGAAGGCGACCAGCTGGCCGAAACCAAGGGGGTCCATACGCCAAACGACAAGCTCGTCCCGGCCGTTGCCGTCGGCGTCGAAGAACTGCGCTTCGCTCGCTCCTTCGACTCGCAACCCATAGAGCACGGCCGTCAACTTGTCGTCGCGATAGATGGCATAGTCGTTAGGGCCCGGGTCGACCTCGGCATAAAGCGTCCAGAGACCATCGCGATCCGAACGCTGGATCCGTTCCGTCTTTGGATCCGTGGCCAGGATTGCATTTTCATCGGGCGTGTGCCCGAGACCGAGTACGTGCCCCAGTTCGTGCAGCAACGTCTGGTAGAGCGGCGTCTCCAGGCCCTCGCGGAATCCATCGCGCTTCCATGTTCGATCGAGATCCAGGTGGATCTGCAGCAAGCCATCGGTGGTGGTCGTGTGTGCTACCGCTGTGTCGATCCCGAAGGGCCGGCATGGGCCGTGATTGGCTCGCTTCCAGGCAACCTCGAGCATGGGCTTCTCGGTCTCGCCGGCGGGCCGGAATGACACCGGGCCGGCTGCGCTCCAGGACTTGCAGGCTCGCTCGAAAACCGCTTCGATCCACTCCGTGTTCGCCGGTTCGTTGGCGTGATCGATCCGATAGGTGATGTGCGGATGAGCCAAAGGCCCTCGCAGCGAATAACTGGAGGGCTCAGAAAGAAGCTCGCGCCCGTCACCGCAGCTGGTGGCGAGCGCGAGAACTGTCATCCCGGCGAGAGAGCGCAGGGTGTTGTCCTTTTGAGGCCTTTGGGCCTAGAGGTCGTTGAGGAAGGCGATCACCGCCGCTTGATCCCCGGCGCTCAACACCTCGAAGGCGGTCCGAACAGCAACCGCCTCGCCATCGTGCGCGAGGATCGCCTCGGTCAGGTCTTCACCGCGACCGTCGTGCATGTAGGGAGCCGTGTCCTTGATGCCCCATAACGGCGGTGTCTGGAAGAAGCCAGCGGCGGCTCCGGGCTCTTCCATACCCCGGAAATTCGAGGGCATGACGTTGTGTATGAGCAGGTTCGAGTACAGAGGCACCGGACCAGCCGCACCCATCAGCGACGGTGTATGACACTTGGCACACCCGACCGACGTGAAGAGTGACTCGCCGAGGGCCACGTCGGGATCCGCGGAGAAGGTTCTCAGCGGAGCTCCCAGCTCGACCATGAAGAAGGTGATGTCATCGACTTCGCCTTCGCTGATCTCGGGGTCGGCAACCGAATCGGAGTCGCTCGTGAATGCGAAACCGCGGCCGTCCGCGGGTGTCGTCAATCCGAGCTCTCCACCCATCGCATCGCGCGTGAAGTCCTCGAGGTGCGGAACTTGTCCTTTCCAGCCAAAGCGACCGACCTCCGTCCCACCGCCGACGGACACGATACGGGCGACACCAAAGATGCCATCCATGTTCGCGTCCATGGGGTCTTCATTCGAGAGGATCTCCGCGTCAGAGATCGCGTCGATCAGACCGTCGCCGAGAATCGAAGGCGTTTGACGTTGCTCGAAGACGTCCGCCAGCAGCGTGTCGTATTCCTCGCGACCCGGGACCCAGGACGGATATAGCTTCGAGAAGCCTTGTCCACCCGGAATGTTGATGAAAGGACCGCTTCCGAAGTTGTCGAAGCCGGCGCGCGATACGTTCAGCTCGTACCCTCCTGCTCCGCCAACGGCGGGATCCTGATGGCATCCGCGGCAGCTGTCCGCATTCATTTCCGGAAAGCCGAGCCCGCGGGATTTGTGCATGGGCATGTCGAATATGGCACGACCCGCCAACCACTGCTCCATTTCGGCAGGGCTGAGGACTCGTCCCGGCCCGCCAGGCTCGCCGACACCCGGGATGTCGTCGTTCATGGAGAGAGCTGGAAGGCCGAAGAGCAAGGCACCGGCGAGGGTGACGCCGAAGGAGTGTTTCTTGAGGTTCATCGGGGTGGACTCCTTACAGGTGTTCTAGGAACTCGATGAGATCCGCCTGCTGCCGCGCAGTAAGCGCAACAAAGGCGTCCCGCGCAGCCAGGCCTTCGCCGGCGTGCAGATCGATCGCTTCATGCAACGTTTCCGCGCGTCCGTCGTGCAGGAACGGTCCGTGCAGCGAAACGCCCCACAGGGGGGTCGTACGCCACTCGGTATGGGTCGTGTTCCCCTCGATCGTGGAAGGTTGGGGGGTACCCATGCTGATCCCGTCCGCGAGGGCCGCTCCCATCTCGTGCAAGAGCAGGTCGGTGTAGGCCCCGACCGGTCCGCGCGAGGAAGGGATCGAGGGCACGTGACAGGCGGTGCAGCCGATATCTTCGAAGAACACCTGACCGCGATATGCAGAAGCACTGAAGGGCTCGAGCTTACCGACGGGGGCGAGGAAGCGGGTGTAGGCGAGGAGGTCACCGAGGTCGTCGGTGCTCATCTCCGGATCCTCGATGCCGTCGAAGTCGACCGTCGGATCGTTCGGATCTGAGCCTACCTGAGAGCAGTATGCCAGGCTGACCGTCGCGCCTGAACCATCGAAGGGGTCGGTCGTGATACCCATCTGGTTGAAGAGCGGGCCACGCGTGAAGAGCTCGACGTTGTTCGTCTGGAGTCGGTTACCGAAACGGCCGATACCCTCGCTGTCCTGGTTGTACCGGCCACTGATCCCATCCATGTCGGTATCGTTCGGATCCGACATGCCCATAATCGTCACGTTCGAGACGAATTCAAACAATCCAGTGCCGAAGAGGGGGATCGAATTCCTCTGGGCCACCGTCACCGGAAGCGACCCGAAGGAATCGGGAATCACCGCACGACCGCGCTCGAGCGAAAACAATGCGCCCGCACCATAGGCCGGAACGATGAAGCTCGGCAAACCGGGCAGCTCGAACTGGTTACCGGGAATACCGCCCGCGGCTATGTAGAAGTTCCGGTACAGCTGGGCCGAGCCTCCGGATATCGGAGTGCTGTGACATGACGCACATGAAACAGCGTTGTACAGCGGGCCTAGTCCCGTGCTCGGCGTGAAGCGCCGGTCGAAGACGACGCGTCCGCGTTCGAACGCTTCTTGCTCGGAAATCGTCAGGCCATCGATGTGACCTCCCAGGGGAGGCCGCGTGGCCTCATCGGGAGCGTCTTTGTCCTGCGGGGGGATGATGGGGCCACCGGGCTGGGGGCCACCAAGGGAAAGATCATGCGAGCTGGGATCCGAGCCGCTGCCACCACAGGCGGTCAGCAAGGCAGCCAGGATGCCCACAGAAGCAGGAACCCATCGTGCACTCTTCATGGGCGAATCACTCGGGGGTTTGGGACGCGGGGCGGTGTACGCATTAACCATACCCCACATTTGTGCGATTAGGAAAGGGGTCCGAATGCACATAATCGGGCCTCTGAGCTGGGTCAGCAACGCCAAACAGGAAGTTGCTTCCCCATCTCGAGGAACCCGACTGACCCACAATGCCCGCCACCCTGCCCCCCAGTATCTTCAACGACGTCGTCGGCCCCGTGATGCGCGGACCGTCCAGCTCCCACTCCGCGGCCTCCGTGCGCATCGGCCGGTTGGCCCGGGACCTCTGCGACGGTGGGCTCGAGCGTGTGTTGGTCGAATTCGACACCCAGGGCTCGCTGGCGACAACCCACGAGAGCCAGGGGTCGGACATCGGCCTGTTCGCAGGCCTGCTCGGCTGGGAAGCGGACGATGCGCGTTTGCCAGATTCAGCGGCAGCACTTCGAGCTGCCGGGATCGCGGTGGAGATTCGCGTTCTTGAACTGAATGACGCCCACCCGAACACCTACCGACTGACGCTGTTCAAGGGGGACAACGAGCACCGAATGGTCGCCGTTTCGAGCGGCGGAGGCATGATCGAGGTGATCGAGATCGATGGCACGCCTGTCTCGCTCCTTGGGGACTATGCCGTGACGATGCTCGACGTCAGCGACGATGGCACCTCGACGGTAGCGGCGCTGAAGAGTGTCGCTGAGATCGACGAGATTCGGGTCGCGGGTACCGACCCCGTGCGGATCTTCGTCAAGGCCCGGACGTTTGTCGCCGGCGCGGATCTGCAAGCGCTGCCCGCCGTGAAACGCACGCGCCGGCTCGCGCCCGTTCTTCCCGTGCTCTCGCGCAAGGGCCTCGTGGTTCCGTTCCTGCACGCCGGTGAAATGGTGGCTCACTCCGATCCCTCTCAAAGCAAGCTCTCGGACTTCGCATTGGAGTACGAGACCGCGCGCGGTGAGATCAGCCCCGATGCGGTCTTTGCGCAGATGCGCGGGATTCTGAAGATCGTGCGCGAAGGGGTCCGCCAGGGTCTGGCCGGTACCGAGTATCCCAACCGCATCCTACCGCGCCAAAGCCATCGCTTCGCGGCCGAGCTCGAACGCGGAGCGCTGCTGGACGGAGGCATCCTCAATCGTGCGATCCTCCATGTCACGGCGCTGATGGAGGTGAAGAGCTCGATGGGAGTCATCGTTGCAGCACCGACCGCGGGTTCGTGTGCCACCTTCCCCGCCACCTGTCTAGCCGCGGCAGACATTCTGGGCTCGTCGGAGGAGGTGATTCTGCGCGCGATGCTCGCCGCTGGCCTGATCGGCGTGTTCACGGCCACACGTTCGAGTTTCGCAGCCGAGGTGGGGGGTTGTCAGGCCGAGACGGGCGCCGGGGCGGCGATGGCGGCAGCTGCTCTGATCGAGCTGGCCGGCGGCAACGCGGCGCAGGGGCTGTCGGCGGCCAGTCAAGCGCTGCAAAACGTACTGGGACTCGTTTGCGATCCGGTGGCCAAGCGCGTCGAGGCTCCCTGTCTCGGACGCAACGTAGCCGGTGCGGCCAACGCCCTCGCCTGTGCCAACATGGCCCTGGCGGGCTACGACCACCTGATCCCGCTCGACGAAGTGCTCGATGCCCACCGTCAGATCAGCGAGAACATGGCGCGCGAACTCCGCTGCACGGGGTTGGGCGGACTGTCGATCACGCCGACGTCGAGGGCCATCGAAGCGAAGCTGTGTGGATCGCAAGGCTGCGGTGAGAGGAATACCTACGGAAAGCCAGGTCCGTAGCCGATGGTGAGACAGGTGCCCGGCCTCGGCCCGGCTTCCTCGTATGAACACGAATCCTTTGGTTCACGTCGGCGTTTCGCTCGCCCTCTTGCTCGTCCCCACCTCGCTCCATGCCCAGGGCTCCGGATCACGGGACCGTGCCATGGGGGGCGTCGGGGTCGCCTCTTCGCACCACTCGACGGCGGCGTTCACCAATCCGGCTCTGCTCTCGCACCACGGCAAGAACGAGGATTTTGCGCTCGTCTTGCCCTACTTCGAGGCGATCAGCGAGGATCAAGATCACCTCCTGGATTCGCTGGATGCGTTTCAGGACACGTTGACGCAGATTCAGACCCTGCTCGACCTTGGGGACCTGGACAGCATCTTGGCCGCCAACGCCATGCGCCCCACGCTTGCGCAGCAGCTAGGCGATCTGGATGGCCGCACGCTCGAGGGCGGGCTGAGCACCGGCATCTCGGTTTCGCTTCCCTCCGAGGGCTTTGCACTGGCCGTCATGGCTCGCGCCTATGTCGACGGTCAGGCCTTTCCCGATATCGATGACGGTGACGTAGACATCATCCTCGACCCGATGAGCACTTCGGTCGACCTCGAGAACCTGGCTTCCGAGGGTGTCGTGATCGGCGCGGGGGTGGTCGAGGTCGGGTTGACCAGCTCATACAAGTTCGACGTGTTCGGGCGCCCGCTCTCGGTCGGGGTGACGCCGAAAATTCAACGCATCGAGACCTTCAACTATGCCGCCAGTGTCTCGAGCTTCGAGGACGGCAATGCCTTCGATGACCTCACCGACGACGTCTATCGCCGGGACGAGATGACGCTCAATGTCGATGCGGGCCTCGCTTTCGAGCCCATTCCGTTCCTGACGATCGGGCTCGCGGGGCAGGATCTTGTCAGCCAAGAAATCGACACGGTGCTGACCAGCGGTCGCATGTTCACCTACGAGCTAGGTCCGCGACTCGTTGGCGGAGTTGCTTTTCGCAGTGACTGGTTCACCCTCGCGGCGGACGTGGATCTCCTGGTCAAGAAGCGCTTCAATCGCCTGGACAATACCCGCTTCATCCGCGGAGGGGCCGAATTCGACGCGTTCGGTTGGCTGAAGGTACGCGCCGGGATTTCGCACGACCTCGAGGGAACACGCACGGACATCCTGTCCGCCGGCGTGGGCTTCGCTCCCTTCAAGGTGGTGAACCTCGACTTCGTGGGGCTTGTCGGAGACAACAGCGCCGGCGCTGGGATCACGATCTCGCTGACGCTCTGAATCAGGCCGCCAGAGCCGCGACGACTGCGGCCTGGAGATCGTCGATGCCATAGGGCTTCATCAGGAAACCCGTGGGTAACGCCTCGGTCGGTATATCCGTCATGGTCATGCCGCTCATCAGCAGGGCACGCACATCGGCGTTGACGCGGCGCATCTCGCAGAGAGCCGCTATCCCGTCGATGTCGGGCATGTTGCGATCGACGAGCACGAGGTCAAAGGCCCTCGGGTCGGCCTGGTAGGCATCGACGCCTTGGCGACCGCTGGCCGCGCAGCAGACGCGATAGCCCCGCGCCTCGAGGAGCCGCTGGGTGATGTCGCGCACGCTGTCATCGTCTTCGACCAGCAGGATCCTCACGGGGGGGGCTTGGGATTCTGCTGATGACGCCGTGGACGCAGCTGACCTGGAGTCAAGCTCAGGCATGGACACCCCATCGGCACTTTTCTTTCGCGTGTTGAACCGCAGCTGAGGATTTGGCTCTCTTCGGAGATGAGCGGCCCTGAGGGGGTCGAGAACGCCTGTTCAGCAGATCAAACCGGGACGCGAAACCGGGCCCGGGCTTGCTCCACGGATTCACGCGTAGCGCAGACCCCGAGGTGGTCGTTGACCAAGCCCATGGCCTGCATGAAGGCGTACATGGTGGTCGGGCCGACGAACCGAAAGCCCCGCGCCTTCAGCTCCTTCGACAGCGCGCGTGACTCGGGCGTCTCGCTCAGGGCGTGCAGCGCCTGCTTCGTCATGCGGCGCGGGCGTGTCCTCGAATCCGGCTGGAAGCGCCAGATGAAGGCGGCCAGCGAGCCTTCGTTATCGCGCAGCTTGCGCACACAGCGGGCGTTTCCGATGGCGGCCTCGATCTTGCCGCGATGGCGCACGATGCCCGCATCCTCCAGCAGCCGAGCGACGCTACGCTCGTTGAATCGCGCGACACGCTCGATTTCGAAGCCCTTGAAGGCACGGCGGAAGTTCTCGCGTTTGCGCAGGATCGTCAGCCAGCTGAGCCCGGCCTGGAAACCCTCGAGGCTCATCTTCTCGAAGAGGCGCGTGTCGTCGGCGACCGGAAAGCCCCACTCCTCGTCGTGGTAGCGCTGGTATTCGGGATCGCTGCCACACCAGTAGCAGCGTTTCGGCTCGGGTCGATTCATTGCCAGGGCATCGTAGAAAAAGGGGGGGTCCTCGCCCCTTTTCAGCCCGCGCTTGCCAATTGAGGGTTCTGGGGCCGGGGAAACCCGAACTCGGCAAGAGCACTCTCGAACGCCAGAAGGAAGTCTGGACGGTCAGTTTTTCCCCCCAAAACGGCCAATCCACCTAGAATCGAGGGCGGTCTCCCCCCGCCCCTCTGAACCCCCCAGACCGCCATGCTCACCCCCCGAAGTGGCCCCCGCAGGCTCCCCCTGTGCCTTCTCTTCGCCCTGATTTCCGCCTCGACGGCCTGGTCCCAGGCCCCCGTTCCGGAGTTCTCAGGCACGCCGACATCCGGCGCGGCTCCCCTCGCCGTTTCCTTCACCGACGCCACGACCGGAACCGTCACGGCTTGGTCCTGGACCTTCGGTGACGCGGGCACGTCGACGGCGCAAAACCCCAATCACACGTACACTGCGGTAGGCACCTACACGGTCGCGTTGACATCCACCGGTCCCGGTGGATCCGCCACGAACACGAAGACCAGCTACATCTCGGTGACGGACCCAGCGCCGGTAGCCGACTTCTCTGGCACACCGACGACGGGCACGGCACCCCTGGCGGTGACCTTCACCGACGCGACGACCGGCAACGTGAGCTCCTGGTCGTGGAGCTTCGGGGACGCGGCCACGTCCACGCTCCAGAACCCCGCGCACACCTACACCGGTGCGGGCACGTACACGGTCACCTTGACCTCGACCGGACCGGGGGGGTCCGATCCCGAGGCCAAGGCCAACTACATCACCGTCAACGAGCCGCCCCCGGTGGCGAACTTCTCGGGAACACCGACGACGGGTGTGGCTCCGCTCTCGGTCACGTTCACCGATTCGACGACGGGCGCCGCCAGCGCCTGGTCCTGGAACTTCGGCGATGCGGGAACGTCGATCCTTCAAAACCCCGCGCACACCTACGCAGGTGCGGGAACGTACACCGTCACGTTGACCTCGACCGGACCCGGCGGATCGGATGGGGAGACCAAGCTCAACTACATCACCGTCAGTGAACCGCCTCCGGTGGCGAACTTCTCGGGAACACCGACGACCGGCGTGGCTCCTTTGACAGTCGGGTTCACCGACAGCTCCACCGGGGCAGTTACCGGATGGTCCTGGGCCTTCGGCGATGCCACGACATCGTTGCTGCAGAACCCCTCGCACACCTATTCGGCAGCAGGGACGTACACGGTCACGTTGACGGCAACCGGGCCGGGGGGCTCGGACGGTGATACGAAACTCAACTACATCACCGTCAGCGAACCGCCTCCGGTAGCGGACTTCTCCGGCACGCCGCTCTCCGGCGCGGCTCCTCTGAGCGTCGCTTTCACGGACGCGACGACGGGCGCCGTCTCGGGGTGGTCGTGGAACTTCGGCGACACGAATACCTCGATCGCCCAGAATCCCTCACACACGTACGCCGCGGTGGGGACGTACACCGTCACGCTGACCTCGACCGGCCCGGGGGGGGCGGATGGGGAGACAAAGCTCAACTACATCATCGTCAGTGAACCGCCCCCGGTGGCGGGCTTCACGGGCTCACCCTTGACCGGCCCAGCGCCTTTGACCGTCAACTTCACGGATGCCACCACCGGCAACGTGTCGGCATGGTCATGGAACTTCGGCGACACGAACACATCGATCGTCCAGAACACATCGAACACCTACACAGCGGTCGGAACGTACTCGGTCATTCTGACCTCGACGGGCCCTGGTGGATCCGACAGCGAGACCAAGGTCAACTACGTCACGGTGACCGAGCCGGCTCCCGTGGCAAACTTCACCGGCACACCGACAACGGGTGCGGCGCCCTTGAGCGTCAGCTTCACCGATACGTCGACGAACACGGTCACGGCCTGGTCGTGGGCCTTTGGTGACGCTGGGACGTCGACGCTGCAAAACCCCTCGCACACGTACGCCGCCGTCGGCACGTACACGGTCACGCTAACCGCGACCGGACCGGGTGGTTCGGACGGCGATACGAAGCTCAACTACATCACGGTCAACGAGCCGCCCCCCGTGGCCGACTTCACGGGCACGCCGACGACAGGCGTCCTGCCCCTGACCGTCATGTTCGCAGACGCAACCACCGGTATGGTGACTGCGTGGTCGTGGAACTTCGGCGACGCGAACACTTCGATCGCCCAAAATCCGACACACACCTACGCGAACGCTGGTACGTACACGGTCGCTCTGACGGCGACCGGACCGGGTGGACCGGACACGAACACGAAGCTCAACTACATCACGGTCAGCGAGCTTCCGCCGGTCGCTGGTTTCTCGGGTACGCCGACCACTGGCATTCTGCCGCTAACTGTCAACTTCACCGATATGACGAGTGGCGTCGTCACGGGTTGGTCGTGGAGCTTCGGCGATGCGACGACTTCGATGTTGCAGAACCCCTCGCACACGTATGCCACCGCGGGCACGTACAACGTCTCGCTGACCTCGACTGGATCGGGTGGTTCCGATACGGACACGAAGATCGGCTACATCACGGTCAGCGAACCGGCCCCCGTAGCCGATTTCACGGGTACGCCCACAACGGGTGACGCTCCGCTGACAGTCGCCTTCAACGACGTCAGTTCAGGGGCCGTTACGAGTTGGGCGTGGAACTTCGGCGACGCGGGCACCTCGACGCTCCAGAACCCCTCGCACACCTACACGGCGGTCGGCACGTACACGGTCACGTTGACCGCGACGGGCCCGGGCGGTTCGGACGGAAATACCAAGCTCAACTACATCACGGCCAACGAACCGGCCCCGGCGGCTGAGTTCACGGGTTCGCCGACTTCAGGTGTCGCTCCCTTGACGGTGAACTTCACCGACGCCACCACCAACATGGTCACTTCGTGGCTGTGGAGCTTCGGCGATGGCGGCATGTCCACGCTCCAAAACCCGAGCAACACCTTCACGACGGTCGGAACGTACACGGTCTCGTTGACCGCAACCGGTCCCGGCGGTGTCGATACGCAGACGAAGCCCGGCTATATCACCGTTGGAAACGCGCCTCCGGTGGCGCAATTCACGGGCTCGCCCCTGTCGGGGTCCTTCCCGCTGAACGTCACCTTCACCGACCAATCGACCGGTGTGGTCACGGGTTGGTCCTGGACCTTTGGCGACGGTGGCACTTCGCTCCTGCAGAACCCCACGCACACCTATAACTCTGCGGGCACGTTCGCCGTGGCACTGACGGCGACGGGCCCCGGCGGCTCGGACACGAACACGAAGCTGGCCTACGTCATGGTCACCGATCCCCCTCCGGTGGCAAATTTCACGGGCACACCGACTTCGGGTATCGCGCCCCTGGCGGTGAACTTCGCGGACGCGACGACCGGCAACGTTACGGCCTGGTCGTGGACCTTCGGAGACGGCAGCACCTCGATGCTGCAGAACCCGAACCACACCTACACGACCGACGGTACGTACACGGTGACCTTGACCTCGACCGGCCCGGGTGGAGGAAACACGAACACAAAAACCGACTACATCACGGTTGCGATCGCCCTCCCCGTGGCCGAGTTCTCGGGAACACCGACCTCTGGTGGCTCGCCCTTGAACGTGGCCTTCACCGACCTCTCGGCCGGCGCGGTCACGTCCTGGTCGTGGACCTTCGGCGATGCGAGCTCCTCGTCTTTGCAGAACCCCACGCACACGTACACAGCGTTGGGAACCTATGCGGTCAGCCTTTCGGCGACAAATTCGAGCGGTTCCGACCTGGAGACGAAGCTGGGCTACATCTCCGTCACCGACAACCCGCCGATCGCCGCGTTCTCTGGGGTGCCCGTGAGCGGGGTAACGCCACTCAACGTGCTCTTCACAGACTTCTCCATGGGAACCGTGACCAACTGGGCCTGGTCCTTCGGTGATGGCGGGACGTCGACCGCGCAGAACCCCGCGTACACGTACTCGACCGCCGGGACGTACGCGGTCAGTCTGACGGTGTCGAACGGCGGTGGTTCCGATACGGATACCAAGCTGAACTACATCACCGTCACGCAAGGTCCGCCGGCCGCCGCGTTCTCAGCCTCGACGACCTCGGGGCCGGCACCGCTGGCGGTCTCCTTTACCGACATGACCACGGGGCTCGTCTCGAACTGGTCGTGGGACTTCGGCGATCTGGGCACTTCAAACCTGCAAAACCCCTCCAATGCCTACACGGACCCTGGAACGTATACGGTCACGCTGACAGCGATGGGCCCGGGCGGTATCGATTCGGAGATCAAGCACAACTACATCAGCGTCACCGAAACGCCACCGGACGCTGAGTTCCTCGGCGCGCCTTCAAGCGGCGTCGCGCCCCTGACCGTTGCTTTCACGGACATGACGGCCGGCACGGTCACCGCTTGGTCCTGGGCCTTCGGCGACTCCGGTGTTTCGGCTCAGCAGAGCCCGGTTCACACGTACTCCCTGCCCGGTACCTATACCGTCACGCTGACATCCAGCGGCCCCGGCGGTTCCGACTCCGTGGCCAAGGCCAACTACATCACAGTGGGTGAACCGGTTCCGGTTGCCGAATTCATAGGCGTGCCTCTGACCGGCGTCGCTCCAGTCACGGTGAGCTTCACGGACCAATCCGTGGGCAACATCACGGCTTGGTCGTGGAACTTCGGTGACCTGAATACGACGACCCAGCAGAACCCCGCCAATACATACGCAACGGCCGGCACCTACACCGTGTCCTTGAACGTCACCGGCCCCGGTGGCGTGGACAACGAGACGAAGGCGGACTACATCGTCATCACAGAACCGGCTCCCAACGCGAACTTCGCGGGAACGCCTCTCACAGGGCAAGCTCCACATACGGTGAACTTCACCGACCTCTCGAGCGGGGCAGTGACGGCGTGGTCCTGGAACTTCGGCGACCTGGGAACATCGACGGCTATGAACGCCTCGCACACATACACGGATGCGGGAACGTACTCGATCACGTTGACCGCAATCGGTCCGGGTGGGACGGATTCGCGCACGCGACCGAACTACGTCACAGTGACCGAAGCGCCACCGGTGGCCGAATTCTCGGGAAGTCCGACCGAGGGGGTGGATCCACTCAGCGTGGTCTTCACCGACTTTTCGACCGGAACGATCACGAGCTGGCTCTGGAACTTCGGAGACGCCTCGACCTCGACCGGGCAAGAGCCGACACACGTGTACACGGTCGTCGGCACGTACACGGTCAGCCTGACCGTGACCGGCCCAGCGGGCAGTGACGGCGAGACCAAGGTCGACTACATCTCGGTCGTCGAACCTCCGCCGACCGCGGAATTCTTCGGCTCGCCCTTGGCGGGCATCGGGCCGTTGTCCGTCAGCTTCCTCGATCAATCGACTGGCGGCATCACCTCGTGGTCTTGGGACTTCGGTGACCTCGGTGCCTCGACAGTACAGCACCCCATACACACCTACACATCGGCCGGAACCTTCACCGTTCGATTGACCGTGCAGGGTCTCGGAGGAATCGACACCGAGACCAAGACGAACTACGTCACCGTAGGCGAGCCGCCTCCGACAGCCGAATTCTCTGGCGCACCACTCAACGGCTCTGCCCCGCTGTCGGTGTCCTTCACGGACTTCTCCTCGGGGACAACCACCTCCTGGAGCTGGGCCTTCGGCGACGGCGGAAGCTCGTCGCAGCAGCACCCGACGCACATCTACAACACGCCCGGAGCCTATGCAGTCAGCTTGACAGTGACTAGCTCCGGAGGTGCAGACACCGAAACAAAGCTGAACTACATCAGCGTTCTGCCTGCAATACCTGCGGCCAACTTCGTGGCCTCTGCCACGGTGGGTGCAGCGCCGATGAATGTGTCCTTCACGGATCTCTCGACGGGCAGCATCACAAGCTGGGCTTGGGACTTCGGTGACCTCGGTACTTCGTCGTTGCAGAATCCAACGCACGCCTATCTTGGGGCCGGCACCTACACCGTCACCTTGACGATCAAGGGTCCAGGCGGGATCGACACGGACATGAAGACGGATTACATCACCGTCGCCGATGCCCCGCCCGCTGCAGACTTCGCCGGAGCTCCGGTAAGCGGGACGATTCCCCTGACCGTGAACTTCACGGATCTCTCCACCGGTGTCGTCACCGGTTGGCTGTGGACCTTCGGTGACGGTGGCACGTCGTTCCTGCAAAACCCGTCGCGCACGTACTCCATCGCTGGCACCTACACGGTCACCTTGACCGCCACCGGTCCGGGCGGGCCGCACGTGGAGACGAAGGTCGACTACGTCACGGCCAGCGACCAGCCTCCGATCGCGGGTTTCATAGGCTCCCCTATCTCCGGCATGGCTCCTTTGGCGGTGAGCTTCACCGATCAAACGGCGGGTCTTGTCACCTCATGGAGCTGGGATTTCGGCGACCTCGAGACCTCGGCTCTGCAGAACCCCGTGCACACCTACGCCGCCGAGGGATCGTACTCCGTGACACTGACGGCGACCGGCCCCGGCGGCTCGGATGACGAAACGCGCTCGGGCTACATCATTGTTGGCGAGCAGGCTCCTCAAGCGGAGTTCCTTGGAACACCGCTAGCCGGTGTTGCCCCGCTGACGGTCAGCTTCAGCGATCAGTCCACCGGGACGATCACGGGGTGGTCCTGGAACTTCGGAGATCTGACGACCTCGATCCAGCAAGACCCGACGCACATCTACTCGGATCCTGGCACCTTCACGGTTAGCTTGACCGTCGTCGGTCCGGGAGGCGCGACCACCGAGACGAAGCCCAACTACGTCACGGTCGGAGCTCCCTCGCCCGCCGCCGAGTTCTCGGGAGCACCCCGCGCGGGTGGATCACCTCTGACGGTGTTCTTCACGGATTTCTCGACCGGCAATGTCACGAGCTGGAACTGGACCTTCGGTGATGGCAATTCGTCCAATCAGCAGAACCCCGCCCACATCTACACGATGGCAGGCAACTACACAGTCAGTCTGACCGTGACGAGTCCCGGCGGTGGCGATACCGAAACGAAGTTGGGCTACGTCACGGTGGGCGATGCCCAACCTGTTGCCGCATACAGCGCGACCCCCCTGAGTGGCTTCGCTCCCTTGACGGTCACCTTTACCGATGCCTCCATGGGCGGTGTTTCTACCTGGCTGTGGGACTTCGGTGACCTCGGTACATCTACGCTCCAGGATCCGGTTCACATCTTCCAGACGCAGGGCACCTACACGGTCAGCTTGACCGTCATGAACGGAATCGGCATCGACAGCGAGGTCAAGGTCGACTATGTCGCGGTGACCGAGCCGCCGCCGAACGCGATCTTCACCGCGGCTCCCCGCAATGGAGCCGCTCCCCTGGCCGTGAGCTTCAGTGACGAGAGCTCCGGTAACATCACTACATGGGCGTGGAACTTCGGCGATGGGGGGATGTCCAACCTCGAGAACCCCATGTACATCTACACGATAGCGGGAACGTATACCGTGTCTTTGCAGGTGAACAGCCTCGGCGGTGTCGACTCCCAGGTTCGTGTGGACTACATCACGATCAGTCCGCCGACCATTGAAGATCCCAGCTTCGAGCAGCAAATCGCCGGAACGGCGCCCGCCTTCCCGTGGTCGATCACCAACGGTCTGGATCACGTCATCCAGCCGGATGGGGTCGCGGTTGACAATGGCATGCCCGCCGACCTGGATAACTGGGCCGACCTTTCGGCTCTGGGCACGACTGCGTCACTTCCGCCTTCAAACCCCGGCGGCGTCGGAAGTCTGCCGGTGGGTGCCGCTGGTATCCAGCAGGACTTCAACTACGACCCGACACGTTCGGTGCTCATCTTCGACACAGCCTTCCTGCGCAGCGAACCTGGCATGGCTGCCGCATCGAACGACTTCATGAGCGTCGACGTCAGCGACGGAGTCACGTCATACAACCTGTATTACGCGGATACGTTCTCGACCTTCCCGAACGTCTCGGCTCGCTATGGCCTGCCGATGACCGACATCGCCCACACCCAGGCAGACATGACGGACCTGTATCCCGCTGCGGATACGAATACAGTTCTGACGCTCTACATCCAGGTGGGCAACGGTGGAGATGGAAACGACCCCTCGAGGGGTTATATCGACCGAATTGCGTTGTCGTCGTACGCAACGGCCTCCCTGCGTAACGGCTTGGGCGTCAACCCGCTCTTCTATGTCGCGCCCCCGCCGGTCATCGGCAGTCTGTGGTCCGGTCAGATCGACACCGAGGGTCACCCCGGCGCTGGCTTCACCTTCATCTTCTTCTACTCTGACCCGTTCGAGGGCTTCATCGTCCCGAACAGCGGAGAGATCCTATACAACCCTGCCAGTACCTTCTATCTGGCTACGGCCGTTCCGGCGAATGGCGGCATCACGTTGCACAATTTGATGCTGCCCAACAGCCTGAACTTCGTCGGGTTGCCGGTCTCATCCCAGGGTTACATCACCGGCGGCGGGTACAAAGAGTACACAAACGCCGTGGACATGAGTGCCAACGTCGCAGCGAACGGGCAACCGCCCGCGGCTTCGTTCACGGTCTCGACCAACATGGGAACCGTGCCCCTACCGGTGTCCTTCACGGATACCTCGACGGGCGTCTTCTCGGAATGGAACTGGGACTTCGGGGATGGAAACATCTCGATCCTCCAGAATCCGGCCCACGTCTACACAACACCGGGTACCTACACGATCTCGCTCCATATCATCGGCCCGGGTGGCTTCGACGTGACGCATCAATACAACGCGGTCGTCGTTCAGTAGGGAGACCTCAGCGCAGCTCGTAAGAGGGCGCCCCGTTCGCCAGAGGGGGCGCCTTCTTTCTTGCTCCCTACAAACGGCTCTCCGGATACGCGTGGTTCAGGATCGAGGCGACGGCCTTCGTCACGTCTTTGCCCAAGCCCTGCGCGATGCGACGTTGTGTGCCCTGCGGCAAGCCGGCCTCACTCCAGTGGGAGGCGAAGCGCGGTTTGCGCGCGGCGAGGGTCGCGCGGACAGAATGCGTCCAGCCCGCTGGGGCGGAGTCCTCCTCGAAAACACCTCGGCCGCGTCCGAAGTGGGCGATGGCGAGATAGCGCAAGATCAAGCGTTCCGTCAGCCCATCGAGGAACTCGCTCGACCAGCTGACAGCGGGCTCTTCGCCCGTTTTCAAGAAGCGCATCGCGTGACTGAGGCCTGCCCCGCCAAACGCACCCAGGATCGTTCCGGCCAGCAGGCCACCGCCGAAGGAGAGGCCGCCGGACATGATGTCCGCGGTCAACCCACCTATGGCACCACTGACCATGCTACCTAGAATGGCGCCCTTCTTCGGCGTCAGCGCTTCCTCGCCCATGACCACGTAGGCATCGATGTTCTGTTTGGCTTCGAGGGCGGACTTGCCTTCCAGGCCATGGGCATTGATGACCGCGTCCCATAGACGCTCTTCGCGCACATCGAGCCGCTTGCCAAGGGTTTCCATCGCCTCTTGCTTCTGCGTGGCGGAAGGAAAGACACCGGGGAGTGCTTCGCGGTCGGTCGCGGTGGCCGCAAGCTCGTCGGCAATCAGCTCCATCGAGCGCTCGAACACGCCGAGGTTCTCGGAGTGCCACATCTGCGCCAGGACCAGCATGGCCTCTTTCTTCTCGCCGTCGAAGAGCGCGACGACGCGGTGGAAGAGCACGTCTTCCTGCACCCAGCAACGTCCGAAGGCATCCAGGGAAAGCACGTCGCGCACGATGTCGTGGCGGTCGAGGAAAGCGCGCCACTCTTCCTCGATGTGTTCCGAGGACTCTCCGGCGGCCCCGGTCTGGTTCAGGACCACGAGCGTCGGTCGCCCGATCCACGCGAGGATCTCGAGTTCGAACGCGACGTAACCCGCATCCTCGGGCGTCTCGGCGGCGTTGACGACATACAAGACGCAGTCGGCATCCTCGCGAACGTTGCGCAAAGCTTCCTGGCTGCACCAGAGCGGTCGATCCAGCGATCGATCCCAGACCTGATGCAGGAACCATCCGATCGGGTTTCCCGACTTCTTCAGGCGCCGAACCAAACGCACGGTGTCTCCGAGGCCCGGTGTATCCCACAAGAAGAGCTCGTTCCCCGCCGCTCGGACCAGGGAATAGGCCTCGCTGATTTCCGTCACGTGGGCCTGATCGAAAACCTCGCCCACATCGCGCCGCGTCAACGTGCGCGCCAACGTCGTCTTGCCGACGTTCGTGTGCGAGATCAGGCTGAGCGTAACCTTGGTCATGAGCCGGTGCTCGCCGAGGGTATGAGGCGCGACGGATAGATCGCGGCCTCCAGCAGGGAAACCAGTTCATCGGACGGGGCCTGGTCCAGCTCGAGGTGAACCGCCCGCAACCCGGCATCGCGCACGACACGATCCCAGGTCCGTTTGTGCTCGGCCAGCCTTTGCTCGAAAGCGGGGGCCTCGCCGGCGCGTTCGCGCCACGCGGAGGCGTCGGCAAGAACCAGGCAGAATCCGCCGCGTTGCACGCGCCGTTTCAGCTTCTCGATGAGCTCGCCATGCAACTCCGATTCGGGTGTCTGCGATAGGTTGAAGAGCAGGATACGCCCATCGCTAGGTGCCGGCCCCACGTCAGGATCCTCGAGTTCCAAAGGCAACTCGCCATAGCTCACCGTGCTCTCTACCGTGATACGAGCACGTGCTCCGAGGACATCGTGAAGAAGCGACTTCAATCGATCCGCACGTGGAGCACTGACCGCGTAGCTATAAGGAAGCACTTGTGCGCGAACCCCCCCCCCACCTTCGGAAGAAGCCAGGAGACGCTTGTAGTAACTCGCGTCCGTCGCGACCTCGAGCCCTTCCTGCAACCTTCGCGCGCGCAGCGTCGCCATGACCGAAAGCAGCATGCGCGGTAGAAGGACCAGCAGGACGGTGGTGACCGCGTACAGGTGAATCCAGGCCCCCGCGTCGCCTGCCTGGCCGCCCCCGATGTCCACCACGTCTGGCAAGGCGATCCCCGAAACGGCCGAGGCCGGCCCCAGCATCAGGCCCAGGATCCACTGCACGTGATCTGCGTTCAGGAAGGTCGATTCCCAACTGGCCTGGTATTCGAACACCAGGCCACGCACATACATGCCAACGATCGCGCCGACGACGGCTACGGCGGCGGCGCAGTGCAACGCCAAACGCACACGCGCCGAAAGCAGTGGGCGAGCCGTCCTGTTCCAGAACTCGAGAAAGCGCCCCGTTCCCGAAGCCAAGGTCGCTGTGCGCCCGGGCTTGCCCTCCGACATCTCGCGACCGGCTGCGCGCGCGGGCCAGGTCGCCAGGCGCGTCGCCAAGCTGAGCGTGGGCTGGATGCTCCATTCGCTCTTCGAATGGGGCAAGGACCGAAGGAGTGCGCTGACCAGAATCAGCACGTACACCGCAAGGTTCCACAGGATCAAACCGGCCAGCGGGTTCGCGATCACGTTGATGCGCTTCTCCGGCCCCAACAGGTTCGAGAGCAACCCGAACAAAAGCGCCGGCAGAACGATCCACGGCAGCGCCAGCCGCAACCGCACCGCCCGGCGCAGGCGCGGGATCATCGCGATCTCGCGCTCGAGCGTCTCCACCAACGGGCGGGCACGCCCGGCCAGAAAGCGCTCGAAAGTTGCCTCGCGAGCCAGCTTCGAAGCGCGCTGGCGATCGCCTCGACTCAGCAGAGTCCCCTCCGCATCCGCCTCCTCGAAGGCTCGCACCAACAGAACAGCCTGCGCGTCCTCCTCACGGAGGCGCACACGTCCGGGCGCCACCGGGGGCGCACTTCGAGCAAGATCCTGGGTCGTTGACACGGGCGGCTATGGAAGAGGATTGGAGAAACGGTCCTCGGGATTGCCGTTTTCCACCGCGAATCCTACGGAAATGGGCGGGGAAACGTCAGAACCCATCGCCGTGCTCGCTTTGCTCGCGCTCTTGCGTTCCCTACAGGCTTGACGCAACGTGCCAATCAGCATGGGCGCCTACCGAGAGGACCTGGCCTACATCCACCACGTAGGCTTCGGGCACTTTGCCCGTGGAGCCGCATCAGGCTTGATCCAGATCCTGGCCCGCGCCGGGGTCAGCGGGACCGTTTGCGACCTCGGGTGCGGGACCGGGATCTTGGCGCGGGCGCTGACGGATGCGGGGTATGCGGTCGAGGGCTTCGACCTCTCCCAGGCCATGCTCGCCTTGGCGAAGAAAGAGGCGCCAGAGGCACGCTTTCGGCGCGGGTCGTTCCTGGACGTGAAGCTGGGAAAGTACGAGGCCGTGACGGCCATCGGCGAGGTGTTCAACTACGTTTTCGACCCGCGCATCAAGAAGAGCGTGCTGCCCAAGATCTTCCGCCGCATCCACGCAGCCTTGCGGCCCGGAGGTGTACTGCTGTTCGACCTTGCCGGTCCGGAACGCGCCCGTGGAACCGAACGGAACCTGTACGAAGGCGACGACTGGGTTCTGTTCGTCGAGCGTGCCCGCGATTTGGAGCGCGGGGAACTGACACGCACGATGACGATCTTCCGCAAACACGCTCGGTATTTTCGGCGCAGCGATGAAACGCACACGCTAAGGCTCTACACCCCGGGAGACGTTGCCAGCATGCTGCGCGCGACGGGTTTCCGCGTGCGTCACCTGAAGTCGTATGGAGACCAACCCCTACCTCGTGGGTTGGCGGGTTTCCTCGCCGTACGAGACTAGAAGTCGTCGCAGGCCCGATACGCATCGATCACGGCACGCTCGCCCTCCTTACCTATACGAGAGTTCCCGTGCTCCATGCCGACGATGCCGTCGAAACCCTTGGAGTGGATGTGACGGAAGACGTTGCGGTAGTTGATCTCGCCGGTTGTCGGTTCCTTGCGACCGGGATTGTCGCCGACCTGAAAGTACGCGATCTCGCTCCAGGCTTTGTCGACATTGGGGATGAGGTTGCCCTCGCTGATCTGCTGGTGATAGAGATCGTCGAGGATCTTGCAGTGCTCGCTCCCCACGGCGCGACAGATCATGTAGGCCTGGGGGATCCGCGTCAGAAAGACGCCCGGGTGATTTCGATAGTGGTTCAGTGGTTCGAGCACCATGGTCAGTCCCGCCGGCGCGCAGATTTCGACCGCGCGCTTCAGGTTTTCAATGACATTGGCGGTCTGGTAGTCCCATTCGAGCTGTTTCGAATAGGTACCGGGAACGACGGTGCACCACTTGGCGTTTACGCGCTTGGCCACTTCGACCGCACTGCGCATGTCGCTCTCGATGCGCTCACGTTTGAGCTTGGCTCCCGAGGCGAAGGTCTCGTTGTTGAAGTCGGCATGCGCGACAAAAACCCCCATCTCCATACCCAGCTCGTGCATGGTGGCAGCGATCTTCTCCTGCAATTCGACCGGTCGCCCCATCATGGAGTTGTCCTCGAGAGCGCGGAAGCCCTCGTCGTGCATGAAGCGCAACTCATCGAGAGGATCGTCCCCCGCGTGGTTGCGGAACATCCCGAAGTGCGGCGCGTATTTCAGCTTGAAGGGCTCGCCTCGCTTGGCTCTGTCGGGAACGCCGGGAACCAAGGACAGTGCGGCTGCCGATGTACCCGCTTTCAGGAAGGTACGGCGATTCGGTGAATTCACGGGGTGCTCATTCCTTGATCGGGTTGTCGCCGCCCCAGAATTCGATGGAGTTGAAAACAAGGATGTCGCCCAGCAGGCACAGCGGGTAGGCGGGGATCACCCAGAAGCCCAGGTGGATGCCCCCTTGAGCCCACTTGTTGTCGGTGACCGTCTCGTTCCAGTCGTGCAGCGAGTTGAAGGCCTCGTTCGTGCCGATGCAGGAGGTCGCGAAGAGAGATGCGGCCAGGGCAAGGGCGGCGATACGTGTTTTGTTCTTCATGGCCCGCAGTATGCGGATCGAGCGGTGCGTTGGAAGAATCTCTCAATCTCGACTCGACCCAGCGAAGGCCTGGACCTGCTCCAGCAGCCGACTGTCGTTCATGCGCTCGCAGATCGCGGCAAGGCGCCGCGCATCCGGGCCTTTCCATTCGAGCTGTTCGGGGTTCTCTTCCAGGGGAACATCGCGGCGCAAGGTCGCGAGTTGCTTGTAGAGCTCTACCTTCTCCTCGGCCTGGGACAACTCCCGGGCCAAGGCCTGGGCGCCGCGAACCTTGACCGTCCAGGCCGCGGAGTCGCGTGGAATGGCCTCGACGCTGCCGTACTCGGCCAGGAGCACCGAGCTGGATTTCGCACCCCAGCGGGATACCCCCGGGATCCCGTCGGCAGCATCGCCCACCAGGGCGAGGTAGTCGGGAATCGAGGCCGGAGACACGCCGAACTTCTCGACGACGCCCGCCTCGTCCATGCGCTTTTCCTGGCGGACGTCGAGGCACACGATGCGCTGGCCTTCGACGCACTGTGTGAGGTCCTTGTCGGGCGAGGCGATGACGATCTGCTCGACCGAGGCCAGTTTCGAATACCGAGCCGCAGCCGTTGCCAGGGCATCATCGGCCTCGAACTCGACCATGGGCCAGACGCAAATGCCCATGGCGGCCACGAGCTCTTCGGCCAACGGGAACTGGGAAAGTAGCTCCGGCTCGATGCCCTCGCCGGTCTTGTAGCCGTCGAAGAGCTGGTTGCGGAACGACTCGATCTCGTGATCGAAGGCGTAGGCCACATGGGTGGCAGCTTCCTTCCGCAGCAGGGAAAGGAGCTGGCGCCCCAGGGCGCGGGTCGCGCCCACCTGCTCCCCCTGGGCGCCACGGGCAGGAGGGGCTCCGAAATAGCCCCGAAAGAGCTCGTAGGTTCCGTCAACCAGGTGGATTCGCATGGGCGATGGAGGCGGGTATCCTACGCGATCACCCGATCGAGACCCCCCTCAGGGGCCGCCCAAGAGGCTTTTCGCCACGATTCCAGGAGTTGCTCGGGCTTTTTGGCACCGATCCCGAAAGAAAATCCCAGTCGTCCGTAAGCGGCTTCGCCGCTCGCGTCCGCAGGAGCTGGATCACATCTGCGGGCGGGTCGCCCCTCGGCAAGTACATGCTCATCCAACTACTGACCACCCTGATGCTGTCCTCCGCGGCAGTGGCCCAGGGAAACCCGACGCAGGAACGCTCCGACCCAACGGACAGACTCCTGAAGGCCCTCCCCAGCGAGGCGATCGGAGTGCTGGCCACGGCAGGCTGGGACGATATCCGCTTGCGCTGCGCCCAGAACGCCTGGGCCGAGTTCGCGAAGAAAGGCTCCTGGGCCGGGTTCGACTCCATTGTCGACAAAGTCCTCGAAGAGACCGCCGGATCCCTGGCAAAGCACATCGAACTCGGCGGCGTACTCGCCTCCATCCAAGGCCCGTTGGCCATGTCCGTGTCGCGCGAGGAGTACGGGTGGGAGGCATGCGGCCTGGTCGACGCAGGGGAACGAGCCGAGGCTTTCGACGCGCTCTTTCAGATGGTGTGGGGCCAGCTCGAAGAAAACGAAGACGGATCCTCGACCTACGATTACGAAGGATCTCCGATCCTCTTCGTCGGAGGAAGCGGCGGCGATACGCACCTCGCGATCTTTCAATCCAAGGGGATCTTCGGTGCTCTGCTACACGAAGACTCCGATTCCGTGCTTCCGCGCGTGATCGAAGTCGTGGACCGACTCGCGGGCAACGCCGACGGAAAGGGTTTCCTGGGAACGAGGGCTTTCCACGAAGCGCGCAAGTCACACAACGGCACCCCGGCCCTACGCATCGTCTTCAACGGGGACTCGTTCTTCGAAGCACTCACGCGCGAGCTCAATGCCGGCCAGCTCGGTCGGCCGACGGAGATGGGTATCTTCGATATCGGGTGGGCGTACGTGAACATGGATCTCGGCCCCAGCGAAAGCCTCGACTTCAACGGTGGGGTCTCCATTCCCGCGGACACACTGCTCTGCGATTTCGCCGATCTTCTGGGGCCGATCCCGACGCACCTGATCGCCCGCATGCCTGCCACCAGTTCGAACGTCTCGCTTTGGAACTATGACCTGAACGGTGCATGGCAGCTGCTCCTCGACACACTAGGCACGTACGACGCCGAGGCATTCGAGACGATCCGGACCGGGCTCACGCAAGTACGCGACACCTGGGACATCGACATCGACGAGGAACTCTTCGCTCAATTCACGGGCAACTTCGCCAGCTTCACGATGCCTGTCCCAGAGGGCGAGATCGCGAAGAACCTGAAGGTGCTCGGTATCGATTCCACAGACTCACCGAACGAGTCCAACGCCTTCATGATCGAGCTCGAGGATGCGTACATCGTTGAAGACGCTCTGGAGAAGGCTTTCATGGCTTCCGGGATCGGCAGCTTGATAGAAGAGGCGGAGTACAAGGGGCACTTCTTCAATTCGGCCTCCCTGGGATTCCAGTCGTTCATGTGGGGGTTCACGGACGACACGTTCGTCTACAGCAACACTCCGACGCCGGTCCACACCGCCCTGAGCCTCTCGAAATTGAAGAAGGTTGAACTGCCGCATCTCGACCTGTTCAAGAAGGTCCTGAAGAGAAGCGGGCCCAACGTCAACCTCATCACGATCAGCGACACGCGCTCGACCGTCGAGACGGTGATCTCCGCACTCAGCCTAGCGGAACGGTTTGTACCCATGGTGGGCGTCGATCCGATCTTGCGTGAAATGCTCAGCATGGGCTTTCCGGATCCCACTCTGGCGGCCTCGTACTTCCAGGGCACGCTGGTGCAGACCATCTCGCGGCAGAAGGACGGCGTGTACTTCACGTTCGCTGCCCGCTAGGGGCACACCCCGGACAAGCTAGCGGAAGGTTTTTCCGGCCGAGCTCTACAGCTGGTTCCTGGCTCCTGCCGACGAACATCTCGTAGATGTCCTCACATTCCCTTGCCCTTCCGCCGGAGCTCTTCTCGACTTGCTTCCCCTTCTATCTCGGGGTAGACCGCTCGTTGATCATCTTCGAGACCGGTCCCTCGTTGCAGCGGATTCACGGGAGTCTCGACGGCGTTCCGCTTTCCAACGTATTCAACTTTCAGCACAAGACTATCGAACGGATTGCGTTCGATGAGCTCAGTTCGAAACCGGGGGACGTCCACATCTTGGAGTCGCGCACCCATGGCTTTCACATGCGTGGGCAATTCCTACGCCTGGACGAGAACCGCGCCGTCTTTCTCGGTCAACCGTGGGTCACGTCACCGAGCGAGTTGAATACCCTGGGCCTGACCATCGCAGACTTCCCAGCACACAATGGGATAAGCGAGTACTTGATGTTGGTCCAGGCGCGCGACCAGGCGTTGCGCGATGCCAGGACGATCGGTCGACGCCTGAAGGAAAAGTCGGCCGCGCTGCGCGTCGCCAAGGTCGCGGCTGAAGAAGCGAGTCGCGCCAAGAGCTCCTTCCTGGCGAACGTCAGTCACGAGATCCGAACGCCGATGAATGGCGTGCTGGGGATGGCGACTCTGCTGAAGGGCACACCACTGACCGAAGAGCAGCGTGAATACGTCGAGATCATTCAAGACTCGGCCGGCATCTTCCTGGATGTCGTCAACGACACACTGGACCTCTCCAAGATCGAATCGGGTCGTCTCCAGCTCGAGGAATTCGCGTACAGCCTGCGCGTGCTGTTCCGACGCTCGCTCGCCTGCTTGCGAAGCGGAGCGCTGAGAAAGGGGATCGGCTTCTCACTCACGATCAGTGACGAAGTCCCGGACTATGTGATCGGCGATCCCGTGCGGGTGCGTCAGATACTCCTGAACCTCGTGGGTAACGCGATCAAGTTCACAGACGAGGGTAGCGTCGAAGTCCACGTTGATGCGAGGTCCGAGAACCTGCGAATCGACGTTTGCGATACCGGCATCGGCATTCCCGAGGACGCCCTGCAACGCATCTTCGAGCCCTTCTCCCAGGCGGACGAATCGACGACACGTCGCTACGGAGGAACGGGTCTCGGCCTCTCCATTTGCCGTCGGCTGTCCGAGCTCATGAATGGTGCGGTCGATGTCGAGAGCCAAGAAGGTCAGGGCAGCACGTTCTCGGTCGTGATTCCCATGTTGCAAGCCACACTCAAAGACATCGACAAGGCAAACTCGCCAGCCCAACAGATCTCGCTACCCCCCGGATTGCGGGTCCTGGTCGTCGAAGACAACCAGGTCAATCGCTTCTTGGCCCAGCGAATTCTCGAACGAGAGGGCATCGAGGTTGTCTTGGCCAACGACGGCGTAGAGGCCCTCGAGGCCTTCGAACGAACAGGGGTCGACATCGTGCTCATGGACGTGCAAATGCCCGTCCTGGATGGGTTGTCCGCAACGCGCAAGATACGCGAGCGCGAGGATGCGAAGTCCAACACACCGGTCATCGCGTTGACCGCCAACGTGACTCCCGAGCATCAACGAGCCTGTCACGAAGCGGGGATGGACGACTTCCTGGCCAAGCCAATCGAACTCGAGCGGTTGCTTGCCGTACTAGCCCGGTGGTCTCCCACGAGCGCACATCTCTGACCAACCGTCAGGCCTTTGGAACAGAACGCCGCGCGAGGTTCCAGGCGATCAACGCCGCGAGGGCGAAACCGGGTAGTACCAGTGTGCTCTCCAGAACGAAGCCCGGGGCTTGAAGCGCTCCGCTCAGCTCGCTTCCGAGGCTCTTGTAGAGCCCATGCGCACCCACGACAGCCAGGTAGACAGCCGAACTCCCCCACAAGATACGCACGCCCATCGCCGCCTGCACGAGCAAGGCGCCTCGGATCTGAAGCCCGGCGCAAGCCAGGCACGCACCCATCGTCAGCATGTCGGCCCAACCGCGGGTCAGCTCGACGAACGCATGCGGACCCAGCAGCGCATTGAGGCGCAAGCAGAAGACCGCGACCGAAGCCAACAGCACTCCCAGTTGGCTGCAGGCAACGAAGCTCGTCGTGGAACGCGGCGAAGCCAAACCCGTGGCGAGCAGCAGGAGGAATCCGACGCCGTGAAAATACGCGGCCTCGGCGACCATGTCCGTGTAGATCCAATCCAACGGCAGTTCCGAACGCCGCGCGAGAACCACCCAAACACCACCGAGTGCGATCGAGAAGAGCGAGGCATCCACGCAGGTTTCCCCGACCGGACCGATCCCCCGCCGGCGCAGGCGTGACAGGGCGAGGAAGCCGCAGAAACTCGTCAGGGCGAACCACGGCAGGGCCGCCATGAAGGCCCGCGGTCCGGGCAAGCCGCTCCAGGCGAGAATCAGGACCGTCGCGGCAAGGGGTTGCATGCCACAGGCCACATGCCAGGCCCGCGTGCTGGTCGGGGTAGCCGGCACGCAAAGCACCAAGCCGATAGGGACGAGCACGAGTACGGCGAAGAAGAGCTCGAGTTCACGCCAACTGGTCTCGGGCAAGCTCGGGCGCAGAGCGAGGGCGAAGGTCGCCCAGAGGAGCGCGCCGGCGATCATGGATCGCCACGCGAGCTGTCGACCGAGATCGCGCGCTGTTCGCTCCGCCATCCCCCCCCCTTCGGCGGAGGACGGCGCTTGAGTGAAGCGGATCGGGTTCGAAGGCGGAGGCGGCTGTGGGCCGCATTCGTCGGGAGCGCCGTTCATGTCCACGTCCTGGGAGATTCCGCTACGTGCCGGGAACTTTCTCGAGGACTTTCTTGCCCGATCAGGGTGCCAACAACCCAGCATGGCAGCCCTCCGCAGCCTGAGCGTCTCCACCCGAGGCTCTTTCCAGCGACTTCGAAAGGCATAAGATCCTTCCAGAGGCCAAGATGTGGATTCCGGCCGTCTTGGTACTGGATGCTCGATCCAGGTCCTCGACGCCCTCCACGGCTTCCATGGGGCTTTCCCGGCATGTCCGCGGGGGCTCTCTTTTTGCTGAGGGAGGCCCATCCCATCCCATGAAGCTCAAAAAGAAGATCACCGAGTGGTTCCAGGGGCTCGAGGTCGGTCGCCACTTCCTCGAGGACCTACGCCCCCACGCGCTGCAGTACGGGTTGGCACTCGCGTTCTCGGGCGTGGTCATCGGCTTCGAGCTGGCCCGCCCGTTGCCGATCAAGTGGATCATCGACGATGCCCTGGTCCCGTTGATGAACGGAGCTGAGGCCACGGAAGCAAAACGCTTCACGCCGGGCCAGGTGATCTGGGCCGGTGCGATCGGTGCGGTCCTGATCGCCTGCCTGCGGGCCCTCTTTCAATACTTGCGCGAAATCGGAATGGCCCAGGTCAGCCATCAGATGACCCGCGGCCTGCGCTTTCGAATCTTCAAGCATCTCTCCCGGCTCTCGCCTCTGTTCCACGCGAGGCACAAGTCCGGCGATTTGCTCGTCCGCATGATGGGCGACGTGCCCATGGTCAGCGGCATGATGGTCAGCTCGTCGATCGAGCTCCTCATGCGCAGCCTGTTCGTCATCGGGACCATCTCGATGATGCTCTACTTCGACTGGTACCTGACACTGATCGTGCTCTCCACCTTGCCGATCGTGTTCGGGCTGGTGCGCTGGATCTCGAAGGAGATACACGTCGCTGTGCGCAAGCAGCGCCGCAAGGAAGGTGATCTGGCGGACTACCTGCACGAGGCCATCGCCGCTACCGAGACGATCCAGTCCCTCGGTGGCGAGGATCAGGTAGTGCGCCGTTTCGCCCGCTCGAACCGCCGCAGCGCGCGAGCCGGGCTCAAGGCGACGAAACTGGCCGCCAAGCTCTCGGGCTCGGTCGAGTCGCTGCTCGGCTTGGCCCTGGGTTTGACCCTGCTCCTCGGAGCCTTCCGCGTCGGACCGGAGGGGATGTCGGTCGGCGACCTGACGGTCTTCCTGTCCCTCGTGCGCAACCTCCTGAAGCCCATTCGCTCGGCCTCGCGCCACGCGACTAAGATCGCCAAGGGCACCGCTTGTGGCGAACGCATCCTCGTCATCCTGAACGAAGAGCCCGAGATCAAGAGCGACCCGGGCGCTCCGCCCGCACCCGAAAAACCGCGCACGCTGTCTTTCGAGGACGTGTCCTTCCGCTACGAAGAATCCAAGACAGCCCTCGATATCTTCTCGGTGCACTTCAAGCGCGGGGAGCTCGCGGCCCTCGTCGGTCGCAGCGGTGCCGGAAAGTCCACGGCCGCCTCCTTGGCCATGCGTTTGATGGATCCGACGCAGGGCAAGGTTCTCCTCGATGGTAAAGATCTACGCACCTTCGACGTCGATTCCGTGCGCGACCGCGTCGCCCTCTCCCTGCAACGCAGCAGCCTTTTCGGCGAGTCGATTCGCGAGAACATGCTCCTCGGAGCTCCCGAATCCAGCGATGAGGATATCTGGCGCGCGCTGGAGGCTGCCGACGCCCGCGAGTTCGTCGAGAGCATGCCCGATGGGCTGGACTCCGAGCTGGGCTCCAGCGGCGCGGGCCTTTCCGGTGGACAGGAGAGTCGCCTGGCCCTCGCGCGCACGCTCCTGCGCTCGGCCACCGTGCTCATCGTCGACGAGCCCTTCGCCGGACTCGACCGCATCGCCTCGAAGCATGTCAGCAACACGCTGCACGAGCTCGCCAAGGAACGGATCGTCGTCGTCATCGCGCACGACCTCGAACGGCTCGACTACTACGACACAATCTGCTTCATGGATCAGGGTAAGAAGATCGCCCAGGGAACCCATACCGAACTGCTCGACACCCTACCGCTCTACAGGGAAGTCGTGCGTTCCACCGCGGAGGTTTCGTGACCGGCCTACGCCAATGGGTGCGCGATCCCGAGTTGCCCGCGCGCTCGGGGCAGCCGCATCTCGCTCCTCCGCAAGAAAACGAGATCGCAAGCATCGTCTGCGAGCACGCGTTGCTCCCCGACAACGAGCCGCCCACCGAAATCCTCTGGGAGTACGCGCGCTGGAAGCCCGGCGTCTCCATCACCTGCACGTATCAACTTCGCTGGGACGACGGGCACGCGCAGACCCTCGTCGCCAAGCGCTACGCCGACGACAAGGTTACGCACCTCGCCGAACGCAAGGACAAGTCAAGCGATCTACAGCCACTTTCCCCCCGCGTACGCCCGCGTGTCTTGCTTCCCGATGCCTCACTGTCCTTGTGGTGCCCAGCCGCCGACCGTGAACTGCCTGGGGTCGCGTACTTGCTCGACATCAAGCGCTTCGCCAGCCTCGTAAAGAACTCCGGAATCACCGAACCTGGCTTGATTCGGCGCCGCAAGAGCGAATACGAGGCCCTGCGCTACAAGGCCGAAAGACGCGCGGTCTTCCGCGCCAAACTACGCTTGCGCGACGAGGCCAAGACCCGCATCACCTTGGCGGCCCGGGTACTTCCGATCGAGGAAGCACAACGCATCGCAACCTCGCGCAAGGCGCTCGAGACCGCCTTCGACGAAACCGGGACGGAACCCTTCATTCCGCGCCTCAGGGGTTTTCACGAACGCTATGGAATTCTCATCGAACAGTGGCTGGACGTGCGCAAAGCCCACGAATCGAACGACTTCACCCACGCCAAGGAAGCGGGTGCCGTGCTCGCCCGCCTGCACGCCCTGCCCCTCGGCGCCGACGGTGAATGGCTGGCTCCCATCACCCAGGGAACCGGTGCGGACCTACGCCCACTCTTCACGCTCTCCGTGGACCTGGCGGAGCGTTACAAGGGTCTGCACGAGCCCCGCCCACAGCGATTGACGTGGATCCACGGCGACTTCCACCCGGATCAAGTCGCAACGATCCAGAACGGTGAGCACACGTTCACCGGTCTGCTCGACCTCGACTGCCTCGGCCCCGGAGACCCCACCGCCGATCTGGCCAACTGGATCGCCGATCACCTCTTCGAAGACGAAACCATGGGCTTCGACGCAGCCGCGACCCCCCTTCTCGAGGGCTACCAAAGCGCGGGCGGCACGTTCGATCCGCAACACCTCCGACGCTGCACAGCCGACGAGCTCGTTCGGCGCGGTGCCGCAGCGATTCGCCGCCTGGAAGCCGGAGCCATGGAACGCGCGGCGCGCTGTCTCGCACGTGCGGCCCTGAGCCCCGGATGACTCAAGATTCGGTCCGCAGCGGCAACGCCGGCACTTCGTCGCTGCTGATCACCGAATGGTGCCGCGAGCGACAGTACGGAGCCCTCCAACCCTTACCCGCGCGGAAGCAGATGCGCAATCACCAGCGCATCCGCAACCCCCTTGCTCTTGTTCCAGTGCTCCCGAACCAAACCTGGATCGAAGATCTCCCGCCAGAACCCCGCCGCACCGGAAGAGTCCAACGCCTCCTCCACCAACGACGCCCCAACCATCTCCCAGTAGATCATCTGGTTGTACTTGCCCCAACGCTTGCCGCGCCGCCACGGAGGTAGGTCCTTCTCTTCGTCGATCTGAACGTCCGCCGGAGGGATGCCGCAGCCGTTGAGCACGTCCTGATAGCTGAATTGGTCTTCGTAGGCGTAGGCGCCCCAATCCGGTGCGTAATGGTTCGTGATGTAGCTGTGGAAGGGCTTGTTCGGTAGCTCCTCGGGAGCGAAAGCGTACGCCGCGCGAATGAACCCGGGATTCAGGAAGGGAGCCACGACCATGCCGTTCTGGGCATTGATCGTCGCGGCTCCCCAGCGACGGGTGTACTCGTACAGGAAGAAGAAGTGCAGCCGGTGGAGGCCCGTCAACTCGTAGTCCTCTGCCTTGCGATAGGCCGCGCGAATCCTCTCGCGCACGTGGTCGCACAGTTCGCCGAGCAATACCGGGGGGGCGTCTTTCATCATGGCATCAACCAGCGCGTCCTCGTACTGCGCCGGCTCGAGCGTGTCCGCCTTGATCTTGACGGCGAAGTCGGCCTTGCCCGTTCCCGAGTGCTGGCCCATGACGTTGATCACGCCGCCATCCATCACGCCGCGCTTGGCGAGGAAGGTCTTGTGCTTCAGCATCGTCATGTGACCGCTCTGCCACAGGAGGGCGCGTTCGATGCACGCCCGAGCGCCGGCGGCGGTGGTCGGGGGCACGCCGCCCTTGGTCTTGATGCGAATCGGGAGCTTGGCCATGCGGGCCAGCTCGTTGGCAATCATGACGTCGAGACGCTGCGGGTGGCCGCGGACGCGTAGCTCGTAGTTCACGTCAAGGGTGCGCAGCACCGCGGCAACCGCGCGGCTGTCCCAACCGCCTGACAGCCCGACGCTGGCGTTGTCCCACTGCGCTGCGGCTTCCCCCAGAACCGCCGCGAAGGAGGTGCGTGCCAGCTCGAGCGAATCGGCGCGCGACATGGGATCGGGATGAACCCACTCGGTGAGAACATGGGTCCTCTTCTTGTGCACGCCATCGCGGTCGATACGAAGCTGCGTTCCGGGATCCAGGAGCCGCACGCCCCGATAGCCGGTCGAGTCGCCCGTAAACCAACCCAAGGTGAAGCGCACGGCCCAGTCCTCGGGAATCGGATCGAGGGTGATGCCGAGGGCGCACAGGGCACCGATGCGGTTCGTCACGGCCCAGACGTGATCGTCTTCGTACTCGAACCAATGACCCTGTCCCAGGCCGTCGGTTTGCACGAAGAGCTCGTCGCCGTGGCTCCAGAGCATGGCGAAGGGCGGGGCCAGCTCACGCAGATAGGTAGCCGGGTCGCGTTCCAACCCCCGTCCGAGAGGCAGCAGCGTGCCTTCTTTTCTGGAAGCCGCGTCCAGAACCTGGCCTGCATTCAGGGGGTAGTCAGTCGCAAACGCAAAGTCGCCGTGCGCTCCATCCGCCTTCTTCGGGCCGTGCTCGAGAAAACTCGGGCGCCAGCCGACGACTAGCAGCCGCAACAGGGCGACGTGCACGTCTCCGGCCGCCAGAACCTCGCTCTTCGGGGGCTTCTTGAAGAGCGGTGCGAAGCGCTGCTCCAGCAGGTTCGCAACTTGCAACGGTTGCTGGCGAGTCGGGTCCTTCGATTTCCAGACGAGTGCAGTCCTCATAGCGGGGGTAGCCCTATTGCGTAGGCGCCGGGCTTCTACTTCAACCCCACGCAAATTATATTCCGCGGACCCACCGACCCCCCAAAAGATGATCGACCCCGCCTTCTTCTTGAGCCAAGCACGAGCCTCCGGAATCGAGCTCTTCACGGGCGTGCCCTGTTCGCTCTTCACGTCGTTGATCGACACGGTCATCGCCGACCCGGATGTCGACTACGTCGGGGCCGCCAATGAGGGCGACGCACTGGCCATCGCTGCCGGCGCCGAGCTGGGTGGAAAACGTGCCGCGGTGCTCTTTCAGAACTCGGGCCTCGGGAACGCGGTCAACCCGTTCACCTCACTGACCGAGACCTTTCGCATACCCGCGCTGATCATCTGTAGCTGGCGCGGAGAACCGGGTGCGGCTCCCGACGAGCCGCAGCACGAGCGCATGGGCAAGATCACCCCGCAGCTGTTCGAGCTGATGGGCATGGAATACGCCCTGATGCCCACGGAGGAATCCGAACTCACGGCTGTCTTGGATCGCGCGCGCCGTTCGATGGACGGAACGGCCATGCCTTTTGCGTTGATCGTGCGTCGCGGCAGCTTCACGAAGGGCGCGCCCCGCACCGAAGGTGAACTGCGTAGCCCAACCCTACGTGTCGAACCGCAGGCGCCGGGACGGGAACGGCTCGACCCGGACGAGACGCTGCGCGAGATCCAAGAAGCCTGTGGTGTCGGCGATGTTATTCTCACGACGACCGGCTTCACGGGGCGCGCGCTCTACGCCGTCGGTGACCGTGACAACCAGCTGTACATGGTCGGCTCGATGGGCTGCATCTCCAGCTTGGGCCTCGGGCTCGCGCGAGTGCAGCCCGAGCGGCGCGTGATCGTGCTCGACGGCGACGGGGCCTTTTTGATCCGCATGAGTGCCCTGGCCACGCTGGGCTACGAACGCCCGAAGAACCTGGTGCACATCCTCCTCGACAACGGTGTGCACGACTCGACCGGCTCGCAGGCGACGGTAGCACCCTCAATCGACCCGGTCGCCATCGCTGCAGCTTGTGGCTATCCACGGGCCAGCCGTATCGACTCGCTCGAAGACCTCGGAGCTTGCTTGCGAAAGGCCACGGACGAACTCGAGTTCGTGCACGTATGCACAAAGCCGCGTGAGAACCGCAAGCTCCCGCGGCCGACGATCACGCCGGCCCAGGTCGCGGAACGCCTGAGGGCCTGGATTCGGGCGAATCCGGCCTAGCAGCCCATATCTGCTGGGGTTAGCCGACCAGCGAAGACAGGTCGCATCCCATGCCTTCGAGGGTCATACGCACCGCCACCAGAAGCGAGATGATCTCCTCGACACCGATCTGGCCGGCACTGCCGATGCGGAAGCACTCCTCTTCCGTCAACTTGCCCGGGTAGATCACGAAACCTGCGTCTGCGAGCCGCGTGTAGAAGTTCTCGAAGTTGAACGAGGGATCCTCGTGGAAGCGGAAGGTCGTGATGACCGGGCCCTGCACTTCCGGGGCGAGGTAGGACTGGAAGCCCAGCTCGGCCATGCCCGTTGTCAGCATCTCCTGGGAGACGGCGTAGCGACGACCACGCGCTTCTGGACCACCTTCGCTGGCCAGCTCGGAGAGAGCCTGATGGAAAGCGAGGATGGCGTGGGTCGGCGGCGTGAAGCGGAACTGACCGTTGTTCTCGAGCGCCTCCCATTGCGCTTTCAGATCGAGGCTGACGGAACGCGTCACGCCACTCGCGGCATCCAGTGCATCCTTACGGAAGACCACGAAGGAAAACCCGGGCACGCCCTCGATGCACTTGTTGGCCGACGAGATCAGGAAGTCGACCGGTGTCGCGGTGACATCGATCGGCACGGCGCCGAACGAGCTCATGGCATCGAGGATCATGCAGCGCTTGTGACTGCGCACGATCTCCGCCACCTCGGCCAGCGGGTTCATGATCCCCGTCGTGGTCTCGCAATGAACCATGGCGACGTGGGTGATCTCGGAGTGCTCGGACAGGGCTTCTTTGACGGAAGTCGGATCGATGGTCTGGTTCTCTTCCCAATCGAGCTCCCACACGCCGATGCCCAGGGTGCGCGCAATGTGAGCGATGCGCCGGCCGTAGGCCCCGTTGATGAGAACGAGCAACTCGCCTCCTTCGGGAATCGCCGAGGCACAGACGGACTCGATGCCGAAGGTTCCGGACCCCTGCATCAGGACCGCTTCGTAGCCCTCCTCGGTCGAGGTGCCGGCGAGCGCCAGGAGCTCGGAGCGAATCTCGGAGACAATGTCCACGAACTCCTTGTCCCGGGAGCCCAGGTCGCGCTGCATGGCCTCCTTGACCGTGGAGCTGGTGGTGAGAGGGCCGGGGGTGAAGAGCAGCTTCGCTTGTGCGTCCAATGCTGTTTCCAAAGCGATATTCGTGGGGAAGAGGCCGGGGTGTGGACCCTGGGGCGGGCCCCGGGCATGGATCTTGCGTATTTTTCGACCCAATCGGTCGATGTCTGGATCCAAAATGGTCCGGCGCGACCAGGAAATACCCTCATGCACCATCTGCACATCGCTCTCAACGTCCAAGAGCTCGAAAGTTCGATCGAGTTCTACAGCCGGGTATTCGACCTCCGCCCGGACAAGGAGACGCCGACCTACGCCCGGTTCACGCTCTCCAGCCCGGCCCTGGTGCTCACCCTGAACACGAAGGCCAAGGTGCGACCTGGGGAACGTATATCCCATTTGGGGGTCCGTTTGAACCCAGATGGGGCCCTGGAGCGCTTCCGTGAGCGCATGCGCGCGTCCGGGTTCGTGAAGAAGGAGGAGGACCAGGTCCTCTGCTGCCACGCCGTGCAGGACAAGGTCTGGATCCAGGACCCGGACGGCAATCACTGGGAGTTTTACGAACTCCTCGAAGACCTGGATCCCGATGCTCCGCTGGCCGAGCGCAAGAAAGGCTGCTGCTGAGCCCGCCCAGATCGACCCAACCCACCGGCAAGACGGCCTGCGTCCAGGCCCCGGACCGAACACTCCAAATTCTGGAGTTCGACCCTATCCTCTCCCGCTCGACCCTGTGCCACCGACCATGGAACTGCTCTCGACTCTCGAGCCCCTCTCCAAGACCAACCCCGCCACCTACCGCGCCCGCATTCCTGGCTCGAAGTCCTATACGAACCGGGCCCTGGTCCTGGCCTCCCAGCGCATGGGGGTCACGGGCGTGACGGGGGGGCTGCACTGCGACGACACCGCCCGCCTGTCCGAGGCACTCGATTCATTCGTGGGCCTGTCGATCGAGAAGACCGACGACGGCTTTCGGGCCGAGCGCACCCAGGAGCGGCTCGGCGCGCCGTCGAGCGAGTGCTTCATGGGCGGGGCCGGCACCCCAGCGCGCTTCATGCTGGGCTTCTCTGCCACGGCCGAGGGCGGTTCGATCGTCACCGGCATCCAGCGTCTCTGTGAGCGACCGGTGAAGGACATCCTCGATTCGCTTTCTGCCGCGGGGATTCGGTATGACTCGGTCAAGGAGACCGATCACCTGCCCATCCGCGTGCACGGCGGCCCCATCTCCAACCGTGAGTGGTCGATCCACGCCGGGATCTCCTCGCAGTTCACGAGCTCGCTCTGCTTGCTGGCGGCCCAGCAGGATCCGACCGGAGGTCCGATTCGCATCCGACCGACGGGCAAGACGGTCTCGCGCCCCTACGTGCAGATGACGCTGTCGATGATGAATGCCTGTGGGATCAAGGCCGAGCGCAGCGACAACGACTCGATCCTCGTTTACCCGGGTATGCCGCAGCACGAGACGATCCCGGTCGAGGTTGATGCCAGCGGGATGTCCTACTACCTCGCCGCCGCCGCCGTAACCGGAACAACCGTCGAGATTCCGGGCATCGGCAAGAACTCCGCGCAAGGCGACATTGGGCTCGCCACCGCCTTTGGCGACATGGGCTGTGAAGTCGAATTGACCGACGATGTCATTCGCCTGAAGGGTGGCAAGCTGCGCGGCATCGATATCGACATGGACAAAATGCCCGACGTCGTTTTGACACTCGCTGCCGTTGCGGCCATGGCCGAAGGCCCGACACGGATCACGAACATCGCCAACCTCCGCGTGAAGGAATGCGACCGCATCTCCGCCACTGCGACCGAGCTAGGGCGCATGGGCGTCAAGGTCGAGGAAGGCCCCGACTATGTCGTCATTCACCCCAACGGCTCGCTGACCCCGGCACGTATTGAAACCTACGACGATCACCGCGTGGCCATGTCGATGGCCGTGCTCTCGCTCGTCTCACCGGGCATCGAAATCGAAGACCCGGGTTGCGTAGCCAAGTCGTTCCCGAAATTCTGGGACGAGCTCGAGCGCTTCCACGCACACCATGAAGGTTGAAGGTTAGGGATCGATGAAGAAGGCCTGCTTGCTCATCCTCGATGGCGTCGGTTACTCCACCCGTGAAAACGGAAACGCTGTCACGTCGGAGACTCTGCCGGCGATGTTTGCCCACATGCAACGCGAGGGTTTCTGCATCCTCGAAGCTGCGTCGGAGGCGGTCGGCCTGGAAGCGGGCCAGGTCGGTAATTCCGAAGCCGGGCATCTCACGATCGGTGCCGGTGTCGTCGTGCCCTGCATGACAAAACGCATCTGCATCGCTTTCGAAGACGGTTCCTGGGCCAAGGACGACGGCTGGAAGGTCGCGCGCGAAGCGGGCATCTGTCACCTGACAGGGCTCGTCTCCGATGCCGGCGTGCACGGACTGCATCGCTCGATTGTTCAATCGGCAAGGATGGCGCGCGCGGCTGGCGTCGAACGCATCGTCGTTCACCCCGTTCTCGACGGTGTCGATTCGTTGAAGGGCAGCGCTCCTCGGATTCTAGGTGAATTGATCGAGCAACTCAGGGACATTGACAACTGCGAGCTCGGTGTCGTCTTCGGACGAAAGTGGTTCTGCGATCGCGGTGGAAACCTCGACGTCACGCGCGTCGCGGTCGACGCATTGAAGGGCAAGGTGTCACTCGACGAATACCGCCCGGAGCTCCTGGCACATCACCTCGCCGACGAAAGCACGGGTGAGATGAGTTTTCCCGCGCACATGCTTGGCGGTGGACGAACGATCGCGGACGGCGAGCCCGTCTTGATCACCAGCCACCGCGCAGATCGCGCGCGTCAGACCGCGACGGTGCTCTCGGAGACGCAACCGGTCTTGATGCTGATCGACCCTGGGCAAGGCGTCGGTGTCGAGCACGTCTTCTTCCCCGTCGAGCCTCTATCTCGCGGATTGGCCCACGAAATCAAGCGTTCTGGCCTCACCTCGGTGCGTATCGCCGAGAAGTGCAAGTTCCCGCACGTGACCTTCTTCCTGAATGGATTCGACGCTGGAACCGAGGGCGACGGCCACTGCATCCCTTCCATTCCCGAGGCCGAAATTCCGGCCAAGCCGGCGATGTCGTTACCCGAAGTCACGGACGAGATCATCAAGCACCTCGAGAGCTCCGAAGGGCGCGCAATCATCGCCAACGTGGCGAACCTGGATCAGGTCGGACACCTGGGTCGGCTGGACCTTGCCACGCAAGCTGCACATGCGGTCGATGCGGCTTTCGTGCGCATAGCCGAGGCAGCCACCGCGAACGGATGGACCTTGATGGTCACCTCCGACCACGGCAACGCGGAACGTGTCGAAGACGACGAGGGCGGTCCGTTCGGATCCCACACCGACGGACCCGTGCCGTTCTTGATTCAAGCGGCGCCTGGGGCCGCGACGAACTGGAAGACACAGAGCGGTTCGCTCGCGCAGGTCGCTGCGACCTACCTCAATGCTCTGGGGCTCGAACCGCCGCAGTGGATGGAACCACCGCTGGCCGTCTTCGACTAGAGGCCCGGTAGAACGAATCCCTGGGGGTGGTAACCGAGCAGGCGCAACCCCGTTGATCCCCAGCTCACGAAGTACGTCAGGCCGGCGAACTCGACGGTGAAAAGGAGCGCTCCGTCCGGTGTGAACCACTGGGCCGGCCCGTACACGGCGGGAAACGCAAGGGGCACCTCGGTCGTTCCGGAAGCGAGCGTGATGCGGCCCAGCCATTCGAAGTCACAGTCCGCGTTGGCGATCGCCGCGAAGTGCCCGCTTTCCGAGATTGCCGGGCGGGAGAAAAAGCCACCGGGCGGAAGTTTGCCGAGGCGCGAGACGACACCGGTGAGCGGGGCGAAGCGATAGAGCGCCTGGTACTCGTTGTTCTCGAGCGGTGCGGCCATCTGCACATTCAGCACGATCTTCATGCCAACGGGGTGGAGCGCATTGATCGTCACGACTCCTGTAACCAACGTGGAGACCCTTCCCGACCAGTCGACAGCCACGACACTCTCGGATGCCTCGTCCAGGGCAACTAACCCATCGAACCCAGGCACGCGGTAGATTCCACCGAGGTTCGTTATCGAGCCGTAGGAGAGGAACGGAAGAGCGGAATCCCCGGAGGTACCCGAGAGGTTGCTGATGTCGGTCTGCGTCTCGTTGGGTGTCAGAGGCCCGGCTTGCACGCCCACATCGACACGGTATAGATCGCCGTCTTCGATTTTCGGAACCTTGTTACCGCTGTCGTCGCCGACCAAGACAACGAGTGACTCGGGGGAGAAGAAAGCGATCACGCCGGAGTCGTTCAGCGTGTCGGTGAAGCGCACATCGTGCGTGACCTGGAACTCGGTCGTGATCTCGATCGCTTCTAGCTCGCGTATAAAGAGCTCGCGTGAATTGCCTTGTGAGATCCAGGCGCAGACGGAACCGTCCGTTGATAGCGCCAACCAAGGTCCGTTGACTGTGTCGTACGCGAAGCCAGCGCTGGTCATACCGGTCGGCGTGTCCGAGGCGCGCTTGACCACGCCGTCTGCACGACCGTAGAAGATGTGTGTGTCCGTTTCTGAGGAGCCGGCGATGAACGCAAACGTGGTCGCGTCATACGAACTGACGATATCCGGGGCGAACCACGCCGGGGGAAGGCCTTCGAAACTCAGCAACTCGGGCAAGCCACGGTTGCGATCCAAACGCAGAGGACCGCTGGCCGTCATCACGATTCCATAGCCGGGAAACAGGGCCATGCCTTGCTCGTGGAAGGTGAGGTCTGCGAGGGTCATCGTGCGGTTGATCGTCGTGCCGGCCACGAGGTCGATCTCGAACAGGTCGCCACCGACCTCGGGCACGCTCGTGATCCAGAGCGTGGAGCCCTCGATGGCACAAAAAACCCCGAACGGGTCGAGCAACCCATCGACGCCGTATCCGGCGAACTCGAACACGACGCGGGCGGTGCCATCGGCGTCGATCAGCAGGAAGCCGAAGATCTGGCCGAAGGTACGGACGGTGTGGTAACGGTAGAGGGATCCGGCCCCGCCCGGCAGTAGGACCCGGTTGGCTCCAGGAATGTCGTAGCGAAGCTGGGCCAAGCTGGGGTTCAGGGAGTCGAGCCCCGTTCGCCCACTGATCTCCAGGGGCAGGAAGCGGATGTCCTCTAGCAGCGGAAGGGCGTGGGGTGCGTCCAGCTGGACGACCTGACCCGGACCGAAGTGGGGACCCTCGAAAACCGCTTGGGCTCCGGAATAACCACCGAGGAGAACCCCTGACAGGAATGTTAGATGGAATTTAATAGGCACTTAACTAGAAGCTCCCGTTTCTTCTTCTGACGTGTGACCCGGGGAATCCTGGGCTTGGTCCAGTTTCCCTAGCTCGTTTCTACACCCCGAGCCAGGCTCTGGGAGCACAGAACGCCTAGGAAGTTTCTTTTGTGGAGGTGCAAATACGCGAGGGGGCCATTTCTTCGCACTTTGGTGACTCAAAGGTGGCCTAAGTATCCATCAACGTAGGGTACTGCGAGAAGGTGGCTCTCAGAGTGGAAGCGACTCTTCCAGCACCGAGGAGGCTCGTGAGAGCGGCGGGAAGCTATGGTCACGCTTATGGCCCCCCTTCTCCCTACGCTCTGCCTCGCTCTCGGCGGAGTCCAGGAAACCCCCGATCCTCCGCGACTGATCGTGCTCATCTCGGTCGACCAGATGATCCCCGAGCACCTGCGCCGACTGGAGCCCTGGATCGAGGGCGGCTTCAGGCGCTTTCTCGATGCCGAGGTCTGGGAGAACGCTCACCACGAGCACGCCATCAGTGATACGGCGCCAGGCCACGCGACCCTGGGGACAGGAGTCCATCCTTCGCGGCACGGGGTGATCGCGAACTCGTGGCTCTCACCCAATACAGGGCGGATCGCGTACTGCGTCGGCGACCCTGGAGCGAGGGCCCTGGGCCCGGAGGGGGTGCTGGAGAACATCGGCTCCTCCTCCCCGACCAATCTGCTGGTCCCGGCCCTCGGCGACTACCTCAAGGCCGCCAACGCCGATTCCGTGACGGTCGCCATCGCCGGAAAGGACCGTGCAGCCATCCTCTCGTCGGGCAAGGACGTCGATCTGGCCCTGTGGTGGAATCGGCCGATCGGCGGCTTCATCTCCTCCAGCTGGTATGGCGAGCGCCTACCTGAATGGGTCGCCCAATGGAACGAGGGCTGGATCCCTCGCTCTGCGGAGCACCTGTGGGAGGAGCTCCTCGAGGGTGAACTCGAGGGCTCCGGGACTGACGCGGACGACCGCCCGGGCGAACCTCCCGGCCGCAAGACGTTTCCGCACCGTGCTCCGCGACCCGGGGCAGGGGGAGACACGGCCGCCCTCGGCCGCTGGGTTTTCAGCTCGCCCCTGATCGACCTGTACACCCTCGAACTCGCGGGCCAGGCGCTCGAGCGCTACTCGATGGGTCGGGACGAGAGCGTCGACTACCTCTTCGTCGGCCTCAGCGCCTGCGACACCCTCGGCCATGCGTATGGCCCCTACAGCCACGAGGTCACGGACGTTCTCCTGCGGGCGGACCGCGGGCTCGAAACGCTCTTTCGGCAGATCGACGAGCAGGTGGGCCGGGACCGTTGGGTAGCGGCCCTGAGCTCCGATCACGGGATTCTCGAGCTCCCCGAAGCCCTGCGGCGTAAAGGCCTTCCGGCGCAGCGTCACTCGCTGGCCACCTCGGGAGCGGCCGTGGCGACGATGGGCAAGTCGCTGGCGGAGTCCTTCGGCGAGGGGATTCTCCTGGGCGCCGGCTGGCGTGGCCTGCGCTTCTCCCACGAACGGATGCGTGTCGGCGAACTCGAGAGTGAGGAGGTCGAGGACTTCGCCGTCGACATGCTGAGCGAAATCGACTTCATCCAGCGTATCTTCACGCGCACGGAGCTCGAGGGCTGGTCGAGCTCCGGGCTCGGGGAGGACCCGTTGCTCGATCTCATGGCCCGCTCCTACCACCCCGAGCGCTCGTGGGACCTGGTCTTCGCCTTCAAACCCTGGAAGGTGTTTCAGGCACACGGAACCAGCCACGGCTCGCCCTGGCCCTATGACCGCAAGGTCCCGCTGGCCTTTCTCGGCCCGGGCCACCAGCGGGGAAAGTCCCATACGCGGGTCGCAACGACCGACGTCCTGCCCACCCTCCTTTCCCGCGCCGGGCTACCCGTCCCTTCCGATATCGACGGAAAAATCCTTCCCTGACGCCGCCTCAAGGGGACGCCGGCCACTGGTCGAAGAAACGCCTTATGTCGCGTCGCCAGGGCCTCACCATCGTCGAATTGCTCGTCGTCCTCACCCTCTTTTCCTTCGCAGCTGCCGGGGGCATACGGTCTTACTTCCTGCAGGCCGACATCACGCTCGAGAACGCAGCGACCCTGCTCGCCCACGATCTTCGTGCGGCGCAGAACCGCTCGGCCTATCTCGGCCAGATCTCCCACTTCACCTTCCTGGAGGACGGGGATGGATACGTCGTCATGAACGAGTCCGGTGAAACGGTTCGCAACCCGCGCACCGAGCACGCCTTCGAGCGGCGCTACTCCAGCGACGGCGTCTTCATCGGTGTGTACGTCAGCGAGGTCGCTCAGCCCACGCGAAGCATCGCCTACGACGCCCGCGGGCGGGCGACCGTGGAACTCTCCGTGACCCTCGCCTATGGAGAGGCGCGGCGCACCGTACAGGTAGAGCAGGGCACGGGAAGAGTGTCGATCGTGGGCTCGTCGAACGAATGGGTCGACCCGGGGTACTAGCCGGACGCTCTTCGGAGAAACGGCCAAAAAAAAGGAGTCGTCTCCGAAGAGACGACTCCGCGCGGGTCTGCCGGTGGGGTACCGGCATTGTGCTTGGAAGAACGGCAGGAGTCTCCCAAACAACTCCGCGGGATCTTGGCAGGGATTACCCGCGGAGCTCCTCCGGGTGGTTAGGCCCAGAGTCAAGTTGTCGAGCGTCGGCAGGAGCGCTCGGTCCTCCAGGCAAAGCAGGGAGCCTAGAAGGACACCACCAGCGTACCAATGAGACACCGAAACGCAACATTCAATCCCTGCCCTGGGGCGGGACAGACCCGCTCCATGGACTGGTTGCGGGCCATGGGCTGGGCGCGGATCTGGGAAATGGACGGCAAATGCCGTGTTTCCAGGTCGGGAGCCGAACCGCCTCTACGAAACCGACGCGCCGTTCCAAGCGTCGTGGCCGCCACGCATCGAGTGGATTTGCGTGAAACCGTGGCCCACGAAGTACGCCGCCACGTCCAGCGAGCGCATACCGCTCTGGCAGGCAAAGACGATGCGCGTGTCCTTTGGCAGAGCCATGTACTTGCCCTGGTCGTCGAAGTCGAGGGCCTCCGCCTCGGGGAATGGATCGGCCTCACGCTCATCGGGCATGCGCACGTCGATGAAGTGCAGCTCGTCGGTCGCATCGAGCCAGGCTTGGACCTGGGCCGGATCGACCTGTAGCCGTTGGTCCGCCTCGTGCGAGTTCAGGATGTGACGCACGACTTCGTTGGTGTCCAGCAGGTTGTGGTCCCTGCAAACCTGACCCAGAGTGTCGCTCGGTTGGAACCCACAGGACGAACATCCACCGATGTGGTAGCGCTGAAAGAGCGCGCGCTGGGCGGAGGGGAAGGACTGGAGGATCGCCTCCATGGTCATTTCGGGGGTGATCGTCGTTTCGCTCATAGCTCTGGGATGGCCCGTCGAGGGCGGCTTCTCGGGTATTTGGACCGACAATCATAGTCCCTTCCGAGGATCCCCTGGCACAGTCCTTTGGAATCGGGCCCCGGCGAGGCACTAATATCCCTCACCCGCGCACGGGCTCTGACCGTCCGGGAACCACCCCACGAGCGCCATCCCTTGCAGCCGCGTTTCCCTCTTCCGATCTTCCTCTTCTGCTGGTTGCAATGTGCGCTCTTCGTGCATCCGGTGGGGACAATCATGTCCGATGCGATCGTCTCGACGTCGGTCAACGTGGTCGAAGAAGGCACGCTCGAGGTCGATCAGCACGCCGCGATCGACTTGATGGTGAAAGAGGGCCATTACTACGCCGGCTTTGGCCCAGGGCAATGGTTGATCGCGGTGCCCTACTACATGGTGCTGCGGCCGGCCATCGGAGCTCTTCCCCACGCGGAGAAACGCTGGGCCAACAACCACTTCACGTACAAGCGGCCCAAGCAGCTGCCGATGAAGGTGGTCTACACACAGATGGCGATGGTCTGGCTCTTTCTCGGTCCACTGACCGGCTTGTTCTTCGCCAAGCTCTACCAGGTCCTGCGGCGGCGCTGTGTCGAGAAACGCTTCGCCTTGTTAGGGACCCTTGCCGCCGCCAGTGGCACGCTGATCGCCTGCTATGCATGCGTCTACTCACGCCAATGGCTGGCCACGCTCTTGATAGCGTACGTCGCCTTGCACCACCTCGACGGCAAGGAAAAGTCGAGGCGACTCTGGTACGCGCTTGGGTTGTTGGCGGGCTACTCCGTTCCCGTCGACTACATAGCTGTGTTCGGCTTGACGCTGCTAGGTGTCTTTCACTTCTTTCAAGCCAAGAACAAGCGTGACATCCTGCCTTTCATCTCGGGTGTAGCCACCATCGCTGTGCTGGTCGCGGCGTATCACTGGTGGTTGCTCGGCAACCCCTTGAAGACGCCCTATCAGTTTCGCGTCTGGCACGAGCACAACCTGGCCTTCGACTACAAGGGCGAGCGCATCAACTTCGGTCAATTGACCGAAAAGGGCCTGGTAGGGCTGGGGTTGATCCCCAGCTGGGCCGCACTGAAAGGACTGACCTTCGGTAGCTTCAAGGGGCTGTTCTTCTTTTCACCCGTGCTTCTGTTCGGGCTGGTCGGCCACGTGCGCGCACTGAAAGAGCCCGCCAACAAGCGTGTCGCGATCCTGTGCCTGGCGCAGTTCGGTATCTACTTCTGGGTGATCGCCAGCGCGAACGGCGAGATCTACTGGAGTTCGTTCCCGCTCTTCTTCGGGCCGCGATACCTCATCTACGGCGTCCCCTTCCTCGCCCTTGGCGTCGCGGCCCTGCGCTTCGACCGCAAAGGCGTACGCGTACTTTTCTTCATCGCCCTCGCAGCCAGCTTGGCCGCCAACATGCTTGGCTTGATGTTCCACGAGGCCAACCTGTTGGCCAACCTGGACGACCCTGCGGTGCAGAACCCCATTCCGTTCTTCCTTGGCTGGCTCTTCGAGCGTGGACCGCGCATCCCGGTGCTCGACCAAGAGGCCTTCTTCGTGGCGAATGCTTGGTTACAAAGCGCCTTTTTTCTGGCCTATCTAGGAGGGCTTGCCGCTTGTATCTTCGCCATGCGCAGACGAGAAGCCCCGACCCTCGAGCCTGCTGTATGAACATGGATACGACCTACGACGAACACTTGAACCCGGCCGATTTTAGGCGCTTCGTCGAACTGAACGTGGCCCTCGAACGCCTCACGACCAGTGAATCGCGGCGGGCCGCCTTGCGATCGATCATCGATGGCACGCAGAACCTTCTCACAAAACCAACGGCCGAATTGATGCAGGCACTGCCGCCCTTGATCGGCGAGGCGATGAAGCCTTTCGGTTGGTTGTGGAACGGGTACTACAGCATCCGTGGGAACGATCGTTCGGCGATCCATTCGGGGCATGCCTATGGACCGCCGGTTTGCTCTTCCCTGGAACGAAGCGGTGGCCCGTTGAGTTCCGGCATGTGCTTCGACGCATTGTCCTTGAACCAAACGATGGCGGCTTATGAGACCAAGCAATGGCCCGGATACGTCTCCTGCGATGCAACCAGCGGCCTGGCCACGATTTCCGGGATTGTCTGCCCAGTCCGAAACCCTCTGGGACACGCGATCGCCGTTTGGGATCTGGACGCCACCAAAACGGTTGACCCGGCCGATGTGCGCACGATGGACGTGCTCTTCGCAACGCTCTCGCGCTGCAAGGACATCACCGGCGACGACCTTTGATGCAAATCCGAACGATGCCCACGAACCCCACCTCCGATGAACTCGTTTTCGATGCACGCGAAAACCTGCAAGCCCTCGAAGGCTCACTGAAGCATGTCGAAGTGGTGAATGCACTCGACCCCGAGGTGCTCTTCGCAAAGGCGCCGGGTGTCTCGGGCTGGAGCGCGGGCGAGCATGCCTTTCACTTGATCCTCGCCTGTGACCTCTCGTTCCGAAACGCGATCTCGCTGGTCAAGGACAGTGGTCGACTGATCCGCGATCCCGAGGATCGCCAGGATGACAAGCTCGCCATTCTCGCCGATGGCAACATCCCCCGCGGGGTCGCCACGGCACCGCGCTTCGTGCAGCCGCCCAAGAAGATCAACCTGGAGCTCCTCCAGGCACTCACCAGGGAGATGCAAGAAACTCGCGGTGCTCTGGCCGAAGACGTGGCTGCTCTCGAGCAAGCCCCGCGCGCCATTCCCCACCAGCTCCTCGGCGATCTCACGGCACGGGAATGGATTCGCTTCGCTCGAATTCACACCGAACACCACCTCGCCATACTCGACGAAGTCCTACACCGTTAGCTCGCGACCTCGAATCAAGAGGGTACGGCTTACGGCGTGGACCCGATGAGGATCAAGCTCTCCTGGCGGCCGTCGAGGAAGCGCGTCTTCTTTCCGTCGAAGAAGGCATCCTCCTCCAGCATGATCCGCACGACTTGGTCGCCCCATTCCGCAATCGAGACCGCTGCATTCAGCTCGATGGAATAGGCCGTGTTCGCGTGCAGCGGGTAGTCGCCACGACCGGGCACTCCTCCCTGTTGGTCCCAGAGCCCGATGGTCGGGCCGGCGCCGTGACCGTGAAATCCCAGGGGATGGGTGTAGATGGTGGGCTCGATGCCCTCTTTCCGTGCGGCATCGATCGCGGCACCGAGAATCTGGTTGCCTGTGCGCCCCTCGATGAAGTTCTCCATGAGGATGTCCTGTAGGCGGTTTCCGATCGTCATTCCTTTGCGCAGGCCCTGGGGTGCATCCTCTTCACCAGGACGCAGGACGTAGGCGTGCTGCTGCGTGTCGGTGTTCAGGCCCAGATACGTGATCCCGAAGTCGATGTGCACGAGGTCGCCGTGCTGAATCACTTCGTCTTCGGGATGGGAAGCAAAACTGCCCGAGTGCAAGCTGTCCTCGTGGCGCTGCACGAGGGCCGAGGGGTGGAACCACGTGTCGAGTCGCAGATCCGCGATTCGTTCGCGATACCACCACTCGAGATCGGCGGTCGTGGTCTGCCCCGGTTTCACGGCCGCAAAACCCTCCGCAATGATGACGTGGGCGATCTTGCAGATCTCGGGATAGCGCTCCAGCTCGAGAGCCGTGCGGGTTTCGAGCCATCCGATGGCGAGGTTCTGGGCGGAGACAATCCGTTGCCTTTGCTCGGGGGCGAGGGCGTCTAGCAGGCTCTGGTGTTCGCTGTGGCTGAGCCCATCGGCGAGGGCGAAGTCGGGCGAAACGTTCAGCGCGATTCTTCGGGGTGCCAGCTCACCGATCAGCTCGGCAAGGCGACGCCACTGGTCGGGCTGCTCCTCTTTGTTCCAGGCACCGGGAAAGAGGTCTCCGATCGCATAACGGGCCACTGCGTAGCGCTTCAGCTCGGGATCCGCGTCGGCGCTCTTTCGGGCGTCGTGAAACACGAGAACGGTACGGCGCCTTGCCGCCAGCCATGTTGCTGGAAGCATCGTCTCGACGACCGGATCTTCGTTGTACTCCCGAGCGACGATCACCCAGCAGTCGATCCCCTCGCGCCGCATGAGCATGGGAGCCACCGTGTTCAGGCGATCGGCAAGCCAGCGGTCCTGCAACAAGGCCCGCTCCCTCAGCGGCAGGATTCGGGGAAGCTCGGGGGACGGCGCTCTTGCAGGCCCTCCTTCGCAAGCAGAAGCGAGAAAAGACATCCAGGTCAGAGCTGTGGCGATCATGGGCGGTTCTATCCAGAAGAGGCCTGATGCGGCCTGGCGAGGCCGCGACCATTACTACCACACTCCCCGACCCTGGGCCGAATGTGCCGAATCCACCTGAAGAGACCCACGAAGCCGGCGTATACTCCCCACTTCTGGGCCGTTGGGCCCGAAAAACCGTTTCTTAGTACAAGGACAGCGGAGGCAGGTGCCATGGGTGTGATGGATTGGTTCAAACGCGGCGTGGGCGAAATGATGATCGCCCGTCCCGACGACGCGAAGGCTCAGGTCGTCTGGAAGCATCCGGACAAGACCATCCCGATGAAGTCGCAGTTGACGGTCGAGGCCGACGAAAAGGCGGTCTTCTTCCGCGATGGCAAGATCATCAAGGTCCTGGACGCCGGACGTCACACGCTCGACTCTTCCAACCTTCCCTTCCTGTCCAACCTGGTTGACAGCTTCACCGGCGGCGATGTGTTCATCGCCGAGGTGTTCTTCGTCAACACTCGCGAGCACACCGGACTGAAGTTCGGTGGCCGCATCGGCCACGTCGAGGACCCCAAGAGTGGGATCCCCGTGGAATGCATGGTGCACGGTGAATTTTCCTTCCGAGTCACCGACCCCGAGCAACTGATCACCGGCCTCGTCGGCATGGGCCGCGCGGAGTCCTACACGGTTCGTTCCTGGATGAAGGAGCAGGTGCTCAAGGTCATCCGCGACCGTGTCGCCGAGCTGCTCGTCAAGAAGAAGTGGCCGTTGCTCGATGTCACCTCGGGCGCCTACACCGAGGAAATCGAAGTAGATGTCCTGAGTGGACTCGACGAGCACGTCGCCTCTTACGGTATCGACATCGTGCGCCTCGGTAACTTCGTCGTCGACATCGACGAAGAGGACAGCGAGAACCTGAAACGCCTCTACACCGATGCCGCATACCTGCGCACGGTCGGTGGTGTCGGAGCCTACAAGGACTTCGCGGCCGGCAAGGCGATGATGGGAGCGGGCGAGGGCATGGCCAAAGGCGGCGGAAGTGGCGGCGGCGGCGGCGGCGATCTCGCAGGCGGAATGATGGGCGGCGCCGGACTCGGCGTCGGCATGGGGTTGGCGCAGATGCTTGTACGCGACCACCAAGGTGGCGAACGCCTGGCACCCGCTGCCGCAGGGATCGTTTGCCCCAAGTGCATGCACAACATCTCGGCTGGCAAGTTCTGCGGCAACTGTGGAACCGAGTTGACGGCGAAGAAGGAAGAGGCCGAGAAGGGCACTGGATTCTGCACCTCGTGCGGGTCGCCACTCTCCCCGGACGCCCGATTCTGCGGTCAGTGCGGTACATCGCGCGAATAGGCGACGAAACCCGTTCGCTTGCCTTGCAGTTTCGATCGAGCGGGTGATGAGCGACACGAGCCCCGGCGCCAGTGAAGACGCGGCGGGGCGTTTTCGTGCCCTCGAGGCACATGCGGACTTCTCCGCGTGGATGCAGCACACTCCTGCAAATCCTCGCATCCACAAGTTGGCGCTCCTGGCCTTCGTGCTCGGCTTGATGGTCATCGGCCTGCTGCTCGCGGGCGGTATCGCCACGATCTGCGCACCCCTGGCCTTCGTGCCCATGATCCTGGTCGGCTTCGGCATATACGGATTGCTGCGTCAGTTCCTCCAATCGAGCGGTGCAGACCAAGCACACCTGGATCGTCTGCCGCTCCTGATCGTCGGGGAACGCACCCAAATCACAGGGGAGGGAGCTACCACGACTCGCTACCTCCATACCGTCGAGCTTCGGGACGGCACACAGCGCGATCTCGAGACCGCACGCAACATCATCCATCGCGTGCAAATCGGTCACATGGGAATTGGTTTCGTGCGCGGGACTACGTTGGTCGAATTCGCGCGCCTGCCCGTTTGAGGGCAACCGCAGGAAAGCTTGACCGCAACCACGTTTCGGAACGTTGCGGGTAGCGTCAGAGAATCGTCCGCCTCTCAAGGATTGGTGTGGGAGATGTCGAACCTCGCGACCGTGGCCGATCACGACCGGTCCCTCTCTCACAATCTGAAATCGGAGGAGATACCGATGGAGCTAGCAGACAACTTCTCGCAGTTCGCCGCAGTCATGCGTGAGCCCCTCTTCGTGGTGCTCGCAGTCAGCTTTGGCACCTACGCCATACTGTGGTTCAGGGTTTTCCGTCGCACAGGCACGCACTGGCCAGTCGAGAGACCGACGGTCCGGACGAAAACACGCAAGGTTCCGATTCACACGCTCGCACGCCACGCGATCGAAGGGGGCCTGCATCCCGAACCGAAGACCCTGACCGTACCCGGCTTTCATGCCGAGCGCTTGAAAGGCGATGTCTACGCAGGGCGGGACTACGTTCCGCTTCGCCTTCGAAGCGGGAATTGATCGGGCGGGAGGGCCCCGAATCCGGCAAGGCTTGCCGCGCGGGAATTACCGAAAGGGCAGGAGAGCCTCGTTCCGAGAACGTCGCCTACAGCCGATACGCCGCCTCCACTGGGCGCAACGGCCGATTCATCCACAACGGGCGCCGCAGTCCATCCGGCCCCGGCGCCGGCTTCGTCTTGCCCTTCCACTCTTCGTACACCTCGCGCGAACGTGCCGTGTCCACAAAGACGTCGCCGTATTGATCGGAGTCCTTGGCGGGCTCGACCGTGACCTTCTGGTGCCAGCAGTGCATGCCAGATATCGGATCGGGCTGGACCGGGAAGGTCAGGTTCTGATTCACACCGGCTTCCTTCCACCAGACTCGTTCCGAGTCCGGATCGTTGCTCGAGTAGGCTCCGACGGGCTCCTTGCGGCGGAAGAGGAACGTCGACCCCTCGCGGCGAATGTCGATCAACGACGAAGCGCGCTTCTGGCCGCCGATCGAGCGGAAGAGCCGCCAGCGCCCCACGTGGTGCGAGCAAGCGACGACACCGGGATGGATACCCTCGGTTTCCCACACGCGCACGACGAAGTAACCGATACGGGTCGAGACGCGCGCCATACCACCATCGGTCAAGCCCAACGCAGCCAGATCCTCTGGATGGACCCAGAGAGGATTCGTGTGCGAGATTTCCTGCAGCCACTTCGCATTGCCCGAACGCGTATGGATCAGGGTCGGAAGCCTGAACGTGGGCAGCAGCGTTCGCTCGCCGGCCTCGAGGTTCAGATGGCCGTGGTAGACGTGCGATGTGATGTAGTTCGGTGTGACTTGCTCCTCGTAGCCCCAATCCTTCAGCGTCTCGGAGAAGAACTCGAGCCGCTTGCTGGGCGTATGGAAACCCGCGCGTCGATCGCCACCCTCCAGGGTGATTCCGTGGTCGGCATCGGTCTCGGACTCGTAGCGCTCCTGCCCCGCGTAGGGGACGGCAAACGACCCGTACCGGCGCATGTAAGCCAGGGGTGACAGCCCCTCTTTCTCTGCCGCTTGCGGCAGGCCCGGCACCGAGTTCTCAAAAACGTCCGCCCAGTACTCGTCCATCGTAATGGGTGTACCGGGTTTCTCCTTCGACTCGAAGTACTGGCGCATGCCCATCGACCCATCAGGGTCGATTTGCCAGGTCAGGTCGATCCAGAACTCGGCCTCTTCCCAGACCTGGCCCGGGTTCGCCTCGTAGCTGCGCTCGGTCTTGTTGCCGCGCAATTCCTCGAAGCGCCGCAGGACCGGCTGGCGGAATCCGATCCACGTGCCGGCGTGTGTTTCTTGACTCATGACGTCGTGCCGCTCGGGGGCGAGCCCCATGGGCAGCACGTAGTCAGCCCATTGCGCGGTCTCCGACCAGATCGGTGTCAGCGCGACATGGCAACCGATGCGTTCCTCGTCCTCCAGCATCTCGATCCACGAACAGCCGTCCGGATTCGTCCAGACAGGGTTGTAGACGCGCGTGAAGTAGACGTCGATCTTGCTGTCCTGATCGCGCAAGAGGTGCGGCAACAGGAAGCTCATCTCGTAGTGAGCCAGGGGCCATTCCTTCGGCCAGTGGCGCTCGTTCCAGTGCGGGACCGGTGGCGGACTGTTTTCCGGCTTGGGAACGAACTTGTCCCAGCTGTTCGGGTTCAGACCACCGGGCTTACCGATGCTTCCCGTCAGCACGTGCAGGAACATCAATGCGCGCGCGACCTGCCAGCCACCTAGGTTGCCGCTGGCCGCGTTGCGCCACAGATGGCTGGCGAAAGCGGAACCGGCGGCCTGGATTTCGTCCGCGAGCTTCGTGACCGTATCCTCGGGCACCTTGCACTCTTTCGCGGCAAATTCGGGCGTGTAGGAGGCATAGCGCTCCTTCAGCACTTCAAGGAAACGCTCGAACGTGCCTGCCCCTCCGGGATCCAGTGCCGCGAGACTTTGTTCCCAGTTCGTCCAACGACGCACGAACGCGTGGTCGATCGCATCGCGCTTCAAGAGCTCGGAAGCAATCGCAAGCAGCAACGCTGCCTCTGTGCCCGGCCAGGAGGAAACCCAAAGGTCCGCGTGGGACGCCGTGTTCGATAGCCGCGTGTCGATCACCGCGAGACGCGCGCCGCCCTCCTTGGCGGCCATGATGCGCTGGGCGTGGGGATTGAAGTAGTGGCCGGTCTCAAGGTGTGCCGAGAGCAGCAGCATGAACTTCGTCTGCGAGTAATCCGGCGACGGGCGATCGGCGCCGAACCATAGCGTGAAGCCAAGGCGCGCCCCGGCACTGCAGACGTTCGTGTGGCTGTTGTGCCCATCGACACCCCAGGCCTGCAACATGCGCATCACGAAGTGATCCTCGCCGGGACGGCCGACGTGATACACGACCTCGCCACGCCGCTCCTCCTGGATCGACTTGCGAATGCGCTGGCCGATGTCCTTCAAGGCGACTTCCCACTCGACCTCCTCGAATTCCCCCGAGCCCCGCGGCCCGACGCGCTTCAGAGGATTCAGGATCCGCTCTTCGTCGTGGATCTGATTGATCGTCGCGGGCCCCTTGGCACACACGCGCCCCCGGCTGCCGGGATGGACGGGGTTGCCTTCGAACTTGTCGATGCGCCCCTGCTCCTTGTCGACGTACGCCAGCAGCCCGCAAGCGGATTCACAGTTGAAACAGATGGTCGGAATGCAGGCGTAGTGCTTTTCGCGCTTCTCCGGCCAGGCTGTTGGATCCAGCTCGACCCAGTCGTCCCATTTCTCGGGCGGCGGCGCGACACCGAGTTCCCAGGGGGACGTTCGGCTCTCACGTCTGTGTGTTTGCTTGTCCGACATCTTCAGCTGATGGGTAGAGCCTGGCCCGCGCGAACGAGCGTGTTTTTTTCGATCCAAAGCCCGATGAGAGCCAACGCGGCCGCGACCATGGACCCGGCGGGATAGAGCGCCAGAATCGTGATCGGAACCAGGGTTCCGAAGAGCACGCCGCCGAGCCAGTGCAACCGTGAGAAGGGTCCACTCTTCACCAACGCCAGCACGCGCGCGTATTCCGCTTCGCGCTTCGTCGGCGCCAGTTTCGATTCGAGCATCAAGAAGACGCCGTGAGCCAGCAACCCCAGGCCCAGAACCCGTTCGAGGTCGACTCGCGGGTCGGCTTCCAGCCCGAACAACGGCGCGGCAAGGATCAGGACCGCGGCACCGCCCAGCAAGGCCTGGACCGCCAATCGCAACCAGAGCCCGCGTTGCATCCACAACACGCGTCCCTTGGCTTGACCGAACAGCCAACCGGTGTACGCCGCGCTACCGAAGGCTCCGACGATCCCGAGGACTCGAATCACGGGCCCGAAGTGCCTCGCCCCGAGCAACGCGGCGAGGAGGGCGACCGTCAGAATTCCGCCATAGCCGATCAGAAACCACGTTCCGCGCACCAACCAGGAATCCCAGTTCGGGCGCGTGATGATGTAGAGGAAACGCTCCGGTCGTTTGAGGTCGGCGATGAGGAGCGCCGTCGTCAGGGTCAGGAACAGAAGCCCCATCAATGGGATCGCGATCGATGCCCCCGCCGTGGGCACGCCCAGAACCCCGGGCATACCGAAGCACCCCGCGAGAAACACACCGGCCGCTAGGGCCTTGAAGAAGAGGTACCCCGTGATCTTCCCACCCCACAGCGGCGGATGGGCGACGTCGTAGGTCGTCCGTGCTCTCGCCGATGGGTCGGCATGCTCTTCCATCAATGCCATCTCGTCGTCGAAGGCGCGGGCCTCCTGGGGCAACCCCGGGTGCCGATCCGCCCAGATATGTCCACCCGAGCTCGCGGTCTTCAGCGGATCGATGCCCGCGTCGTTGACCTCGTTGTAGAAGACGTTCGGCCCGGTCCCCGCCTCGACCTTGCGCGCCCGCAGGGAGCCCCCATTGCGCATCTTCGACACGACGCTTTCAGGGTCGTCGAAGTCTCCGGGAATGATCGCCTCGGTCGGACAGACGACAGCACACGCGGGCGCGAGCCCTTGTTCGGTCCGGTGCGCGCAGAAGTGACACTTCTCGGCCGTGCCCTTGTCCGGGTTGATGTACAGCGCGTCATACGGACAGCCATGCATGCAGGACTTGCAGCCGATGCAGGCCGCAGGGTCGACATCCACGATGCCATCGGGCCGCTTCTCGAGCGCCTTGACGGGACAGATCGTCACGCACGGCGCCTGGGTGCACTGGTTACACCGCAGGACCGCGAAGGAGCGCTTGACCGCGGGGAACTCGCCTTGCTCGGTGTACTTGACCCACGTACGGAAGCTCCCCACGGGGACATCGTTTTCCGACTTGCAGGCGACCGTGCACGCGTGACAGCCGATACAACGCGATTGATCGAGGACGAATCCGAGCTGCATGATGGGACCGCATGGGAGCGGTGCGGAATGCTAGCAACTCGGCCGGGGCGAGGGCAGCTTTCGCCGCCCAAAGCCCACCCTCACTTCGAAAGCCACTTCAGAAAGTTCCACTCCATGCTTTCGATCGAGCCGTTCTCCGCGCTCAAGGGGAGCCCATAAGCCTTCTGGACCATGTCGGCGAAGGTCACCTCACCGAAGGGGTCCGAGTGAGCCACCATGAGCCGGCTGAAGGTGTCGTTCGACTCCTTGCTGGCTCCATGCTCGCGCATCCAATGGAAGAAGGCCGCACGATAGGCGCGGGCGAACTCCTCATAGTCGTTCTTGAATTCGGTCGGCTGGGGACCCTTGCGCTGGGAGGCCTGTCCGAAAAAGGGTGCTCTGGCGAGGCCCTTCTTGTTCGACTTGGACGAGGCCAGCTGGAAGTGGGCCAGCTTGTCTTTCCAGTTCGGACCATCCTTGCGCTTGGCGGCCAGGGCACCGCCTTTCTTCTGCCCGCGGCTGAGAGCTTCCTTGAAGTTGTCCGCACCTTTGTTCTTGCGCCACAGCGGGGTGTTCTTGGCGCTGAGCTGAACGGAAGCGCGCGGTTTGCCGGGAGCGGACGAGCCCTTTCCTGGAAGGCCCGTCACGGGAATGAACTGGCTCGTTCCCCCGCGCGAGGCGCCGCCGCTACCGAAGGAGAGTCCCCAGTCGGCCAGGTAGAGGTCGTTGTGGCCCGCCGTGGCGATCACGAGGTTCGTCCGCAGGGCCGATTCGAACACGGAGAAGTCTGTGCGGTAGAAGGCCAAGCGCAGGAGCGAGGCTGCGCCGCGATCGACGACGAACTGTTGCAAGCCAGTCTTGTGCCGCGCGCTGTGCGGCTGGGCCTCGAAGGGCGCGTCCAGCTCGACGGGCCAGGCCGACCCCTCCAGGGGCACGACGTTCACCCAGTCGTACCAGGCTGCGGTGATGCCGACCGATTGATCGCGCCAATAGAAATCACGGCGGTCGAGGTCGATCCAGCCAAGGAAGCCCAGGACCTCGAGGAAGAAGCGCCGTGTCGGCGCGAGCAGAATCGTGCCCACGTCCTCGCCGAGCTCGAAGAGCTGATCCTCCGTCGGGCCCGCGAAAGCTCGCAGACGTTCCGCGGCGGCGATCAGATTGGCCTTGGGCTTGATCAGCTCGAGCAAGTTCCCGCCCCGAGAGGCCTTCTTCATGCTCCCGCCGGACCAGCCCTTGGCCCACTTCTCGAGCGCCGCGAGATCGGTCTGGGCCTGCTCGTAGCCGTCCTTCTCCCGGAGGAACCAGTGCATCCAGTGTTCCTGGGACTGGATCAGCGCGATGACCGCATCCTTGATCGTCTTGACATGGACCTTGTCGGCCATGAACGCACTGGGGATGCGGATGTCGAAAGCACCTACCTTGAGATAGCAAAAGCCCGGTCCGTTCAGGACCTCGACAAAAAGCACGGAACCGAGGGATTCGGGGTCGAGCTCTTGGTCGGCGATGAACTTGGTCGCAAGGGGCTCGAAGTCGACCACCGATTTGCTGTCTGACTGGGCTTCGAGGCCTCCGCTGGCCCAATGGGCACTCGGGGCCTCCGCGAAGGTGAACAGCAAAAGGCCTATGCCTAGAAGGCACTGTTGGGGGCTACGCATTTTCATCAACCTCGCTTCTTGCTCTTCTTGCGTGTCTTGCTGTCCGCGGTCTTCGGTTCCCCGGCCTCGCTGATCTTCGCGAGCCTCTGGGGCGTCGCCAGGGTCAGGGTCATGATCGCGGTGGAATAGACTCGGCCACCGACGAAGCCCCAGGGTCCGATCGGATCCCAGGAACCCTTCGCATCGCTCTTCTTGCGCTGGGATTTGAGGGCGATCTTGCCCCATTGTCCCCACCACTTCTTCCAGGCGTCGCCGCCGAACTGATGGAGCGCGTTCGTGGCGAAGTACCAGTAGTACATGTCGCAGCTGAGACCGTCGCGGGTCCACAGGGGTGGCGCCTTCTTGATGCGATAGATATGCCGCGGAATGATCTCCGTCTTCGGATCGGTCCCGAAGATGGCGTGGCAGAACAATCCAGCCGCGGTCATCGGCTCGGCGCGTTCACGCGGATAGTGCTGGTTCTGCTGCATGCGCAGCGAGTGGGTGTTCTTGTTCTTGTAACCGACGCGGCCGGTGCGGCGCTCCGAAACGGATGCGAGCCAGCGCTTTGCTCCGTCAAAGGCTTGATTGATCCGCTCTTCATCGATACCGAGATTGGCCGCCTTCGCCGCAAAGAGCGCCTGGACCATCCAGGCCGAAAGCGACGTCGACGTCTCGCCCGTGGGCTGCGAACCGTAGTACCACCCGGCCTTGTCGCTGCGCGTCTCGAGGACCCACTCCACCGAAGCGCGAGCCATTCGAGAAAGGCCGGGGCTGGGCGATACTGATGCCGCCTCGCTCAGGCACAGTGCGACGAGAGCCTGATCGTAGTTCAGCTCGGTGTCGGCGAGTCGGCTCTGCACGACGCCCTCTGCGTTCAGCTTTTGGGCGAGCCAACCGAGGCCGCGCGCGACATTGTCGCGATAGGGCCCCTCGATCGTCGTATTACCGGCTGCCATGTAGGCAAGCAGCGCGAGCGACGTCACTCCGATGTCGTGATACGCCATGCGAGTGATCCCTTGAATGGTCTCGTCCTCGGCAAAGGCATCCGCATCGAAGTCGCCCTCGGGTCCTTGCTGTGTCGCGAGCCACGCCAGGGCTTCATCGACGGCACGAGTGATTTTTTTGTTGTTCGAAGCCTCGAAGCGCTTCTGGTAGAGCTCGCGGGCCTGGGGGCTGGCGAACCAGCGGCCGCTTCCCGTATCCATGTCGGGGAACGGCGGCAGGTACAGAGCCTCCGTGTTCGAGGCATCCATGAGCTTCGCGTCGAGCACCCAGAAATCGGAACCTGGCCCTGTCAACGCCCAAAGGCTGGTCCAGCGCTTGGTCGCGAAAGCTACCGAATCGGGTGAGGGCTTGCCCGTCTGGCGATCCTCGAAGGGATAGTGTGCCCCGTTGCAAATGGAGGCGAGAATCCCGCCGTAGGAGCCGACCGCGCGAGCCAGCTCGCGCGGATTCCCAAGGTCGGTGATCTCGATCCTATGGATCAAGGCAGGCACGGCCAGAGTCGGTTTCGCCAGGAGCTTCTGAATCGCTTCCTCGCGTAGGTTGCCGCGGCCCTTCGAGGCCAGATCGAGTGTCTCGTCGAGCTCGCGACGATCGCTGGCTTCTTCGACACCCTTCGAAACGACATCGAGCGGCTGTGCAAATCCGGGGAGCTCGCTCGAGGTTGCCTGAGCGACGCGCGTACCTGCCTGGTATTGACCCGAGAGCATCTCGTCGTCAAACGTGCCGTCGGCGTGGCGGAAGACCCAACGGCCTTCGCGCAGTCCGTTGGCGAAGCGTCCTGCGAACTGCACATTGCCGTTCGGCCAGTAGTAGACCCACTCGCCGTGGAGTCTCTCGTCCTTGAAGTACCCAAGGCCACGCGGGAGGTCTCCTGGGTGAGCTTCCGTGTGCTTCAAGCGGACATATCGATAGGTCCCGCATGACTCCGGGTCCTCCTTGCCGGCCTCTGTCTTGAAGCTCCACAGACCGTCCATGCGGTCCTCCCGGAACTCGCCCTCGCCACGCAGCTTGCCGTTCTCGTGGTAGAGCCGCCAGGGACCGTTCCGCAGGCCGTCTTTGAAGCGCCCGTTGCTGCGCTTCTTGCCCTTCTCGGTGAAGAACTTCCAGGCGCCGCTGCGCTTGCCTTGCTTGTATGCGCCCTTCGCGGAGCGCTTGCCGTTCTCGTGCCAGGATTCGTATTCGCCGTGCTGGACTTCCTGTCCTTCGGCATCCACCTGCACCTGGTATTTGTCCCTGACTTGCCCTCCGGGCCACTCCGTCTCACGAACCGCGCTCTCCTGTCCGAGAGCGGATCCATGGAGACAGAGAATGGCCAGAAAGCTCGCCCCTGCTGCGAGCATTGCCCTTTTCTGCACCCTGCTTTGTCCTTTGCTACTGTTTGGTGGCGCGGAGGGACCTGCCGTCCTCCGAACCGTCTGCTCTTCTAGGTGAAGCAGACGTACCAGCTGTTGAACTGTTTCCGGTTTTTGTGGAAGCCCCGCAGGGTAGCAGCGACGTGCATGACGTCACGATCCGTGGGGCTGGTTTTCTTGCCTGATGCGCGAATTCCGGACCGTGCCCAAAAAACCTCGGACGGGCAGTAGCAGCAGAATCCTCAGCCTTCATGGCGGTGATGGTGCGCATTTGCTCCCGCCGAAGGTGCGATCGGGAACGCTTCTCTCTCGAGCAACTCGGCCTCCTCGCGCCCCTCCGTGATGCGCCAGAAGCGCTTCATCTCGAGCCCATTGAAGACCTGGCTCAGACCGCTCTTAGGCCAGTAAACCCTTACGAAACGAATCTCCGTCGCGTCAGCGAGGCCGATTTCCAACTGCAGGCTGTTCGAGCCGAAACTGCCGCCGGTATCGACATGGCGATGGATCGAGCGTTCGCCGTCGGGCGTCAAGACACTGATATGGACACGGGCCCCGACCGCGGTAGCCGTCGAATCGGTCCCGCGCAGCTGCAGGTTTACCCAGCTGTTCTCGTTGCCCGGGTTCGCGTAGAGAGCGTTCGGGAAGTTGTCTGCGGGATACCAACCGCCCATGACGGCGTAGACATCCTGATCCCCATCGTTGTCGACGTCCGCGAAGGAGATGCCGTGCCCCTTTTGTAGGTGGCCGAATCCGCCGGCACTCGTCACGTCCTGGAAGCGCGTGCCCCCATCGTTCCGGAACATGCGATTCGCCATCAAGGCGAGGAAGTTCGTGTGGCCCGTGCCGCAATAAACGTCCAACCAGCCGTCGTTGTCGATATCGCCGAAGTTGGCGCCCATGGTCAGCACGACACGGTCGAGCCCGATCTTCGTGGCCACGTCTTCGAAGTGACCATCCCCTTGGTTGCGATAAAGGCGCGGGTACACGTCGCGTTTCGTTTTGAGCCCGAGCCGGGCAGCAGGGATGTCCGTCAAGACCGCACCGTTCGACGAGGCGAAGCGCGCGGAGTAGCCCGAGACATAGAGGTCCAGGAAGCCGTCGTTGTTGTAGTCGAAGAACCAACACGCAAAGGTGCCTGGGTCCTCACCCAACCCGGCTCGATTCGTCACGTCCTCGAACTTGCCCTCGCCCAGGTTGCGATAGAGGAAGTTCTCCATCCCGTTGCACGAGACGTAGAGGTCCGACAGGCCATCGTTGTCGTAGTCGCCCCAGCAGGCGCCCTTGACAAAACCGATCTTCTCGATACCTGACGCAGCGATGATCTCGGCGAACGTGCCGTCACCTTGGTTGTGATAGAGCCGGGCGCCGCGTTCGCGTGACTCGCTCCCCGTGAAGAGGTCCATGAAGCCGTCGTTGTCGAAGTCCGCCCATGTACCTGTCTGCGTCGGGAAGAAAGACAGAAGCCCCGCTTTCTCGGTGACGTCGCTGAAATGGCCGCCGCCATCGTTGTGCAAGAGCGAGTTCGGCATGCGCCCCATCGCTCCCATCCAGGCTCCGCGCAGAACCAGGACATCTGCCAGGCCGTCGTTGTCGAAGTCGGCTTGATTGATGTTCAAGCCACCCGTGATACCCACCAAACCCGCGCTTTCCGTGTGATCGAGGAACTTTCCGCCACCAGCGTTCTCGAAGTACCGCAGGTTGTCGCCCAGCCCCATGGCAGAGCAGACGAGATCCAGATCGCCATCACCGTCGAAGTCCTCGAAGATGCTGCTGCCCGAGATCGCATCCACAGCGAGGCCAAGTTCAGGGGCCACGTCGTAGAAGCGCGGGAACTCGATTTCCGAATCGAAGATCTCGGGCGCGATCAGATGATGCTTGGGAACCGTTTGCGGGTATTCACCAAGAGCCATCGCAACGATGTTCAAGAGCCAGCGGCCCAGGACGTCTTCAGGGTGATCTTCGAGCAGCTCGAGAACCACGTTGCGTGCTGCCGACGCACCCCGTTTTTGGCTGTGCACACCGCCTCCGCTCAGCGGAAGCAAACACGAGTCGTAGTTGTGGTTGTTGAGACAATTCGCAATCTCCCCACTACGCAGATACGTCGCTATCAGGGAGTAGCGCGCCTTTTGCCCCAGCTCGTCCTTGATCTTGCCCTTCGCTTTCAAACGCGAGATCAATTCGTGTAGGCGCTCCGCAGCACCATCGAACTCTCCTCGTTTCATCAGGGCCAGAGCGAAGTTGTGCTGGAATTCGAAGCTCTCCTGGTTCTCACCGCGCAGGAGTTTCGGTCTGCGCAAGAAGTCCTCGGGTGTGGGCCCATAGACCTTCGGCTGGGCGTGCTCGATCTCGTACAGGCGTTCGACCATCGAGATGCCAGGCTTTTCCCAGGGCTTGGGACCGCTTGACTTGGTGAACACGCCGCCGCGCTTCGCTCCGAAGTAGCCCCCTACGAGGGCTGCGATGAGGACGAAAGCGATAACGAGGGTTCTCATGGAAGGGCTTCGCTCAGTGAGAGTGTTCGGTGTGATCCAAGGGCGCCGGCAAATCGATCGGTCGCGTTGGAATCTCGGTAGGGCTCGGGTCGCCTTCACGCACGTGGTAGACCCGATCCATCGCGAGCCCCTCGAAACGGGTCCGCTCGCCCGTCGTCGGCCAGAAGACCTCGAGGCTGCGGAGCGCCAGAGCGCCGCCAAGCCCCAGCTCGACCTGCAGACTCGAAGAGCCGAAGGAGCCGCCGGTGCCGACGACGCCGAAGACGTCGCGCGTACCGTCTTTTGTCTCCAGGATCGCGCGAATGCGCGTACCGATCGCCGAGCGATTGCTGGTTGTTCCCTCCAGCCGCAAGGTCAACCAGTGATTGGCGTTCCCGGGGTTCTGGAAGAGGGCATTCGGAAAGCCATCGGCGGGGTAGGCACCCCCCATGACGGCGTAGATGTCTTGATCCCCATCGTTGTCCACATCGCCGAACGAGATGCCGTGGCCCTTTTGCAAGTGCCCCATACCCGCCGCGGTGGTCACGTCCTGAAATTTTTCGCCAGCCGCGTTGCGAAACAGACGGTTCGCCATCAACCCGCGGAAGTCGGGCTTGCCCGTACCGAGGTAGATGTCTTGCCAGCCATCGTTGTCCGCGTCGCCGAAGTTGGCACCCATGACGAGGATCACGCGGTGCAAGCCCATCTCACCGCCGACTTCACGGAAGGTGCCGTCACCTTCGTTGTGGTACAGACGCGGGCTTCCATCGCGAGCCGTGCGCAACCCGAGACGTACCGCTGGGATATCGACCAGACCGCCTTCTTCGTCGTCGAGGAAGCTACCGGCGAAGCCAGCACAGAAGAGATCCATGCGACCATCGTTGTCGTAGTCGAAGAACCACGAGGCGAACCCCTGGAACTCCTCGTCGAGGCCCGCGGCGCGTGTCACATCATCGAAGCGAAAGTCGCCATCGTTGCGGTAGAGCGAGTTGGCCTTGTAGCGACGCGAGACGTACAGATCGAGATCCCCGTCTTGGTCGTAGTCGCCCAATGCGCAGCCCTTGACAAAACCGTGCTGGCTGACACCTGAACCCGCGATCACGTCCTCGAAAGTTCCATCCGCTCGATTTCGAAGGAGACGTGAGGCATGGGGATGCCAGTCGCGGAATTCGTTGCCGATAAAGAGATCCAACCAGCCATCGCCATCGAGATCGCCCCATACGGCGGACGAGGTCGCGTTCATGGCCAGGAGGCCCGATTCCTCGGTCACATCGCGGAACTTGCCGTCGCCTAGATTCCGCAAGAGCGAGTTTGGCAGGCCACCAGTCGGCCCTTTCCACGCTCCGCGTAGGACGAGAATATCGATGCGACCGTCGTTGTCGTAATCCGCATGGCACAGGTTCAAACCGGACGTCAGACCGGCCAAACCTGCAGTCTGGGTGGCGTCGGTGAACGCCCCATCCCCGCGATTGACGAAGAAGCGCAACGCATCGTCGCGCCCCATGCCGCTGACCATCAGGTCAAGGTCACCGTCGCCATCGAGGTCTTCCATCACACTGCCACCGGCAAGCTCGTTCACGGCCACTCCGAGGGCCGGAGCGACATCGACGAAACGCGGAAACTCTGCTTCCGATTCGAATACGCTCGGATCGATGCGCTGATCCTCCGGGACGCCCTCGGGGTACTCCCCCAGGGCCATGTGAGCGATGTTCAGGAGCCAGCGCGAGAGCAAGTCGTCGCTGTTGCGCTCGAGACGCCTCTCGAGCAGCGCGACCGCTGAGCGCATCTGATCTTGATGCCTGTGCACGCCGCCACCCTCGAGCGGGAGCAGGCAAGAATCACGATTGTGATCCGCAGCACAGTTCTCGACCTCGGCCCAGCGCAGGTATGTGGAGATCAACAGGTTCTCGACATCATCCTCGAACGCTGCGCGACGTGGAGAGGTATTGTCTTTCAGACGCCTGAGCATGCTCTCGAGAACATCCCTGGCTTCCGAGAAGCTCCCGCGACGCAGGTGTGTGTCGGCCAGCTGCCGCTCCAGCTCGAGCGCTCGCATGCCACCCGACGATCGGGCTACCTCGATTTCTTGCCGAGTTCTCTCGGGATCACGACCGTAGAAGTAAGTCTCGGGATCGCGCTTTGCCAGGTATGTGAGTCGATCCGGCATCGAGAGCCCGGCAACCTCCCAGGGTTCGTTCTGGAAGTGGCGGGCCAGACCGGCCGCACCAACGGTACAGACGAGCCCGAGGACGATCGCGATCGGTGCCGCGAAAGGACCCCACGCCTTGGGTCGACCGCGCGCCAATGTGGTCGTGCCAAAGAGGAACAGGCACAACTCTAGGGTGATCAAGCCGAGCCGCACGAGCGGGTCGTCGATATGACGATCCGCTGCAAGCATGGAGGCGAGCGTGAGGGGGTTGGCGAGCACCGCAGCCGCGATCGCGAGGATGCCGATCACCAGGGAAGGCACACGGGCTCCGGGGGGCTTGGACTCCGCCGGTAGGGATTGAGCGTTCAACATTGGAAGCCCTCGGAATCGGGGCTCACACCCTCATCGACCGATCCCTGGAAAAACTTTTCCGAGCCAGGGGCCGGCTTCCCACGGCTGGCACAAGACAAAACAGCCTTGGTAATCGAGGCTGTTGTTCCGGTGCTCGCGCTAGCCTTCGCCCATGTGATGGTGGTGTTCGGACCTACCCGAGGCGCGCAGCGGAATCGGCGTCAACTCGCGAGCATCGAAGCGTGCATCGCCCTCTCGAACCAGGATCAAGCGACGCAGGGGCACGCTCTCAAAGCGCTCGAGAAGGCCGGAAGGCCAACGGATCTCCATCGCATCGATCGATGTCGCGTCAGCGAGGCCGATCTCCTGCTGCAGACTCGAGGAACCGAAGCTGCCCCCCGTGCCACAAACGCGGTGGACCTCGCGCGGTCCCCCGGGTGTCGAAAGCGAAAGGCGAATGCGTGCGCCCACGCCTGAGCGATTCGACTGCGTGCCCTCGAGGCGTAGCGTGACCCAGCCGTGACCGTTACCGGGGTTCTCGAAGAGCACGTTCGGAAAGTTGTCCGCGGGGTACCAGCCCCCCATCACGGCATAGATATCCTGGTCGCCATCGGCGTCAAGGTCGCCGAACGAAATGGCGTGGCCCTTTTGCAAATGCCCGAAGCCGCCTGATGTGGTCACGTCCAGGAAGCGCTTGCCTCCGTCGTTCGTGAACATGCGGTTCGCCATCAGGGCGAGGAAGTCGGGACTGCCCGTGCCCAGATACAGGTCCAGCCAACCATCGTTGTCGATGTCACCGAAGTTGGCGCCCATGACGGAAACGACGCGTTTCAGCCCCAAGTCCCCGGAGGTGTCCTCGAAACTCCCATCGCCACGGTTTCGATACAGCCTGGGGTACCCGTCGGTCGTCAGCTCCATCCCCAAGCGTGCGGCTGGGATATCCGTCAGGCGATCGTCCCCCTCGTCCAGAAAGGCGGTCGAGTACCCAGCGACAAAAAGGTCCTGCCAGCCGTCGTTGTCGTAATCGAAGAACCAGCACGGAAAGCTCTGTAGATCGCCGGCCATGCCGGAGGATTCCGTGATGTCGAGGAACGCCGTACCCCCACTCACCTCGGAGATGGATTGGTTCTCGTACAGAGAGCTGCTGTCGTGGCGCCGGGAGACATACAGATCGGGATCGCCATCGTTGTCGATGTCACCCCAGGCAGCGCCCTTCACAAACGTGCGCGTGGCGATTCCGGAAACCTCGATCACGTCCTCGAACGTCCCGTCGCCCTGGTTGCGATACAGCTCGCAGGGATGCGGCTGTCCCGCGCGTGACTCGTTGCCGATGAAGAGATCCAGGTGCCCATCCACGTCGAAGTCGCCCCAGGCACCCACCTGAGTGGGGTAGAAACGCAACACACCCGCAGCTTCCGTGGCGTTACGGAAGGTCCCATCGCCCTCGTTGTGCAGAAGCGAGTTTGGATAGCGGCCATGGTGGTCCATCCAGGCCCCGCGCAGAACGAGTACGTCGGCGTACCCATCGTTGTCATAGTCCGCGTGGGCCAGGTTCAACCCCCCCACCTCGCCCTGGAGCCCGGCCGCCGTGGTTCGGTCCTCGAAGGCGCCGTTTTCATTGACGAAGAAGACCAACGGGTCTTGAAGACCCATCGACGAGCACAGGAGGTCCAGGTCCCCGTCGTTGTCGAAATCCTCCATCACGCTGCCGCCGGACAAGCGATCGATCGCGAGGCCGACTTCCGGCGCCACATCGTAGTAGCGCTGGACCTCGCGCTCCGAGGCGAAGACCTCCGGCGAAAAGCGAAAGCGCTCGGGGACATCATCGGGATACGTTCCCGCGGCCATGCAGGCCACGTTCAAGAGCCAGCGATACACAAGGTCCTGGGGGTTCGTTTCGAGCCCCTCCAGGAGCAGCTCGACCGCCGCCAGGACGCACGCCGGATCGCCATGTACGCCACCGCCTTCGATCGGCAAGAGGCACGAGTCGGCATTGTGGTTGTCGAGGCAATTCGCCACTTCGCCCCAGCGTAGATAGGTCGCGATCAGAAGCCGGCGTAGCGTGGTCTCGTGGCGCGCGCCCGAACGCTCGTCCAGCTCGTCCAGGCGACCGAGAATCGTCTCGACCTCTTCCGCGGCGAGTTCGTATTCGCCGATCTCCAGGTACCGCTGCGCCAGGTTGGCTCGTTCGGCGATAGCTTTGCGCAGACCGACCTGATCCGCGCGTATCTTCAACGTGCTCGTCCTTTCGATGGGGCGCGGCCGATCGTTGCGCGGACTGGTCGCCGCGATCTGTTCAAGGCGCTCGTCCATGGGGACACCGGCGCGGGCCCAGGTCTCGAGCGAACGAAGTCGCCCTTGGCCCCATCCAGCGAGGGCCGCAACAATCACCGCCAGGGCGGCCGCGATGGTGTGGGTTGCACTCCAGGGACCACTCGGGCACAGCGCGAACCACAGGAACCCGATGGCAAAGAGCCCACGAACGAGGTTCATCGCAATACCGAAGACACCATCGGCCACGGCGCCATCTTCGGTCAGGAGCCGCGCGACGGCCTCCGGTTGGGCCAAGATCGACGCCGCAAGGAAGGACAGAGCCAGAAGAGCGCGCCGGATCGACGCCGAGGCCGGTGTGGTGTTCAAACAGAGACTCCAGGGGCGCTCGGCGCCATGACGTTAAAAGGAAGCGAACTGTTTCCGCAGGAGCGCATCCACGCCGCGAGGGCTATCCTCGTGCGCTCGGAATCGAGTCCCCCCAAAGGAATCGCGGTGATGGCCGGCCCTCTCGTCTCGCTCTTCATGTTCTTCATCCTGTGCCCTCCGCTCTCGGGCGCGGCGGAGGGGACGTGCAAGAGAGCCTTCGACGCCCACGCGCCTTTGCTTGAGCCCACTCCGGATCCCATCACGGGCATCTGGAAGGGCACGGTCACGGGAAGCGGGTTATTCGTTTCAGAGGATGGTGTTCCGCTGACGCTTTGGATGCGGAACGACGGGGCGAAGATCGACATCGAAATCGCGGTCCAGGGCTTCGACCTGCAAGAGTCGCAGGGCTCCTTCAGCGTGAAAGCGAGGAAGTTGCGCTTCAAGACGGTCGGGCCCAATGGGCTTAGCGTCGACTACGAGCTCGACGTCGAGAACGGGAAATGCAGCGGTTTCGCTGAAAGCATCGGCTTCAAGATCACGCTCGACCTCGAACGCACGACCCACGACGTTCTCGCTGAGGCGCCGGCTCCGAGGGTTCCGGTCGACATGCCTGTGCTTACGAAGAGGGATTGGCGTGCCGATCTGAAATACCTCGAGGAGTACCTGCCCCAGGTCCACGCCAACGCCTTCCATACGATCACGCGGGATCGCTGGAAGGCTCTCATCGACACGCTGCGAACACGCGTGGATGAATCGACGACAGGCCACGAAGGAGCGGGACTCATCCTCGCCATGGCCCAGGCGGTCGCACAGATCGGCGACGCCCATACGGGATTGCACTGGCGTGAATCCGGGGGCTACGAGTTCTTTCCCATCCATGTGCTCGTCTTCAGCGATGGGGTTCACGTCATCGCCGTGGACGAACGCTTTGGCGAGGTCCTTTGCTCTCGCATCGTCAAGGTCGGCAATCACCCCACGGAAGAGGTCATTGAGGCCGTCTGCTCGGTCTTCTCGGCCGAAAACGAGGCCTGGAAGATGGCCCAGGTTCCAACGCTCCTGATCACTCCCAAGCTGCTGCACGAACTCGGACTCATCGATAGCCCCAGGCGGCTTCCGCTCGTGGTCGAGCACGACGGGTCCCAGTTCACACAGATCATCGAAGCCGGGGGGAGTGGCGAATGGCTGCGTGCCCCCGATCCGCGCTTCGAGGTCCTACCGCGCTGGCGAACACGCCTGAGCGAGAACTACTGGTTCGAGATTCTGGAGGAGCGGAGCGCCGTTTACTTCGCCTACAACTCTTGCACCGACGACCCCGCCAAGCCGATGGAGAGCTTTCTCGACGAACTCCTCGACGCCTACGAAAGCTCCAGATCCAGAAGCCTGGTAATCGATCTGCGCAACAACTCGGGCGGCAACTCTCTCGTCTTCGGCAGGCACATAGAGTCGCTGGGCAAGCGCAAGTCCCTCCGCGGCCGCATCTACGTGTTGATCGGACCCAACACATACTCCTCGGGGATGTTGAACGCCAGCCAACTGCGCACGCAGGCGGGAGCAACGCTGATCGGCGAACCCACCGGCGGCAAGCCCAACTCCTACGGTGAGGTCCGTTCTTTCCGCTTACCCCACTCCGGCCTCAAGGTCTTCTACTCGACCAAGTACTTCCGTCTCCTCAAGACCGACCCCCCTACCGTGCGACCCGACATCCACGTCGAGCTATCCTCCGGGGACTTCTTCATCGGGAGAGACCCTCCGCTCCAGCGCGCTCTCGAGGAAGGCGAGGGCTGAGCCGGAAAGCCTCGGGCGCCGTCAGGCCCGGAGACGCTCGAGCACGCCGAGGGCTGCGCCTTCGTCGATGCTCTTGACCGCCAAGTCGACACCTTCGGCCAGGGTCATTGCATGGCCGGCGGCTTTGAGAATGACGGCTGTACACAGGACGGTCGCGTTGCGAGCCGGACCGGTTTCGCCTTTGAGGACGGCGTCGGTGATGTCGCAGGCGGCACGCACGATGTGCGGGTTGTCAGCGGTACCTTCACCCTCGTCGGGAGGGCCGTACATGGGAAGTTCGGGATTGTCGGGGCAGCCCAGGCCGAAGTCCGAGGGTTCGACGGTAAGCGGAATCTGGTGATCTCCGGCCAATTCGATGCCGCGTGTGCGTCGTTTGAGAGTCGGCACCAGGCCGCCGCCAATGCCCTGGATCACGATTCCGTTCGGGTGGCCGAGGCTGGAGATCGTCTCGACGGCGATGCCGAGTACCGGTCCATGCTGGGCACCGGTCACGACCGACGCCGAGGACGGCGCTATCAGCTTCTCGATCGTGGAGAGCGGGGTGCGCACGCCGACTTCGCTCCGGACGCGGCGCAGCTCCAGTAGCGCGGGCAGGACTGCGGGAGCGGCGACGGAACCAAAGCCGAAGCGCTCGACTCGATTCTCGACCTCGGCAACATCCCATGAGAGCGGTGCACCCATTTGGTCGAGCACGTCCCCGGCTGTCACGCCGCGCCGAGGTGGCACACCGCGGTCGGAAATCAGGAGGATCCGCGCTCCGGCTCCGGCGGCGACGAGACCGGCAGCGACCTCCAGGGGCGGGTCGAAGTCCGCGCCGTCGTGGGGTGGGCACAGACAACAGAGCCCGGTCATTCCGTCGCAGGGAATCCGGGCACGCGTGCGAGCGGCTCTGGCGAAGCCCGTGAGTTCCTCGACCGTGATGCCCTTCCAGCGCATCGCGATGAGAAAGGCACCGATTCGGATCTCCGACTCCTCACCATCGAAGATGGTGCCGAAGGCACGGAAAGCCTCCTCGTGCGTCAAGTTGCGCCCGTCACGACGGTCGGAAGACCCCAAAACACGTAGAAGATCGCGAAGAATCATGACCTCACCCCACCAGAGGCGAGCCTAGCGGTCGGGTACATGGGGTTCAACGGATCAGTCCTCGTCTTTGTCTTCCTCGCCCTTCTCGTCACCTTCTTCGGAGTCGTTCTCTTCCGAGCCTGACTCTTCCTGGTCCGCCTCTTCGTGACCTTCCTCGGCCACGGCGGGCTTTGCCGGTCGCGGGCGAATGTGGGCGAAGTAGAGCTCCTCTTCCTTGTCGTAGACGAGCCTCCCGGCCACGACCGCGAACTGAACGAAGCTCTGGTAGTGCAGCACGTCGCCGTCGGTCACGATCAGATCGCAGTCCTTGCCAACCTCGACGGAGCCGATGCGTTCGGAAACACCCAGGATGCGGGCCGGAACCGTCGTGATGGCCGACAACGCTGCGGAGTTGGAGAGACCGCCGCGCACTGCGAAAGCCGCTTCGACGGTCAGGTGTAGAAGGTCGCGGCCGCTGATGCCCATCGATTCGATCGAGCCGACCGAGGCCTTCACGGCAACTTGCACGCCATGCTCGTGGAGAATGGCGGCGTTCTGGATATTCGAACCGCCATCCCGCACGAGGGTTTCTCTCTTCGGGCTGCGGTCACGGGCGGTGAGGATCGCATAGGCACCAGCGCGACCCAGCTCGTCGGCCACGGTCCACCCTTCGCGGCAGCCGTCGATCACGGGACGGAAGCCATTCTCCTGTGCAAAATGTGCGATTCCCATGAGGTCCTCGCGATCATTCGAGCGAAAGCGGGCGAGCGCTTGGTTTTGCAGGACACGCAGGGCACCCGTATCGACACCACGCTTGGCCGGCTCCTTCTCTTCCTTGTCCCCGCGCGCCTCCCAGGCCCGGTATAGGGCTAGGTACTCGCGCGTCACTTTGAACTTCTCACGCAGCGAGCGGATACCGCTCGGGTTCTGCGTGCTCCAGCTGAAGCTGACGATGTTGCGTTCGTTCATGACGACATCGCCGATTTCGCCGCGCTTCAACTTCACGGCCGCTCCGGACTGCTCTGCAGTCGTGATACCCGAGGCGAGGGCCAGCGTCATGAAGGGGCTGAAGGGATCGAACGAGTCGTTGAACTTGCTGGTGCCACCGACAGCAACCTGGGCCTGTAGGTCCAGGTCTTCCCAGTCGTCCTCCTCTTCGGCATAGCCATCGTCGGGCGTCTCGGTATGACCGTGAATGACGCGCTCGAGGGTCTCGTTGAGGTGCGTGAGGATATCCTCGCGCTTCGGTTCCTTGATCTCTGCGGAGAAGAGGCCACGCGTCACACCGGTGCTCGCGTTCAGTGCGACGAGACCCGGATAGACACGTAGACCCGCGGCGTCGAGGGTTTCCGTCCCTTCGGGGAGGTAGACGTTGTTGCCAATCTCTTCGATGACACCGTTCTTCGAGAGAACCGTGACGCCGCGGAGAACCCCACCGGTGCCGGTGAAAACGTCTCCGCCGACGACGGCGAAGTACTTGTCCTGATCTTCTTCCTCCTCGGCCTCTTGCTCCTCCTTCTTGTCATCCTCCACCATCGGTGGATAGAGGAAGGCCGGGAGCGCGGCCCCGGTCGCGAGCAACAGGGCGACAGAGCCAGCGAGAAGTCGTTTGCACAGTGTGCGATCCATCAGTCCACCTCTCCGATGACGAAGTTGCCCTCGAGCATGACCGCCTGGATGCTCGAAGCGGGCTCCAGGGGATCTCCGTTCCAAAAAACGATGTTGGCGTCCTTGCCGGCGTCCAGGCTTCCGAGGCGTTCATCCAGGCCGAGAGCGCGTGCCGCCTGCAACGTCACGGCCGCGAGGGCCGTGTCGCGATCGAGCCCGCGCGACACCAGGTGCCCGACGTCGTTCATCCACTCTTCGTAGGATCCCAGGCGATCGCGTTCGGGTGTCAGTGCAACGGACACGCCTGCACGGGCGAGTTCGGCAGGGATGTTGCGCTCCCGGCGACTGTGCGCCTGCAACGTGATGACAGCATTCAGAACGACAAGGGCTTCGTGCTCGCCGAGTTCTTCGGCCACTTCGTAGAGGTCGATATCTGTGCGCAACGGCACGCGCAAGTAGTAGTTGACCGACTCCTCGGCTTTCATGAGATCGAGTAGGTGCAGGTAGTCGCCGGCCTTGCGAATGCTCATCATCGCGTTCAGACGGCCTTCGCGCAGATCGATGAAGGTCTTGACGGCCGGGGTGGGGGTCGGAGGCACGAAAGTCTTCGAGACTGCCTTAGCTTCCGGTTTCTTCTCGTCCTTCTTGGCCTCTTCCTCTTTCTTGTCCTCGTCGTCCTTCTTGGACTTGGAGCGCCGAGAGCTCTTCTTCTTGCTCTTCTCCTTGGCCTTTTCCCACTTCGCATGTTCTTTTTCGACCGCCTTGTCGTGTTTGTCGACCTTTGCGAAGGCGTCGCGAATGATCTTCTTCGCGCTGGAGCTCGACTGCATGTTCACCTTGAGGTACACGCCCTCCTTGACCAGCATCTCCTCGACCGTGTCTCCGTGCGGCCGAATCGCGATGGCCTGACCCGGGACACCGGAATTTCCCTCGGGGACGACTCCCAGCGTGGTCACACCAAGCTCGAGCAGCTCCATCCACTCGTCACGTCGCGGATAGATCTCGCGCAGCGGTGTAACCTGCGGAGTAAAGCTGCTCGCTCTGGAGCGTTCGAGCCCCACGCGCGTGTGCGCGCTGACCAGACCGGGCATGGCGATCCAATCCGGGCGATCGAGGATCGGAATCCCACGTTCGATCGGTAGATCCTCGCCAATGATGACGATCTTGCCGTCCTCGACGAGGATCACGACGTGCTCGAGCGTACCGTTCGAGATTGTCTCGGCCTTGCCGACACGAATGGCGAGAAGGTCGCCGCTGCTCGTAGACGCATGCAACGGCAGAACCAGGAGCGCTATGAGTCCGAATGCTTTGGGGATCATCGTCATTTAGAAGACCTGACCATCGTCTGCGATGGAGTATTCGAGTCGCCCGTCGATATAGACGAACTCGACACGGGAACGAGGGTCGAGAGGGTCACCGGTGGAAAGCACCACGTCCGCGTCCTTGCCGACCCTGAGACTCCCGACACGTTCCGCCAACTGGAACGAAAGGGCCGGGTGCGTCGTGATGGCGCGCAGCATCTGGTACGCATCCGCGCCATGGCGGGCGGACATGGAGCCTTGGAGGAAGAGGTACTCCTGCGCGATGACGGGAGCATCGGTGTTCAATGAAAAGTTAGGTACGCCAGCCGCGGTGTACTCTGCCGCACCACCGACGACGCGATCTTCGCGTCGCGCGGACATCATGTTCAGCGTGCGGGGTCCGTGGTTGACAGGCACGTCGTGCTTGGCCGCGAAACCGGCTGCCATCCAGCCGTCCCAGCTACCGTGGGAAACGACGCACTCTGTACCGTAGCGCACCTTCCACATACGGACGACCGCGGCAACGCCCTCGGCGGAGGCGCAGTGGATCAAGACGGGCAGCTCGCCGCGATGTACCTGGGCCAGGTTTTCGAGCTGCCAATTCATCTCGCTGTCTCGTTCGACAAGATTGGCCACGCGGTCGTTCAAGTGCTCGAGGTTGAACGCCAGCCCGCACCACGAATTGCCTACGTCGCCGGCTCCACGCTGGGGGTTGAAGTTCTGAGCCACCTTCATGCCGCCGGGATCGCGCACGACCATGCCCTCATAGCCCGGCTTGTCGCGCTTGGTCTTGTATACGAGTCCAAAGCCGCTGATCGATGTGCCACTACCCGGAATGCCGAAGAGCGTCGTCACACCAGCCGCCGTGGCGACGCCGATGCGTTTGTCGAACGGATCGAAGGTGCTGCTGGCTCGCAGCTCGGGATTCAGGGGCTTGACCATGTCGTTCAGGTCGCGGCCCGTTCCGTGAATGTGGGAGTGCAAATCGATGAGCCCTGGCCAAGCCCACAGCTTTCGTTTCTCGACGACCTCGTAACCTTCCGGAATCTCGCGCGGCTTGCCGATGTATTCGACCTTGCCTTCGCGCATCAGGATCAAGCCGGGATCGAAGACACGATCGGCCTCGTCCATCGTCAGCAGCTTGCCGACGACCAAAGCGGTGCCTACCGGCTCGCTCTCCGAGCCGGAGCTTGCCGCGATGAGGCTGAGGAGCCCTGCGGTTATGGTGCTTGTTGCTACCACCTTCTCCCGTCGCGTTCCGCGTCGTAAGCACGCCGACCGTTCACAAAGACGATGCTGAAGGTCGTGCGGGGATCGGGGGGGTAGCCGTCCGCGACAAGGATGTCCGCGTCCTTGCCAGGCTCGAGCGACCCCAGCCGATCGCCTTGCTTGCAGGCGATGGCCGGAACGATCGTCAGGCCACGGAGGGCGGCCATGTTCTTGTCGTCGAGGCCATAACGCACGCCCATTGCCGCATTGAGGAGAAGGTCCTCCTGCGCGATGATTGGCGAGTCGGTGTTGAAGCCGACCATCTCCATTCCTTGCTCTTGATAACCGGCCGCAATACCGCGTGTTCCTTCGTGCTTGTTGCGCGCCCAGTTGATCATGCCGCGACTGAAATTCGGATCGATCGAGCGCGGGCCGACGATGGCAGGCACGCCGTATTTCTTGGCGAGCGCACCGGTCAACCAACCTCCGATAGTGGAGTGGTCCAGGAAGACCGGTAGGCCCATGTCGCGGGCAACCATGGTGATCGTCATCAAGACGACCTGATACATTTGGGTGTGGGTCGAGATGGCGATCTCGCCTTTGGTGAGATCGCGAAAGACCTCCCATTGCAGGTTGAACGCGGGCTCGGGTCCCTCGCCTTTCTCATAAGCCTCCCAGCGCTTCGCATAGGCGATACCACGTGTCAACGTGTTACGCGTATTCCAGTGCTCGAAGGTCATTTGAACGCCGAACGCCCAGGATTCGGGGTTGCCCCACTGCGCGAGCTTCAACGATCCGGGGTTGCGAACGAGGTTTTCCTCAAAACGGTTGAAGGCCGTCTTCAACAGCAGGCCCTGGCCGCCGATGTTCGTGCCCGAACCGGGGATATAGAGCACGGTCGTCACGCCACCGGCGATGCCCATCCTCAGCGTTTGCACTCCGGGCTCGGCAGCGGGCGAGGAACGCAATCCGGGGTTCGTCAGATAGACCATGTCGTTCAGGTCGTTGACGCCCGCTAACAACGAGGCTCCCGCCGCGTGGCAGTGCAGCTCGACGAAGCCGGGAGCGAGCCAGCGCTCGCCGACATCGATCGTTTCGTATCCCGTAGGGATCGTTGTCGAGCGCTGCGGGCCGACCGCTTGTATCTTGCCGTCCTTGACCAGGATGACGCCGTGGTTCACGACCTGCTCGCCGCGCCAGGCGGCGGTGAGGATCTTATCCGAGAGAATCGCGAGTCCCTTGCCGCCGACATCCCCCGGATCGACATGCGCGTCGGTCGGAGCTTGCCCCAGGGTGGGGAGGCACAGGGCCAGAAGGAGCCAGGAGTATCGGTAACGCATCAAGGCTTGACCTCTTCACCATTGACCCACGTACGCAGCACCGAAGTGCCGGGTGCCATGGGCGTGCCATCCAAAAGTACGACGTCGGCGTCCAGGCCAACCGCGAGTCGACCGACGCGATGCTCGATCGACATCATCTCCGCGGCGTCGGCCGTGAGAGCACGGACCGCGCCACTAGGGCTCATGCCGTTGGAAACCGCGTAGGCTGCGCGCAAGGGCAAGTCGATCGCACCCTCTTCGCTCTCCGACATGAAGGCGACGGAGATGCCGGCTTGCTGTAGCTCGCTGTAGGGCCTTCTGTGCTGACTGCCGCGATCCGGCACGGAGACCAGCACCGATGGGGCCAGAAGAACGCCGGCGACCTTCGAGGCGATGTCGTCCGCCACATGGTGAGCATCGCCCGCACCGTAGAGCACCGGTCGAATTCCGTACTGTCCGAAGAGTTTCACGCAATCGGTGATCTCGTCCTCGCGGTGCACCTCGACGACGATCGTCACGTCACCGGCCATCGCACTCACGATGGGGTCGAGCTTCGGGTCGCGCTTCGGCGCCTTGGGCGTGCCCTTGGGTGCTTTCTTGGCCTTTTTTTCCTCCGCGCGACGCTCGGGTCGACGTGCGCTCGGATACTCCTTCGACTTGCGCTCGAGCTCGAGCTCGTAAGTCTCTTCGCCGGCCTTGATCTCGCCTTCCAGTTTGCCTTCCTTGGGCTTCAGAGCCATGTCGACCGTTCCGCGACTGCCGCGGCCCCAGAGAGTCAGGTCGCGCGTTTCGAGATTCCAATCACCCGAGACCTCGATCAGGGTTTCGGAGAGAACGTCGCAACGCAGCGTGCCCTCGACAGGACCACTACCACCGGGATTTTCAAAGAGCAAGCGCAGGCGAAAACGCTCGGAATCGATTTCACTCGTCCACTCCCCGGTCAGGGGGTCGGGCTCGAGCTCCTCTTCCTCACCCTTCTTGCGCTTCTTCTTCTTCTTCTTCTTCTTCTTGTCGTCCTTCTCTTCTTCCTTGGCCTCTTCTTCTTCGTCGTCGTCTTTCTTTGTGGACTCTTCCGGCTCTTCGGGAGGCGGGACCCACTTGGCCATGGCGGCGTTGTATTCCTCCCACGCCGTGCGGTAGTCGCTGGCCTTCTTCAAGAGCTTGGCGATGCCGGAACCCGAGTCGACCATCGAGGATGCACGCCAACGCAGGCGCAAGGCGACGGGGTCGCCAATGACCTGAGACTCGAGATCTTCGCCGGCGGGCTTGTACGCCATCACTGGTGAACCGGATCCCGAGGCTCCGCGTGGCGTCATCACGACCGTCGTGATTCCGTGCGAAGCGACGCGCCGGTCAGCGTCGTCTCCAGGCTCGACGATCGAGGTCAGTGCATAGTCGGTGCCGGGAATCTTCTTCGAGCCTTCGAGGCCCAGGTGGCCAAAAGCATCGATCATTCCGGGCATGGCCGCCTTGCCGCGAACCACACTGGCACCGGGCGGGTGCGAAACGCGGGTCGAAACCTCGGCGATCTTGCCGTCTCGCATCAGGATCTGGCCGGGACTGAGCACCTCGCCGTCTCCTACATGAAGCTCTTCGACTTCGATGACGGTCGCCACCGAACGAGCCCGAGCGCGCTTGGCGGCGCGGGTGTTCATGGGCTTTGCAGTCCCACTACCGCGCGCTGCCTCGGCCATGCCGTGCCACCAGACCTTCTCGCCATCGACATAGGTCGCCAGGACACTGGCATTGCCCGACATCGGTTGGCCGTTCAAGATGCACAGGTCCGCATCCTTCCCCACACCTAAGCTACCGATACGCGCTCCGCCGCCCAACATCTGGGCCGGCGTCAAGGTAATGGCTCTCAGCGCGGCTTCGCCGTCCAGGCCACCGCGCATGGCGAGGCCGGCGACAAAGAGCAGGTCGCGGGGGTTCGAGCCGGTGATCGCAAAGGACACGCCCGCGGCATCGAGTTTGGCCGGTGCACCGAACTGATACCAACGCGAGTCCTCTCCCTTGCCCCGATCGAAGGCACGTGAGTTCGGGGTGTAAGGCACGCGGAAGATGACACTGACACCGCTCTTGGCAATCTCGGTGGCGAGCCCACCGGCGTCGTTTGCCTTGTCCAGGATGATGCGCACTTCACGCTGTGCGGCGAATTCGAGAACCGCCAGGATCTCGTTGTGATCGACGGCGCCGAGGCGCAACGGAACGCCGCGGTCGAGCATGCGGACGAAGTCCATCGGGGCTCGGGGACCGTACTCCGAAGAGCCGTCTCCGCTGCGCCCGAGCGCCATCAGCTCGTCGAGAGCGACGATGGCACCCATGGTCGTTTTCGGCAGCTGCGGGGTTTGCGAACCGATGCCAACATCGACCGTCACGGGCACCGGCGGCTCCCAGTAACCCGGGGCCGAACGCGCCGCGGAGTCGACCGCGCCATGGATGGCGGAGGCTTCATTGACGATGCGCCGGGCGTGATCGTCGCCAGCCAACTTGACGAGCCCACCCTGACCCGAGATCAGTCGCGAATCCGCGGGAGAGATATAGGCGCTCGTAACACCGGCGGACAGTGCGGAGTAGTACTTGCGATACGGGTCGAATCCATCGACGGCACGCACATCCGGATCGGCGCTGCGCTTGCTGGCTGAGCCGCTGGCGTAGTAGCTCATCGCCGCGACGAAACCGGGGACAATGACCGCGTCGGGGCCGTAGTCGACGATGGTCGCGTCCGCGGGGATTTCGATTCCTTCGCCGAGATCGACGATCTGTCCGCCACGGATCAGGATGGTCCCGTTCGAGATCTGCTTGCCCTCGACGGTGTGAATCGTGCCCGCCCGAACCGCGATGGCGCGGCCCCCGGCTTGGGCGCCGCCGTCAGCAAGCGGCGTAAGCCCGATGGTTGCGAGCAGGGTAAGAAGAAGAGCGCGCATCAGTCTTTGTCCTCCTCGCCCTCGTGCTCGTCGTCGCCGTGCTCGTCGTCGCCGTGCTCGTCGTCGCCGTGCTCGTCGTCGCCGTGCTCGTCGTTGCCTTCCTCTTCGCCTTCACCCATAGCCGGCGGAGCCGTGCCCTGGGGAGTGATGCCTTCGAGCAGGTGACGGTTGCGCACATCGTCGGCGCGGTCGTACACGGCTCGGCCTTCGATCACGACCTTGTCGACCCAGGTCGTAACGGACAGCGGGTCACCCGTGAAAAGACACACGTTGCCGAACTTGCCGACTTCGAGGGTACCGAGTTGATCGGACATCCCCAGAATCGCTGCGGGCTGCGTCGTGACCGACGCCAGAGCCTTTTCGCGCGACAAACCGAGCCCCGTGGCGACAGCGGCCTGGTACCACAACGAGCGGTCGCTCCAGTTCTCGGAGGACAGCGCATAGGTGATGCCCTTGTCCTCGAAAACCTGGGGAACGAACGTCTCGAGCTCTTCACCGGTCAACGGATCGCGGCGTTGGTGAACGAGATCGCCATCCAGGATGACCGACACGCCGGCTTCCGCGATCACATCTGCCGCCTTCCAGCAATCCTCATCGAGCACGAGCGTCGTGCGCTCCAGGAAGCCGTTGCCCTTGGCGACGTCGATCGCGTGGCTGACTTCCATCGGGCTCGAGCACTGGAAGAAGACCGGATAGCGTCCCTCGACAAGCTCGAGCAGCGGCTCGTACTTTTCGTCGATCGCGCCGCGCGGAATGATTTCGAGTCCCTCGACTTTCCATGCGGAGCCGCTCATCGCGCGCCCCTTGTTCTTCTCGCCTTCCATATCCCGACCCTGGAAGAGGGCTTCACGCTTGGCGTGTCCACGCTCGTCGCGTTCCTTTTCCACCAGCCGTTCCAGATAACGTCTCAGGTCGTCGAACGCATTACGCAGGGACTGCATTTGCGTCGAGCGTGACTTGCCGCGCTTCGGAACCGTGGAAACCTTCAAGCCGAACTGCGGCTGGACCATCATTTCCTCGACGGTCATCCCTACGGGTCGCACGATCATGCCGCGGGCACCGACCACACAGAAAGGCCCTTGCTGGATGTTGATCGTGGTGATCCCCCAGCGCAGGCAGTCCTCGAAGTAGTAGCTGACCGGGTCCACCGAGTCGCGGATATCCAGGAACGGAGCAACCTCGAAGTTCTCGTTGGGCCGATCCATGCCGCTCGAGGTGTGGGCTTCGACGAACCCGGGGAACGCCGTGAATTCCGATCCGCCAACGACCGGAGCATCCCAGGGCTTCTCGACCTGATCCGCCGGACCGATGGCCGTAATGCGACCGTTGTCGATCACGATGACGCCATTCTCGATGTCATCACCGGCCATCGTGATGATGCGGCCGGCCTCGATGACGAGCTTGCCGTCACCTTGGGCATGGGCCACGGACCCGAGGAAAAGCGAGACCACGGAGGCTGCGAGGAGCATCGGAAAGAATCGGTCTAGGGTCTTCATGTTCAGGTTCATTCGTCATCCCCTCCGTCTGCACGGGGATCGACCACGAGTTTGCCGTCCAACAGGACGCCGACGATCTGCGAGGTGGGTTCGAAAGGCATGCCGCTCCACAGCACGAGATCGGCATCCTTGCCGACCTCGATCGAGCCGACTCTATCGTCGATTCCGACCATCGAAGCGGGTTGAAGAGTCACCGCGGCGAGCGCCGCGTCGAAAGAAAGGCCGCCACGCATGGCGAAGCCGGCCTGATTGGCGAGGCGTTGTCCGACCTCTTGTCCGTCACCGGCGGACAGGGCGATGGGCACGCCGAGGTCATGGAGATCCTTTGCCGCCTGCATCGGCAGGAAATACGAGTCGTTGGCGAAGCCATCGGGGTGTCGGCCGGATGCTACGAAGGGCGCAAAACACACGCTCACACCGGAGCGCTTCACCAGGTCCGGCTCTTTCCAGGCCTCGACGGAGTGGGTCAGGATCATGCGCTGAATGTTGAACTCCTCCTTCAGGAATACAGCCGTGCGCACGTCCTGCGTCGCCATGGCCTTGACCGAAACCGGCAGGTGACCGCGTAGGGTCTTGCCAAGAATTTCGTCCCGCACTGGATCGTCCGTCTTGCCCCACTTGGTAGCGCCGAGCGTGTCGTAGTACGCCTTGCGGAACATCCACTCGACGCCCATGCGTGTCGTCGGGCGTCGGTAGTAGAAGTTCAAGGGCTCGCTACCGCGCGGAGGCCGGTTGCCCGAACTGGGCTGCGTCCCCATGGCCGCCCGTAGCGCGACCTCGGCCTTGACCGTGCGCGCTTCGACCGTGGAGTCTCCGCCGGTTTTCAGACAGAGCGAAAGCCCGCTGAAGACGTTGTAGTCCGGCGCACTGGCCATGACGGTGGTCACGCCGCTCTTCAGCAAGCGATTCCAGCGATGCGAGAAGACATCGACCCCGGCGGCGGCGGACTGATCGAAGACCACCTCTTTCGATTGCTCGATGGAGATGGGCCCCATGTCGATGCCAGGGGCCAGGTCGATCATGCCCGGGGTGACTGCGAAGACCTCGAAATCGCCCCCGCTGCCACCGGAGGCAACCGAAGCAATCTTGCCGCCCTGCACGCGCACGACTCCACCGTTGACGACATCACCTGCCGCGGTGTAAATGTGCTGGGCGCGAATGTTCCAGTCGTTCTTGCCATCGTCGGAGCCCTGTGAGTACGCGGGGCCGGCGAGCAGCGGCAGGAGAAGAGTGAGGGTTCTCATGGCTTGGCTCTACTCGCTTTCGTGGACCAAACGGCCTTCGATGTAGACGGCGTCGAGACGACTGGTGAGATTCCAGGGCTCGCCACTCCAAAGGCAGAAGTCGGCGTCTTTTCCCGGCTCGAGCGAACCGACGCGGGCGTCTACTCCCGCGATACGTGCGGCGTCGATGGTCAAGGCCTTGGCAACCGAGGCGGCATCCGCACCCGCGCTCAAAGCCATCGCGGCGGACAAGCGCAAGCCGATCGGCGACTCCATCGGAGCATCGAGGCCGAAGGCCAAGGGCACACCGGCTTCCGCCAGGCGCGCGAAGCTCGTCAACGAAGGCCGTGACTGACCGATCGCGAAAGGCCCAAGAACGCAACCGAGGCCCGCATCCTTGAAGGCAGCCACGAGAGCGGGTGTGCTTGCGAGCGGCGCTCCGCGCAGCGCCCCCTTCAGATCGTGGCGCTTGGCGAAGGCCAACGCGCGCAGAACCTCGTGGCGCTCCCAGGCCTCGAAGTAGCACGGAAGCTGGCCCGTCTTTGCTTGCTGAAAGACTCCCTTCTGGCTTTCGAAGCGCTTGTCCAGCTCGGCAACCAAACCGGCGTAGCTGGTTGGCAAGCGCGAACCCGACGAGCTGCCTTGCGTGTTCTCGATGCCACCGTCCTCGACCGCACCGAAGAAGGAAAACGACTGGCCCAGGCGAACGCCGAGGGCTTTCTCGCTGAACGAAAGCGCCAGGTGTCCGCTCGAAGAGATAACCGAACCCTCGGTCTTGACCACCGCGGTCAAACCACCGGCGACATTGCGACCGTCCGGAGGCAGAACCATCGTGGTGATACCGGCCTCGAGAGCCTTTTGAAAGTCCGAGTGGGTCGGATTGAAGCCGTACACGAGGCGTGCCTCGGGGAGGATCGAGCGGGTTGAGTCGTTGGCCTCGCCGCCCATGCCACTGAAGGACTGGCACGCGATCAAGCCGGGTGTCAGAACACCCTCATGCTCGATCAACGGGACGCCCGCATCGACCTTCGTGCCGACGCTGACGATCCGACCGCCCTCGAGCTTCAACACGCCTCCCTCGAGGCGTGTGCCATCGGCCCGAACGATCGTCGTGGCTCGGATCTGGACACCCTCCTGCGCCGCCACCAGGTTCGAAGCAAGCAGGCCAAAGAGACCGAGGAACAGAGCGCCTCGTCGATTCACGAACTTCATTGAGCGACCACCTCGCCTTTGGACAGGCAGTAGAGAAGCTTGCTTGTGGTATCCAGAGGGTCGCCGTCGAAGACGAGGACATCCGCGTCCATACCGACACCCAGGGAACCGACCTTGCCGGCGACGTCGAAGACGTCGGCCGGCCGAGTCGTGATCGAGGCAAGTGCGGCTTCCCGATCCAGGCCGTTGCTGACCGCCAAGGCCGCGAGCATGCGCAACTCACGCGCGTGTGGGCTGCCGCCGCTCCCCAGCAAGACAGGCACGCCAGCGCGGGCCAACTCGCCAGCCAGGGCCAGGTCATGCTCGTCGTATTCATCTCGAGCGCCGTACCCACCGCTGCCCAGCGGTGCGGGCCAGAGGATCGTCGGGATGTTGCGCTCGGCCAGTTCATCGACGTGGTCGAGAGCTTCGGTCGCACCGGAGATGACGAGGCGCAAACGATCGAACGACTTCGTACGCGCGAGAAGGCGACGCAACTCGGCCGAGCGGTGTATCTCGACAATGAAGGAGACTTCACCCTCGGCCACGCGGGCGAGAACTTCAGCAGCAGCGTCGTACTTCGGACGCTTGGGCTTCTTGCCTTCCTTGTACCGCTTCTCCTTGTACTCCTTGCCCCCCTCCTTGGCCTTCCCAACATCCTTGTCGCGCTTCTTCTTGGCCTTCTTGAAGTCGTCCTCGAGCTCTTTGGCTTTCTCGGCGATCGACTTCTGCCACTCGAGAAGATCGTGCTTGTACTCGACCTGGGACTCGCGATACGCGCGACCCTTCTCGATCATCCCACCGAGACGATCGACCTCGGAGATCCGATCGAAGACGTCGACACGCCCCTGGCGAGTCACCCCGACAGTGGCGCCGACGCAGGCATCGTCGAGCAAGATGGTGGAGCCATCGTCGCCCAGTCGAAGGACACTACCGAGACCGCCGACCGCGGCGGACATGCCCGCTTGAACACGCACGGAAGTGACACCACCACGCAACGCCTCGGTCACGAGGTGAGTCTCGCGCCAGGGATCGAAGGCGTCCGAGGTGCGAACCGCGGGGTTCGTGCCCATGTCCCGGACGGACATCGGATCGACGCTGAGCGAGGACCAGGGATCGATGAACCCGGCACAGACGACTCTGCCCGAGAGCTCCAGGGCACCGTCCGGCGCGTTCAGGTCGGACCCCACACCCACGATGCGCCCATCCTCGATGAGGAGCGCCCCGTTCTCGAGTTCGTGGCCCGGGCTGAGAATCAGCCGTTCGGCACGAACAAAGACGACCTCCCTGTCAGGCGCCGGGGACTGTGGGGTTCCAGGCTGGTTCGAGGGGGGAGCGAGGAGCGTGAGGGAGGAGAGGAGATATAGATAGAGGAAGGAGTTCGGCAGCATCGCGTCCTTTTGATATCCCGCCGGGTTACGCGAGGAAGGGGATGATAGGGGGCCAAGGCACCCTCCCGCTAGCAAGGCGCCTGGGGAATTCTGGGGTCTGAAGCGCTCCTAACGAGCGATTTACCCCGCAACGACGGTCCGATCATCACATTGGCGAGCACTCGCTGATACGCGTCTTCCTACCTAGACTTTTCGAATCAAGCGCCCTGCTCCTGGGCCCTGTAATCACTTCCGCGGCGAGTGCGGGGGCTGAAGTTATCCACAATTCAAGCGCTGGAACGGGCCGCCCAGATCTCCGCTTTTGCCCGGAATGGCGGGTTCAATCGCTCGCGGTCCCGGGCTGCTGGAACTTCCCCGATCAGGAGACTTTTCGAAGAATCCGCGTTCGTAGATGAGTCGTCCTTGGCTACGTCCCGCTATGGGTCTCTTTGGAGATGCCTCCCTGCACCTACTCCTGGATCCCGGCTACTGGCGGCCACGCATCGAGCGTCTGGCGCAACGCCCTCGTCAGCTTGTGATTTTCCCTCGCCCCGACCTCGAAAGGCCGGGAATCGAGGTTCTCGAGCTGCGATTGCGTGCGCACGACGGCGAGCGTCTCACTGCTTTGCTGGCCAGGTCTGCCTTCGCCCAGAGCGGTGAGTCGGTGCGGCTTCGTTCGTGCCTGGAACTTTCTTCCTGCCAGCTCAGCTGGCGGGCGGTGGAGGCCGGGCATACGGACCTGATTTTCCGCTATCCCGGCGCGCCGGGCTCACGGCGGCTCGAGGACCGGGTTCTTGACGTGCTGCGGGTGATCCATGCCGTCTGCTCGATCGAGTCTATCGACTGCGAGAAGGTCGACTTTCCGCAGGATGGGGCAGGAGAGCAGGTGAACGGTGCTCTGGCCCAAGACAACCACTCCAAAGACGCCGTGGCGGCAGCCAGCAACGGCCATCCCTCTGCACACAGCCGGGAAGACGTCCGCCAGAAGGGCCTCCCCGATGAGTTCGCGATCGCCATGTTTTTTCGATCGCGGGGCTGGATCTGAGGCCGACCGCCCTTCCGGGCGTTCCATTCAGCCCCGAAAGAAGGCCTCGAGCCGCGGTCGGATCGCCTCGTAGCCAAGCTCCTGGACACCACGCCCCTCGAGGGCGCTTCGCTGCTCCTGCCAGAACGCTTCGTCCGTGACCAGCTTGTGGGCGACCTGTTGCAGCTCCTCGCCACTCGCCCGCCCCCCACACCAAGCGGGATTGGCCAGCCGATCCACGGCTCCGTTGCCGCCGACACACGGAATCCGACACAGGAGCGCGTCGCCCGCAACCTGACCCGGGACGACGCTGAGATCGCGCTGAAAAACGAGTCGATGCTGGGCCATCAGGCGCAGGTAGTCGGGATAGGGAAGCTGCGCGTGGAGCTCCAGCTGGGCGCGCGGAATCCCGAAAGCCAGGATGCGTTTCTCGGCGAGGCGTCCGTCGGGATTGATGACCGTGACCCGACAGCCGGTTTCACGGGCTAGCAGCGCTACCTGGGAGAGCGCCAGCTGGTGGCAACGCGCGCGGTGCTTGAAGCGTCGCGTACCAACGAAGATGCCATGACACTCCTCTACCGGCCGGGCGAAGTTCCATTGGGAAAACTCGAGCGGGTAGGGAGTCGGCAAGAACACCGCGGGCGTCGTCGGCGAAGCCGCACGATAGATCGGGAGCAGCTCTTCGGTCACGGAAAGACACCCGTCCGCCAGGGCACAGATCTCGCGAAATAGCTGCCAGGCCCCGGCACTACGCAACTGATCCTCGACCTGCAGGAGTCCCGTTTCTTTCCAGGAGACGATCGTCCGGCGGCCTTGCGCTTTCAACTCGCGCAGCGCGGCGTGCGTGCGCTTCAGCCGGCGACAAATCAAGACGAGCACCGGATATCCGCTGGCCGTGGCCGCGCTGGTTGTGCTGTGGAACGAGCCCCGCGTACACGCCGCGAAGGCATGGAAGTTGATCGGTGCGTGGGGGGCCTCACCCGGGGCACCGGGTCCTTCAGGAAAATCCTGTTCGGGGTCGCGGCCCCGTGGGTTCAGAACAGAGAGCCGCATGGGAAGCACGCAGGATAGCGAACTTCGAGGGTGAAAAAGTGGACTGGCACGCCTCCACCCACTCTAAGCCGATCGGAAGCAGGAGAGGAGGAGCGGGAGTCGTGCGGGGATCAACGGCGTGCCGTGTCCAGCAGGGGGCCACCAAAACCATGTTCCTTGGTTCACAAACCCATTCGCAAAGCGACGGAATCAGCGCTCATGATTCTCGTAAATCCAGGTAACTTCCCAGCTCGATGAGCGGAGCATCCGAGTCCTCGCGTTGGCTGTCACGCACACAAACACGTAGCGGATCCATCGAGACGACGGAGTAACCGATCTTCTCCATCTCAGCGCGGGCCAGGCGAAGCCCGCGCCGACTGGTGCCCACCTCGGCTACAAGCAAACGGCGTTGCGACTCTCTGACACGGACGGATTCCGTATCCAAGAGAGTCTGTAGAAAAAGAATCCGCAGACAGCGCTCACGAATCTCGGTCGCGATCGCACGGATGAGGGGCAAAGCCTGGGGCTGCGTGAGTATTTCGAGGTCGTTTTTCATGGGCGAATCTGGGCTGTGAACCCATTCGCGAACCGACCCCGAAAGCACTCATGGCTTTGCCAATAAAATGTCGAGCTGGTCGAGGAGCTCCTTCAACTCACCCCAGGACTTCCCTGATTCTCCGAGCGACTCTCGCAAAGCGCGCGCTTCGGATTCACGCCCCAAACCGGCCAAGGAGAGCGCGCGAAAGGCCTTTGTAAGCGCATCGTCTTGGTCTCCCGCCGCGCTGAATGCCTGCAGCGCCTGGTCGTAGAGGCCGCGCCGCGCCAGGGCATATCCGCGTAGGCGCTGGGGCATGGGATCCCCAGCGTCACCCAGGACATCGAGGGCAAGATCACGGAACCCATCCGGCAACGCTGGTCGTGAACAAGGCCACCAGCCGTTGGAGTTGGAACCTGCCCCCGATTTCGAGCGGGCCCACGAAGCCTCCAGCCAAGCGCGACGAGTGGCGTCGTCTCCGAGTTGATCAACGAGCGCGCGCAAGCCCAGGCCGGTCTGAATCACACGATAGCTCCGCGGCCCATCGATCACGGCCACACGATCGCAAGCGCTCATGAGAAGATCCTCTGCCGATGCGAGATCCGCTTCGTTTCGCGTCGCTCTCCAACGCTCGGCGTGGGCCAGTCCGCGCAAGCGCTGGGCATCCAGCGCCAACCAATGGTCGTGGTCGAGTGTCTGCAAGACCTTCTCCGCGAGCTCGGTCGCGGTGCGTAGAGCTCGATCCGGATCCAGGAAGCGCGGTAGCAGGAAAAGCTGCGCGAGTTGCCATTCGAGAACCAGGGAACGGGCACTTCCCAGGCGTATTCGCGATTGCGCAACCGGCGCCAAGATCTCGACCGCTGGCAAACCGGCGCTGCCGTTGAGCACGGCTTCGACGACAAGTCGCAACAAGGCTTTCGACAAGGCGGAGCTCTCGCCTGGAATGGCGGCACAGACCGTGCGCAACGCCTCGAGTTCACGCCCCGCATCCTGGGAAGCGCCTGCGGCCGCTTCGAAGAGCGTCGTAAGTTCGAGCTCCAGCTCGGGGATCACAGCAAGGATGCGGCGTGACTTGGCCAGGCTCGCACGAACGTAGCCGTCGGCTTCCTCTTCCAACCCAACCCGACGTGTTGTTTCGACCAGACGCATCAACGTGCGCATGAGGTCGAAGTGCTCTGGATCGGTATCCAGCGCGGATTCCTGCAGGTGATAGGCCATTCGAAACTCATTCAGCGCAAGCTCGTCCTCGCCGAGGAGCAGGTAACTTTCTGCCAACGTGAAGCGCACGGCCGCTTCCGCCTCCGGTCGCTCGACAAAGAGATCCTGCGTGCGTGCCGACGAGCGCTCCAACCGCTCTTGCAAACTGAGGTTCGCACCCGCTCCGCCCCGGCTGAGCGCAGCATCGAAGAAGTCGATGAAAGCCTCGGCCTTCTCGGCCTGGTAGCGTGCTTCCGTCAGCTCGCGCCGGGTGTGGTCTCGCTCCTCTGAGACCCTGCTCAGGCTCCATAGCGCAACGCCGAGGCCGACGATCAACGAAGCGGCAACGACGACCGTGGAGGCTACGGCGATGCGATGCCGCCGAATGAACTTGTGCGCACGATAAAGGCCCGTCGGCGGACCGGCACTGACGGGCAGGTCGGCCAGGTGTCGGCCGAGGTCGGCACTGAGCTCCGACGCGCTTGCGTAACGCCGCGAGCGGTCCTTGGCCAAGGCCTTCATGACAATCCAGTCGAGATCGCCCGACAGGCGTCGGCGCCATTCGCCCGTCTGGGTATGACGATGCTCGGCGATCGCCTGCGAGCGGTGCTCGTCGAGTTCACCAAAGCGCGTACTGGGCGTGGGTGGATCCTTTTCCAGCAGAATGCGCCACGCCTCATCGGGAGAGCGCTTCTCCAGCTCGGACATCAGGAAGGGCGGCTCGCCTGCGAGCCACTCATACAACATCACGCCCAGGGCATAGATATCTGCGCGCGTATCGACTCCCTTTTTGGGGTCGGCCTGCTCGGGGCTCATGTACTTGTACGTCCCCATCACCTGACCCCGCGTCAACTCGTCATCGCCGGTCAGCGAACCACTGAGGGAGCGGGCGATTCCGAAGTCGATCACCTTGGGGAAGCCGCGACCTTCGCGCTCGACGATCAGGATGTTCCCCGGCTTCAAGTCGCGGTGGATGATGCCTTTCTGGTGTGCGTGCTGGATCGCGTCACAGATCGCCCGAAACAGCTCGAGGAAGGCCTCCATCGTCAGGCGATGGCGAGCCGCGTATTCCGATAACCCGACACCCGGCACGTACTCCATCACGAAGTACGGCAACCCCTCCGGTGTACGCCCGCCATCGAAGACCTTGGCGATGCCCGGGTGATTCATCATCGCCAAGGCCTGGCGTTCCGCCCCAAAGCGGGCGACGACAGCCTCGGTTTCCGCACCGTGTCGAATCGTCTTCAAGGCGACGTCGCGCCGCACGGGTTCTTCTTGATGGGCCAGGTAGACGGTGCCCATGCCACCTTCGCCCAGTCTCTTGATCAACGTGTACCGATCGATCCGTTCCCCGCCCCCACTCGCGCTCGGCCGAGCACCCTCTCGCAGTAGCGTGATCGTGCCTGCATCATCTTGCGCCAGAAGACGCAGGACCTGTTCGCGAACCTCTTCATCACCGCAACGGCTCTCGAGAAACGCCCGACGGTTCTCCACTGGCTCCAGACCTGCGAGGTGAAAGAGCTCTTCGAGCTCGTTTTCGTTACTCGTCATCCCCGCCTTCGGGCTCCGCGTAGTCCGAGATCGACGACTTGGAATTCTCGCCGAGCATGTCTTGCAGCCAGGCGCGTGCAAATTTCCAATCCCGACCGATCGTGTTCTCGGAAACACCTAGAACCTCGGCGATCTCCTTGAACGGGATCTGATTGTAGAAGCGCTGCCAGACAACCTCCGCCTGGCGCGGGCTGAGCACCTTGAATCTCTCCAGCACGTCCCCGATCGCGATGCGGTCGAAGAGGCTCAGTTCACTGGTCAGCTCGGGGGTGTCGTCCTGCAATGCCTCGTTGCGCAAGGAATCGCGCTTCAACGCACTGTTGCGCCGAGCCTGTTCGATCAAGATGTTGCGCATGGCGCGCGCGGCGGCGCCGTAGAAATGACGCCGGTTCTCGAAACTCCCTGGAGAGGCTTTCAAGAGTCGTGCCCACGATTCATGCAGGAGGTCGCTCGTTTCGAGGGCATGGCCTTTGCCAACTCTCCGAAGACTCCCGTGGGCGAGACTGTGCAGCTCGTCATAGACGAGCGGAACGAGACTCTCGAACGCCCGTGGATCACCAGACTCATGGGCCTGGAGGTATTGCGTGATCTCGAGAGAGTTCTCCTTCATGGGGATTCCGAACCTACTCCATTCAGCCTTCCCTGCCCAGAAACACGCGCTCTCGAAAAAAAACACGTGTGCCATGGGGTCAATTCAGGGGTCTCCGCGAATGGGTCCGTGCCAGGCGAGATCCGGTTCTCACTCGCTTCGCAAGGCTCTCAGGACGGGGCGCGCTGTTGAAACCCTTCGGCGATTCTCCTGTTGGCCCGCCTTATCACCCCACGCAAGGGTAGAGGTGCGTCCCGTCCGCTTTCCCTGCCTGGAGCGGGTCTTAGACCGGGCGTTGAAGCACTTGCGACATGCCTGGGATCGCCGCCTGGAGCAGCCGCCGAAGACACTCGCCGGTTGCGTTCGCGACCTCGACGACCTCTTCGTGGTTCAGTGGAGTCTCGGACAGGCCGGCGCCGAGGTTTGTGACGCAGGTCACGCCAACCACACGCATGCCGCAGTCGCGTGCGACGCTGGCCTCGGCAACGGTGCTCATTCCGACCGCATCCCCCCCCATACGACCCAGCATGCGCACCTCCGCGGGGGTTTCGTAATTGGGACCCAGGAGACCGACATAGACGCCACGCTCGAGCGTAACTCCCTCCGCCGCGGCGGCCTCATGGAGGGTGCGGGCCAATGCCTCGTCGTAGATCTCTCCACGCGCGCTTTGTGACGCGGTCGGTGCGCGGCGCTGCAGATTGATGTGATCGGATATCTGCATCAGCGTTCCCGCCGGCCAGTCCTTGCGCAGACCTCCGGCGGAATTCGTCAACACGCAGGCCCGAACACCGAGCTCGGCGAAGGCCCGCACGACTCGTGTGATCTCTTCCGTGTCCCAGCCTTCGTACAGGTGGATACGACCCTGTTGCACGACCAGGGGAACACCTCCTAACTCGCCCCAGACGATGCGGCCGGCGTGGCCGGGCACCGTGCTGTCCGGGAGTGCCTCGAGCTCTTCGCTACTGACGCTCCCGCCGCCTTCGAGTGCGTCGGTGAAGCCGCCGAGCCCCGAGCCGAGCACGAGGGCGATACGTGCGTTTCCGGCACCGCGCGCTTCGAGTTCACGCGCGAGCTCGAGCACCGCCTCATCCTTCATGGACACGATGCGACTCATAGGAACATGCCCGCGATCGTCGCCGTGACCCAGGAAGCAAAGGCGCCCCCCAGCATGGCGCGCAATGCCAAACGCGTCAGATCTGCCTTGCGCTCGGGCGCGAGGGGTGCGATGCCGCCGATCTGGATGCCGACGGACGCGAAGTTGGCGAATCCGCACAGGGCGTAGGCCGCGATCGTGGCCGAGCGGCCCGATTGCAAGCGCGTGGCCTGGTCGACGGCCTCGGCATCCGGGAGCATCCCAGCAAGCTCGGTATAGGCGACGAATTCGGTCACGGCCAACTTGGAGCCCATCAAGGAGCCGACGAGCTGGCTGTCGTGCCAACCATCGACCCCCATCAACCAGGCCGCGGGCGCAAAGACCCAGCCCATCATGCGCGACAGGGTCAACCCGGAGAATCCGACGAGATCACCGAACCAGCCGATGGGCCAGTTGACGAGGTTCACGAGGGCCATGAAGGCGATCAACATCGCGGCGACGTTGATCGCCAGCTTGACTCCGTCCTGGGTTCCGTTGGCCGCCGCCTCGATCAAGTTCGAGGCCTGGCGCTCGATCTTCAGCGGGATCGCGCCCGCCGTCGCCGAGGTCTCCGTCTCCGGCAGCATGATCTTCGCCATCAGAAACGCCGCGGGAGCGGACATGACCGACGCCGTGAGCAGGTGCGGACCGTATTCCTCGCCGATGAAGCCGAGGTAGATCGCCAGCACCGTTCCGGCGATGGTCGCGAACCCGCCCGTCATCAGAGCGTTCAGCTCCGACAACGTCATCTTCGAAATGTACGGCTTGACGACCAGGGGAGCCTCGGTCTGACCGACGAAAACGTTGGCCGCCACCGCCATCGACTCCGCTCCCGAGACCTTCATGGTGGCGCTCATCACACGCGCAAGCGCCCAGATGACCACCTGCATGATCCCCAGGTGGTAGAGAATGGCCATGAAGGCGGCGAAGAAGATCAGAGCCAGGAGGCCCTTGGCCGCGAAGCCGAATATGACCGGGTACTGCGGGCCGAAGGCCGTGATCAGGGCTTCGCTCTGGGAGAGCGGGCCGAAGACCAGCCGCGCCCCGGGGTCGGCCATACCGATGAATTCGCCCAGGAAATTGGCACAGCCCTGGAAAGCGACCTGTCCGACCGATGTGCCCAGGATCGCCCCGGCCAGGGCGAGCTGGAGCAAGAGGGAAAAGATGAGGACGCGCCATGGAAAATGCCTCTTGTGAGACGACATGAGCCAGGCGACGACACAGAAGAAGAGGATCCCGAGGGAGGCGCGAAAGATCGACATGCGAATGCGTACCCTACGTTGGCGAGCCCCCTGTTGCACGTCGAGCTCGGCCAGGGGGCCGAGGCGCACATGCTGTCTTTGCTGGAACCGGCACCGATCTCCCACACGGAAGCGCTCGAACGCTGCCAGAGCCACCTCGGTAGCCGTTCGTGGCTCTACCGCCTGACACCCGCTTTCGCGGGTCCGAACGAGGACCACCTGATCGCGTGTTTGGCCTGGGCCGACGCGCTTCTCAGCAGCGCGGAGATCCCAGGCCCCGCCGCGCGGAGCCGCGCCCTTCGGGAATTGTCCGAAGAGCTGGAGCGTGCCCTCCAATCGAACCCACGATCGGCCCTGGGGCATGCGATCTCCGCCACGATCCGCCTCATGGAGCTCGCCCCCCCGCTCTTCCGTGGCCCCCTCGAGGAGCTTCTATCCAGCAACGAGCTGCGCAGCTTCGAAACCCGCCAGGCCTTGCAGGTGCACGCCCAGCGAATCGCCAAGCCGATCGGCCGGATCCTGCTCGCCGCATGCAATCGCTCGACGGAACGAAACGAAGTGCTCATGGATGCTTTGTGCACGGGTTTGTTACTGGCGCGTTGGACGACGCAATTTCGCGAGCACTGGGATCAAGGGCGCCTGAACTTGCCGGTCGACGAACTGACTCGCAGCCGTATCACCTTGCAGAACATCGACTTCGAAAAACCGAGTCCGGCCCTGCGTCACGTTGTTGCGGATCAGGTGCGCTGGATCCGTTCGTTTTTCCACAAAGGCTGGGAGTTATCCACAGAGCTCGGGTGGTGGCGCGGACGACTGTTGGCCTTTGTTTTGCGTTGGCATGCCGCATCGCTCTCGGCCCTCGAAGCAAGGCGTTTCGATGTTGGCCGAGGCGAACCGCCGGCGGGCTTCTTGCGAAGTCTCGCGTGTGGATGTGCAAGCCTCTTCACAACGCGCCCGCCGGACCTGACGGTTTAGGAACGAGCGTTAGTGGGTGCTTTCGGTCAGGCGACACCCCGGGCCACGGATACGACGCACGACCTGCTGGGCAACGGCTGGGACCTCACCAGCTCGGAGGGCGGCTCGGTCGCGCTCTTCGGTGGATCCTGGGCGACCGACGCCGCCCTGGTTCAACCCGAGCAGACGCGAGCCTACGAGAGCCATCAACCCGAGCCTTTCACGCAGTTTCGACTCGCGCGCTGAGGTTTTCCAGTCCCGGTTCAACCGCCGGGGATCGTATAGACTGGCTGCTTCGATGACCTTCTTCGAAGAACGGGTGCAAACCCTTCCAATGCTGGGGCTCGGAATCTCCACCGAGTTCGGTGCGCGTCACACGGGGCTCGATATCCTGGAGTTGCAGCGCAGGCATCCCGAGTTCGTTCAGTTTCTCGAGATCGGGGCCGACCTCGATCGCGGCGTCGATGCGGACGCCAGGTCGTGGGTAGCCAACGGCGGTGCGGTGACGTACCACTTCCTCGACGTCAACCTCGAGGAGCGCGAAGATCTCGATGCCGCTTGGGTCGAAGACACGAGCGCCCTCGCCCGCGAACTAAACGCCGCCTGGCTGTGTGGCGACGCCGGCCTGTGGCACATAGGCCCCCGTGACCGTGGCCACGGTGTATTGATGCCCCCGATTCTCTGCGAGGACAGCGCCAAGGAAATGGGCACCAACGTCCGCGCGCTGCGCGGCGCCAGCGGCTTCGAAGTGCTCCCGGAGAACCCGCCCGCCCATGCCTTTCTCGGCCCATTGCACTTGCTCGATTACTATGCACGGGTCGTCGACGACGCCGACTCCGGTATGCTTCTCGATGTCGCCCATCTCGCCGTTTACCAACGCGTCCTTGGACATGCCCCGCTAACAGGGCTGGACGGCTTCCCCTTAGAGCGAGTCGTGGAAGTCCACGTTGCGGGAGGGACGCTGTTCGAGTGGGAGGGACGGACGTTTGTCGAAGACGATCACGGCACGAGCGTGTTGCCGGAGACGTGGGAGATTCTCGAGTCTGTGCTTGGAAGGCTGCCGAACTTGAAGGCGCTCGTATTCGAGGGAGAGCGGAACACGATTGAGGAGGTGGTTCCGGTGTTTGGGAGGTTGCGAGAGTTGTGGGGAGGTGTGGAGGGGCGTTTGGCATGATCGCGGTGTTCGCTGTCACTCTTCACTCACACTCCCGACCCAAAAAAAGACCGCAATCGCAGGCGGAGGGAACCTACGATCGCGGCCAGCAGGGGGGGTGATTCGGGAGCTTAGTCGCGCAGAGGGGGGGCATCCCCGATCCTCAGCTCGAGGGCATTGCAGAGCTGATATGCCGTTTGGCCATAGACTAAAGCTTGTGCGTAATAGGTTTCACCGATGACGGCAGGGTCATTCGGTACGGGGATCCCGAACTGAACGCGGTCGACGTTCAGCGAACGATTGAGGTTGTAGATACGGGTCTTCGGGTCGATCAGAACCTGACCGAAGTCGGTGTCGAGGGCTCCTGTCGGCCAGGGTGATGCGCTCAGCACCAACATGGCGCCTTGGGCACCGGGGATCATCGAGGCGTCGATCTTGGCTTGCCACATCGTGTCGGCAGCCGGGATAGACCCGGCCAGACAGATCGGGTTGGATCCATCGCCCTCGAGTGTGCGGACTTCGCCGCGCGCGGGCTCCTGGGCAATTGAGGCCAGCGACAAGAAGGCTGCGGCACTGGCCGACAGCATTGCGCGAGACATGGACATTTTGATTAACTCTCCCGGAATGAAACGAATATTCTCTAACTAACGAAAGGTATCCCGCCTATCCCTGTCGGGCGGACAATTACGCTTTTTGGAGACACTGCCTTGGTCAACCACGCACGTTTACAACGCATTCTTTTCCTTATGCAGATGGACAGCGACTTTGCACGTCGCGTGCTCGAAGATGATCCACAAACCCGTTCCACACTTGGGCTCGAGGAGGAATGCCTTTCCTGGGTGCGCTCGCAAGGCATGTCCCCGATCAGCGCCGATCTTGGGGGGAAGCGCCGACGACAAATCGTCGGCAACATCGCCAGCGAATACACACTGAGCCTTTCGGCGACCACTTCCGTTCCGACGAAGGAGCCAATTGCGTGGCTCGATAAGTTCTTCACGAGCGACGAATTCCATCGCGCCGTCCGCGAGGACGGCCGCCTGCCTTTGGCGTTCGGCCGATACGCTCGCGAAGATGCCCTCCGACGTGAACGCCACGAGATCGCCGCGGTCGTCGAGCTGGAATTCGCGCTGGCCCAGCTACGCCGCGAAGCCGCAGGGGCTCTCCAGCATGATGGCCCGATGATCTCCGAAATCGCTCCCGGGGTCAGCGCCGGAAAACGAGACGACACGCTCTGGCTTTCGAAGCGGGCGCGATTGATCGAGTTGCCTGCTGGAACCCACTCCTGGTGTGAAGAGCTGCAAACAAGCCTCGAGGGACAGGGGTCCGCGGCTCCACCGGCGGGGTTTCCGGGTTCTTCGAAGGAAACGGTTCTCCTGTTCGCCCATCGCACGAGCGGACCTCACCAGCCAGCCGAAGTGCGCACGGAACGGCTGGATCCACCCGTGGACGAGGTCCTGCGTCGCTCGCGCTCCGGGTTCGCTCGGGAGGAGCGCGCCGCATTTGCCCGCGCCCAGGGAGCCGAGCTGGAAGACCTGGAGGGTTTCCTGGGGGGATTCCTCGATGAAGGGGTTCTAGAACCCTCCGGCGCGGATCGTGGGCATTGGGAAATCGGGTAAAGTCCGCATTCCCCTGTCCACCGTGACGAGAACGCAAGCCCATGCAGACCCTGAAGCGCCCCGATTTTGAGACGCTCTCGCAGAACTTCCACCACTGGGAGAAGACCGCCGACCTCATCGATCAGTGCATTGACCTGACGCTGAACCTACGCCAGAGCGGCCACCCGGGCGGTTCACGCTCCAAGGTTCCGATGATGGTCGCCAGCACCCTGGGTGCCGGCATGCGCTGGGACATCCGCCATCCGGAAAAAGCCTTCGGTGATCGCTACGTCCTGGTCGCGGGGCATTGCTGTCCAGTCGTATATGCCATGCTCGCGGTCTACAACACGGCGTTGCAAATGCGCTACGAGCAGACCGGAGATGCGCGCTATCAGATTCACAAGGGCGAGGAGCGCACGCTGTCCTGGAAGGACCTCCTGTGGTTGCGCCACAACAAGCAAATTCCCGGCCACGCCGAGATGGAGGGCAAGACGCTCTTCTTCAAGTTCAACACCGGCCCCTCCGGCCACGGCATGCCCGCGGCTGTCGGTGAGGCAATGGCGTTGAAGCACGCCGGCGCCAAGGGCGTGAAGGTCTTTGCCGTCGAAGGCGAAGGTGGCCACACCGCCGGTAGTCATCACGAAAGCAAGAACTCGGCTTGGGGGCTCGGTCTCGACAACCTGGTCGTTTTCATGGATTGGAACGACCACGGGATCGACTCCTTTCCGAACTCCTCGGTGGTGCACGGTACGCCCAAGGACTGGTACGAACCTCATGGTTGGCGCGTCGCGGGGACCGAAGATGGTCACGACTTCACCAAGCTCACGCAGGCCATGCTCGACATCGTCCACACGGACGACACCGATGGTAGACCCGGCATGGTTTGGTTCAAGACGCGCAAGGGGCGCGGCTATCACAAGTTCGACTATCAGTCCCACGGCGCGGCTCACAAGCGCAACTCGGAATTGTTCTGGCAGTGCCGTGCGGACTTCCAGGACAAGTACGGCGTCAATTTCGAGGGTTTCGGCGACACGAACGACGGCGGTGAAGACGCCGTGCGCGAACAAACCAAGAAGTGGTTCGAAACGGTTTTCTCGGTCTTGAAGAACGATCGTGAGCTCGTCGCCTACCTGGCCGACACCTTGGTCGAACTCGGCGAATCCGTTCCCGAGGACATCGACTCCTTCCGCCTGAACAGCGACACGAACCTGGCAGACAAACGCGATTGGCTAGCACCGGACACGTTGCCGGCGGATCTCTTCGTCGAAGCTGGCAAAAAGGCGCCCAATCGCCAGGGCTTCTCTGCCTTTGCTGCGTGGGTAAACACCCTGGCTTCCAAGGAGATGGGTCGTCCGCTCGTATTGGCTTGCTCCGCGGACCTGGCCGACTCGACCAACATCTCGGGCTTTGCCAAGGGACGCGACGGCTTCGATGGTTTCGGTTGGTATGACCGGAACACGGCCCCCGAGGGCAGTCTGTTGCCCCAGCAGATCACCGAGTTCACCAACGCGGGCCTCACGGTCGGTCTCGCGACCGTCAACATGTCGAAACGACCCGAGGACGAGTTCGTCGGGTACTGGGGTGCATGCTCGACATACGGGTCCTTCTCCTACCTCAAGTACGGGCTGATGAGGCTCTTCAGTCAGCTCGCTCAGGACTGCGAATTGAAACTCGGAAAGGTGATCTGGGTCGCTGGTCACTCCGGCCCCGAAACAGCCGAGGACAGTCGCACGCACTTCGGCATCTTTGCTCCGGGTGTCACGCAACTGTTTCCCGATGGCCAGGTGATCAACCTGCATCCCTGGGAGCACAACGAGGTCGCGCCGGCTCTCGCCGCAGCGTTGCAATCGGAGCATCCGATCATCGCCCTCCACCTGACACGCCCGTCAGTGACGATTCCCGACCGCAAGGCACTGGGTGTTCCTTCGTATCTGGAAGCCGCGCGCGGGGCGTACATCCTCAAGGACCACGATCCCAGTCGCCAGAAGGACGGCACGATCATCGTGCAAGGCACCAGCACGACCGACTCCATCTACACGCTGCTGCCGCGGCTTTTGAAGGGTGAAGGCCCGAACGTCAAGCTGGTTCAGGCTTGTTCCTGGGAGCTCTTCCAGATGCAGGACGAGGGCTATCGCACGTGGGTCATGTCCCGCGAGGATTGGCTGGACTCGACCGTGATCACCAATGGAAGTCGCCGGGGGATGCACGACTGGCTGGCCCACAAGACTGCGGCACGCTACGCCATGAGCTCCGATTGGGACGATCGCTGGCGCACTGGCGGCAGCGTGGACGAGGTCAAAGTCGAGGCCCATATCGATCCAGAATCCCTTTGGCAGGGCATCGAGCGCTTCAGCAAGGAACGCAAGGCGCGACTCCAGGGGCTCTCCCACCCCGAAGCCTGAACGCTTCGTTTGTCCCGAACCTGCGGCCGTAGCCGAACATGTGGCTACGAGCCGCGGATTCACAGGGCTAGACAATTGAGGGGCCGCGGCGGCGTTGTATCTTGAGCGCATGAAGTGCGTCCTCTCCTCCATGGCTCTTCTCCTCGTGCTCGGGGCCTGCAAAACGACACCCGACTACACGACAGCGCTACCCGAGAACGTAGACGCGCTGATTCCGCTGGGTTCGAAAGAGTCGCTGCCCGACTTCTCCCGCCAGTGGGAGGATCGAGACGAGCTGCTTCGAGCGCTGGATCAGTCGCTCAGCTGGATCCATCGCGAGCACGCCAAGCAATTCTTCCCCCAGGCAGGCATCACGCACAAGCGCGCGGTGGCCTCGCTCGAGCGCTTTGGCCAGGTCCTGCGCACGGCCTTCGGACCGAAGGACTTCAAGCGCGCCGTCAACGAGGACTTCCAGGTGTACAAGAGCGCTGGTTGGAACGGGCGTGGTGGAGGGGTCATGTTCACCGGCTACTGCACGCCGATTCTTCGCGGCTCGCACACGTACAGCGAGACGTACTGCTACCCGCTCTACGCACTCCCCGAGGACCTGGTCAAGGCCCCCAATGGCTCGGTCCTTGGATGGCAAACGCGTTTCGGTCTACAGAAGGAATACCCCTCGCGCGCGGCCATCGAGGCCAGCAACATGTTGAAGGGTCGCGAACTCGTCTGGCTCGCCGACCCCATCGATGCCTACCTCGCGCATGTGAATGGTTCGGCTTTCGTCGAGCTCGAAGACGGCTCGCTGTTTCGCCTTGGATACGCGGGCAAGAACGGTGGCGCATATACGTCGCTCGCCGGCGAACTGATCGACAGCCACAAGATCCAGGAAGCCAGCCTCAAGGCCATCCGCAAGTGGGCCGGCAGGTCCTCCAAGGAGGAGGTGCAGGAGTACCTCAATCGCAACCCCTCCTACGTGTTCTTCACGCCCATCGACGGCACCCCCCACGGCAGTCTCGATGTGCCAGTAACGCCTGGACGCAGCATCGCGACCGACAAGAGTCTCTTCCCCCGGGCAGCCCTGACCTTCGTGGAGGGCCCCACGGGACAGCGCTTTCTGAATCGATTCTTCTTCGATCAAGATACCGGCGGAGCCATCCGCACCGCCGGTCGCGCCGATCTCTACCTGGGTATCGGACCCGACGCCGAGAAAAACGCCGGGGAGCTGAAGGTCGAGGGCCAGATGTACTACCTGTTCGTCAAGGAACCCGGTAGCTGACCGAGTTCACGAAAGCTCGGTTCCCTTTTTGTGCGTCGCCCGCGCGGCGTCGTCTTTCTCTTTCAGCCACCCGATGAATCCTGGAGCGAGAAGCACCATCGCCGTGCCGATGAACGAAGTGCCGAGGGCGACAACAAGGGTGGAACGCGCCATTGATTCCCCAAGCGCAGACCCTATTTCAACGGTGTTCAGGCCGATGGAGTTCAAAACCGCCACGGCGCCGCTGGCCACGAGCCAGATTCCTATCGCTCGGGTAACGACTTCGAGCCAGTCATACTTGTTCATGAGCCTTCTCCAGGTCCCCAGCCCCCCCATGGGGAGGCGGGTCAGGTAAGCAGAAGGCCCAACGAACGCCACACCCGGCGGTTCAAAGGGATTTCGATCCGGCTAGCTAGCGCTTGGAGATGAGGCGCTCGAGGGCTTGACGGCGACGAGGGTCGGTTTCCAGGCGCAGGGCGTTCTGCGCGGCGCCCGTACAGGTTTCCGGATCGCCCAGCTGCAGCGAGAAAAGCGCCAGATTGGTCCAGGCAGCGACATGCTCGGGATCGATTTCGAGGGCACGCAGGTACGCCGCGACCGTTTCGGTGGGTTCGTCGGCGGCTTCGAGCAGAAGCCCGCGGACGAACCAGGCCTGGCAGGACTCGGGTTCGCGCTCGAGAGCGCGGTCGACTAGGTGCAGAGCTCGTTCGAGGGCCTCCGCCTCGAGAACGTCACTGCCGCCTTCGGTGGCGAGGGTCGCGGCCTCGACGTAGAGCTCGACGGTCGGTTCATCGCTACGCTCGATGGTCAGGCCATAGTGATCGGCGGCTTTTCCACGACGAGTCAGCGCACGATACGTGCGCGCCAGAATCAGGTGGAACTCGGCGGTATCCAGGCCCAATTCGTTGGCCCGCTCCAGGGCCGTCAGTGCCTGGCCATTGAGATCCAGGTCGTGCCGCATGCGCCCAAGGGCTGCCCAGGTTTCGGCCCGTTGGGGTTGGATCCAGACAGCTCGTTGAAAGTCCCCCGCCGCGGCCCGCTGGTAGCCCAAGCTGGCGTAGAGGGCTCCGCGCGCCTCGAGCACACAGGCGGAATCGGGGTTCTTCTTCTGGACACGGCCGAGATGCTCGATCGCGTCTTCGAGAAGACCTGCCTGTTCGAGGGCGCAGGCTTCCTTGAACCTGCGTTGGAGCCGCTCTTCGATCGGCACGCTGTGCCACCCACCCCAGCGGTGATGATCGAGCGTCGCCACGTCGGAGTGCTGAGAGCGCCGTTGCGTTTGCTCGACTTTCGAGAGAACGTGTGTCCGTGACGGGCCGCTCGTGGAGAGACAGCCCGAAAGGAATACGAACGAAGAATAGACCGCGAGATGAATCAGTCGTGTTGTGCCTGCCACCAAACCCCCTTGGTTCCCACCATTTCTTTAGCTTCGATCGGCTGGTGGGATGGCGAATCTGTGGTGGAAGTACCTGAATCGGGGCCTGACTTCGAAATGGAAAGAAACCGCCCAGCAAGGAACGCGCGATGACACTGAAAGCCGTCTTCTTGGATGTTGGCAATACTCTGGTCCGGGAAAGTCCTTCTAGGTTCGAGATCTATGCCGGCGCTGCTTCGTCGCGTGGTGTCGACGTGAGTTCGAAGGCCATGCTGTCGCTCATGCGTGAGGCCCATGCAGAGCTTCCGCTCCGTATCGATGGCGCCTATCGTTACTCGGATCCGTGGTTCGCCGCGTACATACGCCGCATCTTCATCGACAAGCTCGCACTTCCGGCTCGCGAGGCCAATGCCATCCAGAAGGAGCTCTTCGCGGCCTTCGAGGACCCGGCGACTTTCCATCTCTATCCCGGAGCGATCGAGCTCTTCGAAGGCATACGCGGGCTAGGGCTCGGCCTTGGGATCATCTCCAATTGGAGCGCGCGCCTCCCTCGGGTGCTTTCCGGATTGGGCATCGAAGGGTGCTTTGACTTCGTGCTTTGCTCCGCGATCGAGGAAATGGAGAAGCCCCAACCAGAGATCTTCCGTGAGGCCCTGGAGCGTGCCGGTGTCGCACCGAGGAACGCTCTGCACGCTGGAGATCATCCGGAAAAGGACGTCGCCGCAGCCGAGAGCGTGGGTATCGAAGGGGTTCTCGTCGATCATGTCCGGCGCTACGAGGACGAACCGACCGGGACTTCCTTTCGCGCGATAGGACTTCCGGACCTTATGGTGTACATCTCCCGGAAGAGCCGATGAGCCAACCCCAAACAACCACCGAGATCACGGGCCGCATTGCGGCCCTGCGAGAGAAGGCCCAACAACTGCGTACGGCGCTCGAGGCCAGCTTCGTCGGAAATCGCGAGGTCGTGGATCTGCTGCTCTACACGCTCCTCGCGGAAGGCCATCCCCTTCTCGAGGGTGCTCCGGGGCTGGGCAAGACAACCCTCGTCAAGGGCTTGGCACGCGCTCTGGATCTTGGCTTTCAACGCATTCAGTTCACCCCGGACCTGATGCCCGCGGACATCCTCGGTGCACGCATCCTGGAGGAGACGCCAGAGGGTGGCCACAGCTTCCGTTTCGAGCCCGGGCCGATCTTTTCGAACCTCGTCCTCGCCGACGAAATCAATCGAGCGACACCGAGAACGCAATCGGCACTGCTGGAAGCGATGCAGGAACAGCAGGTCACGATCTTCGGTGAATCGCGCGAGTTGCCCTCGCCGTTCTGCGTCGTGGCAACACAGAACCCGATCGAGATGGAAGGCACGTATCCGTTGCCCGAAGCGCAGCTCGATCGCTTTCTCTGCAAGATCGAGATCCCGCAGCCCTCGAAGAGCGAGCTGGTCGAGATTCTGAGTCGCACGACCGGCGTGGAGAGAAACGCACCGGAGAGCGTCCTCAACAAAGGCGACATCCAGGAGATGCGCGCACTGGTGCGTGAAGTCCCTGCATCCTCGGATCGGATCGAGGAAGTCGCACGCTTGATCCGCGCGACCGACCCGCTCGACCCGAGTTCTCCGGCCGACATTCGCGGACTCCTGCGCTTTGGAGCCAGCCCGCGGGGCGGTCAGGCGGTTCTCATGCTCGCAAAAGCACGCGCGCTTCTCTCTGGCCGGGCCTGGGTCACCGACGAGGATGTGACCAAAATAGCCGCGCCGGCTCTGCGCCATCGGCTGATCTTCAGCTACGAGGGCGAAGCCAGCGGAGTGCCCGCGGACGACTTGATCGGCCAGGCATTGCGCGCGGCACGGGGATGACCGGCACCCCCCCCCCAGGGGAGCGGGTTAGGTGCGAAGGCGCGGTCGAACCCAGACCGCGCCTCGCAACAGGCGACACAGAGAGAGTGGGGGGGAGAGGGGGGGGCCGGCTAGTTGGTGAACGCAGGTCCTAGGGATCCCCTTGCCGCACGCGCCCTGGCGTTCCTTGAAAACAGTGGGATTCTGGGGTTTCTTCGACGTCCCCACTCCTCGGTAAGATGATCCGATGTCGTTTCGCATCGCCTTGCTGCAAACCAACCCCCGCCTGGGGGACATGCAGACCAATCTCGAGGACCACCTCACACGCATCGATCGGGCCGTGACCGGGGGCGCAGAGCTCGTTTGCTTCCCCGAACTGTCGCTGACCGGTTACTTCCTGAAAGACCAAGTCGACGAGCTCGCCTTGACCCTCGATGCTCCCTTCTTCGAGCCGCTCCTCGAGCGCTCGCACTCCGCATCGATCGTCGTCGGGTTCGTCGAACGCTCCGCTTCCAACCGGCTCTACAACTCGGTGGCCTTCCTCGAGCGCGGCCAAATCCTGGGCGTGCACCGCAAGGTTCACCTCGTCTCATACGGCATGTTCGATGAAGCGCGCGACTTCGCAGCCGGCGATCGGTTTCGCATCATCGAAAGCCGACTCGGCCGCTTCGGCCCTCTAATCTGCGAGGACCTCTGGCACACGCCGAGCGCGTATCTGCACTTTCTGAACGATGCCGACTATCTGCTCGTGCCCAGTGCATCCCCAGCACGGGGTGTCGAGGCGCCTGGGCCCGGGCTCTCCTCGCAGCGCACGTGGAACACGCTTCTGGAATCGACCGCAGTTCTCTATCGAACCTGGGTCCTCTACGTGGGCCGAGTGGGTTGGGAAGACGGAATCGGCTTCGGCGGCTCGACTGCGGTGTTCGATCCGTTCGGAACCCAGACGGACTTGTGCGAGGGCCTCGAGGTGGCGGCCCTCGAAACGGACATCGACCCCGAGACGCTACGACGCGCACGAATCGAGACGCCTCTGCGCCGAGACGAAAAACCCTGGGTGCTCGCAAGCGAACTGGAGCGCACACTTCGCGGATTCCGCGACGGTCACGACCCGGAGGACAATTCGTGAGCGAACTGGACGTCCAACCCGAGCTCGTTACCGAACTCTTGGTCTCGTTCCTCCGCGAAGAGGTTTCGTCCGCGGGCCTCGATCGTGCAGTCGTAGGACTCTCCGGTGGCGTCGACTCGGCGGTCTCCGCCGCCCTGTGCGCGCGCGCCTTCGGCCCGGAGAATGTTCTTCTCTGCCTGCTCCCCTACCGACTCTCCAACCCCAAGAGCGAAAGCGATGCGCAGCTCGTCGCGAAACAACTGGGCGCGGAATCCCGCACGATCGACATCTCAAAGATGGCGGACGGGTACCTCGAACAGGAAGGGGTCTCTGCCCCTATGCGCATCGGCAACGTTCTCGCACGTTGCCGGATGACCGTGCTCTACGATTTGTCCGTCGAATGGCGCGGCCTGGTCATCGGGACCAGCAACAAGACCGAGATGCTCCTCGGATACTCCACGCAATGGGGCGATTCCGCCCACGCGATGAACCCACTTGGGGATCTATACAAGCTCCAGGTCTATCAACTCGCGCAACATCTCGAGCTCCCGGACAATGTCATCGAAAAGGCTCCTTCCGCGGACCTCTTCGAGGGACAAACTGACGAAGGCGAGCTGGGCTTCAGCTACGAAACAGCCGATCGCATTCTGATTCGGATGATCGAGGGGCGCAAACGCGAGGATGAACTCGTGGCCGAGGGCTTCGATCGCGCGATCGTGCAGAAGATTGCGAAGCGGATCGTGGCCAATCAATTCAAACGACTTCCGCCCGTCATCGCAAAACTTCACCGGCGCTCGATTCAGCACGATTTCCGCTACCTGCGTGATTGGCACAGGTAGGAGGATTCGCGAGCGAGCTCCTCAGAGGTCTAGTAGCTGACGGCAGAGGTCGTCGAGGTTGACCGAGCGAATCTCCTTGGATTCGATGGGCCCGAGCTTGGAGAACTTCTTGAGTTCTTCTGGGGAGCTCATCTCGATCTTCGAGCCCTTCTCCCCGTCGGTGTTTTCCGCTCTCGAGACCTGAGGGACGACCTTGCCGAGCTGGGACGGCAGGTCCTTCGGCAAGCGTTCACATCGCTCCAGGGCTTTCTTGGCGCGCATGCAAACCTGCAGGGTGTCCTTCAGGTTTCTCTGAATTCGTTGGAGACGATCGACGTCCGCGTTGGGACCGCTCAGAGAACGGCGAACTTTGACGCAGGCCACCTCGAGAACGGCGATCAAGGTGTTTAATTTGCGCATCAACCGCCGACGGTATTCCGGCGAGTCGAGATGGGAGTCGGAGTAGGGCTTGTCCTCGTATTCGGAACTCATAGTACAGACATGGCAAGGCTTCGGCGTACACACGAAACCTATCCGGTCTGACACGAGTTGGAGGACGAAAGGTCTTGTCCCTCGAAACCGAGAATTCCTTTCCTACTACCTCACTGTTCGATCGCTCAACTCAGCTCGGGGAGCATGAGGATCATGTCGAATTCGGGGAATGCATCGATAGCGGCCCTTGCCCGCCCGACGGTCAGCTCCTCGCCCTCGTCGTATTCCAGAGCGGGGCGAACGTCCGCACGCACACCTTGGCACCCCTCGGAGCAGATCGATACTCCGTCCGGCAACGAGCGGCGCAACACCGCGTCACAGGCTCCGGCGATGAAGTTGCCAACTTCAAGCATCGCCTCCTTCATCGACCTGTCGAGTGTGTCGCGGCCGCGATACTGGACCACGTCGTCCTCGGACATCATCATCAGGTAACCCGCAACGGAGATCGCCTCTGCCAAGGGCAGCAGCACACAGCCCTGCTTGTTGATGCTGTCGATACGAACGCCCAAACGAAACGAGATATGGATGCTGCCTTCTCCGGCCACTCGGCAATCCACCCGTTCCGCCTGGCAATCCGCAACATCGACCGAGCGATCGATGATCATCCCCAGATCGGCGCCGATCCGATCGAAGATGGCCTGAACGAGTTGCTGGTCTTCCGATGTGGCTTGTTGCGTTGCACTCATCTGTTCCGCTCTGTCAGCATTTCCTCCACCGGCTTCCTTTTCGATCTCTGCTGGCAGCGATCTTGGGTGAAAGCGTGAAAGCCGGACCGTTCCAGGGACTCCGAGAGTCTCAATTGGGAAAAGAGTTCCTGACACTCGCTTTTCTCCTCCAGAAGACGGCCGATCCTGCCGAAGCCACACAGGGGAGGGCTTCGAATGCTCCCGGCCGGGGGGGTCGAGGGTGCGTGGCCCCCAGTTTGAGGAAAAGGAGTCTCAGATGTCCAAAGGCCCGGATCGCCGGATGTTCACTCGCGTCTCGGCCCGCTTGGAAGCCGATCTCGAGACGGAAGAAGGCCTCGAAATTCGAGGTGTTCTGGTCAACCTCAGTGTGCGCGGGTTCTTCCTGCGCACCCAGGAATTCGCACCGCCGAACTCGCATTGCCGGATCCAGCTATACCCCCTGGGCCGGGGATTTGGAGCCCTGAACGCCACCGGCACCATCGCCCGGGAAGGCGTGGAGGGACTCGGTATCGAGTTCGACAACCTGCCCTACGAGACCTTCGAGGCCGTGAGGACGATCATCCTCGGCGCCTCCGAGCGTCCCGAGCGCGTCGAGGACGAGCTCCTCGATCGCTTGGGGGTTCCGCCCGGGGAGTAAGCCGCAGGAGCTAGGGCAGCACGGATTGGGCGATATCGATCAGGAGATCGGGGTCGGCTTTCCCGAGGACCATGATCTCGCGGTGGCGCAACGTGCCCTGAAGAGCGGAGGTCCGCCCGACGCTGTGCACCCGCAGGCTATCGGCGCTCGCCTGGGGGCTGTAGGGCGGGGCCATCTGGCCATCCACCTCCTCGGGGGGGAGATCGACTGCGTACAGGATGGACTCGACGCCATCGGTGTACGTGAGCCGCAACCAGGACCGGTCAGCAATCGTGGCCCGGCTGGCCCGCCGCAGGGTATGGCCCAGGGGTAGCCATCGCGGTTGGAATAGCGACTTCCCGTTGAGCTGGGGCAATTGGGGCTCGAGGGGCAGGCTCCAGTCCAGCTCCGTGGCATCGTCGATGATCGACTCGTACCAGATGACCTGGTCCAGTTCCTCCTGGGTTGGCGAGCCATTGAACGAGAGATAGCGCACCTCGCTGAGGAGCTGTCCCGCAGAGCTGTACTCACGGTAGGCCCGCACGAGGCCCTTGTCGTCGATCAGGAGCTGATAACTGGGCGCAACGGCCACTCCGGAATGCTTGGCCTGGAACAGGTCGCAACGACGGCCCGCAATCGTGCTGTTGTACCCGAGCTCCTCGAGGGTCCAGTGCTCCTGGAACAGCTCGATGTCGCGGATCGCGAAGTCGCGATGGCGGAAGATGAAGCCCTGGAGCGACAGCTGGCGGAGCCGGAACGAGTCCCAATCGGTCGCGAGCGGTGTCAGCGCCTCGACCGGGTCGATCGCGTACTGTCCCGTGCCGTCGGTCGCGACACGCTCGATGAAGGACGTTTCGACCCCGTTCGCGTCGTAGAAACTGACCTGGCGGCGTCCGATGTGGACGAGCTCGAGCCAGTGATCGGGGCGTGCAAGAAACTCGAGGTTTGTCGGGGAAACGCGCAGGTAGGGGCCATCATCGACGACGAGGTTCTGGTTCTCGTCGCCGCCGATCGGGGGGATACCCGAAGAGGGCGCCGAGTCACCGCATCCCGTGGTGAGAGACAGGCTGATCGCCAGGATGATCTGGGGAAGGAGCTGGAGATGTGCGCTTCGCATCAGCGAATCTCCTTTCCCGTATTCAGATTCGCATCGGTATCAGAACTCTCGACTTGCGGAGCACCTGGCCCAGCAAGAGCCCCGAAACCGCCCTGCAGCCAGGGGTGGAATCCCTCCATCGAATCGGTACGTACGACCTCGAAAGGACGCTTCCGTGGTCCGTCGGCGCCGGCAAAAAGCCCCACAACGAGCCAGAGCACCAACCCCGCCGCCGCGAGGGTCCCGACCAGGGGTTGAAGCCGTCGCACGATCCGCGAACGCCTGAGCGTCTTTTCGAGACTGAGGGCGAGTTGATCGGGAGCGCGCATCCTCTCGAGGTCGCTGAAGCGATTCGTCCGGTGGTACGCGGGCTTTTCGAGCTCCTCCGATAGCAGGCGCTCGAGCACCGCGGGGGCCGGATGACAGGTGAGTGTCTTGAGGGCCTGGACCCCGAGGGAGAGCTCGGGCGCTTGGGGCGCGCGATCCTCATCCCGCAGCGGGTCATGCAGCGGGTCGAGGGCATGTTGGAGATCGGAGAACACCCGCTCTTCGAGCTCGGCCGGCGCGGAGAACGCCTCCATGTCCTTGAGAGTGCTCATGTTGCGTTCCGCCCGCGACGTCGAGTCGAAACGCAGCGCCTCGGCGACCTGTGTGGAAAGCGCGAGAGGAGCCCGGAGACGGCCAAGTCTGTCGAAGGCCTCCACATGGCCGCTCACACGAAGCAACCACTCGAGACACTCGGGGCATTCTTGCCCATGGCCAGCTCTGGAATCACCGGCCGCGCGACTGGGTTTCCCCAGCCACGAAAGCGATGCTTCACGAAATTGGCGGCAGGTGTCTTTCACGGTTCAGCCCAGGTAGTGCTTGTCGAGAACAGGGGTCAGCTCGCGGTCGAGCGCATCGTGTGCGCGCGCCAGGCGGGACTTGACCGTACCCAGCGAGATCTTCAGCGTCTCGGACACTTCCTCGTAGGAGAGGTTCTCCAGGTAGCGCAGCACGACGATGGTGCGCAGCTTGGGCGAAAGCCGATCGATCGCCCGTTGTACTTCCTCTTCGAATTCGCGCCGGGAGGCCGACTGCGAGGGCATCTCGACCTTGGTGTCCCTGAATTCGTAGCGCGTCGACTCGGATCCGGCCTCCTGAACCGCTTCCAGCGAAGCGAAGCGACGTGTGCGGGAACGGCGTCTCAGGTCGATGCTGGCATTCACGGCGATGCGGTAGACCCAGGACGAGAAACGCGAACGGAAGCGAAACTCGCAGATCCTGCGGAAGATGATCCCGAAGGTCTCCTGGGAGGCGTCGAGGGCATCGGTCGGATTCCCTGTGATCCGGTAGCACACGTTGTAAACGCGGTCCTTGAACCGGTCATACAACTGGCGAAATTCACCGTCCAGCGAAGGTGTTTGCGTTTGCTGGCAAGCGAGTACCAGCTCTGCATCCGGGTCCGAGTTCATCAGGGGGGGCGATCCTCAGGCTCTAGGACGGGAGGGGGGGTCTCCTGGTTCCCGCAACTTAGAGCATTAAAACAACTGGAATCGTTGTTCTAGAGCTCTAGCTCGTGATTTTTAGCCTTCCAGTGACTTCGCGGGCCTCAGCCCAACAATTCTCACCGGCCTGTCCTCCTGGAGCCCGCCATCTGGCCATAGGGGATCCTGTGTCAGTCGCCCAGAATGGCGCCGGGGTTCGGCAACTCCAGGGGCTGACCGACCGAGGCCGAGCAGCTGGATCCCGAGCAGTAGCTGTCCATTTCGGAGCACTCGGCCGAGTGAACCTCGTAGACGTCGTTCGCGCCGATGGAGGCCACGAACTGAACGGTTTGCACGCAAACCTCGCCGCTGGTGAGTTCCGAGGGGATGTCGTCGTCAGCCGCGAGCGGCTTGTACCACACGCCGCCGCCGACCTGTCCGCCACCGTCGGAGCCATCATCGCTGCCGTCACCCCCGTCATCCGGGGTCGGAAGCGGCTCGATGGTCATGATCGTGTTCGAGACGCTCGTGAGGGTCGTGGTGCTGACGACCTTCGTGGCCTCGGGATCCTGCGGATCGCCCGTCGTCGCTCCTGCGAAGAAGCCAACTTGACCGGCAGCATGGATCATCCATTCGGGTACGCCAATCTCGATGATGGCGACATGACCCGCTCCTCCGGCTGCCGGATAGACCCACTTGCGACTGGCCTGGGCGACGGCTTCTCCGGGGATCACAACAGCTTCGCCATGGATCACGGCGCCGAAGTAATAGGACAAGTCCAGCAGTTCGCCCGTCGGCACGAAAACGGCCGAATTCAGGAAAACGTGGCCATTCTCTACACTTGCGTACATCCCAACGTTCACGCCCACGCCCAACGGGCACAAGTCGGGGGACAGTGGATCGGTGTTCCGTGCGATCTCTTCCAGGTCGCTGAAACCATCTTGGTCGCTGTCGTACTCATCGGGGCTGGTCCCGATGATCGATTCCTGAAAGTCCGTTATGCCGTCCAGGTCCGAATCGATTCGCTCGGAACCGGATGCGGAAAGAACGGGGGGCCTGGAAAACGAACCACCGAGCGAAATTACCACGCAGGCAAGGGTCGCTATCGGGATCCCGGCAGCGAACCAGGTCGTGGATCGCGGTGAAGAACGACCCAGGCGGGGGGAAGCAAACGGAATTGTCATAGTAGGCCCTTTACGGTCGCTGATCAGGCGATTCCGAGCGGTTGAGAGAGCCGAGGCGACTTCAATCGTAAGCCACGCCTTGAGAAACCGTCAAGGCACCCTTTTCTTTGATCGCCCAAAAGCAACTCAACCGTAGGTGAGAGGCCCGAGAATGGTCCTCGCTGCAGGACTAGCGAACCCCGAGGGGTGCGGCGAACGGGCCGGCTGGGATTTCTTTGGACAGATCGCCTCCGAAAAGCACACTACCGGGCCCTATCAGGGCCCTGACCTCGGTTGGGATCCACGCGCCCGTAGCTCAGCTGGATAGAGTGTCTGCCTCCGGAGCAGAAGGCCACAGGTTCGAATCCTGTCGGGCGCACCAACCAAGGCCGGTCCACACCGGTCGGGCCCTGTCCAGCTGGGCGCTGGTCAACTCTGGGCGAAAGGGAAGAGCTTCTGGCGCGAGTTCGTCCGCTCGGCCCCGATGCGCTCGATCACGTTCGAGGTAATGTCGCCCGTAGGGTAGTCGCCCGTGAAGCACGCGTTGCAGAAGTGCTCGACCCCCGGATTCCCGACCCGCGCGGCCTCGTTCATGGCCTCTCGGTCGAGATAGAGCACGTGGTCGGCCTCCAAGAGGTCCGCGATCTCGGAGGTCTCGTAGCCGTTGGCGATGAACTCGGTCTTGGTCGCCATGTCGATGCCATAGGGGCACGGAGAGACCAGAGGCGGGCTGGTAATGGCCAGATACACCTTCTTCGCCCCCGCCTCCCGCACCATGCGGACGATGCGTTTGGCCGTATTTCCACGCACGATCGAGTCGTCGACCAGCAGCACCGCCTTGTCCTTGAACTCGAGCGCGATCGTGTTCAGCTTGCGGCGTACCGAGGACTGGCGCTTGCCCTGGCTGGACATGATGAACGTGCGGCCGATGTAGCGATTCTTGACCAGTCCCTCGCGATAGGGAATGTCGAGGGTGTTCGCCATCGACATGGCTGCATCGCGCGAGGAGTCCGGAATCGGCATCACGACGTCCGGAGTCGGAGCATCGGACTCCACCCACTGATTCGCCAGGGCCTCGCCGAAGCGCCGGCGGGTCTTGTAGACCGAGATCTTGTCGAGCAGGGAGTCCGGCCGGGCGAAGTAGACCAACTCGAAAACACAGGGGTGGTGGGGCTGGTTCGCGAGCCTCTTCTTGTGAACGTTGCGGTCGTTGTCGATGAAAATGGCCTCTCCGGCGGCCAGGTCGGAGGCCTCCTTGTAGCCCGCGACATCGAGGACGACGCTCTCCGAAGCCACCGCGAACCACTTGCCGTCGGTCGTGTGCTTGACACCGAAAACGATCGGCTTGATTCCAAAGGGGTCGCGGAAAGCCACCAGGCCCACATCCGGGAGCACGGCGCAGACCGAATAAGCCCCTTTCACTTCGTTGTAGACCGCCCGGACGGCCGCGAACACATCGTCGGGGGTGACGGGGTTCTTGGGGGTGGCACGCTCCGAAAGTGCCCGCACGAACACATAGAGCAGGACTTCGAGGTCGCAGGAGGAGTTCAGCCGCGCCCCGCAATTCGTCATGTACGACTCGCGCAGCTCGAGAAAGTTCGTGACGTTGCCGTTGTGGGCCATGGCCACCCCGACCGGGAAGGTCACGTGGAAGGGCTGGGCGTCCTCGGCGCTGCCGACGCCGACCGTCGGATAGCGCACGTGCCCCACGCCGAGGTTGCCACGCAGTCGCTCCATGTCATCGGAGCGAAAGACGTCCCGCACCATGCCCTCCGCCTTGCGGACGTGGAAGGTGTCCGTGAACGTCGTGATCCCAGCGGCGTCCTGGCCGCGGTGCTGAATCGCCAGAAGACCTTCGTAGATCTCGGGAGCGACATCCACCCCTTCAGGGCCGTAGACACCAATGAATCCGCACATGGAGGGAGGCGCTTGCGGGTCGAGGGCGAGGAGTACTCGGGTTTGAAGAAGAGCGTCTGGGGTCGTCGAAACGCCCTTGACTAGGGCCTTCGCGACGGGAAACGAGCGAGCCAGGATACGTGTGGTCCCGAAGATCGACAAGCTCCCCCGTACTTGAATAGGCCAAACAGAGGTGAGGTTTCCAGCGGATGGCAACTCCGGAGTCGCGCCTTGGGTGCCGGGAGGACGCAGGCCGGCTACGATGGGATCGCATGGCCGTTTCGATGAAGACCCTGCAGCGGGCCGACCGCTTTCTAGGCCGACCCGCCTTCCAACTCCTGAGGCCACTCGCCCGACGGCGTCGCGGAGCTCGTGCTGTCGGACCCCGTTGCGCCGGGGAGGCACAGCGTGTCCTGCTGATCAAGTTCTGGGGCATCGGAAGCCTGCAGCTCCTGACCCCGGCCACGAAGTCGCTGCGCAAACGGCATCCCGAAGCTTCGCTCGAGCTTCTGACCTTGATCGGAAACCGCGCCTTCGCCGAGGGCCTCGGCGCCTTCGACCGTGTGCACACCCTGGACGTCTCGACCAGCTGGTGGCGCATCGTCGAACGCCTTTTTGCGCTGGTTCTTCGACTGCGGAAGCTGCGCTACGACGTGGTCTACGACTTCGAGTTCTTCACGCACTTCTCCGCGGTGCTATCGGTATTGAGCGGTGCCCCGCGCAGCGTGGGCTTCGCAGCCAAGCTCATGTTGCGGGGCGGACTCCACACCGAGTGGTCACCCTTTCGCCGCTCCTGGCACGTGGCGCGGAACTTCCGGGCCCTCGCGGGCGGCGAGGATGGGACCTTGATCGAGCCGGATGACGTGCTGCCCTATGCCGTGTCCGATAGGGATCGAGCCGAGTGTGCAGCAGCCCTGCTCGCGGCCAACGGGCGCCGTGGTGGGTTCGTCGTTCTTAACCCGAATGCGGGACACCTGTCCCTCGAACGACGCTGGCCGCCGGAGCGCTTCGCGGAGCTAGCTCGCAGCCTCGTGCTCGAGGATGGTCTCAACGTCTGCCTGATCGGCAGCGAGGGTGAGCGCGGACGTGCCCACGAGATTCGGGTCCGGGCCGGCAAGTTGAGCGAGGGAGGGTTCATCGACCTGTCGGGGCGCCTGTCGGTCGGCGGGCTGTGCGCACTGCTCGAGAGCGCCCGCGTCGTCGTGTCGAACGACTCGGGACCGATGCACATCGCCGCGGCCCTGGGCACGCCGACTCTCGGGCTCTTCGGGCCCGAAACACCGCAGATGTACCGGCCGATCGGGCGCAGGGCTTTCGCGCTATGGAATCCGCCGGCATGCAGCCCGTGTCTGAACGTGCACGACAACAAGCTCGGTGGCTGTTTCCGCGGCCGGCCGGAATGCATGACGAACCTCAGCGTCGCGCTCGTGCAGGCTGCGGTCCGAGAAGAACTCGCGGCTCAGGCGCTCGAGCCGCAGCCGACGCTCCGGCGCCCATGAGAGTCCTACTGTTGAACCCCCCGGGTCGCCGGATCTACATCCGCGACTACTTGTGCTCGAAGACGACCAAGTCGAACTATCTGTTCCACCCGATCGATCTCCTGGTTCTGTCGGGGTCGCTGGCCGAAGAGCATGAGTTGACGGTCATCGACGCCATGGCGGAAAGGCTGACGCCCGAAGCCTCGCTGGCCCGCGTGCGCAGCGTGGCTCCCGAGGCCTGCGTGATGCTCGTCGGATCGGTTTCCTGGGAAGAGGATCGCGCCTTCGGTGCGGCACTGGCGCGTGAGGGGGTCCGCATCATCGCCCTCGGCGACGTCTTGCACGAGGCCAGCGAGGAGCGCCTGCGCGAAGAACCCTGGATCGAAGCCGCGGCCCATGTTTTTGCCAACGCGGATGTCCGTACCTACCTCAGCGGAAAACGTGAGGGTATCGAGGACATGACCCTGCGGGACGGGGACGGTCGGCCGCGTCGTCAACAGAGCCTCGAGCCCCGCCAGCGTCGTGGTTCTTTTCGCATCCCAAGGCCACGCCACGAGTTGTTTCCAGAGCGGGGCTATCGGTTCTCCTTTGCCCGCGAGCGCCGCTTCGCGACCATGCTCACGGACTACGGTTGTCCCTACCCTTGCACGTTCTGTGTGATCGGAACGCTCGGGTTCCAGACGCGACCCGTCGCGGATGTGCTCGAGGAGATCGACTTCCTGCGCGCCAGGGGGACGCGTGAGATCTTCTTTCTCGACCAGACCTTCGGCTTGAAGCGCGAGCGAGCTTTCGAGCTCCTCGATGCGTTCGCGGAACGCGGCGATCTCTCGTGGACGGCTTTCACACGACCCGACACCCTGGATCAAGGGCTCGCCCACGCGATGCGACGCGGCGGCTGCCATACGGTCATCCTCGGCGCGGAGAGCGCGGACGAAACTGTTCTGAAAGCCACGCGCAAGGGCTACGACACGAACGCGGTGCGTCAGGGGTTCCGCACGGCCAAGCGTGCCGGCCTACGCACGGTGGGTACCTTCATCCTGGGTCTGCCCGAAGAGACCGAGGCATCCCTCGAGCACACGCTGCAGCTCGCCCTGGATCTCGAGCTGGACTTTCTCAGCCTGAACGTCGCCGTTCCGCGTTCGGGCACGGCGTTTCGTGACAGTGCGCTGAAACTCGGACTGTGTGAGGCCGAGGACCTGGTCATGGATCAGGGTGGAGCCGACGGGTTCCTGCCGTCGAGAACGCTGACCTCGACGGAGGTTCTGCGCCTGAAACGACGCTTCAACCGCCGCTTCTACCTACGTCCTGGCTACCTGCTGAAGCGTCTACGCTCCATCGCGTCAGCGTACGAACTCTACGCCCAAGCGCGGGAAGGTGCAGCCCTCTTGCGGCGCAACCTCTAGGGCGCATGCGGACACTTCGGCTGCTCCTCGATGAACGCGGCGATCTCTCGCGCACAGGCACGTGGATCGCTTGTATCGAATGAACGCGCGTAGTCCCGGCCGCCTCCGTTGTTGTGGTTTTCGGAATGGCGATAGAGCGGGTCGTAGTATCTCTCGAGCAAGATGCGCACGAGCTCCTCTTCGCGCCCGCCGCGCAGGAGCTCGACCAGGGCCCCGTTCCACTTGCGCGCGCCCAGGCGCTTTTCGATGAATGGAAGTCGCTCCTCCAGCTGCCCGCGGTTGCTGTCGTCGGCCAGGTAGTCCTCGACCAGCACCTGCACGCGTCGTTCAACGGGGGCGACCAGCTCGAGATCGAGGGCCGCTTCCATCGAGCGCCAGATGCGCTCGGGCAGGATGATGTCGCCGACCTTGCGGCTCTCACCTTCGTAGACCACGGGACCGGGAAACCCAGCGTGTAGGCGCTGGGCCAGGAGCGATTCGAAACGCCTTTGCGAAACGGGGGCCAAGCCCACGGCGCCAAGGATGGAGGAGCGATGCGCCGCAAGGCCCTCGAGATCGATCGTCCAACCGGGGCGCAAGGCTTCGAGTTCGCGCAGGACCAGGGTCTTGCCGACACCGGTTAGTCCACGCAGACAGAAAGAAGGCGGAGCCTCCCAGGCCGCGATGTGATCGCGCACCGCGGCCCGATAGCCTTTGTAGCCGCCTTCTAGCCCGGCCACATTCTCCCAGCCGAGCTCGTAAAGAAAGGCGACGATGCTGCGCGAGCGCAGCCCACCGCGCCAGCAATGCAGAACGACCGGGTCCTCGGCTTCGAGCGGCATGAGCGAGAGGCGCTCTTCCATGTCGGCGATACCGGCGCGGGTCCGTTCGCCAACCGCGTCGGGGAGGTCCAGGTCGGGCAACTCGCGACCCAAGAGCCGCGCGGCCTGGGCTACAAAATCCTCGATCCGATCCCGGGTGCGGGACGATGCCTCGCGAAAGGCTTCGTCAGGACCGCTCCACCTGTAGAGGGTACCGATCACACGCCGGTCGTCATCGTCGAAGAGCGGCAGGTTCACGGCTCCGGGAATGTGATCCTCCGCGAACTCCGATGGGCTGCGCAGATCGATGACCATCCGCGGAGCTCGATCGCTGAAGATCCTCTCCGGCGTCACCGCCGGCACGCAATCCGGCTTCATTCTCGTCCGTCCAGCTGCCATGCCCGGAGTCTACTACGAATTCCGGGGCCTACCGTCTTCGGGGTGCGCCCTTCGGGCGTAGCGGAGGCCCCGAACGCCTGTGGAAATCGCGGGCATCGAAGCCGCGCTCGCGCAGAGCGCGAAAGAACTCGATGTCGGGAAGCGATCGCAAGCGCTTCCATTCCTTCAGCGTGAGGCCCTTCGGCAGCCCGTCACGCTTGACGACGAATTCGATCAGCTGGCGGCGAAGCCCAAGATATGCCGCAGAGCGCTCTTTGGCACCCAGCCCTTCGATGCGTTTGATTTCCGCCGGGTCCAGGTTCAGGGTGCGACCGAGCCGCTTCAAGTCCATGTGCTTGGATTGAACCCGGCGCAGGATGCGTTGGCGTTCCTCCGGAGTAGCGTTGCGCAGGCGTCGACGTACCTCCGGCGGTAGCTTCTCGACCTGACGACGCCCGTGGGATCTCAGTTCCGACTCGAAGTGATGACGCCAAACGAGCGGGGCCTTCTGTGGGTCGGCCCGCAATCGCCGGCGCAGGTCATCCGGAGCCACCTTGTGAGCGCGTTTCTCCATCTCGTGCAGCGATCGCGCACGGTCGAGGAGCGCGCGGCGTTCTTCCGGACCGAGCCTGCGCAACTTCTTGAGGCGCTCCGTCAGGTGTGCTCGCTCTTGGGGTGTGCGCTCCTCGAGCAGGCGCTCCAGCCTGTCTGTTTGCGTGCTGCTGTACGCAGCGCAGAGCGAATTCGCTCCGATGAAGAGGGCGACCCCAAGGGCGGAGAGGCGTGTGAGGCTCATGATGTTCATCGGCCATCCTCTTCGGTTTCTTCCATTAGCTCGTCGAGGTCTTCGAGCTCGAGCAGAATCCGTTCGCTGGGGTCCAGGCTGGCCATGTAGACCTCGATGTCATCGCTCATCAGGAGCTCCCAGTTCTCGAGGGCATAGACGATCAACTCGTCTTCGTCGATAAGCTCCGTACGGATATAGGCGACCTCTTCGGGGGTGGAGCTCTCGCGGAAAAGCAACGCTCTTCCTGCGATGGTCAGTAGCAGCGCGAGCACCGCTGCCGCGAGGGCGAGTCCGCGCCCCCGTAGAAGCGTCCACTTGGCCGGGGCGCGCTCGGCCCGTAGGCCTGCGAGCACACGTCCCGACATTCCCTCGGGCGCGATAGGCTCTGGCAGGCCGTCAAGGAGCAGATCGAGATGCTCTTCTTCGCGCTGCCGGCGACGAGCAGGCTCCAGAGCAGCTCGTACGCGCGCGGCAAGCGCACTGGGCAGTTCGGGTTCAGGAACAGCGGCAAGCAGTTCATCGAGCCGGCCTTCCTCGGCAAGAAACTCGCGGCAATCTGCGCACTCGACCAGGTGCGTGTGCCACGCAACGGATTCGCCGGCGGGCAACAGCTCGCGGCCGGGTTTCCCGGGGCGCAAGTGTCGGGCGACCAACGCACGGAAATCTTCACATCGAAGGGCGCTCACAGGTTCTGTTCCTCGAACAAGGGGGCCAAGGCGACGCGAAGATTTTCGCGCGCACGGTGGATCATGGACTTGATGGCTTTTTCACTCGTCTCCAGCGCACGAGCGATCTCGGCGTAGGAGTGGTCTTCATACTTGGCGAGGATCAGCGCCATGCGCTGCCGATCGGGCAGCTCAGCGATCGCACGCTGTACGAGCGCGGAGGTGTCTTCGCGTTCGAGGGATCGGAAGGGAGGATCGACGCGCTCGTCCTCAAACACGATCCCAGGGCTGTCGTCGCCTCCGGGGTCCAGAGGCCGCGCGGCGCGAGCCAGATTGCGGTGACGCTCGTTCGCACAAAGGTTGAAGGCAATGCGGTAGATCCAGGTGGAAAACCTTGCCGTCGGTTCGTAGCGCTCGCGTGCGCGAATGACGCGCAGAAAAACCTCCTGGACGAGGTCCTCGCGTTGGGGCACCGGCCCGAGGAAGCGTGTCAGCACCGCGAAGAGCTTGCCGGAGTAGTGCTCGACGAGCCGGTCGAAGGCGCTTTCGTCCCCCTGCTGATAACGAAGCATCCAAGAAGCGCCGACATCCTGCGGCATGGATTCCGAACTCCCGTGACTCATCGGAGAGAGAAACCCACGAGCTGCGTCCGGGTTCCGCGGATTCTCGGACGGACCGCTCACGGCAATTCGACAGATTCCAGCCAGCGCGGTTTGGGCCAGACGATCGCCATGGGCCGGGCCACCAGGCGAGACAGCTCGATCGGACCGAAGTGCCGCGAATCCGAGCTGAAGGCCGAGTTGTCCCCAAGCACGAAGCAGCGATCTCGGCCTATGAGCAGCGGCCGTTCCGTGGCGTTGCTTCCATCGTCGATGTAGAAAAGATCGCGAAGTACGCGTACGGCTCGAAAACCAGCGCGCACCTGTTCTCCTCCAAAGGCGACTCGGTGACCGATGCTCTTGTCTCCGGCGCGTTTTCGGCCCGGGTAGGGCACGTTCTGCTCGTAGGTCGCTCGAACCTTGACGCGCAACTCGGGAGATTCGACCGTGAGCACGTTGTCGATGTTCGTGAAGCGAATATGAATCCAGTCTTTCGGCGGGACATTGACCGGAACCTCGGTGAGAACATCGCGGCGGGGTCGGCCCTGTTCGCGCGAGAGTGTTTCGGGGTTCCAGCGGAGGATACGCAACACGGCGAGCTTGGCCTCTTCTCCTGCGGTTTCGAAGCCGCTCAATTCGACCTCGAACGAATCGCCTTCCTCGACGAGTCGAAAACGCAGGGCCGCATCGGGCAAGGCCTCGCGAATCTGGAACTGGCACTCGATGGCACCATCGTTGACTTGGCGCAGACCGGGATGACGCCTGCCATCGCGGTCCAGGTGACTGTCGCGCAAGTCAGGGTGGTAGAGCATCATGCCTTGTTGGCTGCCGGGCGGGACGTCGCGCGCATCGAGCCCACGCGTGGCTGCGACCTCGTGCGTCCACGGACTCTTCTCGAATTCAGTGGCGCGCTTGTACTCGAAGTACTCTTCCAGCACCTGGTAGCGATCGTCGAATACAGGAATCGGGGCTGGCCGCGGCGTTCCGGCCGGTAAGAGCTCGCCGCCGATGAAGAGGTCGCCCTCGAAGATGAAGATTTCCTCTCCGGGAAGCCCAACGACACGCTTCACCATCGGATCACCACCGTTTTCAGAGCGAAACACCACGAGGTCGAAGCGCTCGGGCAGCGGCGCGTCTTGAAAGCGTACCAACACCCACTCGTCTTGACGCTCAACATCGGGTTGGGCGCGACCACCAAAGATTGTCGGCCGCATCGATCCGCTGTCGACACGATAGACCTGGCAAACGTAGGCCATCAAGAACACGGCGAGCAGCCCAATAGCCGCCGCGGCCCAAAGCAAGCGCATCCAGCCGCGCCGTAGGCTAGCGAGGTTCAAGGTTCAACTGCCGAGTTCCATGAACAGGGACGTGGTTCCAACGAAAATCGAAGCGCCGGAAATGTCGCTGAGTGTGATCAAGAAAGGCCCCGCGACAATCGCCGGGTCGATTCCAAGGCGCTGGCAAGCGATGGGAACGACGCAGCCGAGCAACGCCGCCCACACGACCGCAATCGTGATTGCCAGGCCGAGCGCGCTTCCAAAAGTGACCGCAGCCGCGCCTCCACCTTCCATGTAGCTGGCCATTGCCATGGTCGTAATGCCACAAATCGTTCCGATGAGAAACCCGACGAGCACCTCGGAGCCGAGCACGGAGAATTCACGGTCCTGGGAAACCTCGCCGGTGGCAAAGGCGCGCACGAGAATGGTCGAGGACTGGATACCGACGTTGCCCGCCAACCCGATGATGATGGGCAAGTAGCGCAGGATATCGGTCGTACTTGTGGACTCGGAACCCGGCCCCATGAATACGTCGAGAATCCATGCGGTCAGAAGCCCGCCCAGCACCGTGAGCGCCTGGAGCGGCAAGCGGTGCCGAACACGGGTGAGAACAGGTAGGTAGGTCTGGGTCTCCTCGGGCGAGGTACCGACCAGGCGCAGGATGTCCTCTTCGGCTTCCTCAGCAAGCACCTCCTGCGCATCGTCAGCGGCAATGACACCGATGAGCACACCGTCGTCGCTGACGACCGGCACGGCAGCAAACGAATACTTGTGAACGAGCTGGGCGACCTCCTCCTGGTCGTCCTGGACGTGGACGGTGATGAGGTCGGTCTCCATCACCTCGATCACCGGAGTGTGAATCGGCGTCGTCAGCAGCTCACGGTCAGAGACGAAGCCGATGGGTTTGCCGTCACCGTCGACGACGAAAACACCGGTCTCTTCTTCACCGGCCGGCGTCTCTTCGTTCCGAATGTGCTTGATCGCGTCGCCGACGTGTACGTCCTGCGACACACTGACGAACTCACTCGTCATGAGACCGCCAGCGGTCTCCGCGTCATACCTCAGAAGCTGGCGGAGCCCCTGAGCACGTTCCAGATCGACGACCTTCAGAACCTGCTCTTCGGTACCCTCTTCCGTCAACGCCAGGAGGTCGACGGCCTCGTCCGCAGGGAGCTCTTCTACGACCGCTGCGATTTGCGGCACATCGAGATAGCGCAGCACGTCCTCGCAAATGCTGTCGTCCGCAAAGCGCAGAAGCTCCGAGCGCGCCTCGGTCGAAAGCGACGCCACGATACGCACCTGATCGGGCGGATCGATCTCGGCTATCCAGTCCGCGAGATCCGCGGGGTGGACGTCCTCCAGGAAGCCCGCGAGCGCAACGCTGACCTCGCCGCGCAGAACGGCCTCCAGGTCGCGCAGCTCCGGGCGCTTTTCAGGTTCGACCGTCATGGCGGGGCGGAGGATAACGAGGGTTGGGTGAAGAAACCTCCGTGGAAAACGCAACCGGCTCGGCCGGTGGTCCGTCTGTGGGTTGCTACCCCTTTATGGGGGTGGGTGGGGGTTTGGGATGGCTCCGAAGCGCACCCTGACCCCCAAAATGCCCGATTGCCCTCCCGATACGGGCAATTCCCCCCGCAGGAGCCCTACTCAGCCCGCCAATGCAACTGCGGGGCCCCCCACACCACCGCCGGCATATTTACCCCCTTCGCCATCCTCGATCGCGTGCGCAATTCCAGGCGGATCGTCTTCCTGGCATAGGCCCCGAGATCCACCGCCCAGCTCGCCCAGCTCGCTCCATCCATCAGCTCGCGGGTCTTCACCAGCACCCCATCCACCCACACCTCACACACAGCGCTACGCCCGCCAGGCTCCGCCCGCTCCGGGAAGGCCAGCTGGGTCGACAGGTACGGGCGCACCCCCAGCCGGACCGCATCCCAGCCGATCGAGGCTACCCCGCCTTCGGCTTCCTCGGGATCGAAGAGCAACCCTGGGCGCTCCACCTCGCCGACACTCGCTCGATGCCGATCGACGCGCCCGGCTACCCAGCCCCGCGTCGCATCGCGCTCCATCGGTATCTCCTGAACACCCCCCAAATGGCTCACCACGAAATCCGGTGTGTGGTCCGCATACGCGCGCAGATCTCGCCCCACCGTGAAGAGCAGCACCACACCCGAACTCTCTGAATACGACTCTGCCAAGGGCACCCAGCCCGCCTCGAGCCGAACGCCGATGTAGGCCCAGCTACATGGGCTTTGGTCATGGGGTCGCGCCTGGGCCCCGAGTTCTTCCAGGACCTCGTCGAAGCTCGCCTTCGCACTGGCCCCGTCCGGGCTCACGTCGCCACTCGTACCCAGGATGCAAATCGATGGCACCGGCCGCGCGACCAGCCACGCCAGCATTTCCTCGACCGCACCCCTGCCTTCCGCAATCGCGAAGTTCCGGTAGTCGGCGATCTCGTGATCGGCCCCGAAGGATGCAGCGCGAAGCCCCGCTGGCGCGTCGTCCGCTTCGACCAGGATCCGCTCACCGGCAACGATGGCTTCGTGGAGCCTGCTACGCGCATGCACGACCCGCGCAGGCAGCAGCGTGCCCCGCGACGAAACAACGATATCGAGCCCTATCTCGGGAGCCGCCACCTCGCCCCGCACCCCCCAGTTCTCGCTCCAGCGCAGAAGTAGGGTAATGGCCAGCAAACCGACCGACATGGCGAGGACGCGTGTCATGGCACTTCAAATCGGCTCGAGGGATGGGGTCGGGCCGTGCGTGGGGTCGCTGGCCAGGACGAACTTCGAACAGCGCCCAACCGGCCAGGGCAGCCGTTGCACCAACGCCTCCGCCACTTCGATCGCTTCCGGAGAGCACTTCAGCTCCAACACAAAAATGCGCCCCTTCGGTGTCTCGTCGAGGGCTCTCGCAGAAAGCCGACCACGCCATCTTTGATCCCACGTGCGCACGTTGCGATCGATCGTCAAGCGCACCTTGTGATCCGCGGTGATGAAGTACTCGCGCTCATACGAGATCCATTGCGCGGGCTCAAGGCCTGCCATGCGCAGCCGCCATGCGTCCGGTAAAGAGGCCTGCAACTCGCGCGCGAATTCGCTTCGCAGAGCGCCTTGAACATCAAGGCGCCGATCGACCTGGGTCGTGCGTTTCCAGCCCAACATGTTCTCACGCACTTTCAATTCGAGCTTGCCGACCACCCCCCTCGTCTCCGCCCCATACCAGCGGAGGCGAAGCTTTTCGCGGTGGCTGATCCCGGCCAGGTTTTCCTCCAGCGCGCACCCGAAGTGTGAATCCAGATAGATGCTCTGAACCTGCCGCGGTGGATAAAGCGTACGGATCGCCTCGGGCTGCAGCTCCAGAGCCATTCGAAGTCGATGATAGGAAGCCTCTTGGCCGGCGACTTTCAGCTCATAGCGAAGGCTCTCGGGGTCCGGACTCGATTCGATATTACTGACCAAGGATCTTCTCCTTGTACAGCCGGTCGACATCGAGATCCTGCGCCGGGAAAGCAACGCCATCGATCTCCAACACACACCCCGTTTGCGCCAAGGCATCCCCGCGGACCGAGCCCTCGATGGTCAACCCCGTCACGGAAAGCGTGCACGGCCCGAACTGTGGTTTCTTGATGAAGGCCGCCAGCGCGTAGTTCTTCGCGTTACGAATCGTCATGCCCTCCGCGAACACGTTGCTGCGGTCCTTGGCCGCGATCCCGATCGAAATGTCACGGGCTTCCCCGCCGCGTACCCGAACCGTGCTGTCCTCGCCGGCGGAAATCGCCTTGTCACCCATACGCAAGAACGTGCAGTCGACAATTTCAACGTCGCTTCCGCTGAGGTCGACGCCGTCGGCCAACCCGTCCTGGAAAGTACAGTTTCGCACGATGCCTGTGACGAAATCGCCGTCGAAGCTGTCGGAAACGCAGGCCTTGAATTCGACGTTCTCCAGCAGGAAGTTCGTACCGAAGAAGTTTGTCCCGTCTTCAGCCAACGTGCCCTCGATCAGCACGTGGCGCATCGTGATCGGAGATCGATAGAACGTGATCCCGCCGGTCAAGATCCAGCCCGCGCGCGAAACCGCATCGGTCTTGCGGACGATGACGTTCTGCCATTCCGAGACTCCATCGGCCTCCAGAACGCAGACTCCCTTCCAGCTGGCCAGGCCCTCTTTCGGCTCCAAGATGACCTTTCCGGTCGCTGCTCCATGGAACTGGAGGGGTGCCTCGCTCAGCAAAATGGCATCCTCGTCGAAGCGCAGGGTCGTGCCGTGACGTAAGCGCAGGCTGAGGCCGCGCGGAAGGACGAGGTCACCATCGATTTCCCAGATCCCCGGGGGAATCTCGACTTCGCCACGCGCGCTATCGTGAACCAGATACGGATGGTCCTCGAGCAGCTCTTCCAGGCTCGGCGCAGATGGGCGACCCTTCTGCTGGGTCCACTTGGGATCGCGGGGCCGAAACATCAGCACCTCCTCAGCGATCTGCTCAGCGGCGATCGGTCGGTACAGAACGTCCACGTCCAGCTCCAACGGCCCTCGATCCTGCACGGATTCCTGGACCGAGTCCTTCAGTTGTTCGACCGTCTCCAGATTGGCCAGACGTTCGTCGAGATCGAAACGAAACGTCACGCTGCGCCCATCCCGCGGCAGTACGACCGCTTCTCCGCGCACATGTGCCCCTAGCGCATGGGGGCTCAACGCAGACGCAGGTGAGACGGTCGCCCCATTGCTGAAGCGAAAGCCCTCGATGACGGTCGGTGTCAGCGTCGTCGACCAGGCATCCACCGCGATCCCGCCCTCGAGGTTCGTCGCCTGCGGGTCCCTTAGCTCGTAGAAAGCCTCGAAGTTGACGGGGTCGGGCGGAAAGAGCGCCTTGCGCAGATAAATCGACTGAGCACGCAAGCGTTGCTTCATCGAGGAGAAGCGCATACGACCGGGCAGCGGCTCGTCCGCGGCCAGGGCGGCCTCGAACACCTCGATCTGGGGCTGCACCTCGGCAAAAAATTCGTCGAGCCAATCGGGAGCAGCGATGCGCCCCATCCAGATGTACAGACCGTCGTAGTAGGCGGGGCTGTTGGCAAACTGCGATACGAGGCTTCGCGAGCGGAAGGGCACGGGTTCGCGCATCGATGGCTCGTGGGGCATGTTGTCGAACGAGATCGGCTCGAGGCGATCCACCAGGGGGTCGTGATAGAAGCGCATGTTGTGCCAGATCAGCGAGTGGCTGATCTGAAACAGAGACGCCACTGCGTGATAACGCGCCAACCGATCGACATCGACCAACTGTTCGAGCGTCTGGCCTTGTAGGTCGTAGTAGGCTTGCAACGCCCGCAAGCGTCCGTTGGCTTCCTGTCCCAACACACCCTGCGCCCGCAACGCGCGCATCTTGTCGAGAGCTGACAGGAGCATCGCGTTCAGGCTTTCGATCGAACTCAAACGGCGCTCACCGTAGGCCCGGATTGAGCTGGAACCAACGGCATGGGCTGGCCCGAGCGAACGCGACATGGGTAACGACACGTCCTTCGACGGAACACGCGCTTTGTGCAAGAGCACCGACCAGTGCGTCGATTCATCCCATAGAACGATCGGGCCCTCGCGCCGTCCCTGGGATTCGATCATCTCCTTCGAGAAATGCTCCTCGAGAAAGTAGACGCCGTTCGGGTTCCCGTTGATGACGACGTTGCAGAAGGTCGAGCGCGGCGCGAGGACGTCCAGCTTGCTGGCAGCCTTGTGCGCAAGCCATTCCCACATCATGCCGCGCGTCATGGGTCGCTGAATCGAGAACACGCGCATCCCGAGCAGCCGCTCGTCCGCCAGCTTGATGCGCAAGGACCACTTGTCACCCTCGACGTGATCGGTCCAGTCGCCCTTGATGCGGATGTCCGCCTCCATGGGCTTTCCGCCATCGGCGCGGATCGTCGCGAGCACAGTATCGTCGTCGGCCTGAACGATGACGCCACGCTCCGTGGCCAGGTCGCGAACCCGTTGCAACGTCTGCGCGGAGCTCTCCGGAATGTCGAAGGCCAGGGTCAGCAGCCCGTTGTCCTCGAGGGGCCGCGGATTGGGGTTCGGGGTCAGGTTCGGTGCCAGGCTGACATCGCGCATCGTCGGCGGGTCGCCGGTCGCCGGTTCGACGCTCTCGAACCAGCGCAGCGGTCGGGCGAAGTGCCCGATTGAGACTCCGACGACCAGGATGGCCAACCCCACCCCGAATCCACGGCCGCCCTCGTCCTTGACGAGCATTGCCGGCTAGTCGAGGCCGCTGCCTTCGACGATGCTGACCGAACCACCGGGCAGCGCTCTTTGAATGCGAGAAACCATGGCTCCCACTTCATCGGAATTCGAGAGATCCAACACGACTGTCGCGTTGAAATTGCCTCCTTCTGCATCGACCCGGCGCAAATCGACCTGGGTCGTGCCATTGCTGACCGCTGCCAGCACCTCGCGCAGCGCCGTTTCGGCTCCGCCCGCTCCGTCGGCCTCGGCGTCCTGGATCGTCCCGGAGACGTGCATCAGCATGCGCGGAGGCAGGGTGGTCCCGCGGTTCCAGCTCTGCGCCGCGAGGTAGATCAGGAGCACGACGAAGATCATGCACGTCGTCAGGCGCTGATTTGCGCCGAGGCCCAGCCCCAGACCGATTGCGAGAAACAGATAGGCGAGCTCTTCTGGCTCCTTGATCGGGGTCCGAAAGCGGATGATGGAGAGTGCGCCGACCAGCCCCAGGGACAGGGCGAACGAGGTCTTCACGATCGTGATCACCATCATCGTCGTCGCCGCGATGAAAACGAGAACCCTGGCAAACTTGCGTTTGTTCGAAAGCACCGGCGAAAAGCGCAGGTAATGCCAGACCAGAATCTGCCCCAAAAGCAGGACCAACCCGAGGTTGATCAACACCGACTTGGGGTCGGTCGCGGAGAGGTCTCCGAAAATTTCGGGCACGGCGTCGCTCGTCCTTACTTTCTTTCCGCCACTTTCTTTCCACTCAGCCCTTCCGAGTGGGAGCAAGAACATACCCCAACCACGCGGGTCAAACGATCCTGGAGTCGATCGCGTAGACTCGCAGGAGGCCGGTCAGGACCGGCCGATCCCCCATGCTGCAGATGATCACTCTTCTCGGCTGCCTGGCCGTGACCCTCGGCGCCATCCAGGAAACCGGCGCCAAGCTCGCGCCCGAGGAGGCTCGGCCGACCATCAGCGTTCGGCAGGACGGCACGGGCGACTTCAACGGCTCGGGCTCCCGGACCCTCCAGGACGCCCTCAATTCCTTGATCAAGACTGGTGGCACCGTCGAATTCGGTCCAGGTCGTTATGTCATCACGGCCACGGTTTTCGTGCCCGCCGGCGTCACCCTGCGCGGTTGCGAAGGCGCGCTCTTCGCCCTACCCGCCCCCGTCTTCGTCGCCGAGCCTGCGGCGAAGGGTGCAACCGAGCTCGCCTTGACCAGCACCGAGGACTTCGTGGGTGTCTCGCTCGTGCAATTGCTACCGCCGATCGGCGAGGAATTCTTCGGGGACGGAGAGACGCTGGACTATCGCTTCACGCCCGTCGTTCGCGTCGAAGGCAAGCGGCTGCATCTGGCAACGCCGCTCCAGCAGGACATTCCCGTCCGGAGCCGTGTCGGATACTCCTGCAAGCTCTTCAAGACGACCGCCGACGGCAATGCGGTCTTCGAGCACATGTCCTTCGACGGTGGACGCATCGCTTCGGTTCCCATGCCGGGCCACCATCTACGCACGGCCGTATGGGTCGCTTCACCCTTTCAGTACGAGGTCGGCCGCACCGCACCGCCGGTCCCGAACGTCACCGTGCGTAATTGCATCTTCCGCAACCTCTACGGTCGCGGCGTGGCGTTCTACAACGCGGTGGACTGCGTCGTCGAGGGAAGCGTTTTCGAGCACATCGATGACGAGGCCATCGACTTCGATCACTTCTGCGAGCGCAACCGTGCGATTGGCAATGACATCCGCGATGTCTTCTGGGGCATCGTGCTAAACGACTGTGTGGATAGTGTCGTCGAGTACAACAACATCGACGGCTGCCTGATCGGGGTGTGGGCCTGGTGGTACCACTTGATCCCCAAGGAAGGCCTGAACGTACGCAACATCGTGCGTAACAACACGATTCGAGGTGCCAAGGAAGCCGCCCTGCACTTCGATCGGGAATGTACCGGGAACATCGTCGTGGACAACCTGATCGAGGGTAAGGTGGTCTTCGTCGAAAAAGGCAATACGGTCCGCAACAACCACTCGCTGGATGAAAAGGGCGCTCCGGAAAAATGAACCCGAAGCGCCGCATTGGTTCGACATGCTTTCAATCTCGCTGCTCCTCCTCGCCTCCCCCACAGTCGCTGCCGACGACCTGACCTCTTTGATCGAGAAGAGCGTCGAGATCCTTCTCGCACGCCAGGAAAGCCTCGGGGACGAGGACGTGCGCGAGGAATGGCCCTATGAAGGCGTCTATCGGGAGAAGGGCCTCATTCCTCCGGGCTATCGCGTTGGCGGCACGTCGATCGCCGCTTGGGCCTTGATCGAGTCGCCCCAGTACGGCGAGTCAGAAGCGGTACGAAAAGCGGTCGAGCGCGCGGTGGATTTCGTGCTGCGCACGCTCGACGAGAAGCCCATGGATATCGGTTTCTCCGGAGGCTACGACGTACGCGGGTGGGGTCACACCTACGCCTTGCAGCTCTTGCTGCAACTCCGCAAGCGCGACTTCGTGCCCGAAGAATCCTCGAAGCTCGTCGACAAGCGAATCAAGTGGCTGGTGAAGGCCCTGATCGAAACCGAGATCAAGGGCACGGGTGGTTGGAACTATGCGCGTCGCGGCACGCGGTCTTCCACATCACCCTTCATGACGGCCCCGACGATCATCGCGCTCTGGGAAGCGCGCCGCCAGGGCGAGAAGGTCCCCCAGAGAGTTCTCGACAGCGCGCTCGATGCGCTCGAGAAGTGCCGCTTCGAAGAAGGGGTCATCGCGTACAACTCCGACGGCGGCATGCCCGAAGGTCCCGGGGCGATCGCACGTACACCGATCGTCGAGGTCGTGCTCTACGCGGCGGATCGCTCCTCGCTGGAAGAGATCGAAAGCTCGGTCGAAGCCTTCTTCACGCACTGGAACGAGCTCGAAGTACGCCGTAGGAAAACGGGCACACACGTGCCCCCCTACGGAGTCGCGCCCTACTACTTCTACTACGGACACTACTACGCCTCGGTCGCCATCGAGATGCTCGAGGGTGGGACGCGTGAGGAATGGCGCACCAAGTACATCGAGACGCTGGTCTCCGTCCGCGAAGATTCCGGGGGCTGGAACGACCGCGTCTTCGACCGCAGCGAGGCCTTCGGAACCTCGATGGCGCTCCTCTCCATCCTCGAGCCCAACCGGCCGCGACCCTCGGCTTCGAAGAAACGGGCGAAAAAGTAGCGAGATAGCTGATCTCGCACCCTCAGGTGTGCTCAGCCGCGGTGCGCCTGGCTCCACGCATCGCCGCGTAGCTTGCTGGGGGGAACGCCGAAGGACTTGCGGAAGGCGTCGGTGCACGTGGAACGGTGATGAGGAGGCGGCGAAGGCGAGATCCCATGCGCGCCGATAGCGCTTCCGCATTCTTGCCCCTGACAAACCTCGAACGCCTACGCTTCGAAAAGCCGGCGATGCACAGCGCGCAAAAGCGGTCCGTTTTCATCCGCGGAGCACAGGAACACCTGGCTGGAGGCCCCTGCGCCGCCTGGGGCTCGCCGCAGGACGAATCCGAGGCGCACTGCTTCCTCCCGTACGAGATCCGCGCAGTGCGGGTCATCGCCAACGCCCGCGCCGACGATCGCGAGACTGGAAAGGCCGTGCTGGAGGCCCGCTTCCGCCCACTCGCCCACAAGGGCTTCGAGCTGCTCGCGCGAATGTGGGGCATTCTCGAGCAAGACATGCAGGCCCGTGGCCGATGCCGACACGCGATAGGGCTGCAGCCCGGCGGCACGGAACTGTGACATGCGCTCGATCAAGACAGCGTTCAGATCGTGTCCCAATCCGACGGGTTCCGTCCAGAGCGATAGGGCCTCGTGGTGGGCCAGCCCGACCGGACCCGAGCGATCGGTGTCCTTCTGGATACGCGTGCCCGCAGCCTCGGGATCCGCCAGGCTCTTGATACGCACGGCCACATCGGCACGACAGGCCGGCTCCAGGGCGCCGGGGTGCAGGACGTTCGCGCCGTGAATCGCCAGCTCGATGGCTTCCGAACGACCGAGCGTTGCGAGTGGGCGCGCTTCGGGAACCACCTTTGGATCGGCGGTCATGAACCCGGGCACGTCCTTCCAGAGCTCGACTTCGCTAGCGCGCAGGGCTTCACCGAACCAAACCGCCGACAGATCCGATCCGTTCGGACCCAGGGTCGCGAGATCGCCGCCGCTGTCGACAGCAACGAAGCCGGTCACCACGGGGATACCGGGAATCACCCCGAGCGCTTCGCGCACACCGGGGGTCGGTGGTTCCAGGGCGGGACGACCGCTGTCGACATGCTGGGCCACAAGCCCCACATCGAACGCATCCAGGGGTGTCGCATCGAGACCACGCTGGCGAAGGACCTCGGCCACGATGCGTGCGCTGATGCGCTCGCCATACGAGAGAACCGCGTCGCGCAAGCGCCGGTCGGTGCGCCGCGCGCGAGCCATCTCGCTGAGAACTCCGCGCAGCTCACGCAGGTGACGATCGACCAGCTCGCCCCCGAGTTGCAACTGTCGCAAGAGCGTCTTGTGCCGAATTCGCAATCCCTCCCAGTCGAAGCGGCCCTCGCCGGCTTCGGTCACCGCCCGCTCCAGCAGCCGCGTCACGCCGCCGTGGGCACTGACAACGACGAGCGGTCGCGCATCCGATCGCGAGGCGACGATACGAGCACAATGCTCGATCGCGGGACCATCGCGCAGGGCAGCGCCTCCGAACTTCAGAACTCGGCGGGGGGAAACCACAGCTGGAAGATACCGACCCGCGCGCCAAGGGTATCTGTTTTCGAGAAAAGACCGCTCGTCGTCCCGATGCATACGACAGCTATGCGGAGCTCATATCCTGCATGGGTCGACGCATACGTCTTCAGCCATGATGGAAGCGGGCGGCGCCCCGAACCACCTGGCCCGGCTGCGGGCTCGAGCTGGGTCGGATTCACGGTCTCGGGCGCGGGCTCCCTCGTTAGGATCAGGGGGTGATGCACTTGCTTCTTCGAGCCGTCGGTTGCCGGCGAGCCTGCGTATGCGCGTTCGCGTCCCTCTTCCTGGCTGCGGTCGCGAACGGACTCGCGCAGGAGCGGCCGGATGTCGCCTGGGTGTTGTGGGACGCGCCCGGACTCGAAGGCCAAGGCGATACACCGGTCCTGGATCGGCTCCTGGAACGGGCGGTGCGCTTCCCGGCGACACACGTGCCCGTGCCCGCCGGTCGCCCACTGCGGACGGCGCTTCTCAGCGGAGCGTGGCCGCGCGAGACCGGGGTCTGTTTCCAGTCCGGGCCGCAACGTGGTCGGCTCGAGCACACCCTGCTCGAAGGGCTCGCCACGGCTGGCTATCGAACGTTTCAATACGGCACGTTCTTTCGCCGGTTGCCGAAGGGCGGCGGCTTCGATGGGCAGGGGGATACGCCTGAGAGCCTGGCCGCCTTCTTGGCCGAGAGCGCGGAGGCTCCGCGCTTTCTGTGGTTCACCCGCGAGATTGCCTCGGCCAAGGATGGCGGACCGTCGGATCCCGCGGCGCGGCGCGCGTATCTAGACCGCGCACTCGGCCAATTCCTGGAGGCCCTGGGCGCGCGTCCGGGAAAGCGCCCGTTGTGGGTCTTTGTGCTCGCCGATCCGACCCGCAGTGCGCCCCAGCTCGGGCCCGACGAGTTGTACGAGCGCAGCCGCGTTCGAACGCTCGCGGTGATCGGTCCAACCGATGGGCCGCGCGTCGTTCCCGATGTGATTTCGTCGCTGTCCTTGCATACGACCCTTGCGGACCTCGCAGGTATCGAGTTGACGACACCACTCGGGCCGTCGCTCCGTTCCGCCCTGGAAACGGGTGGCGCGACGCGTTTCGAGCGCATCCGTGGCGTGCTCTACAACGGCCAGGGCTCGGGTCGCGGAGGGGCGAACGTCGCCCGCGAAGTGGCCGCTCTGTACGTTCGCGACGAGCGCTGGAAGTACATCCTGTTCCTGCAAGACGTCGGGGTCGATTTCGTGCGCGGCAACGAGACGGCCATGATCGCCCACGACCGCGGTACCGAACTGCTGTTCGACCTGGAGAAGGACCCTGGCGAAGCGCACGATCTTGCGACATCGCTCGAGTTCACCGAACGCCTGCGCGCGTATCGCGATGACATCGTCGCCTGGTGGAACGTCAACGCAAAGGGCCAACTGGCCGTGCCATACTTCTCCCCGCCGCTGGGTCCCGCTCCGGAAGACGATCGACCGAACATCGTCTTGATTTTGTCCGATGATCAGGACTACGAGCACCTGGGCTTTCTCGGGAATCCGCTGGTTCGGACGCCGGCGCTCGACCGCCTTGCGGAAGAGGGCGTGGTCTTTCCGACGGCCCATGTGACGATGTCGCGCTGCCGGCCTTCGCTCGCCAGCTTGTTGACCGGTCGCTGGCCCCACCAGAGCGGTGTGTACGACAACAAGGCCGCGCGCAAGCTGGTTACGGAGGGGTCGCTGCCGAATCTCTTGAAGCAAGCCGGCTATGCGACCTTCGTGGGCGGCAAGTACTGGGAGGGTCGCACGCGGGCGATGGGTTTCATGGAACCCGAGAAACTCGATGTCCGCTTCCGGCATTTCGTGCGCAAGAGCCAGGACCAGCTGTTCGACTTCGTCGATCGGTATGCGCAGGAACGACCGTTCTTCGTCTGGTGGGCCCCGATGCTGCCGCACACACCCTTCGACCCCCCCGAACGCTTTCAGAAACCGTTCACTGGGCTCGAGGTTCCGATCCCCGCAGGCTTCAAGGGCGATCCGGAAGAGTACGCATCATTAGAACGCACCTCCTTTGCCATGGAGGCCTGGCTCGACGACGGCTTGCAGGCGCTCATCGATAAGCTGAAGTCAGCGGGGGAGTACGACAACACGCTCTTTTGCTTCCTGATCGACAACGGCTGGGCCAATGGACATGCGTCGAAGGGCACGGTCTTCGAAAAGGGTCTACGCACACCGGTCTTCTTCACGTGGCCCGCTGGGCTGGAGGGTGGGCGCACGAACGAGACCCTGGTCTCGACCATCGATGTCTACGCAACGCTGCTGGATTACGCCAAGGTCCCTGTTCCGGCGAACGTTCCCAGCCAATCGCTACGCCCGTCGATCGAAGGCGGTGCGCCCAGCCGCTCGACGCTTTTCGGCGTCGGTTATCGCTACAAGGATCGCCGGCGCAGAAAGGACGCTCTGGCACGTGACGTCTATGCCGTCTATGCGCGTACGGCGAGTACCAAGTACGTCTACTACGTGCGCGATGTCCAGAATCCAGAGCTGTTCAACTTCATCCACCCGTGTTCGCCTTTCCCTGCCCGCAAGCGCGGTGACGAGGACTATTACGACCTGGTGAACGACCCTTTCGAGCAGAACGACCTCTCGGACGACCCTCGTTACGCAATGGAGATGGGGCGGCTCCTCGCTGCCTGGAAGGTGTGGTGGAAAGACGCGAACGGACCGAAGCTCGATCTGCCCTAGGCCCGAAGGCAAAGGTGCTTTTCTACGTAATTGGCCCGCTGACGTGGGCCAACGCACTCGGCCCTATCTCCGGAGTGTGGTTGGAGATACAATGGCGGATATTGGGATAATGGAGGAGAAGCCCGACAACATGGATCGCGACGATCTGATTTTCGATTGGAACCGCGTCGGAAGCCCTGACACCGCCGAGGCACCGCCGCGCTTGCAATTCGACGACGAGACTTTGCGAGACGGCCTGCAGAGCCCTTCGGTCAAAGACCCTGATCTGGATCAGAAGATCAAGCTGGTCCACCTGATGAATGACCTGGGCATTGACACGGTCGACGTCGGACTGCCCGGGGCCGGCGAGCGTGCGCGCCAGCACATCAAGATGTTGGTGCGCGAGACGGCCGATCTGAACATCGACGCCAACGTCGCCTGCCGGACGCTCATCGCCGACATCAAGCCAGCGGTGGATCTGGTGCAAGAGCTGGGCACGCCGCTCGAGGTGTGCGCCTTCATCGGTTCCTCCCCCATCCGACAGTACGCCGAGGGCTGGGACATCAAGGAGATGGTGCGGCTCAGTAGGGAGGCGATTTCCTTCGCGGTCCAGCACGATGTGCCTTCGATGTTCGTTACCGAGGACACGACACGGGCACGCCCCGAGGATGTCCGCGCCTTGTACACGGCAGCGATCGAGGCCGGTGCGCGACGCGTCTGTATCTGCGATACATGCGGGCACTCGACTCCGGAAGGCGTGCGCGCCATCGTCGGCTTCGTCAAGGAAATCGTTAACAGCCTCGGTGCCGATGTCGGCATCGACTGGCACGGCCATCGCGACCGTGGGTTGGGCTTGATCAACGCTCTGGCCGCGGCCGAGGCCGGCGCCACGCGCTTGCATGCGACGGCGCTCGGTATCGGCGAACGCTCGGGTAATACCGAGATGGACCTCTTGCTCGTCAACCTCAGGCTCCTCGGTCTGGTCGACAACGATCTCGCGTCTCTGGCCCAGTACTGCCAGCTTGCGAGCGACTCGACCGGAGTTCCCATTCCCCACAACTATTCGGTCTTCGGCTCCGATGCTTTCGAAACCGGCACGGGCGTGCACGCCGCCGCCGTGATCAAGGCCTTCAAGAAGGGTGACGCCTGGCTGGCGGATCGCATCTACTCGGGCGTTCCGGCGGGCATGTTCGGGCTCGAGCAAGTCATTCGCGTCGGCCCGATGAGCGGTCGTTCGAATGTCGCCTGGGTGCTCGAGAAGAACGGCGTCGAGCCGACGGAAGAGCGCGTGATGGACGTTCTGGCCCTCGCGAAAGAGACGCCTCGCATGCTTACGGACGAGGAAGTGCTTGCCGCAGCCGGTTCGCGGCGTGGCTGATCGACGAGGTCAATTGTCCCTGGGCTAGACGGCCTGGGCTGCGGCAGGTTGGGGGGCCTCTTTCGGCTCCTCCTTGACCGGCACAGCGGGCTTCGGTAGCGGCTCCAAGGTACGCTGGTTGATGTCACTGGCGTAGCCGAAGGTGCAGCCGAAGCACTTGTGGTAGTGGCGGTGCTGGCGATCGGAACACGTGTTAGCCGTGATCCAATGTGCGATCAGGGTATCCGCGCCGTCCAGTCGGGTCGGGCATTGCCGACGAACTGTGTTGGGTTGGGTCAAACCTTGGATCTCCGAGGTACGCAAGACGAAGGCCGAATCCCCCGCCCTGGCTAGCCGATACTTTGATGAATTCGGAGCTGCCCTGGCAAGCTCAAAAACAAGACGGAAGCCCCCTTCAGCAAAGGGCTTTGCGCAAGAGGGACAGTGCCTCACGGGCAGCCTCGGGGCCCCGATGGGCGTCCCGCGAGAGCTCGACCGCCGCGATGCCCGTGTAGTCCGCTTCGATCAGGGCGCGCAGGGTCCCAGGCAGGTCCAGGTCCCCTTCCCCGAACATCCGGTGGACGTGGATGCCGTCCTTGATGTCGTCCAGGTGCACCATCGCCAGGCGCTCCCCATAGCGGGAAATTACCCTATCCACGGGCAAATCGTCTGTGCAGAGCAAATGGCCGACATCCAGGCACAGGCCCAGCTCGGGCCCCTCGGCCCCCAGCCGGCGGCACAACTCGTCGTAGCCAGCGGGCCGCTCGACGAACATGCCGGGTTCGGGTTCGAAGGCGATGCCCACGCCCTGATTGCGACCTCGTTCGAGGACGGCTCGAACACCAGCGCACAGCCGCTCCCACAGGGCCTCGGGAATCTTTGAACCGGCCGAATTTTTGGGGTCTCCGACGACCCCTCCCGGCGCCTTGCCGGCCCAGAGCGCAACGACTCCCGCCCCTAGATCGCTGGCCAGATCGACACAGCGGGTCAGAAAGTCGATTCGCCGCTGCCGATCCCCCAGCGACTCCTCGAGCAGTGTCGGGAAGTGCTTCTGCATCGGGTCCAGGAGAAAGCGGGAACCGGTCTCGACGCTGAGCTCGAGCCCCAGATCCTCGGCACGCAACCGAACCTCACCAACCTCCTCCGGTCGCAACGAGTAGGGATCGAGCAGTCCCGCGTCGGGCGTGATCGACACGGCCTCGTAACCGAGTTCGCTGCACAGCTCGAGCGCGTCACCCACGCGATGGTGGGCCAGGCCGTTGGTGTTGTATCCAAGCCGGAACACGCCCCCACGGTAATACACTCGGAGCGCCTTCTGAAACGAACTTCCTCCGCCGGAACTTCACCGCGGACCCGGATCGTACACCCCAGGCCGATCATTGCTGCCGTTCGAAGAAGGACCGAACGGCCTTGAAGACCGTAGCGGAGTGACCCGCACCCTCGTAGACCGTGAAGCTCAAGCGTCGGGCATCGGCACCCGCGGCCAGCATCGCCTTGTGTTGTTTCTCGCCGACGGAAAGGGGAACGTCCCGATCGGCCGTTCCGTGATAGAGAAAGACGGGCATGCTGGGCGCCCAAGGAGGCACGGCGTTGGCTTTGAGGGCAGCCTTGACCTCCACTTCGCCATCGCCTTCAAATCGGGAAGTGAAGGCGGGCGACATGAGTTGACCAATGGTGCTTGGCATCGACCCCGCGAGGAGACCGAGGCCGACCTTCCGTGACTGAAAGCGCGCCATCAAATCGGCATAGGGCTCCTGAAAGAACTCGGTGGTCGGACGGTGCCAGTAGCGCTCGTTGTACGCCGCGAGAAGTAGGGCCGAATAGGCTGGGATCGGATAGCTCTCGTCGGAGAGAATCAATCGCGCAGCCTCGAAGATGTCATAGGGCCCGGAAATCGCGTTGACCTGGGTGACCTCGAGCCCGTGCTTTGCGTTCGTGTCGAGCTCGTGCGCCGTCGCCAGTGCCACGTAGCCTCCCTCGGAGAATCCAAAGAGGTGCAATTCATCGCTGAAGGGAAAGCCCTCCTCCTCGAGGAATTGCCGTCCGGCGTGAATCATGTCGATCACGGAAACAAGGCAATCGTTCAGGATGTAGGGATGGATCAGCTCGGCCGAGGCGCCATAGCCAACGTAGTCGGGCATGAACGTGATCATGCCGCTCAAGGCGGGCATGAGCTGGATCTGCAACGGATGGCGCCAGCTCGATGGAGCGCTCCGTTCGTCGAAAAGGGTCCCGTGGCTCCAGACCAGGATCGGGGCCTCGTCCTCGACGTCGAGGGGGACGACGATCAGTCCCGACACCGTAATTTCCTCCCCACGGAAGATCGTCGAATACTCCAACCGAAACCCGAGGACGTCGTATTCGACATGACCCGCATAGGGAGCCAGGGATGTCGAGCTTGCGACGAGCGGACGTAGATCTTCCGACCACCCTTCGAACTGTAGCTCGTACCCGCGCACCTCTTGGGGCGCGGCAACGAGGACCGAGGCGAGCAAGGCCAGGGCGCCGAGAGGGGCTGTGCACCTTCCGACGAGCTGTGTGACAGACGCCTGGATCTCCGATTTGCCCATCATGCTGATATCACCTGGTCTGGAGTACATACGCCAATGCCTATCGCGTTGCCAAGGTCATGGCTTCGCAATAGGTTATAGCACGGCCGAGTTATGGACATGGCGGGATCGAGCCGCCCCGCGTCGGGCGTGATCTGAAATGAACTATCTCCCCCACGGCTTCACAGCGCTTCTCTTGGCTCTGCCAGCAGGAGCGGCCGTCCACACGGAAGCTTCCGGCAAGGAGCGTCCGAACATCGTCGTGCTTGTCTCCGACGACCAGGACTACGAGCACTTTGGTTTCGCGGGGCACTCCTTGGCGCACACGCCGACCATCGATCGCTTGGCCGCGGAGGGGGCGCTCTTCACGCACGGCTTTGTGCCGATGTCGCGCTGTCGTCCCGCACAGGCCTCTCTTCTCTCGGGGCTCTGGCCCCATCAGAATGGTGTGTACTTCAACGTCGGAGCGGATCACATCGACCCCGAGACCTGCATCGCCACGCGCCTTGCGGATGCGGGGTACGCAACGATCGGGGAAGGCAAGTTCTGGGAGTACCACCCACGGGAGATGGGCTTCTCGAATTACACGATTCGAAACTACGAGACCTTCGTTCGCGAAGGCCAGGAGCACCTCTTTCGCTTCATCGATCAACACAAGGGCAATCAAGCGGATCAAGAGCCCATGTTCATCTGGTGGGCACCCGAGCTTCCGCACACGCCGCACAATCCAGAGCCGCGCCACTTGCAAAAGATAGATCCATCACGAATCGAGACGCCTGCGGGCTTTCAGGGCGATGAGGCGGAGTTTCGAAAGCTGGAGACGCTTTCGCTCGCGATGGGCGCTTGGCTGGACGAGGGTGTCGCCGAGCTCATCGCGAAGCTGAAAGAAGCGGGCGAATACGAGAACACGCTCTTCTGCTTTCTCGTCGACAACGGGTACGCCAATGGCCTGCCCTCCAAGGGCACCGCTTTCGACAAGGGCCTACGCACACCGGTGATCTTCACCTGGCCTGGTGGCATCCAACCATCGCGACATTCGGAGCTCATCTCCGCAGTCGACCTGTACGCGACGTTGCTCGAGTACGGTGGTGCAGAACCGCTCCCCCAGAGCGAGGGCTTCAGCTTGCGCCCGGCCATGGAGGGCAAGGCCTTCGCCGGACGAGAGGCCCTGTACGGCGCGCTGTACTTGCAAACGCCATCCGAGCGGATCGCGAACGCGACGCGCGACGCCTATGCAATCTGGGCGCGGACCGAGCGCCACAAGTACATCCTGTACCTGAGCGATGTGCAGAGGCGCGACAATCGCAAGTTCAAGATCCAGGCCAATGTCTGCCCCTACCCGGAACGCAGCCGGGGTGACGAGGACTTCTTCGACCTCGACACGGATCCCTACGAGCTGAACGATCTCTCGGACGTTGCCGAAAACCGCGCCGAGATGGATCGCCTCCAAAAGGAGATCCTTGCGTGGTGGCAGGAAACGGGCGGCGGCCTGCTGGATCTCCCCTAGTCGGCGCGCGTTAGGGCCTAAAGGGGACCCGCGTCGTCAGGCTCTAGCGCTTCAACACATTCTCGGGGGGCAACGCCGCGAACGGATCGACTTCTTCCTTGGGCGTCTCGACGTCCGATTCGTTCGACGGTGGCGCCTGCGGGGGCCCTTGCATCAAGACGACGATCGCGACAACGATCAAGATCACGAAGAGCAGTCCGCCGGCCATCAGGCCGCTCGAGGACTTCTTGCTAGCCATGTTCATTTCCTCCGCAAGCGCGCGGCGAAACCGCCGTCGTAAGGGCCGGCTTCCGAGTGGGCGTGGGGGAGAATCAGATGCTTGCCTTCGAGACTCCAGCTCGGCTCTTCTTCGAGGAAGCGCTGCAAGAGCTGGTCGTTCTCTTCTGGTTCGAGGCTGCAAGTCGACCAAACCAGACGACCGCCGCTACGTACCTTGCCAGCACCTTCGCGCAACAAGCGCCATTGCAACTCGGTCAAGGACTGCTGGCTCTGGGGGCCGAAGCGCCACCGCGCACCTGGTCGTGCACCGAGTACCGCCGTGTTGGAGCACGGGGAGTCGATGAACACGCCGTCGAACGCCTCCTCTTCGATCTCCTGTGCTCCGTCGCTGGTCACGAGGGTCAAGCGCTCGGCAAGCTGCAGGCGTACGGCCGATTCGCCAATGCGCATGAGCTTGTCGGACTCGACGTCACTGGCCGTCACGTGGGCTCCAGCTTCCAGGAACCGTATGGTCTTGCCTCCCGGGGCTGCGCAGAGATCCAGGAGCCGCTCGTCCGCCTGCGCTTGCAAAAGATCGGCGGCGAAGGCAGCGGCCTGTCCCTGGATCGTGATGCGCCCCTCGGTGAAGGCCTCCGTGGCGGTCAGAGCTCCGGTCTCGGAACTGTCGGTCACGAGACTCTCGGGGTGCGCGCCCTCGCGTGCGCTGATTCCACAATTCTCCAGCTCGGCCTTCACCACCGAGCGCTCCGTCTTGACCGCGCGGAAGGATAGCGGCGGCTCGCGCAGAAACGTCTCGGCCAACGCCAACGCCTTGTCCCGCCCGTGCTTTTTCGTCCAGCGCTTCATCAGCGGAGCGGGGATCGAGTAGGCATCTTCGGCCCATAGGTGGGGATGCTCGTCGGGGTCGCGGAAGATCGGGTGCTCGAAGCTCAGGTCACGATCGACCAGGTCGCAACGCGGGTCGTTCTGCTTGCCCTCGCGTCGAGCACGGATGACGTTGCGCAACACACCGTTCATCAACGGGCCCTTGGAAGACCCGCACGTTTCGCCGGCAGCCCCCACGGTGGACGATACCGCCGCGTGATCGGGAACGCGTTCGAGATAGAGTAGCTGAACGACGCCCAGGTGCAGGTGCGCCACCAGATCCGGCGAGGGTTGCTTGCGCGTGAAGTAACGCACGATGGCACGCAGGGTTCCGCGGTGACGCAACTCGGTTCCGACCAGCTGACGCACGAGCCCGCGATCACGCGGGTCGAGTTCGCGATCAGCGCACGCGCGATCGACCTCGCGCAGGGGAGCTGGGTTTCCGGAACGCAGACAGGACCAGGCGGCGACGCGCGGCATCAGGTTGTGGCCTCCAGGCCCAGTTGCACACCGGGTTCGATGCGGGCACCCCGTTGGAAGTCGCCGGCCGGCAAGGGGCGTTTGCCGGGGGCCTGGACCTCGTCCAGTGCGAGAGCACCGGATCCGCAGGCGACGACGAGAGCGTCGTCCCCATTGACAGCCGAGATGACCGTTCCCGGAGCAGCCTGAGAATCCGAAGGAACGACGTGTGCCCGCCACACTGAAAGCAGCTTGCCTTCCGGGCGCTGCGTGAACGCACCAGGCCACGGATTGAACGCGCGGACAGCTCTTTCCAGTTCGGTCGCGGACAGAGACCAGTCCAGTTGGCCGTCCTGTTTCTCGAGCTTCTTGCAGTGGGTGGCCGCGTCATGATCCTGGGGCACGAACACGGCCTCACCCCCCGCAAGCTGTTCGAGCGCCTCGAGACATAGCCCGCCGGAGAACTCGGCCAAGCGCAGCGTCATCTCACCGGCGGTCTCGCCTGCGATGATCGGCGCCTCGGCCGCGACGAGAATATCGCCTGCATCAAGTTCCATGGCAATCCTCTGAATCGTGACACCGGCCACGTCGTCTCCGGCGAGGATCGTCGCTGGGATCGGGGTCGCGCCGCGATGTCGCGGAAGCAAAGAGGGATGAACGTTCAAGGGGGCAATGCGCGGCAGGTCGAGAAACGACTGGCGCAGGAACTCACCATAGCTCGCGACGAGGATCACGTCGGGGGCCAGGGCTTCGAGCTGCGCATGAAACTCGGGGTCGCGTACGGAGCCAGGCTGGGCCACTTCGAGCCCGAGCTCGACCGCGCGTTCGGCGAGGGGCTGGGGGGCGGCCTTGCGACCGCGGCCCCGGGCACGCGCCGGCGGAGTCACGACGAGCGCCGGCGCGAAGGCCGAACCGGCCAGCCGCTCGAGAATCGGCGTGCCGAACGGCGGCGACCCGACGAAGCAGATCCGCACGTGGAATCCGGGACCGTGCTAGAGGCTGGCGTCGACGACCTTCTTCAGGTCATCATAGGACTGACTTCCCACCATCTGCTTGACGACTTCCCCGCCCTTGATGAGCAAGAAGGTCGGGATGGCGGTGACGCCGTACTTGGCCGGGACCTCGGGGTTGTCCTGGGTGTTGATCTTCAGGACCTTGATCTTCTCGCCGTATTCCTCGGCAAGCTTGTCCACGTAGGGACCCATGGCGCGGCACGGGGCACACCATTCGGCCCAGAAGTCCACGAAAACGGGGGTGTTGCTCTGCAGGACGGTGTTGTCCCACTGGGAATCGGTTACCTCGGCGGCTTGGCTCATATCGTTTCTTCGGCTGCAGGGATCGTAGATCTAGTCCGGGCGGAGATCATGGGCACGGAGGCGGATCTCTTCAAGCCTCGGGGGCCGGACCGGGCTCTTGGGCGAGAGATTCGGGTTCGGAAGTCGAATCCTCCGGCTCGGGAAATTCGAGGGTGGGCGCCTCCGCGGAGGCCGAGGATACGTCGGAGTTCTCGTCCTGGGGCGCGGACTCTTGCTCTTTGCCCTCCTCGAGCACCGGTTCGAGGAGCTCGTCGATCCGACCCCTGTTGTCCGGCCGCAGGGTGATTTCGAGCTGGCGCGTGCTCTCGTTCTGGGCGACGTCCACGACCTGGATCTTCACCAGCTCGAGCAGCGCGCAGAACGACCCGATCAGCGCCTCGCGCTTGGGGACATCCCCAAAGGAAGCCATGAGGTTGTCCAGCGATCCCTCGTGGCCTGCCTTGAGCCGATCGACGACGTGCAGTACGTAGAAGCGCAGGGGCCGTGGGTCCGTGGCGACGTGGTGCGAAGTGTCCGCCAACGTCTCGCGCTTCAGCCGCGCAAAGGTCGTCGCCAGATCGAACGGCGTGAGCTCCGAGAGGTCGTACTCGCGCTCGACGGTGAAGGCTCCGGTCTCGGGGAAGAAACCGCGCTCGGCCTCGTTCTCGCGGATGCCCCAGAGCTCCTCGAGATCATCCGCGACTCCCTTGAAGCGGCGGTACTCGACCAGGCGTGTGATCAGCTCGTCGCGGGGATCGAGTTCTTCGTCGAGATCAACCTCTTCGGAAGGCAGGAGCGAGCGGCTCTTGATCGACATCAAGGTCGCCGCCATGACGAGGAAGTCGCCGGCGTACTCGACGTCAAGTCGATCGAGGTTCTCGATGTAGGCCAGGTATCCGCCGAGAATCTTCGAGATCTCGATCTCGATGATGTCGACCTCCTGCTCGCGTACGAGGTGCAGGAGCAGATCCAGCGGGCCCTGGAAGACGCGCGAGAGCTGGACGGTGTAGTCGGGTCTTACCACAAGCCCCCCAATTCGACGATGAACTTCACCCACTGATACATGGCGGACATCATGTTCCCTAACAGGACCTGACCTGGCGGGAAAAAGAACACAAAGCCAAGAACAAGGAGAAGACCGAAGGACTCGAGCCTTTGAAAGGCGGGCCGTATGTTCTCCGGCAAGAGCCAGGCCATCACGCGCGAGCCGTCGAGCGGAGGGATGGGAAGCATGTTGAACGCGGCCAGCAAGAGGTTGAGGTACAGCCCCTTCTTAAGGATATCGAACCCCATGTCGTTCATGGAGTAGATGCCGTTTTCCACCACGAGCTTCATCGCCAGTGCGATGCCAATGGCTATCAAGAAGTTGGAAATCGGTCCCGCCAGGGCAACCAAGGCCATGTCCCGATAGGGGCGGCGTAGATTGTAGAAGTTGACGGGAACAGGCTTCGCGCCGCCGAAGGGAAACCCGATCGTGTAGAAGCACATCAACGGCAGGATGATGGTCATGAACAGATCGATGTGCGCGATCGGGTTCACCGTGATCCGTCCCAGATCCCTTGCTGTCGTGTCTCCACACTTGAGTGCAACCCAGCCGTGAGCCGCCTCGTGGATGCCGAGGGACAGAATGAGAATGACGATCGCTCCCACGATCACGGGGACCGGGGTGTCGATCGCGACCATCAGAGGCGCGAATGAGAAGATTGGGGGCTCCTTTGGAACGAGGGCGGGGTTTATATCACCCCGCCCTGGTTGGATCATCCACGGTAGACCCCGGGAGAGGCTGTTTCGCCTATCAAGTAGGACTTTCCATCGCTTCCTTCCCTCTCCTTGAAGGCCCCTACGCGACCCCTACAATCCGTGGCTTCGGCCGACCTGAAACTCGCCGGACTCTGAAATGAAGAAGTCGAGCGGCGCAAAGCGCCCCGAACGTCCCCCCGAGGCCACAGGGCCCCACGGAGACAGGAAACCCTCCGGGGCAAAAAAGGGGGCCCCGGGACTGATGCTCAACAACAAGGATCGCTGCGAGGCCGCGGCCGATGTCCTGCGCATCGAGGCGCGGACGATCGAGGGCTTGATTCAGCACCTCGGAAAGGCCTTTGACGAGGCCGTGGGGCTCATTTTGGCCTGTGAGGGGACCGTGATCCTGACCGGCATGGGCAAGGCTGGGCTCGTGGGGGCCAAGATCTCGGCCACGATGGCCTCGACGGGCACTCCCTCGATCGCCCTGCACCCGACCGAGGCCATGCACGGCGATCTGGGCCGAATCCGACCCGACGACGTGGTCTGCGTGCTTTCCAACTCGGGAGAAACGGCTGAAATCACGGCCCTTTTGCCGCATATTCGGCGCATCGGCGCCTGCGTGATCGCCATGACCGCGGCTCCGGATTCCTCCCTCGGGCGCTTCGCGGATTGCGTGCTCGAGCTGGGCCAGGTGGATGAAGCCTGCCCGATGGGCCTGGCCCCCACCGCCAGCACCTCGGCCATGATGGCCCTGGGGGATGCTCTGGCCATGGTCGTTCTGGGCGAGCGCGACTTCGACCGCGAAGACTACGCCCGCTATCACCCCAAGGGCTCCCTGGGTAGGCGCCTGATGAAGGTCTCCCAGATCATGCGCACGGGCCGGGCCCTACCCCTGGTGGAGCTGGGCGCGACGGTCCTCGACGTGGTGCTCGCGAACAAGAAGACCGAAGGCCGCCCCGGTGCGGCTCTGGTCCTCGACGAAGCGGGCCTCCTGTGCGGCATTTTCACGGACGGCGATCTGCGGCGTCTGCTCGAGAAGGGCGACCCGTCGCGGCTGAAGGACGCGGTGGAGAACTACATGGGCAAGGACCCGATCACGATCTCACCCGATCTTCTCGTCGAGGATGCCGAACGAATCCTACGCCAGCACAAGATCGACCAGCTCGCGGTCGTGGACGACGGGGGCAGGGTCTGCGGATTGATCGACGTCCAGGACCTGCTCGAGACCCATCTTTCGTGAGGAAACTCCTCGCCTTCGTCCTGCTATTCGGCGGAGGCATCTTCGTCCTTTGGCGCATCGAGCAGCGCTCGACGAGCGGTGCCCTTCCGCCGCTAACGAACACGGGTGGTGGAACGCTTCTATCGACCGACAGCCCCTCCGAGCCAGGAATCCTCCTGGACGGGGGGAGCACCCTGATTCTTTATTCGAAGGGCGAGGGTCGTAGTCAACTGAACCGGACCGTCTTGCGCATTGTCAGCCAAGACAGCCGCACCGAGGACAACGCAGACATCCTGGTTGAAGCCCAGGGCGAGCTCTTCGACCCCGATGCCGAGGGCGAATCGAAGCAGGCGGACATACTGGCCGACAGCGCCGTGTTGACACGGGAAACCACGGACAACATTCGCGAGCACCGCTACGAGAATCGCATACAGCTGCACGGCTTGAAGGCCACCTTCTTGCGCAATGTGTTTCTCGCACCGTTGACGTTCGAAGCCCCCGGGGCCGTTCTGGATGCGCTCGATCCGCGCAGGCGGCGCATGGAGTCCGATCACGCCTTCACCTTGAGCTCGCCACGCTTGGATGGCGGTGGCGTGGGCATCGTCATGCACCTCGACAACGACTTGCTCGAGATAAGGGACAGGGGTTGGATCGTCTTTCATGGCACCCCGCAGCCGGACAAGGAGGCGCCGTACTCCGCGCGCTTCTCATCGGAAGATCGCGGTGCGCTGCAGCTGCGCACCCAGCCCGGACCCGAACCGCGCGTCTTCGTCGCGCAGGCCTGGGACGGTGCGCAACTGGATGTCACGGGTCACCGGCCAGCGAGGCTTACGGCGAAGGAAACCACGATTCGCGCCAGCGAGCACGGCGGCGATGGGACGTTCACTCTCGATGATCTCGATGCGTCGGGAAGCGTCTACGTCGACCTGGATGGCAACATCTTCCAGGGCGAGTCCTCATCGATTCGCTTCGACGCCGAAGGTGCTCCTCAACATGCGTCTCTGCGCGGCCTTCCACGCGCGGTGTTTCCCCTACAGGCCAACGAACTGGCCCGCGCCTTCGCCGAGAAGCAGGGCGCGCCTTTGGATTCGCTGCGCGTCGATATCACCGGTTCGGATACGCTCGATGTTCGCTGGGAGGATGGTTATCACGTCACGCTGGTCGGTCCGACGACGCTTGTTGCAACCGGGCTGACCGTGCGGGCAGCCCAGGGCTTGACGGGCTTTCGTTCCGCGGACGGCCGCGCGGCACACTTCAGCGCCAAGGGCGGCGTCGTTCTCGAAACGGATCGTGGAACGCTCGAAACAGCCGAACTCGAGATCGAGCTGGAGCCGGACGCCGCGGGCCAGATGCGTTTCCGGGGAACGGCGTCGCACGGCGCTCGGATCATCGGGACGCTAGCGGACGGCCGCCCTTTCACGACGACCACTCCCGAATCCATGATCGTCGCGGGCACGCAGGAAAATTGGACGGTCCAGGAAGGGACCCAGATCGAGGTCTCGGTCGGCGAACCCGAGGGCTTCTTCGCGCGGGCAGACCGGGTCGAGAACGTCGACCTGCAAAACCTGTCGCTGTCGGCCTTCGGCAACGTTCACTACCGTTCCTCGGCGGCGAATCGAAGCTATCAGCTCGACACGGATGAACTGCGGGTCGCCGGGGAAGAGATCGAAAACGAAGATGGCAAGGTCGAGCTGCGCTACATCGTCGAAGCCACGGGCAACGTCAATGGCACGCAGGGCACGGCCGAGCGCCCCAACGTGATTCGTTGTGATCACCTGCGCGCGATCCACACGGAAACACGTGGTACGGATCCGCTGTTGTCTTCGTCGGAGCTCGATGTCTCGGGGAACGTCGATGCATCGATCTACTTCAAGGGCGAACGTATCTCCCTGAAAGCGGACGAGGCTCGGGTCGAACGCCGGATGAAGGGACAGGGCATCTTCGAGGAATCGCTCTTCGCCGAGGGCTCCGTCGAGTTCGATGGGCAGCGTGGCTTCCCGTTCAAGGGCTCCGGCGATCGCCTGCTATTGAACGGCGACGGGACCGGTCGGCTCGTGGCCCACGAAGGACGTATCAGCCTGCAGGGCAAACTGAAGGGCGACCAACTGCCGTTCCAGATGACCGCCGACGAGGTTACCTTCAGCGACGACGTCGTCCATGCCGTCCAGCCGGCAATGTTCGTTGCGAACTATCGGCTGCGCTCGCAACGCCTCGAGCGCCGCGGCGACACGATCGAGCTGTTCGGCGACGTCCACGCTAGCGGCTACACGCAACGCGACGTTCCATGGTCGCTCTTCACCCAACGCTTGCGACTGGAGGGCCAAGCCGCAGTGCCAGAGTCGGGTGATGTCGAAGCCTCCGAAGGCGACTTGCGCGTCATCCACGCAACCGAGGGCGTGCGCTTCAGCATCGAAGGCCTCCTGCATGCGGAAGGCGAATCGTTCGTCTGGAAGAAGATCCACGGAACGATGCGCATCGACGGCAAGCCGGTGCGTGCGTTTTCAGCCGTGGCCCAGACCTATCTCGAGACCGAGTGGATCGAGTTCGATCCCGCATTGCAGGTGATCACCAGCACGGGTCGCGGCAAGGTCACGCCGGTCGAAGAGATGCCCGAACCGGAGGCCGCCCAAGAGGAAGAGGAGGTTCCCGACGGTGTTCGGCGGGCTAGCTTTCTTTCTTCGCTGAGCCCCGTTCGGCAACAGGAAAATCCGTTCACCACCCCTGCCCCGGGTCAGGGGACGACGATCGATTTCCTTTCGACCTCGACCCAGGTCGACGTCGGTCATGATTCGCTCGTCTTCATGATCCAGGAGCCCGTCTTTTATTCGCCGGTGACGGATACGACGCTGCGCTCCAGCTGGGCTGTCTTCTGGATCGACCGTACTCAGTGGCTGAAGATTCAGGACGACGAGCGCAGCGGCACCGGAATCGTCGAGAACCTGCGACGCTCGTTCGACTCGCTCGAGCACGAGGCCCGCGCCCGTGGGCCGCTCTCCAAGCTGGTCGATCGCTTTCGCGATGGCCCTCTGTCCGGCCTGCTGCGGGAGGTGTACTTCGAGGGGCCCGTCGAGTTCATCGAGAACGGCGATCTTCTCTTTCGCTCAGACGCTGTGTATCTGGACGTCAAAGAAGGTCGCGGGTGGTTGGCTAGGGCGACCGTCAACATCTATGGTCGCCTTGTTGGCCAGGACTTCGAAAAGCTGATCGTAAAGGCCGATTGGTTGCGCCATTCGGCGGATGGTGGCTTGCGTGCTGATGAGGCCACGGTGACCGCTTGCACGTTCGACGACCCCCACCTCGAGGTCGTGACCGGCGACCTGCGCATCTACCCACTTGGCGACTCTGCGTCGACGGCGGATTCACTTCGGGGCGGGCTCGATGGGGAAGAGCCGCCAAAGAACCGCGCGCTCTTTCGGTTGATCATGAAAGACAACCGCATCGAGCTGTACGACACGCTGCGCATTCCACTGCCCACGATCGACCTTCAGACCGACCACAAGTTCAAGCCGCTCTGGCGAACACTGTCTTTGGCCAACTCCGCCCGTTTCGGAACCCTGTTCAGCTTGGGTGCCTCGATTCCCGCCGGTAAGCCCGGCGAGATCCTGAACGAGGCGGCGTCCGGCGACAAGAAGAAGTCTTTCAAGGCTTCCTATGAGCTCGAGGGGTCGTACCTCGGTTCTCGCGGTGGTCTCCTGGATGTGGGCTTGGAGTCCGAGTCGGACGAGAACTACGACTTCGACCTCTATGCCGGGGTGATCTACGACCGCGACGAGGACAAGGGCTTCATCCGGGTCGACGAAGAAGATCGCGGCCAGTTCCGCTACTGGTTGCGCTCCTTCGGTCACTTCGAACGCGGTTCGAGCACGCTGACCTACACGCTGTCGCACATGAGCGACGCCGCGGTCCAGTCGGAGTTCTACGAGGGCGAGTTCCTCGCCTATGAGCGCGACGAGTCCTACATCCAGTGGCACCGCTCGAAGGACGAGTGGTTCACACAGGTCTCCTTGAAGGCACGGGTTGACGACTTTCGCTCGCAGATCGAGGAGTTGCCGTCGGCTTCCGCTTACCGCTCACGAGCGCCCGCCTTTCGCATGGGCAACCAGCCGGTACAGTGGGTTGGCGACGCCAGTGTCGAGTATCTACGGCGGCTCGAGGCGGATATCGAAGAGCCGGACATCGACATCTTCGGTCAGGAAAGCGACTACGACCCGGTGACGAGCCCTTTCGGCCTGCCCTCGCGGTTCCCGGACCAGCTCGGCGAACGGGAAGTCTTGCGTGTCGACACCACGCAATCCCTCGAAGCGCCTATCGCCCTGAACAGTGCTGGCCTGCGCTTGACACCGTTCCTCAGTGCGCGCGGAACCTTCTGGAGCGAAGGCGTCGACTCCAGTGACTCCCCGGCGCGCGGTTTGGCGGAGATCGGAGCGCGGCTCGCAACCAGCTTCTGGCGCAAGAACTCCGACGGCACACTGCACCAGCTCGCCCCTTACCTCGGCGTGCGCAGCGAGCTCGTACGCGAGGATACAGATGTACCGGTGAGCTTTGATGAGGTCGAACAGCTCATAACCGGCGATCTCTTCGAGCTGGGCACACGCGGTCGTTTCGGGCTGCGCCAGGGACAGAGCCTCCTGGATTTCGATCTGCAGGCGCGCTACGCAACGAATCGTTCAGACGGCGCTCCCGACGGCTGGCTACCCTTCGGGACCTTCACGCGGGTGAACATCTCTCCCTGGGGCCGGCGCTTCGAGCTCTGGTACGACGCGCGCTACGACTTCGAGGCGACGGAGACCGACTACTCCCTGGTTTCCATCGGTACGCGCTTCGGGGATCGCCTGGGCATCCAGGCAGGCCACCAGCGCGGCCGTGATTTCGACGGTGAAAGCCTCTTCGAAGCCGCCACCCTCGAGGGAATCTTCCGTTGGACGGAGAAGTGGGAGTTCGAGGCGCGCCAAGCCTTCTCGCTGCTCGAAGATCAAGAACTCGACCTACGCGTTGCGATTCGCCGCTACGGACACGATGTCGTGCTCGATCTCGAGACTTCGGTGCGCGAGGGCGAGGGCACCTCCTTCGGAATCAGCCTGCGGCCGCGCTTCGGCTACAAGCGACCGCGGGTGGGCTATGTTCCCTGGTAGTCTCCAACGAGAGTCCTCGCCCTGGTAGGCTGAACGACGTGCTGGTATTCATAGGCAACCTGGCTCCGCTCGAGATCGTGGTCATCGTCGTGATCGCGATCCTCGTTTTTGGGCGCCGACTGCCCGAAGTGGCCGGCCGTTTTCTCTATCAGCTGCGCCGACTGCGCCAGTCGATGTACGACCTGCGGCGTGAGACGGGCATCGACCAAGAGCTCCGCAACGTCGAGCGCAGCATGCGCAAGGCGGCCTGGGAAGCCGAAGCCCGAGCGGCCAAGGAAATCGAGGCCGAAGAGATCGAAGCCGATCCGCTCGACCCGTCGCCCGCTACTGGGGCTACGGACCTACCGATCATCGGCGAGGCGGCCAGCGAGAACACACCCGAAGAACCCCCCGGGGAGCCCGACAAGGGCAGCGAAGACCGCCCTACTCCGGATCCTGCTTCCCCTTGAGATCCAGCTGAACGGCTTCTTCGCCGGCATCGAAGATGTTGAGCCAGTTCTCTTCGGGTTCCAGGTTCTCGACCGTCGCGTCGAGCGGTAGCGGCGGAATCGAGTCAGCACCCGGAGCCGCCGGGGCCAGCGCCGGAATCGGGCCTGGCATGTGCTCATTCAACCACTGCCGGTTGCTGACCACGGAGCCCACGACAGGCATCATCTTCATGGTCTGAGTGAGCCGCAAACCCTCCAGAACGTCGGATGGTACGAGGCCGGGCATCACGACGGTCAGGAGATCGCCATACCGATCCAGCGGTACCAGAGCGAATTGGCGCAGGAAGTTGGCGTCGAACTCACCGATCGTGCCCTTGTCGGGCTCGTACAGATCGACCGTCAGGAACGGCAGGTGGTACAGCTCACATGCGACCCGTGAGACTTCCCAGTCGGAGACGAAGTTCTCCACGACGAGGATCTCGGGTAGCAAGGCGCCGGTCGCCTGGCACTGGGCCAAAACGTGGTTCAGCGTTTCCACATCGAGAAGTCCACGTTCTACGAACGCTTCACCGAATCGTGTGTAATCGAACCTGTGGTGCGTGCTCTTCAGGAGAGATCCTCGGGGAAGCCGGGGGGGGGTGGCTTCGAGAATTTTCCCTATCGGTCGAGCGCGCTGCCCGACTACACATCGGCTGCCGAAACACACCGAAGGCAGAAGAAACTTCTGCCTCCGGCTCGCCGGATCAGACGTCCAGGTTCGTCGCTTCGAGCGCGTGCCGCTCGATGTATTCGCGACGCGACTCGACACCGGTGCTCATGAGGATGGTGAAGATCTCGTCGGCGCGCACCTCGTCGTCCAGCTCCACCTGGTAGAGCCGGCGGGTGTTCGGGTCCATCGTGGACTCCCACAGCTGGTCGGGGTTCATCTCGCCCAAGCCCTTGTAGCGCTGGACGTCGACTTCCGACTGGGCTTGCTTATGCAGGTGCCGGGCGAGTTCGAGGGCGCCTTTGATCTCCTCGGTTTCCTTGCCCGAGCGCACCTCCCAGACTCCCCCACCCCGGAAGGAAAGTCCCTTCGCCTCCAGGGCGGTGAGGACTTCCTGGAGTTCGGTGCGTCGGGAGACGTGGCAGGTCGCCACGTGGGCTTGATCGCGTGAGACCTCGGAATCCGGACCGGAATGGATCTCGAGCTCGTCGAGGCCAAAGACCCCCTTCTGGAGCTCGAGGTAATCCCGCAGCTCCTGCCCGTCCATGAAGAACCGGCTTTCCTCTTCGTTGCTCGACTGGGCCCAGTGCTCGGGGAGCTTGGCACCATCCCACGCGGAGAGGATTTCGCCGATATCCACACCGGTCCAGATCGGAAGGACGTGGGGTGCCAGATCCTCGAGGCGTCGCAGATCATCGGCGAGCGTTCGCAGCTCGGTTCCTTTCCAGGACCTCGCCTCGCGACCGCCATCGGCAGCTTGCATCACGTCGAGTTTGCCGAGACCGTGCTCGACGAGCACCTCGCGCAGCTCCTCGTCCGAGGCCAGGTAGCGTTCGGTACGACCGATCTTGATCTTGTAGAGCGGCGGCTGAGCGATGAAGAGCCAGCCACCCTCGATCAAAGGACGCATGTGGCGGAAGAAGAACGTCAGGAGCAGCGTCCGGATGTGCGAACCATCGACGTCGGCGTCCGTCATGATGATCGTCTTGCCATAGCGCAGTCGTTCGAGGTCGAACTCCTCGGCGATGCCGCAACCCAAGGCCGAGATGATCGTCTGGATCTCCGTGTGCGCCAGCATCTTGTCGAGGCGCGCCTTCTCGACGTTCAGGATCTTACCTTTCAAGGGCAGGATGGCCTGATACCGACGATCACGCCCTTCCTTCGCGGAACCCCCGGCGGAATCACCCTCAACCAGGTAGATCTCGGACTCCTCGAAGACCTTGCTCTGACAGTCCGCCAACTTACCGGGCATGGCCCCGCTGGCGAGCGCTGACTTACGGCGCACGAGGTCGCGAGCCTTGCGCGCGGCTTCGCGCGCTGCCTGGGCGTTGATTGCCTTCTGAACGATCGCTTTCGCCGGCGCTGGGTTTTCCTCGAGATAGATTCCGAGGCATTCGGCTACTACCGACTCGACAAGGCCTTGGGCTTCCCGGTTGCCCAGCTTGTCTTTCGTCTGGCCTTCGAACTGCGGTTCCGGTACCGCCAGGGAAAGCACAGCAGTCATACCCTCACGGAAATCATCACCCCCGGGAGCGGTTTGATTGTCCTTGATGAGTTTTGCGGCCTTGATGTAGTTGTTCAGCGTCCGCGTGACGGCGGCCTTGAATCCAGCCAGGTGCGTACCACCGCCGTGCGTATTGATGTTGTTGACGAAGGTAAACACCGTCTCCTGATAACCATCGGTGTACTGCAGGGCGCACTCGATGATGTACTCGGTGTCCGGGTTCTCCGTGCTGGGTACGCTGCGGATAAAGTGCACGACCTCGGGGTGCAGGGCGTCTTTGTTCTTGTTGACGGTGGTAACGAAGGTCCGCAATCCTTCGGGATAGTGAAACTCCTCCTTCTGTCCAGTCCGCTCATCCTCGAGCGTGATACAGACTCCGCGCGACCCAACGAGGTAGGCCGTTTCGCGCAATCGCTTGTGGACGATCTCGTACTCGAATTCGGTCGTCGAGAAAATCTCAGGGTCGGGTCTGAACGTGACTGTCGTACCCGTGCGCTCGGAATTGCCAACGACCTCGAGCGGTTTCTTGGTCGCACCGCGTTCGAAGGATATCTGATGCACCTTGCCATCGCGATGGACGGCAACCTCCAGATGCTCGGAAAGCGCATTCACACAGGAAACGCCGACCCCGTGAAGGCCGCCGGAAACCTTGTAGGTATCCTTGTCGAACTTACCACCGGCGTGAATACGCGTGAGAACCAGCTCGACGGCGGGGATTCCCTCGGTCGGGTGGATCTCGACGGGGATTCCACGTCCATCGTCGGTAACTTCGACACTGCCTTCGACCTTGATCTTGACGTTGATCGTGCTGGCGAATCCTGCAAGCGCTTCATCGATCGAGTTGTCGACGACTTCCCAAATCAAGTGGTGGAGCCCGCGCACGTCGGTGTCTCCGATGTACATCGCAGGTCGCACTCGAACCGCCTCGAGTCCCTCGAGAACGGTAATCGAGTCTGCCCGATACTCGTCCTTCTTGGGGGTTTCGTCACTCATCTGTTCTTGATCCTCATATCCGTATTCATGCGAAGTCCGCATCGGCCTGCGTCCCGAGTTGATCATCAACGCGGCGACAACTGGGGGTCAGCCTTTCAGGCGGTATGAAACCTTGGAGATTAGTTGCTCTCCGAGGGTTGCGTTGGCCTGGGTTCGATACTTCTCGTTTTTGATGTTCTTGAGTTCGTACATGTAGACGCCTGATTCGACTTCGACCGTCAGGGTCCCACGGAAGAATTTCACGGGTGTTGCGCGGGTGCTTTCCGCTTCGGTGAGATTCTTTGACCAGGCGGAAAACACGCGAGTGTGCTTTGGAGTCGCTCGAACCCCCGACTCCTTGAGAAACGCATGGATAGCATCGCCCAGGGGCACCACACCACCGCGTCTTTCAGTGTGCTTTCCGCCGGGGGAGCGTTCGGAACTCACGTGAGTCGGTCTAGGTGTCGACGGTGATCGGCATCACGATGTAGGTGTAGTTCTCGCCGAGCGTGAACTTCCCTGGCGTGTTGCGTTGGTTGAATTCGAGTCGCACGACATCCGATTCACAGTTCTTGATTCCCTCGATCAAGTAGTCGGGATTGAAGACCAGATCGACGGGATCCCCTGAATAGCGGACACCGAGCTCGGCCGTTGCTTCGCCGGTGGAGGCGGAACGGCCGAAGATTTTCATGTGGTCGGTGTCCAGCGAAACACGCACAGCGCGGGTATCCGTACTGGTCACATTGGCAACGAGCTTGAGCTTTTGGCCCAAGGTCGCCGCATCCGCCTCGACGAGGTTTTCCGTGGATTGGGGAATCACGGCGCTGTAGCGAGGGAAGTCCCCGTCGATCAAGCGCGCGAACACCTCTGCCTTGGACGTCCGTAGCCCGAACAGGTTGTCCCCGAAGTGGATCTGAACCATCTCGGTCGGATCGTCGATGACTCGGCAAAAGAGCTGCATCGCCTTGGTCGGAATGATTGCGGGCCCGATGTTCAGAGGAGCGCCCTCGTTCACGATCTCGTGCGAGGCGAGGGCCAAGCGGCGTCCATCGGTCGCGATCATGCGCAATTCGTCGTCCTCGATCACCGTGAGAATCCCGTGCATCGCGTAGCGCCCGGCCTCACGGGCTGCCGCGAAACCGGTGCGGGACACAAGGCGCGTGAAGGTCGCTCCGAGAATCGAAACCGCCCCCTCTTCTCCGAACTGGGCGACGCCCGGAAACTCGTCGGGATCGACGGTGCTCAACTCGCAGCGCTCGTCTTCGCTCTCGATGAGGAAGCTCTGGTCCTTGGAGCCGATACGGACGGTCTCACCGGAGAGGTCACGAACGAAGTCCGAGGCCACCCGAGCTGGAATCAGCACGGTACCCGGTTCTTCGAGCTTGACGTTCTCAACCCGGTAACGCACCGCAACATCGAGATCGGTGCCGACCAGCTCGAGCGTGTCCTCTTGCGCACGGACGTAGACATTTTCAACGGCGGGGCGAGTGCTCTTGGTGGGGATGACGCTCGTGGCGATCGTCAGAGCCTCATGCAAGGTCTCTCGTTCACATAGAACCTTCATGGAAAGACGACCTCAGCCTTGTGGACAGAGGGAGAACAAAAGAGGGAACGTGGGGACAGTCCTTTTCCACACGAGAACCGGGGCCGCGTTTCCTCCCCCTCGACAAGAGAAAGATTCATCATCATCATAAGGTGGCTCTCAGGATGGGGAAAAGGCTCCAGTGTGATGCCAGTAACTGCCTGGCTTGTAGCAAGATAGGTGCAATCAGAGGGCTGCTGAAAAGGCGCCCAGCGTTGTGAAGAAGCACGGGAGAGAGACCCCGATGATCCCCAGCTTTCCAGAAGGGTTCGGGGACGGCTTCGACGGCCGCGGAGTGGCCGTGTGAAACGTGTGCGGGTGTTCACAATGGGAGAGGGCGAATCGACAGGCTCTCAACACGAATCCCCACGTGTTCCCGGTAGCGCACATCGAATGGCTCTTCGGGGGAGGTGGGAGTTGCGGGCGGATCTGGCAGTTTCAAGGGCGGTGGAGATGGGCCGAGGGCTCGTCGTGGCGATCTCATCACGCCCCTGGCGCATGGCTCCGCCCCCTGAGATCCGGCCGATCTTCGAAGCGCAGGAATCCTACCAGACGGCCCATGCAGGACCCAGAGCCCTTCCTATTACTTGATACGTCGATCCGATTGCTCGGCCAGTATCCGGGGAGGGCCGCAGGGGCCCCAGCCCACGTGCCTAGGAGGCGCCTGAGGCGCCCGCCCCGGGGAGATCGGGCTCGTGGGTCTGAAGCTCCAGGGAAAGCTCCGTAACGAGCGCCAGGGTCCGCTCATCCTTCTTGGTCAGGTCGGTGATCTTCTGGACAGCGTAGAGCACTGTCGAGTGATCCCGTCCTCCGAAGTGCCCGCCGATCTCCTCAAGCGACATACGCGTGATGCGCCGCGCGAGGTACATGCCAAGCTGGCGGGGATAGGCGATGGCCTGGGTGCGCCGGCGCGACTGGAGCTCGGCCTGCTTGACGCCGAAGCGATCGGAGACGGCTCTCATGATGTCCTCGATCGACGCCTGGCCCTTGCGGACCGTGAAGAGCTCGCGCAGACACTGCCGCACGACCTCCAGGGTGATCTTCTGTTGGTTGAGGACGCAGAAGCCGAGGAGCTTCGTGACGGCACCTTCGAGCTCACGGATGTTCGTGTCGAGGCGGTCGGCGAGAAAACGCGCGACATCGTCGGGGATTTCGTGCCCACGCTCGCGGCTCTTGCGCTTGAGAATGGCGACCCGCGTCTCATAGCAAGGCGGGTCGAGCTCGGTGACGAGGCCCCACTTGAAGCGCGAGATCAGCCGATTGTGAAGGGTCGGAATCTCGAGCGGAGGGCAGTCCGAGGACAGGACGATCTGCTTGCCGCGGGTATAAAGCGAGTTGAAGGTGTGGAAGAACTCTTCCTGTGTTCGCTCTTTGTTCGCCAGGAGATGGATGTCATCGATGACGATCACATCGACGTCGCGGTACTTGCTGCGGAAGCGTTCGATGCTTCCGTTTTCTAGAGCGCCAATGAAGTGATTGACGAACGTTTCGCACGACAGATAGAGGATGCGCGTGTCGGGTGTTCGCTGGAGCAAGTCGTAGCAGAGGCTCTGCAGCAGGTGGGTCTTGCCCAGCCCTACATTTCCATGCACGAAGAGCGGGTTGTAGGCCTCCGCGGGCTTCTCTGCGACGCCTTGGCAGGCGGCGTACGAGAATCGGTTGCACGGACCGACCACGAAGCTGTCGAAGCGGTACAGCGGGTTCAGCGAGACATCGCTGCTGGGCAACAGCGAGGGCGGTGCCTTGACGGGCGTTTCCTGGCCCCGCTCGTCCTCGACGAGGGGCGCGGGTTGGGGCGTTTCTTTTTCCCCCGCGCCGGCGCGCTCGGGGTCGACGACGAATTCGACTGCGAGTGGACGTCCGAGGACCTTTTCGACCGTCTTGGAAACGGTCTCGTGGTAGTAGTCCTGCAGCCAGTCGCGCGAGAAGCCGTTTTGAACCGCGATGCTGAGGTTGTTCTGATCGAGACTGCGAATCGCGGTCAGGCGGAACCAGGTCTCGTACTGCTCGCGGCGAATGTCCCCGAGCAGGGCGATGCAGATGCGCTTCCAGAGCTCCAGATGATGCGGCTCCGGGAGGTGCGCCGTCGGAATCTCAGACTCGCCAAGCCTGGGGCTCTGCACGTCTTCCATTTGTCGTGCGTCGTCATCAGGTTGGCGACTTGGATTCGTCTCGGCGGTGTTCGGTCTCTGCATGCTGGATCCCCCCAGAAGCAACGTAGAGTTGCAAGAAGTGCGCCGTAGAGACACTGCGACCACCGAAAAGAAGAGGACGCGGCGTTGGGAGCCGGCTCCTTTTGGCGTGCGCGGGCCGCGCACGGCCGGACACTTCGACTCGTGAAGGAGGTGAGTTGTGTGACCCGCACACGAGCACGTTTCCTCGACGAGCGCGGCGCATTACAAGCCCACATCGGGGAACCGTCAACGAGAGACTTAGCAATCTCTTAGAGATCGAACGCAAACTGTCAGGGCGTTACCCGACTTGCGTTCGTCGGCGAGAAGAGTTTTTTGAGGATGCTGAGAGCGTGCTTGCAATCCTCGCGTGACGTGTTCCTTCCGAGTGACAAGCGCAGGCCCGAACGCGCATCGTCATCGTCGAACCCCATCGCCTGCAAGACGTGCGATGGCTCAGCAGAACCACTTGCACACGCAGAGCCTGCCGACGCTTCCAGACCCGCGAGATCGAGCCGTGTAACAAGTACGCGGCCATCTGTTTCGGGTATCGAAAAACACAGCGTGTTGGGAAGCCGCCTGTGCCTGTCACGGCCCGTGTCACCGAGGGCGCGGAACGCAGGCCCGATCAGGCGAGCGGCGGGCAGTGCGAGCTGCAGCTCCCCCCACAGGAAGCGGGTGTGTTCTTCGGAGCGCTCAGCATAACGCGCGCGCTCGTTTTGCGCGAATTCGATCGCGAGCGAAGCGGCGTAGATGGCCGGCACGTTCTCGGTTCCAGGACGCAGTTCGCTTTCCTGCGCACCGCCGTAGGCGCGCGGTACGAGCGGGGTTCCCGAACGCCTCCACAATACCCCCACCCCGGGAGGCCCACCGAGCTTGTGCGCGGAAAGCGAGGCGAGATCCAAGCGCTCGAGACCGAGAGGTACACGACCTAGGGCCTGGGCGGCGTCGGTATGGAAGATAGGCGGCTTTCGGCCCACCTCGTCCACAATTCGAACGAGGGAATCCAGATCAGGAACGGCACCGTTCTCACCGTTGGCGGCGGCGATCGACACGACATCGATGCGCTCGGTACGGAGGAGCCGCTCGAAGTCCTCGAGAGCGGGCAAGCCCGTGCCATCGACGGCGGCCACGTGGACCTGGAACCCCCGCGTCGAGAGGACCTTCGCGGGTTCGATGACCGATGAGTGCTCGGTACCGATGGTCAACAGGCCCGCGCCGGCGCCCAGGGCCTCGAGGGTGCCGAACAGGGCCAGATTGTTGGCCTCGGTCGCACCCGAGGTGAACGTGACTTCATCCTCACCCACACCGAGGGTCGTGGCGACCCGTGCGCGCGCGTCATCGACATGGGCCCGCGCGGCCCGTCCCCCGGCATGCAAGCTGGAGGGATTACCCCTCAACTTCGTCGTAAGCTCCACGAGTGCCGCGTGGGCCTCGTCGCGCATCGGCGTCGTGGCGTTGTGGTCGAGATAGACCCGCTTCATATCAGCTCGGCCCCCCTAGCGCGCTTTGCAGGTTCCGGCCCCGCTCCGGCGGCGCTCGAGCACGGCGCGGTAGAGGCTCTCGTACTGGGAGACAATGCGGTCGCGGGTGAAGCGATCGAGGACGCTCTTGCGCGCGGCGTGCCCCATCTGTCGGGCCCGCGGACGGTCGAACAGGAGCGCCCTCAGACAGGCGGACCAGGCCTCGAGGTCATCGGGCGGGGCGAGCAGTCCCGTTTCACCGTCGATAACCACCTCCGGGACGCCACCGACGGCCGTGCCGATCACCGGTGTGCCACAGGACATGGCCTCGAGGGCGGAGAGCCCGAAGGATTCTTCACGGCTGGTCAAGAGGAAGACATCCGCCGGGGCGAGCAGTTCGGGCAGCGCATCCCGCTCGCCGAGGAAGCAGACCCGATCCTGGATGCCGAGCTGGGCCGCGCGCTCGACGCTCGGTAAGTGATCGGGCCCATCCCCGACGAGGGTCAGGGTGGCCTGGGTGCCCTCCGTCCCGCGGGCGAAGGCCTCGATCAGCCAGGGGACTCGCTTGACGGCGCGGAAGTTCGAGACATGCACCGCGTGGGGCTGGTCGTGCTCTATTTCCCTACCGGCATGGGGATGAAAACGGTCAGTATCCACGAAGTTAGGGATAACTTCGATGTCACATCTCAGCCCCGAGTCGAGGCAGAAGTGCTCCCGGGTCTGGCCTGCGAGGGACTCGGACACGGCCGTGGCCGCATCCGATGCGGCGATCAGGTACTGTGTCAGCGGAGCATAGGACGGATCGCTCCCTACGATGGTGATGTCCGTACCATGGAGGGTCGTTACCACCCCTGGAGGCGTTCGCGAGGGGTCGTTTTCCGAAGCCGACCGTGCCAATACGGCCGAGACCGCGTGGGGCAGCGCGTAGTGGGCGTGGAGGATGTCCAGGCCCTCGGAGCGGTGGACCCGCAGGATGGTCGAGGTGATCGCCAGGTCGTGGGGCGTGGACGAGAAGAGCGGGTATGGCATGCCCTGGGAGCGATGCATCTTGACCGGCCCCGGGGAACGCGCGAGGCGGGGCGGCACCCGGTGAGAGAAGAGGTGGACCTCGTGCCCCCGACCCGCCAAGGACAGGGCGAGCTCCGAGGCGATCACCCCCGACCCGCCATAGGTCGGATGACAGAGAACACCGATCGAGAGACGGGGCTCCATGGGAACCTCAGGAAGCTTGCTTGGGCTCGGAGCCTGTGCCGGCCTCGCCGACGGGCTGCTCGGGCACGGGGGCCCGGTGGGGCTTCAGCTCGACGGTCGTTTCTCCTGCGCGGCCCGTTTCTGTCACAGGCTCCGCTTTCGGCTCTTCGACGCGCACCTCGGGGGATGTTTCGGGAGGCCCCTCGGCGGGCGCTTCCATGGCGATGACAGCCTGGGCGAGCGCGGCATAGTCCCGTGCGCCTGCGCTTTCGGGCGCGTACTCGAAGATCGTCTTTCCGAAGCCCGGGGATTCCGCGAGCTTGATGTTCTGTCCGATCGGCGTGGAGAAAACGTGGTCGGGGAAGTGGGAACGCAACTCGCCCAGGACTTCGCGCGCGAGCTTCAAGCGACTGTCGTAGAGACAGGGGATGAGTCCGGTGCACTCGAGGCGCGGATTCATGCGCTTCTTCACGAGCTGGATCACCTCGAGCAACTTGCTCATGCCTTGCAATGCGAAGAACTCGGTCTGGACGACGAGGAAAGCCTCGTCCGCCGTGGCCAGTGCATTGATCGAAAGCAGTCCGAGCGACGGCGGGCAATCGAAGAGCAGGTAGTCGCACGGGTCACCGCCCTCTTCTTCGCACCACTCCTCGATCGCATCACGCAGTAGCGTCTCGCGCCCGAGTGCCGAAGCGAGTTCCATCTCGGCTCCCGAGAGGTGGATGTCGGTCGGCATCAAGCGCATGCCCTCGATCGAGGTGCCGATCAGCGCCTCCCCGAAGGTGCACTGCGAGGTCAACATCCGATAGCTGGACGGGCTGCCGTCCTCGATGACACAACCCAGGTGTAGGGTGAGGTTGGCCTGGGGGTCGAGATCGACCAACACGGAGCGCTTGCCCTGCAGCGCCAGTGCGGCGCCCAGGTTCGCGGTCGTGGTCGTCTTGCCGACGCCCCCCTTTTGATTGATGAGTGCGATTATGCGCACGATTCGAAGATTGTAGCGAGCCGCCGGGCGGCTGCCTCCTGCAGACCTCGGCTGGCGTCCATCCTGATCGCCCGGAGGGGGTCAGGGAAACAGATTCTTTCCCGGAGTTTTCCACCGCCGATGGAAAGGTGGCTGTCGGCGGGTTTAGCCTTGTTTTTGGGAGAATTCACATGATCATCCCCAACGGAAACGGGCTTTTCCCCGAGTTCTCCACGGACTGCCAACATCCCGATCGAAAGCCTCCGTAGGGCTATCCGAGTAGGTCCAGGGGGCTTCGATTTGCGAGCGGCCCTTTGTGGAGCAACGGTTCGCCGTAGGGTACGCCGATCTGCTCCCCCCAGTAGCGTGCCTTCGTCTCCGCCCGAGCGAGGATGTCGGCGCCGAAGAGAAAGTGCTCCCCACGGTCGGCGGGCCCTTCAGGCTCGAGCTGGGACCTATAGCAGCGGATGACCTCGCACTTGCGCGCCCAGACGGGGGTGATATCGACCACGAGGGTCGGTTCGAAGGCCACGTGGCCCTGGAAATGCATCAGTAGCTTGGGGCGCTGGGCGGCGGCCCCGCTGCCCTCGGCCATGCGCTTCAGGCCGGCCAGGTACCAGGCCTCACGCGCGAGCTGGCCGCAGGCGGCGTGGTCGGGATGCAGATCCTCGGTGTGATGGGCCAGGACGAGCGCGGGCGCATGCTCTCGAAAAATCGCTGCCAGGGCCTCGCGTGTTTCGACCGTGACCCGAACACGGCCGTCCGGGAGCCCCAGGTTGCGGCGCATACCGAGGCCCAGGGCCTTCGTCGCGGCTTCGGTCTCGCGCGTGCGATCGGCCTCCGTTCCGCGGGTGCCCATCTCGCCCCGTGTGAGGTCGCAAACGCCGACCTTGGCTCCGGCCTCGACCATGCGCAGAATCGTACCCCCGAGGGAGATCTCGGCGTCGTCCGGATGGGCCGCGACAATGAGGGCGTCCAATCTCATGCTATCGACTCCTCTTGGATATAGATAAGAAGATGCTCGGTAGGAAACGGGTCGATCTCATGTAGTAGTTCATCCAACCATGGGCGTCCATAGCGGGCGATGAACTCCAACCCACCACGCGTACGCTCCTGTGGACCGCTGCGAGGGTAGAGCCCGTTGTTGATGCGCCGATAGTGACGTCGTCCCCGACCCTGGACGTTGGCGTGGACGCGTTCCGCCTTGGTGGCCAGCTTGTTGACGAGGCCGCGCACCTGGGATGCGCTCCTCTTTAACTGCTGGGCGAGGCCTCGGTCGAGACTGGAAAGCTCGTCACGCAGATCGCCTAGCTCGCCGGCCATGTGCTCCCCGAGACTCCGGAGGGTAAGGACGACCGGTGCCGTCTCGCCACTTTCCTCGTCTTCGCCGAGGTTGCCCTTTGCCTCCAGAACCTCACGCGCGTCGGTCTCGAGTTTCTCGAGCGAATTGTGCACGCCAGCGTCGACCAGGGTCGCGGAGAGTCGCGGTACGAAAATCGACGGCGGCGCGCCGGCCTGCTGCCGGAGCGGACCGAGCTGGGAGTGGTAGTCGAGCTCGCCCCAGCCGCCGACATAGCAGGCGATCGGAAACACCGTGTCCTGCAGAATCGGTCGCAAGAGCGCGCCGGCGGACCACTCTTCGGGAGCCTGCGTGATCTCGGCGGCCAGTTCGCTGGCGGTGCGGGAACCGGCCTCACCATCGAAACGAAATTCTCCCTCGACCATACGGAGGGCGAGGCGTCTGTCATTCTCGAGCCGAAACGCAACGGCGGCCGAGGCGGGCTCGATCGCGACCTCGCGGCCCGACTTGCGCACCCGTTCGGCACCCTCGAACAGGGCCTGCGCGATGTCCTTCGTAACGAGGTCGGCCAGGGCCTGCGAGAGCGGCGTGCGAATCCACTGGGGTTCGACGACGACGAGGCCGAGGTGACCGAAGAGGCCGAGCAAGATACGTGTGAATGCGTTCGAGAAACTCTCGCCCGGGCGGGGAAGACAGAGTTCCAGAGCGCGTTCGCGGTCTTCCCCCTCCCACAGACCTTGACGGAGCATTTGCTCGAGCGCATCGAGCTTGTGCTTTTCTTCGTCGAACTCGATGCGCCAGAGCGGCGTCCGACCGGAGGAAACTCCGGCGAGCCCGATCTTGCGCAAGTCGAGATTGGGATTCTGGACCCAGAGGTGGTGCACCTCGGCGATGTCGTGATCATCCCCATGGTTCCAGAACGCGGGCAGCACCGGTGCTCCCCAATGAGCTTCGAGCTCGCGTGCGAGACGCACGGCGTGCAGGGCCTTGTAGATGTTGTAGAGAGGCCCACCAAAGAGGCCGGGTTGTTGGCCGACCATGACGACCGCAGCATTTGGATCTGCGAGCTTGCGTATGGACTCCAGAACGGCCACGTGCGGCTCGTGAACCGACAGCGCCTCTTCGAGGTCTTTGGCGAGGGCGACGCGTTTGTCCTTGTCACGTGCCGGATCGGGTCGTGGGACATCTTCGGCACGTGCGGGGACAATGACGTCCGGCGTGTCTTTCGGTCGCGGGCGTTCGGCCAAAGCGTGCAACGCCCAGTCGGGCGGTTGCAGGACATTAGCGGGCAGATGGCGAATCGTGAGGGGCAATGAGGCGTGAGACCCGGAGTGTCAGCCGGAGGTCAGTTCGAGCGCTTCGCGTAACTCGGCCACGGTTGTGTCGAGAGATTTGTGCGCTGCGTCTTTCCATGAGCGATTCGCATGTTCGGGTCGTTTCCATGCGAATGCGATTCCACGGGACGAGTTGATCAGTGCGCCGCGCCAGGGGTGCTTCGAGTCGGGAAAGGCAACCTTGCAGTCGGCGGCGGTAGCACCCTGAGCGCCGACGCCCGGGAGCAAGAGCGGCGTGCGCGGCATCTTCGCTCGCAGGCGTGCGAGTTCGGCGGGGTGCGTCGCACCGACGACGGCGCCGATCGAAGAGAAGCCGCACTCGCCTACCAGACCATCACCCCATGCGGATACGGCAGCAGCGACGACCTCGCTCATGGGCGGTTCGCCATGCTCTTGAAACAGTGCGCTTTCTGGATTGGACGTGCGCACGAGAACAAACAGCCCCCGGCCGGATTGCTTGCACGCATCGACAAAGGGCTGGTTTGCATCCGCGCCGAGATACGGGTTGACCGTAATCGCATCGCAAACCGACGGCTCTTCACCTTGCAAGTAGGCCTGGGCATAGGCCCTTGCCGTGGAAGGGACATCGCCGCGTTTGACGTCACCGATCACGAGCAGGCCATGTTGGTGTGCGTGGGCGACAGTGTTCTCAAAGGCGCGCAGCCCGTGCGCCCCGAGGATTTCGAAGAAGGCGGCCTGGGGCTTCACCGCGGCAACCCTTCCGGAAGCAATCTCGACGAGCTGTTTGCAGAAAGACTCGACCACGCTTGCGCGCTCTTCCTTCGAGGCGTCGGCGGCACGGGCGCGGCCGAACTCATCGGGGAGCAGATCGAAGTGCGGGTCGATACCGAGCACGAGCGGGTGTCCGGCGTCCATGACGGCCGCGTCCAGGCGGTCGGCGAAACTCATGCTCTGTCTTCCTTCACTCGTCCTTCGACTGTTCGTGCGTTTGTTCTTGTTCCTCGGGCACGTTCGGCCCGTCTTCGGGCTGCGCCCCGGCGAGCTTCTCTGCGTTGGCCGCTTCTTCGGCCTTCTGGGTTAGCTCGTCGAAGAGGTCGTCGACCTTTTCGTGGGGCGGAATCAGCACACCACCGGTCATGGTCACGCGCAAAGCCTCGTCGATGCTGATCGGTAGAGGTATGGCGCGTTCGGGTTCAATGAAGATCGTGTAGCCGGTCATCGGCATAGGCGATGAGGGCACGAAGGCGCTGATCAGCTCCTTGCCCGTCTCCGCCCGCAACGTCTTCAGTGAACTCGAGGTCACGAAGGCGAGCGACCAGATTCCAGGGCTTGGATAAGGAACAGCGACCACCGTGTCGAACTCGATCTGTTTTTCGGCGAAGAAGAACTCGACGAGTTGCTTGCTGTATGGATAGACGGACTTGACCACAGGGATCAGCTGCATCGCCTCATCGAGCTTGCCTACGATCCGTCTGCCTACGAAGCCGCCGACAAGCCAGCCCAACCACAGAACGACCATGAGCGAGACGAACACACCGATCAATGGGTGGATGTGGCCCGTGACATCTTGGCGAAGCTTGTCGCGATTGATGGCCAGGTCGTCGAGGTCTCGGAAGAGCGAGAGGTTCTCGTTCCTGTGAACGGAGAGTCGATCGAGGAACTCCGGTCCTGCGAAGCCCTCGGGACGGCGCGCGAGGGTTTGAAGTTCGAGGGGGAGCAGGTCTGGGGCGAGGTACGCACCATCGAGCGGGTCGATCCCGAAGCGGTCGAGGAGTTTCCAGCCGAGGCCGTTGCCCTCGATCGACCAGTAGATGGTCGAGTTGATGGGACCCGTGACGTAGCGATCGACCATCTGGAAGAGTAGCCCGAAGACCACCAAGGTCAGGATTACGGGCAGCACCGTGATCACGCCGCGGAGGAAGAACGCACCGACCCCCTTGGGCGCAGGTTTCCTCTTCTTCGGCTTGGGTTTCTTTATGAACCGCGAGGGCATCGAAAGGCTTGGTGAGTTTATCGATCGAAGGGTGATGACCCGACGATCTTGGGAACGTCTCGTGGATCTCTTGGAAATTCGTTGCCCGGGCTTTCGCCGAGGAAGCTCGCGGCCACCGCGTCCGCGAGCGGCCAACCGCGCGGGGTCAGGCGGTAGCACCCACCCATGCGCTCCAATAGACCCTGTTCTTCGAGCTGTCGAGCGCGCCCGAGGGCCGGGTCCTCGGAACCGTCCAGACCCGCGGTATTCCGAGCCTGTTCGGGGTCCACGCCACGCCGGGTTCGCAAGCCGAGCCACCAGGTTTCGCCGAGCCGCTCCGCCGGAGCGAGGGTCTCCTCCCAGGCAGCGGGGAATTCCCCGGATTCGACGACCCGCCGCCATTGATGGAGGCTCCTCGGGTTACCGAAGCGTGTCCCGCCCACCTGACTGACCGCCGAGGGCCCGATCCCGACGTAGGGATCGTTGCGCCAATAGGCCTCATTGTGACGACATTGTTGGTTCTTTAGAGCGAAGTTAGAGATCTCATAGACCTCGTATCCACGCTCCGAGAGGATCCGATTCGTGGCCCCGAAAAAGGCCAGCTCGGCATCTTCGTCGAGGATGGGCAGACGACCTTCTTCCTTCCAGCGGGTCATCAGCGTGCCCTTCTCGTAGGCCAGCTGATACGCACTCACGTGCCCCGGCCGGCTGTCGAGCACCTGCCCGAGGTCAGCCTCCCAGCGTTCGAGGGATTGCCCCGGGGCGGCATAGATCAGGTCCGCACTGAAGCGTTCGATGCCCCCCGCCCTGGCCGCCTCCAAGGCCCCCAGGGCCTGCTCCGCCCCATGGGCGCGCCCGAAGAGCTGCAGCACGTCCGGATCCAGGCTCTGCACGCCGATCGACAGACGATCCACCCCGAGCCCCACCAGCGCACGTACCTTTTCCTCGTCCAGGCTTTCGGGGTTGGCCTCCAGGGTCACCTCGATGGCCGAGCTGCGAAAACCCGAGGCCCGATCCAGCTGATCGAAAAAGCGCTCCAAGGCCTCGACCGAGTACAGAGATGGCGTCCCACCCCCCACGAAGACCGTCCGCGGCTCCTGCGGCGCCCGCCGATGGGCCTCGGTGATCACGGCCTCGAGGGCCCCATCCACATCCTCGCCCTCGGCGGCCAGGGAGTAGAAGTCGCAATACGAGCACTTCGAGACGCAGAAGGGCAAGTGCACGTACAACGCCGTCCCCACAGCGGGCACGAGCTCGGGGGCTTTGCGGTTGGAGGAACCCATGCCGCGCACGGTAGCAAAGGTGCACGGCAGGCGTGTCATCGCGGGGCACACGGGTCTCTCCGGAGAGCTCAACCATCCCTATCCCCCACCCCCTCGGGGAAGCCCGGACGGCCGTGGCGACCCTCGGGTTGCACACATCGTCGCAGAATTTCGTCACCCGCAAAGGCACGCGCGCCAATAGCGGCACGAAGCGCGAAGCCGCTTCTTTCCTGGCAGCGCAAGGCGCGCCGCGAGGAAGCTCAGTTGGAATCCATCACACGCGACAGACGCGCGAGTGTCTCGCGTTCAATCTGTCGTACACGTTCGCGCGTGAGACCAACAACCTTGCCGATGTCCTTCAACGTCATCGGCTCTTGGCTCTCACCGAGGCCATAACGCAGTCGCAGGATCGTGGCCTCGCGTTCGTCGATGGATTCGAGCAATTCACGCAAGCGACTGAGCATGTCGGCATGCTGAATCGTTTCTTCCGGCGTGATCGTCTTTTCATCTTCGACGGTCTCTTGCGAACTCGTCATGAGTTCTAGAGATAGCTGCGATCCGGACTTGGTCGTTTGAATCGTTTGTTTCAGCAAACGCCAGCTCTCGGGGGGAATGCCTAGTTCCCGGGCAACTTCCTCAATGCTGGGCGAGCGGCCCAAGCGATAAGCAAGCTCGCGTCCCACGACGCGCCACTTGGAAATCAACTCTGCCATGTAGCCGGGAACACGAACGGATTGAACCGTTGACGAAAGCGAACGACGGATCGCTTGCTTGATCCACCATGAACCGTACGTCGAGAAACGACAACCCGCGTCGGGGTCGAACTTCTCCGCGGCCTTGAGCAACCCGATGTTGCCCTCCGCAATGAGGTCTTGCAGCGCAAGCCCACGATCGGAGTAGAGCTTTGCGATCGAAACCACAAGACGAAGGTTCGCACGCACGAGGTGCTCGCGGGCGGCGAGGTCTCCCTGCTGAATGCGGTGTCCCAGCTCTTGCTCTTGTTCGGCCGTGAGCAGCTGGACTTCGTTGATCTCCTGGAGGTAGGTCTCCAGGCAGCGTTCTGCGGAAATCGGTATTCTCCTGGGGGGGGGTTGCGAAAGAGTCAGAGAGCCTCTGGCGTTGCGCTCGTTCGACCTCTCGTAGCCCGACTCTTGAGTCCGATTCTGGATCGGCCCATCGAGTTGTGCGGAAGCACTCCCCCACTCCAAAAGTTTTGCCGGACCCTGGGCGATTTCGGGCGTGTCCATTGGCAGGACGGGGCTATGGTGGCCCGCTGTGAGCGAAGTCGCCTACGAGAAACTGATCGACGAGAAGAGGTTCGTCCGGCTCCTGCAAGCCCACTCGGAGGCGTTCTTTCGCCTTACGAACTTGCTTTCCACTCAGGCCGCCCGGACGTGGAACAAGCGCCACTTCTACCAGCTGATCAATGATGCGGATGCCTTGGAGTCTGTCCTCGACGACTACGGCGCCCGCTACAACCGCACTTACGCCTTCTTTACAGAGCTCGTGGCGTCGATTCGCTGGTTCGCCCACACGGGCTATAGCATCACCCACCTCCTGGGCCGGCTCGACTCCTACCGGGTCGAGGGATCGACGGACGCCGAGTGGGAGGAGAGTCGAGCGGATGTCGAGACGGGGCTCGAGACAATCCAGACGTGCACCATGAGACTCGTCGAGGCCGTTCGGCACGAGGCAGAGGAGATCGGCCTCGTGCTGACCAGCGGCTCCTTTCCCGAGGACGATTTCCTGCCCGTCCTGGCACGCAAGCGGCTACCGCGTAACGTGGGTCAGTCCGATCTGCTTCACGAACAGCAGAAGATCGCCGAGGTCGTCACCAAGTACCTTCAAGCGCGCGAGATGCTCAATGAAGCCGGGGTTCGACGAATTTCGGACGCTGACGAGCGCCACAAGGTATTCGGGCGCAAGTGCTCGGAGGAACACGCCCGAGTCTATGAGGCGACGGTCCACAACCTTCAGTCGACCTACGACACGCACGTTCAGAACACCGTCCTGGAGGCGCAAGACCCGCGTCTCTCGAAGCTGCGAGGGTATATCTCGCCCGCACTTCACCTGCTGCAAGCCGTAACGTTCCTCGCGCACTTCATCGAACGGCACGAAACGGTCATTCGCAGTGAAAAGGCCAAGGCCAAGATTGCCGATCTGATCGACCGTTCCGAGGTCGAAGACGTGGCCTGGAACACCTTCCTGTACTGGGCGGACCGCTTCCTGCAGTCCGGTGTGGCCCTAGCACACGAGCTCCTGCCCGAATACACCAACCTCGTCGAGCTCGAGGTCGACCTCCCCCCGAAGCTCGCCCTACACGCTCGCCCCGCGGCTCTCGTGGTTGGTATCGTCAACCACTACGGAACCCCGGTCGAGATGGAGGCTGGGGGTAAGCGCTGCAACGCCGGGTCGATTCTCGAGCTGCTCGTGACCGTGGGGTCCCTCCCGGGGCAAGACACCTTCATCTTCCGCGGTGATGAGCGTCCGGTCACCGATATCCACCTGCTCTTCGAGCACGGTCTGGGCGAGAGCGGTCTGGACGAGCTCCCTCCCGAGCTCTCCTACCTGAGGGGCTAGCTCACCGCCTCGGCTCAGACGCCGATTCGAAGGCGTTCGCCGAGGACGTCCGGGAGCCCTGCCTGATGGATGCGACAGACTTCCGCCTCGATGTCGTAGTCCGTCCGCAGGATCGAGGCGTGGCGCTTGGTCGCGTCGTAGACCGCGTATGCCGCTAGCGGATTCTCGTCACGGGGCTGACCTACGCTCCCTACGTTGATCAATGCACGAACCGTTTCCGAGAGGTCGATCTCGGAGTCGAAGGTGTAGGCGGTGCGGTCCGGCTCATCCTCGAAACGCATCACCGTGAGCGGGATATGGCTGTGGCCCACAAAGCAGGTGGGCCGCACCATCTCGTCCAGGGACGGGTTCGCGTCCGAGATCGACAGGATGTAGTCGAAGAGCTCGGGCTGGTGCAGCGTTCCGTGGGCTACCTGGACATGCTCGAGCGTCGCGAAGTACGGCAGTTGGGACAACCAGCGCTTCTCGTCGGTGGATAGAACCGACTCGGTCCACTCGACGGCGACGCGAGCGTAGGGATTGAAGCAGCGCACGTCGAGTTCTCCAACACAGGCGGCATCGTGGTTGCCTTTGACGACGACGGCCTTTCGATCCTGGAGAATAGAGATGCACTCGCCGGGGGCAGCTCCATAGCCGACGACATCCCCCACGCTGACCAGGACGTCGATTCCCTCGTCCTCAAGGCAGTCCAAGACCCTCTCCAGGGCGGAGAGGTTGCCATGAATGTCTCCGAGGATTCCGTATCTCATGCTCGAGGTGCCTTGCCCGGTACGAGAAAAAGCCAAGCTGCGGCGGCGAGGACAGCTTGGCCGATGAGCCAGGGGAAAGCCGAATTCTGCCCCACGACGAACGGTCCCATACTTTCCCGAGACAACAAAGGACCAGCTAGCGGGGCGGAGACTCGGCCCAAAAGACCACCATCGGCAACAAGGCTCGGGAGCAGCCAGGTGATTCCAAGAAAGAGGCCTAATTTGGCCTGCGGAGACCAACCTGTGGCAAAGACGAGCAGGCCCAAGACGACGAGATAGGCATCGACCGCAGTCCAGTGGGTGAGCACTCTCGCGGGGTGCCAAGACCCTCCCTGGAGGAGACCTCCCGCGAGCATGACGATCTGCAGCCCGAGGGCCGGAGCAAGTAGGCCCCCAACGAGGCCCCAGAAGCGGGAGCGAGCACCGAAGCGCAACAGGAAGGCCTCGCCACGGGACAGGGTCCAAAGCCCGTAGGCAAACCCAACGACCCCCAACGGCGCGAGCCACTCCAGGGCCATTCGCTCAGCCGGCCCATGGCCATGGGACTCCAGCCAAGGGCTCAAGTGCAGCATCCCAGGGACGACCAGGGCCGCGAGGGCTGCTGTGACGACCGCCAGGGGACTGCGGAGCGCCCGGGCGAGGACCCAGCGGCCTGTGGCGAAAACGAGCATAGGGGCGGTTCTACGGCTATTTGAGGCCACCGTCCAGAGCTTCTGTTCGTGTTCCACGTGGAACATCGAAACCGACGCCGATTTCAGCGGTCCCCTGATCTTACGAGTGTTCCACGTGGAACATCCACCCGCGAGCGGGACCTCATGTTCCACGTGGAACATCCGCCTACAGCCTCCCACGGACACCCCAAATGAGACCACAGCATGAATCCCTTCCGTCTTGGCCCAGCCGACCTCGACATCGGGTTGGACGAAACCTACGCTCCTCTCTCTCAATCATCCCGAGCCCCAAACGCCTCAACCTTCGCGCAAGCATCATGGCGATCGAACGTCGACTCGGCCGCGGCCTCAGCTCTCTTCTCTCCTCGTCGAGCAGCCACGAAGAGGAGCCCGGAACAGAGATCCCGTTGGCCAGGATCCGGCCCAATCCTTTCCAGCCCAGGGGGATCTTCGATCCCGCGGCCCTGGCGGAGCTGCAGAAGAGCATTGAAACCCACGGAGTGCTCCAGCCGGTCGTCGTCCGGCCCGCCGGGGATGGGTTCGAGCTGATTTCCGGGGAAAGGCGCTTTCGTGCCTCTCAGGCGGCCGGGAAGACAACCATTCCCGCAGTGGTCCGCAAGGAGGTGCCGGACGAGGACATGCTCGAGCTGGCCCTGGTGGAGAACCTCCAGCGAGCCGATCTGGACCCGATGGAGAAGGCGCGGGGTTTTCGCCGGCTTGTGGAGAAGCTCCAGCTTACCCAGGAGGACGTGGCGGAGAAGGTCGGTCTACGACGCACGACGGTCACCAATCATCTGCGCCTGTTAGAGCTCTCCGGAAAAGTACAGGAGGCTGTCGCCGAGCGTCGGATCAGCATGGGACACGCCCGGGCGTTGCTAGGGCTCGACGACGTCAAGGCCCAGGAGAAGCTCTGCGACCAGGTTTTCTCCCAGGGGCTCTCGGTGCGCGCTGTCGAAGAGCTGGTCCGCAACCTCCAGGGCCGCGTTACTCCCGTTCCCCGGGAAGCCAAGCCGACAGCCCAAGCCCCGGCCTGGGTGGGGGAGTGGGAGAAGCGCTTCCGGGAACGTCTAGGCACCAAGGTGCAGCTGCGTCCCGGAGAGAAAGAACGCGGCCAGATCGTCATCAACTACCACGACCGCGCCGAGCTGGAACGGTTGATGGTGGTCCTGGCTCCGCGGCCGACGCTGTAGCCTCGAGCTAGAGAACTTCGGTCGACTGCAGCACGACCGGCGTGGTCGGCTTATCACCCGTTGCGGGTGCGCCAGCGATTTCTTTGACGACGCTCATCCCCTCGACGACAACGCCATAGACCGTGTAGGTGCCATCCCATACGTGGTTGGCTTCCGTAACGATGTAGAACTGGCTGCCGCTCGAGTTTTCCGCGCCCGGCTTCTTCGCGGCAGCGAGAGCGCCGGCGAAGTGCTTGAGAGCCGGATCAACCTCCGATTCGACGGTCTTTTCGGGTCCCCCAAGACCCCAGGTGTCCTCTTCGCCGGCGACGGTGTTCGGATCTCCGCCCTGGATCATCATGTCGGGGAGAACGCGGTGGAATCGCGTGCCGTCGTAATAGTTCTCTCCACAGAGTTTCAGGAAGTTTTCCGCGTGCTGTGGTGCGCGATCGTTGTAGAGCGCAACAACGAAGGCGCCCTTCTCCGTCGTGACCCGAACCCGAGGGGCGTCCGCCGGCGGCTCGGGATTCTCGAAGAGCGAACGGTGGTTGGCTTCCCACTGTTTCATCCCGTCAGACCGGTTTTGGATGTGGCTGGCCAACTTAACGAGGGGCTTGCCTTCACCGTCGGGATAAAGGGACTGGATGACCAAGGGGTGGGCGGGCCACTTGCTCTCCAGCTCGCCCAGGACGCGCTTGGCGTCCTCATACTGCTCGTCCTCGACGTACTTGCCGATTTCAACGGCCTTTGCCCAGGATGCAGCCGGTGTCGTGCCCAGGTCGTCCGACAGCAGCGAAAGCACCGAAGGCGAGGGCGCCGTGATACCTCCGCTTCCGAAGAACATGGCGCTGCTGTACGACAGTTCCGCCCCAAGACGCACCCAGCCCTCTTCCAGCTCCTCGCGGGAGCTAGCTTCCTGGCTCTTCGTGTACAACACGACTCCCGTGAAGGCCACGGCGGCAAGGGCCAGGGGCTTCCAATACCGTTCCACAGCCTCGTGAAGCCAGGTTTTCTCGACGGTAGTGGCGATTTCGATTTGGGCCGGAGCGCGGTGTTTGGCCATCTCGGATTCGGAGCTTCCTGGGGCTCGGACTTGGAGCGAGCCCTAATAAAATGAAATGCGACATCCTAGCCGGGAGCCTATTGGCCAGGAGACTGTGGTTCCTTCCTGTGGCTCTCGAAAACCTGGCAAGCGCCAGGTGAGCAGCAGGACGGGCGCCCATGGTTACTATGCAACCACTCCGGGCGTCAAGAGCCACCAGTCCTTTCCTCTATCGTCCGCTCTTCGCCAATGCTACTCATCGCACTGCTTCTAACTGTTCTCGAGCCCGAACCCCGCGGCCTGTTGTCGCAGCCCACCGCCTCCAGGGCCGACGAATTCGCTGATCGACTGAAGGCCGGTCGCGGGGACGTGAAGGCTCTATGGGAACTTGCCAACTGGTGCGAGGCACGGGGCATGTTGAAGGAACGGGACCGCGCGTTGAAGTCGCTCTTGCGCACGAGCCCCGACGACAAGAAAGCGCGCGAACTACTTGGCCACACCCGCTTCGACAAGCAGTGGTTCACAAGCGAGAAGAAGCTCAAGTCCTACAAGAAGAAGAAGGCACGCGCGGACAAAGCTCGACGTGAACGAGAAGCAAAAGACAAGGGTTGGGTTCGCTACAAAGGCGACTGGGTGGATCCGCAGGATGTTCCGTTTCTCGAGCGCGGCTGGGTGCGTACCGAAGCGGGCTTGTGGATCACACCCGAAGAGAGAGAGCGTCTGGAACAAGGCTGGATCCGACAAGACCTCGAATGGATCGATCCGGAATCGAAAGCGAAGATCGAAGCGGATCTCTGGAAGTGCGATGAGGACTGGCTCGATCTTCAAAGAGCCAACGTCTATCACGCACAGCTCGATCATTGGTGGCGCATACCCGGCCAGCACTTCGTTGTTTGGTCAACCTGCGGGCGTGAGCTTGCAAAGAAGTCACTGAAGATCGCCGACGATACATACCGCGACATGCAGCGCCTCTTTGGACGGGCGCCGATCGAGGCGCCGGCCGTACTCGTTCTGCGCAACCTCAACCAGTACACCGACTTTTCCAAAGACGGCATTGGTGGTGGAGGCAAGAGTCTGCAGGGTCATGACTCGCTGCGCGGCGCGTACTTTCCAGACTTGTGGCTCGATGACGACGGCGAGTTTGTTGGCGTCGGTGTCGCCTACTGGAGCACCGCGAGCCAATCGGAAGATCGTTGGGGCTCCTTGTGGGTCCGGCATGCAGCCGCTCACTCTTTCATCGAAGCCCTGGACCCCTCGCCCGAAGCGCGCGCAGCGTTGCTCGAAGAAGGTGGGGGAGAGGCATTCGTGCGCGGCTTCTGGGAACAGAAGTTGATCCCTGCGTGGTTGCGCTTCGGCGCGGCGAGCTATGCCGAGCGTTATTTCATCGATCCCTCACCCAACGATGGAAATGATTCGCTCTGGGCCCGCAGATGGTCCGCCGGTGAGGTGGCCAAGAAAGGTGGGCTCGACTCCCTGGACGAGCTCTTCGAATTCCGCTTCTCGATGGATGACACGGACAAGGCTTTGCACCTCTTGAACCAGGTCGGCTTGTTGGTTGCCTTCATCCTCGATGGCGACAGTCCAGCGATGACATCCGAGCTTTCAAAATTCCACCAAGCCATGCGCCTCCTCGCGAAGGACTCAAAGAAGGGCCCCGCGGCTCTCGAGAAGTCGATTCGCGGCATCGAGCGCGCTTTGAAGAAGAACAAGAAACAACTCGCGGCCTTCGCGGGATTCTGACCCCCCCTATTCGATCGATTTCCAACCGCGCCACGAGCCCACAGCCAATGCACGCACTTCTCCTGACCCTCCTTACCCTCGGCTTCAACGAGGGCTCAACGCACGCAAAGCTGCATCCCGCCGACGCCGGGATCTTCATCGAGGTTCCCGACGCCGCATTGGTTTGCGGCTTGTACGACCAGGCGCCTCTTCTGAGGCTTCTGAATGACGGCGAGATCCAGAACCTCTTCAAGGCCCTGGGTACCGAAGGCGATGACACGACGGTCTCCACCACACAGCTAACCAAGTGGATCGGCGAGGCCATCGAGCTCGAGCTGCCCGCCGAAGACTTGCAGGGCGGCCTTTCGTCGATGTCGCTCTCGATGCGCTACGCGAACGAGGCCTGGGGCATGACAGCCATCCTCGATACGAAGAGCGAAGAGCTGGCTGCGCAGTTGCACGCGAAGTTCAAGGAGCTCGCCGACACCGCAGAACCCCACGCCGTGGAGGGCTTCGAAACGCTCAGCGGCGCTGGCTTCCCGGTACCCCTGTGGTTCACAAGGAATGGCAAACAGCTTGCGCTCGGATTCTCCGACGAAACGGCGCTCGGCTTGTCGGAACGCTTGCAAGGCACAGGCTCCAGCTTGGCCGACAGCCAGGCCTTACAACAAGGCCTGGCGACACTTGGCCCGGTCGAAGGCACACCGATCCTGCTGGGATGTACAACAGGTGCCCTCCCCATGGCCGAGCTTCTTCCCGGAGGGCCGATCGGCGCGGCCATCGCCAAGAAGCTCAGTGTCCCATTCACGCTGCGCACGAGCTTCCACAAGCAGCGCTTCGTGACGGGCATGTTCGGCGCGACCGGGAAGAACACCGACAAGGACGTGATGGGTGGTGCCAATCTAGAAGAGGGCTGGCTGTCCGATCTTCCGGATGACGCGATGCTCACCTACGCGACCACGATCGACGGATCGCAGATCGGCGCTGTGCTCGAGGCGTTCATCAAGGGTACACCTGAACTATCCGGCTTCACCTCCCTGGGCGGTGTCGATCTCGACGAAGCCTTGAAGAGCCTGATCGATGGTCTCGGTCCGCGGCTTCTCGTATCCATGCAACCGGTCATGGGCCTCGGCCTTCCCCCCACGTACATCTGGGTCGATGCCAAGGACCCGGCAGCCTTCGTCAAGAACTTCGAGTCCATGGCTGCGGCCATCGGCGCAAAGATTCCGGGAATCGGTGCACGCACCCGCGACTATCGCGTCAAGAACAAGGTCACCGGCGAGCGCATCTCGATTCCCTACACGACGCTCACCGTCCCGCCCGAGTACGTCGGCAATCTGGGAATGTTCGCTCCGAAGCTGACCTTCGCGCAACTCGAAGGGCAGCTACTCTTCAGTCTGTCGTCGACCGCCCTCAAGACCGAGTTGAAGCGCATCTATAACGGCATGGAGCCCGAGCCACGCGACTTCCTGGGCAAGAGTGGTATCGAGCTTCACGAGGGAACGCGCTCGTTGATCGTTTTCGATTGGGGCCGGCTCTTTTCGAAGTTGATCGGACTCGCGAAGTTGATGGGGCCCTTGGCGGGTGACATGGTGCCTTTCGACCTGGCGCTCCTGCCGTCGCCCGCTGTCTTCGGGCGTTATCTGAAGCCGACGGTTCACGTGGCCCGCCAAACGGAGGCGGGTATGGTGCGCGAACATCGCTCTTCGTTCGGCCTTCTCACCTGGGGCGCGGGCATGGGCGTGTTGGGCTTTCGTGCCGTGGGGCCGCAGATGATGGCACCTGCGATGGCGCCACCCGTGCAAGCGCCCGACGCCGTGTTCCACGAGGAAAGGCCGAACGCTCCGGAAAAAGACGCGAGCGTCGACAGTACCCGCGCCGCTCTCCGCGACCTGAAGAGTGGTCTGGCGATCTACAAGCTCGAGAGCGGTTCCCTGCCGGCGACATTGAACGTGCTCGTCGTCGCGACGGATGACTACCCCAAGGGTTTTCTGGCGGAGGCCGATCTTCCCCAGGATGGCTGGGGCCACACCTTCCGTTATGTGAAAGAGGCCAGCGGATATCGTCTCTGGTCGGTCGGGCCGAACGGTCGCGATGAAAGCGGCGACGGCGACGACGTCGTTCCGTAACGAATGTCCCGCGAAAAACGTCGCCGCCGCTTTCGCATCGTGCGCCGGAAGTTCGGCGCGGCGGTCCTTCCGTATCTCGCCCCGACCTTGCTCCGCCAGCTCTCGCGCAGCTGGAAGGTGAACCTCATCGGCGAGGAGAACCTCGAGGCGGGCTACGCCGCCGGAGGGCTCGTCATCACGCTGTGGCACGGGCGCATGATGCTGCCCATCTCGAGTCATGCCCACACAGGCTTCGACGTGCTTGTCTCGCCTTCGGACGACGGCAGCTTGGTCCTGCCGGTCCTCTCTAGCTTCGGCATCGGTGTTGTGCGCGGTTCCACGAACAAGGACCCCTCGCGAGCTGCCCGCGAACTACTCGGACGCCTGAGCGGAGGTGGGCGCATCGCCTTGACGCCGGACGGGCCGCGCGGACCGCGGCACTCGATGAATCTTGGGGCTGCCTGGATGTCCAAGGTCAGTGGGTTCCCCATCGTGCCCCTGGGGTTGGCCTGCGACCGCGCCTGGCACTTGAAGAGCTGGGATCGCTTCACTATTCCGAAGTTCGGTGCACGCGTCGCACTCGTGTACGGCGATCCGATCCACGTCGCGTCCGATGCCGCCGCCGGCGCGATCCAGGAAGCGACCGACCGTGTGCGCGAAAGCATGTTGATGGCCGAAGAGCACGGGTTTCGTCACGTGCAAACGGAAAAGGACTGGTAGCGATCGCGCATGGTGACGACGCGGCATGACGTGAAGATCGGCCCCGCGGGTTGGTCGTACGCGGACTGGGATGGAGTGGTCTATCCGAAGCCCAAACCGCGCGGCTTCCACCCGCTTCCGTATCTCGCGCGGTACGTCGATTGCATCGAGATCAACAGTTCGTTCTACGCGACGCCGCGCGCGGACTACGCCGAGAAGTGGGTCGCTCACGTGCACGACCTCCCCGAGTTTCACTTCACCGCGAAACTGCAGGACGTTTTCACTCACCACCCGTTCCACGACACGCAGCGCCTGCTTGAGGACGCCGAGCGTTTTCGCGCCGGGCTCGCGCCACTACGAAGCGCAGGCAAGCTCGCATGCCTCTTGGTGCAGTTTCCCTTTTCGTTTCGTCGTAGCCTGGCTGCGGAGAAACGCCTGGCCTGGATCGCAGAAACCTTTCTCGACCATTCGTTGGTTCTCGAAGTCCGACACAAGAGCTGGTTCGACCGGGAGGCCCGTGCCGCGATAGCTGGTTGGGGCTACAACCTGGCGACCATCGACTTACCCGATCACAAGGACCACCCACCAGAGTTCGTCGAACCCACGGGCCCACTGGGCTATCTCAGGTTGCACGGTCGCAACCACGCAGCCTGGTTCGATTCCTCCGCGGGCCGGGATCAACGCTACGACTATCTCTACGGAAAGGACGAGCTCTTTCGGTTGGCCGAGACCGCACGCCGCCTGGCCTCCGGTACCGATCGGACCTACGTGATCACGAACAACCACTTCGCGGGCAAGGCGGTGGCCAATGCGCTCGAGCTACGCTCTGAGCTCGAAGGAGCTCCGCCTGTGGCGCCAAGGACTTTGGTGAGACAGTACCCGCATCTTGGGGCGGTGACGCGACTCGAGGCTGGCCAAGGGGATCTCTTCTAGGTGCATGGCCTTTGCGCGTGCGCTTGCCCCGGCGGGGGATGGGGGCCGGTATGCTGTTGCACATGATTCTCTCGTTGCTCGCCACCGCTTCCATTCTGAGGGCCCCGGCCCTGCAACAGCCGGTCGAGGACATCGTCTTGCGCAAACCGATCCGCTGGCGGCGGCGAACGCACGTCGATGGCGCACCCCCATTCCGGGCTAACAGGCATCCGGACCAGCGCTTATTTCGACTCGAGCTGGAACCCCGGCGATAGCGTCTGGCGCTGAGAAGAGAACGCCAAGAAGGAGAACATGGAAGACATCCAGGGCATCGATACCCGCGAGTTCACGATCGGCGACCCCGATGAAAAGGACCGTGTGATTCGTGGTCGCGTGCATTTACCCGAAGGAACGGAAGACACCGGGGCCGAGCTGCCCTACGTCTTGATTCTCCACGGGTTCAAAGGGTTCATGGACTGGGGCTTCTTTCCCGAGCTGGCTCGCCGTCTCGTCATGCGCGGGATCGGCGCGGTGCCGTTCAACTTCTCGGGCAGCGGGATCGGGGAAGACCCGATGGAGATCACGGAGGACGAAGCCTTCTCGAAGAACACACCCTCACGGGCGGTCGAAGATGTCGCTCGCGTGCGGGCCTTGATCGACTCGGGCGCCGTCGCGGGCATCAACCCCCCGCGCTGTGGAATCATGGGGCACAGTTTCGGTGGGGGAGTGGCCTACCTCCACGCCGCCAAGCGTCACGACTATCAGGCCATCGTGACTTGGGCCCCGGTCGGTGAATTCGAACGGCGCATCGAGGACGTCGAGCTCTGGCGCAAGCGGGGCTACATCGAGATCCCGAACGGACGCACCGGACAAAAACACCGGCTCGGTCTCGGATGGTTGGACGATGTGGTGAACAACAAGGCGGCCGTGGACGTCGTGGCCGCCTGTGCGCGGCTTTCGTCTCCCACCCTGATCTGCCACGGGACCAAGGATCGTGCGGTTCCCCTCGACGAGGCCGAGAAGCTGCGCGACGCCTATGAGAAGAAGTACTGCCGTTTCCTCTGCCTGGAGGGCGCCGGGCACACCTTCGGGGGGGCCCACCCTCTTACGCAGATCGATCCTGACCTCGAAACGGTCCTCCGGGAGACCGTGGAGATGTTCGCGACCCACCTCCTCCAATGAATGAGGGGCTCCCGCTGCCTGCGAGCCGATAGGCCGTCCGAATCAGCTCTCGAGTTCGTAAGGCCCTCCAGCGCGGTCCCGGAACGCTGTTCAACGTCCTTCCATTTGATAACGTGCCGCGCTTCCCCTGTGCCAACCAAGTGTTTACCGAGAGCCTCGTCGCCGATCTCTACCTCATCACCCTGTGCCTACTGGGGTTCTACGGAGCCCACAGGCTCTGGATGATCCGTCGTTTCCGCTGGGAGAAAGCGGCCAAAATCGGTGTGGCGGACGCGGAGGCTCTGCCGTTCGTGACCGTTCAGTTGCCGCTCTTCAACGAACGGACGGTGGTCTCGCGGCTGATCCGTTCGGTTGGCGCGCTCCATTACCCGAAGGAGCGCTTCGAGATCCAGGTGCTCGACGACTCCACCGACGAGACGACCGCGATAGCCGAGCAAGAGGTCGAGCGGCTCTGCCAGGAAGGCCTGCAGGCCAGTCTGGTTCGCCGACCCAATCGAAACGGCTACAAGGCCGGCGCGCTGGATTATGGGAGTGCGCGGACCAAGGGCGAGTTGCTTTGCATCTTCGACGCGGACTTCACACCGGAGCCGGACTTTCTTGAGCGCCTTGTTCCCGCCTTCCGCGACCCAAAGATCGGCATGGTGCAAGCCCGTTGGGATCACAAGAACCGCGACGAGAGCAAACTGACCCGCGCGCAATCGACCCTACTCGACGGTCACTTCGTTATCGAACACAGCGTGCGCGCGCAATCGGACCTGTACTTCAACTTCAACGGAACCGCGGGGATCTGGCGACGCGAAGCCATCGAGGATGCGGGCGGCTGGCAACACGATACGCTGACCGAGGATCTCGATATTTCCTATCGCGCCCAGCTGGCGGGCTGGCGTTTTCTCTATGCGCCCTTGGTCAGCGCACCCGCGGAAGTTCCGCCGGACATCTCGGCCTTCAAGTCGCAACAACATCGCTGGGCGAAAGGCTCCGTGCAGGTGGCGCGCAAACTCGGATGGCGCATCTTCCGCGCGCCGATTCCCCTGCGCAACAAGCTGGAAGCCGCCGCGCACCTCACGGGGAATACGGGGTACCCGCTGGTGCTCCTACTTTCCTTTCTCTTGCCGCTGTCGATCACCGAGCACACGCGCTTCGGGGGTATATGGCACCTTGGCATCTTCGCCCTCTGCACCCTGTCGGTGATCGTCTTCTACGACAAGAGCCAAAGCGCATTGGGCCGTACGTTCAAGGACCGCTGGTTTGATGTTCCTGCCGCGATGTCGCTTGGCATTGGAATGTGCGTCAGCCAAACGCGTGCCGTCGTCGAGGGTCTATTCCAGAAAACGGGCGAGTTCGTCCGCACGCCGAAACGCGGCGATACCAAGAGCCCGAACGCTTATCGCGCGGTCCTGCGCGGCATCCCGGGGCTCGAGTTGTTGCTTGCCGGCTGGTTTGCCTACGCGGTCGTGCGCGCCTTGCAACAAGGCGTGTGGGGCTCGCTGCCCTTCTTGCTGCTGTTCTTTTGGGGCTTCGCCTGGGTCGGCGGGCTGTCGCTTCAGGACTGGTGGCGCGACGTTCGTCGCGGTGCCCAAAAGAATCACTCCGCCTGAATCGTCAAGCCACCGGAAGCACGTAGCTCGACGCGATAGGTCTTGCCCGGACGTGTTTCGATAAAGGGTGCTTCACCGTGGATGGCCTTGACGCCACGCGCGCGCGCAAGCTCGGGATCGTTGGCGTATTCCCAGAAGCGTGCCCATAGCTCGCGGTGCAAAGGGCTCGGGCCTTCGACACCGGTGTAGGCCAGGGGTTGTAGACCCGCAGGATCGATCTCGACGCCGGAGGTCGGGCTCTCGGCTTCACCGAAGAGCCGCCGGAAGAGACAGATGGAAGTTCCACGTAGAGCATCACCGCTTTCGACGTACTCGTCGCCGAACTTGACGACGAGTGACTCGACATAGACAGTCGTTCCATCCACGGTGACATCCATGCCGCGGCCGGCCGGTTGACCCTCCGCATCGAGCTCGACGAAGCGCAGGTGGGTTTGGATCAGGTCGGGGTCGTCCGGCGAGGGTTCCTGGGAGAGGATCTCGATTAGGGCCACGCGGTGATCGATCTTCAGGAGTGCCATGGCGATGGACAGCTCTTCGAGCTCCGCCGTCTTGATCTCGACCTCGTCGCTCAGTTCACCGATCGTCGCTGCCTGTTCAACGATGCGCTCTTCACGCTCCTCGAGGTTGGAGGCCAGCGTGCTGATCTCGGCCTGCGCGACTTCGAGCGCCAGGCGGTGGTCCGAAAAGCGCTCGCGGAGGAAGAGGGTCCACCAGCCCCCCAGGCCGACGATTCCGGCGAGGACGATGGTGCGGAAGAGGACATTGAAGTTTCGGAACATGGGAGATCGGCTTTGTAGCACACGGGGCGGCGCGCCTGGAGGGCCAGGCAGGCAGGCCTCTGGCGGAAAACCTCATGTCTGCCGGGTGACGCCGCTTTCTGGCGAGGGGCTTGGGAGCCCTTTCCTGGGTTTGGAGCGGGCCTTGCAAGTCTTTACGGCCCCTCCTCCAAAGCTCGCTGGAGAAACGACAGAAATGAGAACCCAAGCCCTTCTCGCGGTCGCGCTCGCAGCCACCCCCCCCTCTACGACCTTCCCGACGCCCAGGTCGGCCGACCCGGCGCAGGACCCTCCTGCGGAGGTTCTCAGCCCCGCTCCTGGCGGCTCGGGTGGCGGCTCCAGGGGCAGGTATAGCTGATCCGGCGGATCGGTCCCGGGGCCGCAGTTGCGTTGGGTGTTCTCGGTCACCGTCTCGCCCGTGGAGGACGAGCGCTCGACGACACTGCGGTGTTGGTTGGCGCTCGTGTGGGATGAAAGCGATGCGCCGAAGATGCTGCACCCGCGACGCTGTGGGGTCTCCTGGATTTCCGCGCATGCGAATAAGCGCCGCAGGTTCGGAGAGAACACCAAAGGCAAACCGTCACGTTCTGGGTGAGTGCGCGACCGTTTGAAGCCGGGTGGTTAAGGGGGCTATCCTCTTGCCCCTCAGCTTTCTTATGACACCCGTACTCGCAGCCCTCCTGGCCCTCGTTGTCTATTTCTTGGCGTACCGCTTCTACGCGGGCTTCCTGGCCAAGAAGATCTTCCAGCTCGATCCCGACGCGGTGACGCCCGCGTACGCTCTGCGCGATGGGGTTGACTACGTGCCCTCGCGTCCGTTGGTCCTGTTTGGGCATCACTTCGCATCGATCACGGGCCTGGCCCCGATGCTGGGGCCGGCTATCGCGGTGATCTGGGGTTGGTTGCCGGCGCTTCTGTGGGTGGTGATGGGCGCGTGTCTCATCGGGTGTGTGCACGACTTTGCGGCGCTTGTCCTGTCGGTTCGCTCGAAAGGCCAATCGATAGGACAGGTTGCGGAGGGCTTGCTGGGGGCGCGCGGGCGCACCCTGTTTCATCTGATCATCTTCTTCGGCGTGTCCCTGGCGATGGGCGTGTTCGTGCTCGTCATCGCAGGGCTGTTTTCCATCGAGCTGGCCCCGGGTGTCGCTGGGTATCCGCAGGCGGTGATGCCTTCGGCGATCCTGATCGTGGTGGCCATGATCGCTGGATATCTCATGTACCGGCGTGACTTCGCCTTGATGCCAGTCATTCTCGTCGGGTTCGGCGTTGAATTGTTCTCGATCTGGTTGGGAATTCAGTGGCCGACGATGGGGTTGTCGGCGGAAGCGTGGCCCTCCGCAGATGGATGGAAGATCATCCTGCTGCTCTACGCCTTTCTGGCATCGGTCCTGCCGGTGTGGGCGCTCTTGCAATCGCGGGACTTTCTGAATTCGTTGCTTCTCTATCTCGGCCTCGGCATCGCGTACATCGGCTTCTTCGTGCTGCGGCCGTCCTTCGCGGCACCGGCACTCGTCACGAACCCCGAAGGCGCGCCACCTTTGTTGCCCTTCGTGTTCATCACGATTGCTTGTGGGGCAGCCAGTGGCTTTCACGGCCTGGTCAGCTCGGGGACGACGGCCAAGCAGCTCGAAAAAGAGACACATGCTCGTCCGATCGGTTACGGGGGCATGATCGGTGAGAGCCTCTTGGCCCTGCTGGCTACTTTGGCCTGCACGGCCGGTTTTGCCTCGAGGGACTTATGGCACGAGCACTACGGCACCTGGAAGCTCGCGGAGGGTTTGCCGAAGAAGATCGACGCTTTCATCGACGGTACGACGAACTTCGCGGTATCGGTGGGGCTACCGGAAACCTTGGCCAGTGCCTTGATCGCGATGGTGGTGGTTTCCTTCGCACTGACGACATTGGATTCCGCGACACGGTTGTTGCGCTTCAACATCGAAGAGATCGCCACGTCGTTTCGGATTCCCGTACTGGACAATCGCTATGTAGCGACATCCCTGGCGTGCATCTCGATAGCCCTGTTCTCGTTCTACAAGGTAGATGGCAAACCTGCGGGGCTCGCATTGTGGGCTTTGTTTGGAACGACGAACCAGCTACTGGCGGGCTTGACCCTTACCATCGTCAGCCTGTACCTGAAGAACAAGGGGCGCGCGACTTGGCCCACCGCGATTCCAGCGGTGTTCATGATGGGCAGTACACTGATAGCGATGGCGGTCAACCTGCGAACCTTCGCGCCCGGGGGTGCCAAGGAGGATCGGCTACTCCTCTTCGTTGGCGGTGCGTTGTTCGCTCTCGGCATGTGGCTTTTGATCGAGGCCCTTTTGGCGCTGCGTTCTAAGCCCCGTCCTTGAGGCGGTGGAAGAACAAGAGGCCTTTGCGGAAGAGCATGCGCGCCAGCGTTTCTTCCCGCGCTGGGAGTCGTAGCTTGCCGGTCAATCCGTGTTTCTCTACGCAAGGAAACGTTTCCCCTATGTAGAGCAGGACGCAGGGCTTCCGTCTTCGAGCCCCAACCAGGCGTCCATTCCGCCGCGCATGTCGCGCACATCCTCGTATCCCGCGCCCTTCAACAAACTGGCGGCGGCCGAGGAGCGGTAGCCAGACTTGCACACCAAGACCAAGGTGCGATCGCGGGGAAGATCGTCTCTCCATGTTGCGATGAGATTCAACGGCGAATGGCGTGCCCCGTCGATGTGGCCTGCTTCCCATTCCCCGGGAGCGCGCACGTCGACAACCAATACGCCCTCGTTCTTCTCGATGCTCAGTCGCAGATCCTCGGTATCGATGCGGACGCGTCGGCTCTGGAGCTCTTCCGGGGTCGCGTCGAAACCACCCTCCAGATAGCCCAGGATTCTATCGAACCCGATGCGTCCCAGACGCAGGATGGCTTCGCGTTCAGCTCCGGGGTCAGCGACGATGGCGATGGGTCGGCGTTCTTCAAGGAGCGTTCCCGCCCAGGTCGCATACTTGCCGTCCAGGCCGATGTTGACGGCGTCTTGCCAGTGCCCCTTTGCAAAAGCCTCGCCATCGCGGCAATCCAGGATCTGAACGCCCTTGACCTGATGTTGAGCGAGCTGATCGGCGGAGAGCGGTTGGATCGACTCGCGCAGGACATCCTCGAGAACCGGCCGTTCGGAGCGATTGCGCTCGGCGTCGAAGGGAAAGTACGCCGGCGCCGTCGGCTGGTTTGCGGTGAGCATGTTCACGAAGTCAGCCTTTGGCATGGGCTGGACCGCGTAGTTCGTTGCGCGCTGGGCTCCGATCGTGGAAACCGTATCCGTCGAGAGGTTCTTGCCGCACATCGAACCCGCGCCGTGGCCGGGATAGACCAAGGTCTCGTCGGGCAAGCTCATGAGCTTTTGATGTAAAGAGTCGTACATCATGGATGCCAGTTCTTCGGAAGTGACACCGACAGAGGCCATGAGGTCGGGTCGACCGACGTCACCGATGAAGAGCGTATCGCCGGTCAGAACCGCGTGCGGATCTTCGGCGTTGTCCTCGAAGACGAGGATCGAGGTCGATTCCGGTGTGTGTCCCGGCGTGGAAAGGAAGCGCAACTCGACCCCGCCTAGCGAAAGCGTCTCGCCGTCGCCCATTTCTTCGAACGCGTATTCGGCACGGGCTCCGGTCCCCAGATGAATGCGTGCGCCGGTCTTCTCACGCAGCTCGAGGTGTCCAGCCAGGAAGTCCGCATGAAAGTGCGTCAGCAGCACATGTTCGATCCGAAGACCCGCTTTTTCAGCCGCTTCGAGATAGATGTCAATGTCTCGGCGGGGATCGACGACGACAGCGACTTTCGTCGTTTCGTCAGCGATCAAGTACGAGGCCTGAGCGAGACACCCAAGGTACAGCTGTTCGAAAATCATGGTGTTGGCGTGTGCGGTCAGCGGCTTTCCTTCGTTGATCCCGTGAGGTGATCGACGAGGTCCATTTTCGTCAAGATCCCGACCAGGTGTTTTGAGTCGTCGACGATCAGTGCCACGAGGTCACGGGCGAAGAGATCGGTCAAGGCGCGCGCGTCGTCGTTCACGTGAACGGTTTCGACGTTGCGGAACATCACCTCGGCGACGGCGCTCGACAGCAGTGTGCGTCCCTCGACCATTTTCGAGAGCAGGTCCGATTCGGTGACGATGCCGACGAGCTTCTCCCCATCGAGTACCGGCAACTGGCTGACGCCGTATTCCTTCATGGCCATAACCGCGTCCGCCACGGTGTCGGAACTGCCTGCGGAGTGGATAGCGCCACGCGACATGGTGCGCAACAGATCGGCCATCGAGCTGGTTTCCCAGCGGCGCTCCGCAAATCCGTTTTCGCGCATCCACTGATCATCGAGGAATTTCGTCATGTAGTTCCGCACCGAGTCGGGCAGGACCGTCGCGATGCGCTTGTCGGGTCCGTACTTGCGCGCGATCTCGACTGCAGCCCAGGCCGCCGAACCGGAGCTGCCACCGACCAACAGGCCTTCCCCGCGGATCAAGCGGCGCGCCATGTGGAAGGACGGCCCGTCCTCGCTCTTGATCCATTCATCGACGATGCCTTGCTCGAGAACGTCGGGAATGAAGTCGTACCCGATGCCTTCGACCTTGTACGAGCCGACCGTCGCGGGGCCAGCCAGGATCGAACCCACGGGGTCGACACCGATGATCTTTACACCGGGAATCTCCTCCTTCACCTTCCGCGCCGTGCCCGTGATCGTTCCGCCTGTGCCCGCCGTCAGAACGAGGAAGTCCAGCTTGCCCCCGGTTTGCTCAACGAGTTCTGCGCCGGTGCCGTGATAGTGGGCGAGCGGGTTGTCCGGGTTCGAATACTGATCGAGAATGTGCGCGTTGGGCAGGATGTCGCGTAGCTCGTTCGCGACACCAATGTGCGAGTCGGGAGCATCCCAGGCGGCTTCGGTGGGTGTGCGGATGATCTCGGCGCCGAGGGCCTCGAGCACAACCTGCTTCTCGCGGCTCATCTTCTCGGGCATGGTGATGACCATGCGATAGCCATAGACCGCGGCCGCGACGGCCATGCCGATGCCTGTGTTACCACTGGTCGGTTCGATCAGCGTATCGCCGGGCTTGATTCGCCCCGACTTCTGCGCCTCTTCAACCATGCGCTTGCCGATGCGGTCCTTGACGGACCCGCCGGCGTTCAGGAATTCACACTTGGCGAGCAGTTCGCAGCCGGTGCTGCGACCAACCTTTTGGAGGCGGACCAGCGGAGTCCCGCCGACGGCGTCGAGAATCGAATCGAAAATCTGGGGCACTTTGAGACCTCTCGCGGTCTGAGGGAGTTGCATGGGAATGGGGCGTCGAAGACCAGCGCGGCATTCTAGCGCACGGAGGCCTTCACCGTTCCGTTCTGGGGGGCGGGTTGCGACAATTACGCCCACGATGGCCCAAGCTACCCTGGTGATTCAACTCGACAAGAGCGCGCAGGCTCAGCTGCGCGACCGCATGAGCGGCGAACCCTTCGAGTACCGGACCGTGCCCCACGCCTCCTTCAGCGCCAAGGGCGAAGGCGTCGTTGCGACCCTGTACACCTCTGGCAAACTGGTCGTGCAGGGACGAGACGCCGAGACCTTCGTCGCGCGGTACGTCGGCGAGTTGGGCCGAGCCACTTCCAAGGCAGGCTCGGAGGCGGCGAGCTCCGGGGACGGGGGCAACGACGTCCCGGTACCGAACCTCGGCACACGACCGCTGATCGGCAGCGACGAAGCCGGCAAGGGTGACTACTTCGGCCCGCTGGTCACTGTCGCCTGTCGTGCCGATCCCGCCGAGCGAGACGAGTTGATCGGATTCGGTGTCGCCGATAGCAAGACCCTCACCGACGAGCGCGCCCTGCGCATGGGCGCGGCGCTCCAGGGGCGCTACGCCTTCGCCATCGAGATCCTCAACCCGCCCGAATATAACGCCGAGCATGCGCGCACGAAGAACGTGAACACGATCCTCGCCGGCATGCACGGTCGCGTGATTCGCCAGCTGGCGAAGCCGAACGACATGGCTTTGGTGGATCGCTTCGCCAACGAGAAGCTCGTCGCCGGAGAGTTGAAGGACCTCGATCTGGAGCTGTACCAAACGCCGCGCGCCGAACGGGAACCGGTCGTTGCCGCAGCCAGCATCGTGGCCCGCGCCGTCTTCCTGGAAGGTCTGAAAGAGCTTGCGGACAACTGTGCCGTGAACCTGCGCAAGGGCGCTGGAGCTCCCACGGACCAGAGCGGGCGCGAGTTTTTGTCGTTGCATGGGTTCGACAAACTCGGCGAGGTCGCCAAGGTGCACTTCAAGAACACGCAGAAAATCCGTGGCTGAGATTACCTACTACGAAGCGGCCGGGAACCGATTCGCGATCGTGGAGTCGCGGGATGCGGTCGCGCGTGTGCTGGGCAGCCCAGCCATGAAAGGACTTTCCCTGGACGGCGTCTTGGTTTGTACGGCACCCAACGCTGGCGGCGACTGCCGCATGGAGATCATCAACCGCGACGGCACCGAGTCCGCGGCTTGTGGTAATGGTTTGCGATGCATCGCGCACTTCGCCTTCGAGCGCGGGATGGCGCGAGATCGATTGACGATCGAAACCCTCGCCGGTTCGCGCACTGCGGAAGTCGTAACGCGCGGGTCCACCGATACCGTGCGAACCAGCATGGGCCGCCCACGTATCGACGCTCTCTATGCGAATGTCGAGGGACATCCGGCCGCCATTGTCGACATGGGTAACCCCCATTGCGTGCTGTTCGTCGATGACGTCGACACCGCACCGGTGGCCCAGATCGGTGCGCATCTCGAACACCATGCACGCTTTCCCCAACGCGCCAACGTTGAGTTCGTCCAGCTCGGCGACGAAAGCGTGCGACTGCGCGTTTGGGAGCGTGGCGTCGGTGAAACGGCAGCTTGCGGAACCGGTGCAAGTGCCGTTGCCGCCGTTGCCATCCAGCGCAAGCTCATGTCCTCGCCCATCGTGATTCATCTTCCAGGCGGTACGCTCACCGCTTCCTGGGATGGCTCGAACGAGCTATTCCTGGAAGGCCCCGTGGGTCCGCTGGCCTTGGTACGCACTTGAGCTATATCGGCCACATACTCGTGGCGCTCGTATCGCTGGCAACAGTGGATTTCGGGTGGTGCTCGGAGGTGGCCTACCCGGGGATTCTAGTCGCCTTGACCGTCAGCCCGTGGATTGTGGGCCGCGTCGTCCGGCGTCTTGTCATGGCCGGGCGCTTTCGCATCGCCGCATTGGGCGAGCGGCTGCTTTCCGCTCTTCCCGTGTTGTTGCAATGGTGGGCGGCCAGCGGCCTGGGTTGGTTCGCGTTCTTGAAAGAACACATAGGCCTCGACTTGAGTCTCGAGACCTGGCCAGGCTTGTCACTCCTCGCAGGTTTGGCGCCTTATCTTGTCTATCAACTGGTCGCTATCGATGCCGAGTCTCGTTTGAGCCCCCATTCGAGTGGCAGTGCTTCACGTTCCCGAAACCTGCAGCTGCGTTTCTTCGCGACCGCCCTGATCCCCTTCCTCGTCTACCTGTCCTTCTCGAGCCTTGTGGGGCTCAGCGAAACCACACGCGTGCACGTCGAAGAGGTCTCGATCTTCTCCGCCCTCTTCACGCTGAGCCTGATCGCCTTCCTGCTCTGGTTTCTTCCACGCCTGATCGTGCATGCCTGGGAGACGGTACCGATGGAAGCCGGTTGGATGCGTGAGATGCTCGAGGGCGTCGCGAAGCGCGTGAACTTTCGTTACCGCGAACTGCTTCTGTGGCGGACCGGGCGCATGCTCTCCAATGCAGCCATCGTTGGCTTTACACGGAACAGTCGGGTCGTTCTCTTTTCGGATGCGCTCTTGACGCAACTTCGTCCCGAAGAGCTCGCTGCTGTTTTCACCCATGAGATCGGCCACGCGAAACGCGGCCACGTGGTGAGCTTCGCCGCCTGGTCACTGGTTTTCCTGTTGGGCGCCAACGTTCTTGTCGGTTTGCTCGAAGAGCCGGAGTTACCGCTCTATCTCGGTATATTCGCGACTGCCCTCGTCGCCTGGTATCTGGCATTCGGCTACATGTCGCGGCGTTTCGAACTGGAGGCGGACCTCGAAAGTCGCGCCTTCTTCGGCGAGAGCGGGGCCTTGATCCGCGCACTCGCTGCCGTTTCGGGTCCCCGTGGCCAGGATCACACGTCGTGGCGTCACTTCAGTCCCATGCGTCGCATGCAGTTCTTGCAAGCCGTGGATCTCGACCCCGGGATCGGAATTCGTTTGCAGAAACGAATGCGCTGGGTCGCGCGTACGGGGTGGGTCCTTTGCTTGCTCGTCCTCGCTGCGGAGGGCAATCAGCTGGTGGAGAACTGGACACCCGAGCGTTTGAGCGCAGAGTTGCGCCTCGGCCACTACGCCCACGCGGCCCTCTTGCTGGAGGAGGTGCGCGACGAGCTCGACGAAGCCAGCATCGCCATGGTGGAGTTCGCCGGTGATCTCGCCGACGGACTACGTGTGGACGAGCTGGAGCGCCGATCGCGGACCGAGTATCAACGCGGAAACCAAGAGTCCACTGTCCATCTGCTCCAGCTGTCTATCCTGCGCGGGGCCCGCGAGTTGATCCCTGTCCTGGAATGGCTGCGCAGCCCCGACGGTGGGGAGGACGGCAAGGAAGGCGTATCGGAGGCCGAGCTCCCGGAGGCCTGGCGGACCCTCCTGCTCGGTCAATAGCCGAGCCCGTTCTTGCGCAGGTGCACCGAGGGCTCGCCATCGCGCGGCATGTCCCCGTTCTCGACGGTGCCAAAGACCACGATGTGGTCCCCGACTTCATGGGAGCCGGAGACCGCGCAATCGAGCCACGCCAGGGCATCGGCCATCAAAGGCGCTCCGCCCGGGGAGTCCTTGGTGGCGACGTGATCGAGGGCAGATTCGCCCTCGGGGTACTTCTTGAAGAAGTGGCCCATCACCGCCGAGGAATCGGCATCCAGGATCGACACGCAAAAGCGCCCCGACGACTGGATCGCGGCGAGGTGCGAACGCTCCTTGCCGATGGCCACGCAGACGGTAGGGGGCTCGAAACCGACCTGCATCACGAACGAGCCGACGAAGCCGAGGGCCTCCGCGCCGTCCATTGCGGTCACGATATAGAGGCCCGTGGGGATGCGTCCCAAGGCCTTGGCCACGGGGGAGAGCTCGGCGGTATCTTGCATGGCTTGGAGGGGGCTGGCTCGGGTCTCTTCCACGTGCCGACGCGGGGTTCGGTGAAGCTGCCTACCTTATTAAAAGTGTGGTGGATTCCGGCCCCGAAACGAGGGATAATGAGGGATTGAAATCGAGCCCTTGCCCGGACCTTGTTCAGGTCTGGGCGCCCCTGTTTTTCGCGGGATCCGCGGCCGATTCTGTCCCCTTAGGCCGCTTCCACATCGATGAGCGACACCAATCGCCCCAGCACGGAAACACCCGATCCCCCTCCCCCCGGAGGTGTGATCGAGCCGCGCCTGATCGAGCGCGAGATGAGCGAGTCTTATCTCAACTACGCGCTCAGCGTCATCCATTCGCGTGCCCTTCCTGACGTGCGCGACGGCCTGAAGCCGTCACAGCGACGGATTCTGGTCGCGATGAACGATCTCAAGCTGCGCCCGTCCGCGAAGTACCGAAAGTGCGCGAACATCGCTGGCCACACCTCGGGTGAGTACCACCCGCACGGAGAGTCGGTGATCTACCCGACGTTGGTGCGCATGGCGCAGCGCTTTTCGCTTCGCTATCCACTGATCGACGGTCAGGGCAACTTCGGTTCGATCGACGGCGACCCGCCCGCCGCCATGCGGTACACGGAAGCGCGCATGGCTGGCACGGCTGTCGAGATGATGGCCGACCTCGACAAGGAGACGGTCGACTACCAGCCGAACTACGACGAGCGGCTCATGGAGCCGACCGTCTTGACCTCCCGCTTCCCGAACCTCTTGTGCAACGGTTCGGACGGTATTGCGGTAGGCATGGCGACCAGTTTGCCGCCGCACAACCTGCTCGAAATCACGGGTGCGATTCGTGCGGTGTTAGACAGCGCCGAGACGACTCTGGCCGAGCTATGCCAGATAGTGAAGGGTCCGGACTTCCCGACCGGCGGCATCATCATGGGTCGCTCGGGCATGTTGCGGGCGTACACCAGTGGTCGTGGCCGTGTCATCGTGCGCGCCAAGCACCACGTGGAAGACGTGCGCACGAAAGAGCAGCTCGTTTTCACCGAGATTCCCTACCAGGTCCGAAAGACGACGATCATCGAGAAGATCGTCGAGTTGGTCCGCGAAAATCGCATCACCGGCATTTCCGACCTACGGGACGAATCCGACCGCGACGGCATCCGCCTGGTCGTAGAGCTGAAGAAAAACGAAGACCCTCAGGTCATCGTCAACCAGCTCTTCCAGTACACCGCGCTGCAAACGACCTACAGCATCATCAATCTTGCGATCGCCGATGGGCGGCCGAAGACACTGACCCTGCGCGGTCTAATCGATGCGTATATCGATCACCGCAAGGTGGTTATTCGGCGCCGGACGCGCTTCCTTTTGCGCAAAGCCGAAGAGCGCAAGCACATTGTCGAGGGCCTGCGCATCGCCATCGGCGAGATCGAGGAAGTCATCAAGATCGTCCGCGGGGCCCCGGATACGGACACGGCCAAGCAGAACCTGATCGCGCGCTTCTCGCTGTCACAGGCCCAGTCCCAGGCGATCGTCGACATGCGCCTCGGCCGCTTGACCGGACTCGAGCGCGAGAAACTCGAAACCGAATTCAACGCCCTGGTCGCCGAGATAGGGGATTTGAACGACATCCTGAACCGCGACGAGCGCGTCGTGGCCATCATCCTCGAAGACATCACAGACATCGAGCAGCGCTACGGTGACCCGCGCCGCACGGAGATTTCCTCAGAAGAGGTTGACGGCAGCTTCGATATCGAAGAGCTGATCACCGAGGAGATGATGGTTGTCACGTTCTCGCATAGCGGCTACGTCAAGCGCGTTGGACTGGACGAGTACCGAGCGCAAGGGCGCGGCGGAAGAGGCGTGCGCGGATCGGCGATGAAAGAGGGCGATGTCTTGCGCTCGATCTTTGTGGCCAACACCCACGACTATCTCCTGTGTTTCTCGAATACGGGCAAGGTGTACTGGCTGAAGGTGTACCAGTTGCCGGAAGGCTCCCGAACGTCACAGGGGCGCGCCATGCGCAACCTGTTGCCGATCGAGGGTGAAGAAGAGATCCATACGGTTCTGCGCGTGCCTTCGTTCGACAGCGAGGGGTCGGTTCTGTTCGCCACCCGCAAGGGCACGGTCAAGAAGACCAGCCTCGAGGCGTATTCGCGCCCGCGTTCCGCCGGCATTTGGGCCATCCAGCTCGACGAAGACGATGGTCTCGTCGGTGTCGGTTTGGCGCGACCCGGGGATACGATTCTCCTTGCCAGCGCCGCCGGTAAGGCCGTTCGTTTCGACGAGAGCGCCGCACGCGCGATGGGTCGACAAGCCCACGGCGTACGCGGCATCAAGCTTGTCGGCGACGACAAGGTCGTGGGCATGCTGGTTGCGGCGGATCCGGAAGGCACGGTCTTCACGGCCTGCGAAAACGGCCATGGCAAGCGCACACCACTCAGCGAATACCCGGTGAAGAACCGCGGCGGTCAAGGTGTGATCAACATTCGCACCGAGGGCCGCAACGGTCCGGTGGTTGGCTTCGACCTGGCGAACGATGGCGACGAGGTGCTCTTCATTTCGCAAAGCGGAATGATCGTGCGTTCGCCCGTCGACAGCATGCGTCCGATGGGGCGCAGCACCCAGGGCGTGCGCCTTATCAACCTCAAGTCCGGGGACAGGCTGGTAGGGGCGGAAATCGTTCGTTCGGAAGACCTTGACGAAGAGGCGGTCGCGGGAGCGGAATTGGACACCGGTACCGAGAGGGTGGCCGAGGCCCCGAGCGAAATCGACTCCGAGGACGACGCCGACGTAAATGATGCCGCAGAGGAAACCGAGGAGGGTGAGGAGTGAGCCTCTTCGATGAGATCCAGGCCGATCTGAAGGATGCCATGCGCGGGGGCGACACGATTACTCGTGACGCCTTGCGCATGGTGTTGGCCGCCCTGAAGAACAGTCGTATCGAGACGGGAAGCGAACTGTCCGAAGAAGAAGTCCTGTCCATCGTCTCGAAGCAGGTAAAGTCGCGGCATGAGTCTCTCGAGCAATTCGAGATGGCGAATCGCGAAGACCTCGCCGCCAAGGAGCGCGATGAGATCGGCGTGTTGAAGCGCTATCTACCCGAAGAGCTCTCCGACGAGCGGACGAAAGAGATCGTTCAGGAGAAAATCACCGCCTTGGGTATCGAGTCCAAGAAGGACATAGGCCAGGTGATGAAAGCCGTGCTGGGCGAGTACAAGGGGCGCGTGAGCGGCAAGCTCGTTCAGCAGTTCGCCAACGAGCTGCTCAGCTGAGGCAGCGCCCGGCTCCATCATCATCACAGCCCCTTAGTCATCACATGGGTGTCGGCTCCGTCGAGACGGGAAAAGACCGGGACGTCGTTCAGCGGCACCGCGGTCTAATTCGTCGAACGGCGCTCGTGTCGTTCCTGACGCTCGTTTCGCGGATACTCGGATTCGTGCGCGAGGTCGTGATGGCCAAGATTTTCGGCGACACTTCGCTCATCTCCGACGCCTTCTTCACTGCTTGGCGATTGCCGAACCTCTTTCGGCGCTTGTTTGGTGAAGGAGCATTGTCGACTTCGTTGCAGACGACTCTGACCGAGACCGATGCCGACCATGGCACGGAAGCCGGGCGGCACCTGTTCGTGCGCACGATCGTGGCAGCGTCGATCGCCCTCAGTGTGTTCTGTGTTGTGAGCATGTTTGCCGTCGCGGCCTTGCCCGATCGCATGCCCGTGACGGGTTGGATGTGGATGGGCGAGGACCCAGCGCCCGTGCGCGACCTGTGCGTGCGTTTGTTCCCCTATGTGCTCCTCGTGTGCGTGGCAGCTCTGTGCGGCGGTGCCCTGCAAGTGCGCGGACACTACTCGATGCCGAACGCTGCGCCCGCGGTGATGAACGTCGTGTGGATCGTGGGTTTGCTCGTGACGGCGGCGGCCTTCGCTGGGGCCCAAACCGACGTGGCCGATGTGCAGTGGGAAATGGCGCGCTGGGTGGCCTGGGCTGTCATGGTCGGCGGGGTGTTCCAGTTGGTCATCCTCGTTCCAGCGCTCGTCTCCCGGGGTTTGCTGACTCGAAACGCAGGGGTGGAGGCTCCGGCGAAGTCCGGGTCCCTGCGCCGGGTGCTCTGGACCAGCCTGCCCTTGGCGTTGGGCGCCGCGGTCTACCAGGTAAACGTCCTGGTCGACGGTTTGATGGCCGAGGGACTGCTGCGCGACGGTGGCCCGACCGCGCTCTATTACGCCAACCGGATCCAGCAATTCCCTCTGGCGCTGGTGGCGACGGCTACGGTCACGGCACTCTTTCCTTTGCTAAAGGTGCATGCGCACCTGGGCGAGGAGAGCGTCGTTCGAGATCTGCACGCGCGGGCACAGCTTGGAATCCTGTTTCTCGCCCTGCCCGCTGCCGTGGGCCTGTGGGTCCTGGCCGCTCCGATCAGCGAGGCCCTGTTCTTGCACGGCAACTATGGCATGGACGGCATCTCGCGCATTACGAGCGCGCTTCGCATGCTGGCCCTGGCACTAATCCCTGCCGGCGCCTCGGGCTTTTGCGGACGAACCTTCATCGCCCTTGGGGACTATCGCACGCCGGTGCGCGTGTCGGTCGTCTTCCTGGCCCTCAACGCGGCCCTCAACGCGGTCTTCGTCATGGGCCTGGACTTCGACGTCGAAGGGCTCGCCCTGGCCACCGCCGTGGCGAGTTGGGGCAGCTTCCTCTGGCTCTACCTCTTGCTGCGCGCACGCCTGGGAAAGGCCATGGAGATACGTGTGGCCTTTCGACGCGTCGCATGCATCTCGGGCGCTTCGCTCGTGTGCGGCAGCGCCGCGTATTTGATGGCGTATGTCGTACCCGTCTCCAAGGACTCGGCCTGGTTGGCTGTTGTTGGCGGCGGTACGGTCGGTGCCCTCGCGTTCTTCCTTGCCGCGCATGTGCTATCGCTCGAGGAATGGATAGAGTTCTCGAGGCGCCTGAGGGGGAAGCTCGGGCGTGATGCATGACACAACCAATCCCGCTTCTCCGGGCGATCCAGGCGACGATGCGTGCTAAGAAACGCGTGCTTGAAGTGCAACCGAAACCCGACCAACAGGTCTTCTGAGCAGTCCCCCCGAGGCGGGTGGGGGCTAGGGATGGAAGAGCACGAAAGCAAGTGCCCACACCACTTCTCGTTTTCCGTACACCCCACCAGATCTTGTGCCCGGGATCCGGATGCGAGCTTGCTTACCCCATGGCTTGGGTTAGTTTGAGCTGTTGCCCCTAGCGCTTTCCGCATCGGCCAGTCAACGTCTCGATAGCACCTCGCCGCACCAAGGAGTCACCATTGAAAACCACCCGTCTCGACACCGATCCCGCTTCCCAGCTCGACTCGGACTTCAACGGCCCCGACTATGGATCTGACGTGACCGAGAGCGCACAACTGGTTCTGGACGCGGTCGACCCCCCGGCACACTTGCAGAGCCCCGAGCTGACGGAAAACGCGGTCAAGGTCCTCGAGCGACGCTACCTGCGCAAGGATCCGGACACGGGCAAGGTGGTAGAGACTCCGACCCAGGCTTTCTGGCGGGTGGCAACGCACATCGCCAAGGGCGAACTGGCGTTCGAGGGGGGCACTCCCGAAAGCGCCCTCGCCTTGGCGGAGGAATTCTATGAGTTGATGGCGCGCCAGGAGTTCATGCCGAACAGTCCGACGTTGATGAACGCCGGTCGTAGCATGGGCATGCTCTCGGCGTGCTTCGTGTTGCCCGTCGAGGATTCGATCGACGGCATCTTCGATTCGATCAAGGCGACGGCGCTGATTCAGAAGGCCGGTGGCGGCACCGGTTTCAGTTTCTCACGGCTGCGGCCGCGGGGCGATCTGGTGCGTTCATCCGGCGGCACGACGGAGGGCCCCCTTTCCTTCATTCAAGTGTTCTCCAAGGCGACCGACGCCATCCAGCAGGGCGCATTTCGGCGTGGAGCGAACATGGGCATCCTGCGGGTCGATCACCCCGACATCGCGGAGTTCATCACCTTCAAGGACGATCTCGGACGCCTCGAGAACTACAACATTTCGGTCGCGGTCACCGACCGCTTCCTGAGCGAGCTTGCACAGGACCCCACGACGATTCACCAGGTCCAAAATCCCCGCACCAAACTCTGGACCCGTCTCGACAAGCGCGATGACAAGGGCCAGCCGACCGGCGAGCATTGGAGCGTCGGCGAACTCTGGGAATTGGTGATCTCCCACGCCTGGTCCACGGGCGAGCCGGGCGTCGTTTTCATCGATCGCATCAACGATCGCAACCCGATCAAGAACGTCGGGCCGATCGAGGCGACAAACCCCTGTGGTGAACAACCGCTGCACGCCTACGACTCGTGCAACCTGGGATCGATCAACCTGGGCAAGTTTGTGCGCCGCGATGACGCTGGCCCCAGATTCGATTGGGATGAGTTCGAATCGGTCATCCACGCCAGTACCCGTTTCCTCGACAACGTGATCGAGGTCAACAAGTACCCGCTGCCGCAAATCGACCATATGTCGAAGACCACACGCCGCATCGGGCTGGGTGTGATGGGATTCGCCGATGCGCTCTACGAGCTGGGCGTCGCCTACGATTCCGAGGAAGGCCTCGAGTTCGGCGGGGAGATCATGAGGGTCCTCAACGACCAGTCCCACCTCGCAAGCGAAGCCCTCGCCGAAGAGCGGGGCGTCTTCCCCGCCTGGGAAGGCTCGGACTGGCAAGCCAAGGGTCGCCGCATGCGCAACTCGTACTGCACTACGATCGCGCCGACCGGAACCATCTCGATCATCGCCGGTTGCTCGGGCGGTATCGAGCCGATGTTCAGCCTCGTCTTCGTCCGCCAGGTCATGAAGGACGCCCAGGGTACGCCGACCGTCATGCGCGAAGTGAACCACGTGTTCGATCGCATCACGAGAGAGAAAGGCATCTACTCCGACGATCTCGCCGACGACATCGCCGGCAAGGGCACCCTCCAGCACCGCAAAGAGATCTCGGATGCGGATAAACGCGTCTTCGTCACAGCGCATGACATTACGCCCGATTGGCACATGCGCATGCAGGCGGCGTTCCAACGCCACTGTGATTCATCGATCTCCAAGACGATCAACTTCCCGCGTGAAGCGACCGTTGACGACGTGCGCAAGATCTATGAACTGGCCATCGATCTGGACGTCAAAGGTGTCACGGTCTATCGCGACGGCTGCCGTGATGTTCAACCGATGGCACTCGAGGGCTCGCGTCGCCGCAAGGAAGACAAGAAGACACTGACCGCCGAACTCCAGGAAAGCATCCTCTCCGGCGCCACGACTCTCGAGCCGATCCGTCTGCCCGAGATCATGCCGTCGCTTCGGATCCGGCAGATGACGCCTTTCGGCAACATGCACGTGAAGGTCGCCGTCGATCCCGCCGCTAGTACCGAGCGCGAAGTCTTCGCGCAGCTCGGCAAGGGGGGCGATGTCGCCAACTCCGATCTTGAGGCGGTCTGCCGCCTGCTTTCGCTGTGGCTGCGCGTGGGGGGACGTCTCGAAAGCGCGCTGAAGCAACTCGAAGGCATTGGCTCTTCGTTGACCGTTTCCACGAAGGATGGACGCATCATGTCGCTTGCCGATGGGCTGGCGCGTGCCCTGCGTCGCTATCTGGCAGCCAAGGAGGCCTACGGACTCGAATCGCTACTCCTCGGCAAGGTCCCCGTCGAAAAGCTCGACGACCTGCGCGAAGAAGCCCGGACGAAGCCCGTGAAGTCCGGGGGCTACGATGCCAGCTACAAGATCAAGTGCCCCAGCTGCAGTGGACAGCTCTCCTTCCAAGAGGGCTGCGTGAAGTGCCTCGGATGTGGGTTCAGTCAGTGTTGATCCAACACGGACCACCCGGGTAGCTACCGCGATTCCTGCAGGCCTTGGATGGCCTCGATGGGAAAGTTCGTGTCGTCGACGCGGCGGAATTCGAACGTGACCCGGTCCCGGTTCGTCATCTCCATGACGTTCTCGCGCAGCTCGATCTGGAACTCGCGGGCGAAGCCGGACTCCTCGTAGAGGATGTCGTGGTCCTCGTTGATGTTCGTCGAAGCCATGATGGTGGCCGTTTGCAGGTAGAGCTCCTCGCTGATGCGATAGCGGTGGGCGCCGTACTGGAAGTAGCGTTGCTCCTTGTTCTTGAAGATGGCGCGCTCGAAAGTGCGCATCGACAGGAACATCGTCATGTAGCCATCGTGGAAGGCTGCCCAGCCATCGACGTACTCTTCCGACAGCGGGTTGTTGGGGTCCTTGAAGTCGACGAGGATCCAGTTGCCGACGATTTCCTTTTCGAAGCGGCGTTGCTCTTGGCGCCGGAAGCGCTTGATAGGCGGTATCAGAGAATCATCCTCTGCCTCTTCCTGCGTCGCATCCTCCTCCTGGGTGAGACCCGCTGCGCCGGTGTCGAAGACAGAAAGGATGGCACCACTGGCGAACAGGGCGAGGAGTGACGATGTGACGAGGGACTTCATGGGCATACCTATCGGACGGTCCGGGAGACCGGTTGGGTGCGGAAAGCAGTTTAGGCCGCCGGGGTCTCGGGGACAGCACGTGGCCCGGTCTCTCGCATCTCGGCCTCTAAGCAGGCCTCCCGGACCGTACGGCGTAAAGCGCGTGCAAGACACCGGCGCGCCATGTTCCAGAAGGGTTTTTTCGACCCAGGACCCTTCGCGCTGGCCGAAGAAGATCCGTACCCCTCCGACCCGACCTCGACCTCTCGAGGGTGATACCCTTTGGGGCCACCCGACCGCTCCTATTGGGAATCGGACACCACCAACTCGCCGGATGAAGCTTTTTCGCCGCCCTTCTCTTTTTGCGCTTCCGTTGTCGCTCGTTGCCCTCTGCAGCTCGCTGGCCGCACAGGCTCCGGCGGAAGCGACGCTATACACCCGGGTCGAGGATGGCCTTGTGCGGGCCGCGATCGAAATCGAGATCGAGCCCGGCTGGCACATCTATCACAACGACCTGGGGCACCCGCGCGCCATCGGCCAGAAGACGACGGTCGAACTCTCGGGCGAGGGCATCGAGTGGGGCGAGGTGTGGTTCCCCGAGCCGCACACCTTCGATCAATCCGATATCGAGCCCGGCGTCTTCATTCTGGGTCACGAGGACTACCTGACACTCTACGCCCTGGGCACGATGGCCTCGGGAGCAGGGGATGTCACGGGAGAGGACATCAAGGCCAAGATCAGTGGATTGGTCTGCGAGGTTTCCTGCATCCCCTATCGCGAGACGGTCAGTACCTCGGGTGATGGGGACGACTCCCTATTCGCGGACTTCCCGGCCGATCTGTTACCCGAGAGCACCTCGGAATCCGACGCACAGCCCGTCGACGAAACTCCTCAGCTTCAACGGCCCAGCGCCGACGTCCATGACGGCGGCCGTGCCGACACGACCCTCTACACGCGCGTAGAAAATGGCTGGGTTCTGGCGGCGCTCGAGGTGTCGATCGACTTCGGGTACCACCTCTACCACGTCGACAAGGGCAACCCCGAGGGGATCGGCAAGGAATCGCAGCTCCTCATGCACGGCGAAGGCATCGATTGGAAAGATCCGATCTGGCCCGAGCCGCACAAACTCGATCAGTCCGACATCGAAGAGGGTCTGTGGATCAATGGCCACGAGGGTGACTTCGTCATCTACGTTCGCGGAGCGCTGAAGCCGGGTGCGACGGGCGAAGATGCCTGGGCGGAATTCCACGGACAGACGTGCGACGACGAAACTTGCATCGATTACGACGAACAGGTGGTCGGCAAGGGGCGTGGTTCCGACAAGCTCTTCGACGAATTTCCCGGCGAGCACAAGGACGCGGGTGAGGCCCAAGAGGAGGACGAAGGCATGCTGCAGTTCCTCCTGCTAGCGGTTTTCTGGGGCTTCTTCACCCTGTTGATGCCCTGCACGTACCCGATGATCCCGATCACGATCTCCTTCTTCACGAAGCAGGCCGAGGCGCGCGGCGGCAAGGTGTTGCCGCTTTCGCTGACCTACGGGTTGGGGATCGTTCTGATCTTCATCTTGATCGGTGTGGCCTTCGGGTCCTTGATCATCCAGTTCGCCACGCACTGGCTGACGAACCTCGTCATCGGAGTGTTGTTCCTCTACTTCGCGTTCGTGCTCTTCGGTGTGATCAACATGAAACCCCCGAAGCTCATGCTGAGCGCCGCAGGCAAGGCGCAAACGACCGGTGGGTTCCTGGGCGTGTTCCTGATGGGCGCTACCCTCGTCGTGACCTCTTTTACGTGCACGGCACCGTTCGTCGGTTCGCTGCTCTCCGTCGGCGCCACAGGCGGCGGTGGTCTCGGCAAGGTCGTCCTGGGCATGGGGGTCTTCGGGCTGACCATGGCCATACCCTTCGTCTTGCTCTCGCTCGTGCCCGGACGAATCCGGAACATGCCAAAGAGCGGCGAATGGATGAACACGCTGAAGTTCTACCTTGGCTTCGTCGAGGTCGCCGCGGCGTTCAAGTTCATCTCGAATGTCGACCTGGCCCTCGACTGGAACATCCTGCCGCGCGAAACCTTCCTGTTGATCTGGGGCGTGATCTTTGTCGCCGCGGCCCTCTTCTTGATGGGCTTCATCTTCAAGAGCCACGCGGGAACGCGCTCGCCGAAAAAGATGTTCTCCGGGGCGTTGACCATGGCTTTCGCGATCTATTGCCTGCTTTCGGTCAACGGCGGCGAGCTGAACAACATCATGACCGCTGTCGTTCCGCCCTATTCCACCGCCGGTGAGGGCGAGCATGGCGAGCAATCGTGGAGCATCGTCGAAAACGACTACGATGCGGCACGCGCACAAGCGCTGGCCGAGGGGAAGAAACTCCTGCTCAACTTCACCGGATACTTGTGAATGAACTGCCGGGTGATGGAAAAGAAAATCCTCCCCAAGCCGGCGGTCGCCGGAATCCTCGAAGAGAACTACATCGAAGCCCGATTGCACACCGATCGGCCCACGGTTCCCACGCTCAAACGCATCCTGGAGTTGCAAGCGAAGTACGCCGAATCGACGGCGCTGCCGATCTACGTGACGGTCGACCCAGAAACCGAACGCCGCCTCGGCAAGTACGAAGGTGCGCAGCCAGCACTTTCCGCTAGCGCCGAAGAGGACTACATCCGTTTCCTCAAGGACGCGGTCGCGGAGCGGGTTGGGCGTAAGGACTGAAGGCGCTGGAATGATCGGGGGCCATGGGAGCCAAATGGCACTCGAGATTCGACGAACCTTCGCTATCGACGAGCCTCAGGGCCGGTAGAGTTCCGCGCCGTTCGTTTCGGGAACGCACACCTCCCCAAGAGAGACTCGCGAGCATAGACTGTGGGTCCCCCGATGCTCCCCCTACTTCGTAGTGCAGCTTTCGCGCTTCTCGTGTGCCCGGCCTTCACCCAGGCGGCGCCTCCCGCGACCAAAGCAGCCACCCGGGCTCGTTTCGAGCGCTCGCCGGAGAAGCTGCGCCAGCTGATACAGGAGCACATGGTGCGCCGTCCCCATGCGGCCATCTCCGGGTCCATGTCGCTGACGGGTATGGAGCTCGACCGGATCCTCGAGGTGCTCGAGATCAATGCGTGCTGCACCTTTCAACGACACATCGCAGCAAAACGCGAAGGGCGCCCGGGGCTCGAGGTCACGATTGGCAAGAAGATCAAGGCCAAACAGAAACGCCACCAGGCCATCGCGGCTGGTTTGATCGAGCCTGACTTCACGAAGGCCCTCGAGGGGTTCGAGTTCCTCCAGGTCACCGTCATCGACAAGCTCCTGCACGATCTTCCAACGATCAAGGCGCGGGTCTTCCTTGGCAAACTCGGACACGACCAGCGTTTGCAGCTCGCCCAGCTCGGACAACGTCGCGCAGTTGCGTTCAAGCTGGCCGGCCCCAGGATCCGCGGGGCACTCGGCGGGCTTCCCGGTGGAAAGGGTGGTTTCGCCGGCCTCGGTGGTGGTCTCGGCCCAACCGGTGCTATTGGAAGCGGAGGTCGCGGTGCTGCCGGGGGCTTCACCGGCTTTGGCCAAGCGGGCGGTGGTGCAGGCGTGAACGCTGGCGGACGTGGTCGCGGTGGCGGCGGCAGGCGCGGCGGCGTCTTCTGACCAGATTCAGAGGCTGCGCCGCGGAGGAATCACCGCATTCGCGCAGAAGAGTCCACCGACCAGGGCAGCCGCAACGAGTGCCATGCGGAAAGCCGCGTCGATTCCGGTGATCGCATCCTGGGCCAGGAACGAAGACAGGCTCTGAAAACCGATGCTGCCCGGCACAAGCAGCATGATCCCAGGAAGCTGTGTCACGAGCGCGGGTCGACGTTGCCAACGCGCGTACAGGTTGCTTCCACACCCGACACATAGCGCACCGACGAACGAGCCCAGCTCAGGGCCCAACGCGATCGAACCCCCGCGTGCTCCGAGGAAGCTGACCCAACCCGCCGCCATGATCCAAGGGAGATCCCGCAGGCGTGCTCGAAAGAGGATCGTGAAGGCCACGGTCGAGATCATCAAGGCGACGAACAACGCGGCATCCGGCATCCCACCCATGGGCTCCGCCGAAACGAAGCCGGGCAGCATCGAGCCCAAGTGCCGCCCCAACGCGATGCCGATCCCGAGCGACAGGAACACGGCCACGGCACCCGTCGCGCGTGCTGTTCCTGAAACCCAATGACCGGTGGCGGTCTCACTAAGGCCCACGGTGACCATCAAACCCGGGACCAGGATGATCAACGCGCTCAACGTCGTGACCTGATCGGAGACCTCGGGAAAGAGCCAATGCAAAAGACAGGCAGCACTGGCCGCAAGGAATGCGGCCAGTGGTTCGAAGACCTGCATCGAGGCCGAAGAGCGTTGCAGCGCATGCGCCAGAAAGCCCAGCAACGTACCGATGCCCAGGGTTGCGAGGACGTCGCCGGGGCCGCCGCCGAAGAAGACGGCCGCCGAGCCCGACGCCACGACGAAGGCAGCCAGTTGCGTCCGCGCCCCATAGCGAGCCCCGCTACGCTCGAGGGTTTCCAGCCGAGCCAGGCTCGCCCGCGGGGTGAGCCCATCCCGATCGATGGCATCCAGGAGCTCGTCTAGCTCGACCATGCGTCCGAGATCGACCTCCCCTGGACGAAGCCGGGCCAGGTGGGTCGTCTGGTCGGAGCCCACCCCGAAGGCAGCGAAAAGCGAAGTCGGCGTGGAAAAGAACTGGGCCTCGACGCCCCAGGAGGATGCGCACGAAGAGAGAGCATCCTCTAGCCGGAAGGAGGGGGCTCCGGCCCCGTGCAGGCGCCGCCCAAGGCGTAGGAGGAACTCCTCTGCCTCGCGATCCCTGGGGGCGGGCTCAGCACGGGAAGTGGGCTCAACGACGTTTCTCTCGGAAATTGAGCTGACAGCCGTAGTTCGTTCGGAAGAATAGGGCATGGATACATGATCGTCCAGTTTGCGCCAAACTCGACCGAATTGACTGCGGACAGATGCCCCCCCAAACAACCCTCGACCGAACGGATTGCGAGATCCTGGCCCTCCTGGCGAAGGATGGTCGGCTCTCGAACAAAGAGCTCGCCGGCCGCATTGGTCTGGCCCCTTCCAGCGCCCACGCCCGCGTCCAGCGACTCTTCGAGGAGGGCTTCGTCGCGGGCATTCACGCCGAGCTCGACACACAGAAACTCGGCTTCGGACTGCACGCCATGATCAGCATCCAGCTGGATCAGGTCAGCGCCATCCAGTCCTTCGCCGACGGCCTCCTGAGCTTCCCCGAGGTGCTCGACGTCTTCCAGGTCTCGGGCAAGGAAGACCTCCTGGTCCTCGTCGCCACGCAGGACACAGACCACCTACGGAATCTCGTCATGGATCGCCTGGTCGGCGAGGGCGGCGTACGTCATGTGGAGACTTCGATCGTCTTCCGCCACCTGCGAGCGCACGACATGCCGACGCGCGCGAGCTAGTCTCATGCAAGACCCAAGAGGCTTCCGCCCTGGTAGATCGCGAAGCTAGCGATCCACGCCAGGCCGGTCATGTAGGCAAACAGAAACAGCGGCCAGCGCCAGGTGCCGGTTTCGCGCTTGACGATGGCGAGGGTGCTCATGCACTGGCAGGCGAGCGCGAAGAAGGCCATCAGCGAGAAGCACACGAGGGGGGTGTAGACCATGCGCCCGTCGGGCCAACGCTGTTCGCGCACGCGGTTGCGTAGGGTCTCGGAGGTCTCGCCTTCGCTATCGTCGAGCCCATAGACGACCGCCATGGTCGATACGAAGACCTCGCGGGCAGCGAAAGCACCGATCAAACCGATGCCGATCTTCCAGTCGAAGCCCAGGGGTTCGAGAGCCGGTTCGATGGTGCGGCCGAGGCGACCGGCATAGGAGTCGCGGAGGCCTGCGCCAACCTCGTCCCCGACCTCTTGTGATTGGGCTTGCTCGGTTGTCGGAGCCAGCGCCGTTTCTGTATCCACTGTCTGCTTGGGGAAACTCAACAACAACCACATGCACACGGTGCAAGCGAGGATCACCGTGCCAGCCTCTTTGATGAAGACCGAGCTCTTCTGCCACATCATGCGCACGACCGAGGGCCAGTGCGGCATGCGGTAAACCGGCATCTCCATCAGGAACGGAACGCGCGGGCCTTTGAGCACTGTGCGTCCCAGCACGCCAGCTGCTACCAAGGCGATCACGGTCGAGAAGAGATACATCCCCGTCAACAACAGACCCTGAGTGAACGGCCGACTGTCTCCGGGTGGAATGATGGCTGCGATCAAGAGCCCATAGACCGGCAAGCGGGCCGAACACGTCATCAACGGCACGACCATCATCGTCAACAGACGATCCCGCGAGCGCTCCATCGTGCGCGTCGCCATGATCGCGGGAACGGCGCAGGCATAGCCCGAGAGCATCGGCACGAAGGCTCGTCCATGCAGTCCGAGCGCTCGCATCAGTCGATCCATCAGGTACGCCACGCGCGCCATGTAGCCCGTGTCTTCCATCAAGCCGATGAAAAAGAACAGGAGCAGGATCTGGGGCAGGAAGACGATCACGCTGCCGACGCCCGCAATCAAACCCTCGACGAGAAGATCGCGCAGAAAGCTCTCCGGCAACACGGCGGTGGCGGAATCGCCGAGGAACCCGAAGAGGGCCTCGATCCAGCCGATGACCGGATCGGCCCACGCAAAGATCGACTGAAACAGAACGGTCATGAACCCGAGAAAGAGCAAGAACCCCAGGGCCGGGTTCAAGAGCACGCGGTCGATCTTGTCGGTCAAGGAGAGGCTTTGATGCGACTCGCTGAGAAAGCTCGGCGCATGAGCATCCAGCCAATCGTAACGCGATCGGATGATTTCCTCTTCGATGTGGCGCCCCGAGACTTCGGCCAGGCGGCGGCGGCGTTCGACGACTTCACGTAGTGCCGGTGGGATGGCATCCAGCTCGTCGTCTTTCTCGACGGACAAGAGCGCCCAGAGGGACAAGGCTTTCCGACGCCTTTCCTCACCCGCTACCCAATCCTCGGGGATCTCCTTGGCCACGGTGAGAGCGTCGGCTTCCAACAGAGGCTCGGGACTTTCCCACGCCCAATCGGCCTCGCTCTTCATCGGCTTGCGAAGCACCTCGGCGATCGCTGTGCGGAGTTCCTCCAATCCCTCGCCCTTCGGCGCGACGATCGGCACGACGGGAAGGCCCAGGATCCGTTGCAACTCCTCGACCTTGATCGATTGCCCAGTTACGGCCAATCGATCCGTCATGTTCAACGCGATGACGAGCGGCATGTCCAGCTCGATCAGTTGTAACGCGAGATACAGGTTGCGGATCAACTGGGTCGCATCGATGACACACACGAGAACATCGGGGCGCTCAAGCGGATGCAAACCGGCGACGGCCTGGATCGCGAGTTGCTCCTCACGGCTACGCGCTGAAAGGCTGTACGTGCCCGGCACGTCCATCAGCTGGACCGAACCAAAGCCTTCGAGTTCCAACGTGCCGATTTGACGATCGACAGTGACTCCGGGGTAGTTGCCGACCTTGGCGCGTGCACCGGTCAGTCGATTGAACAGCGTGGTCTTACCCGTGTTCGGGTTGCCCGCAATGGCCACACAGGGAACTTGCGTGGCCGTGCTCACGTTGTGCTCAGCCTGTCGCGACGACGAAGAGCTCGGCCGCCTCGGCGGTGCGAACCGTCAGACGCGAGCGCCGCACCTCGATCTCGAGCACGCCACCCACCTCGGCTCGCCGCACCACGCGCACCGGCGTCCCGGGGAGCAATCCGAGCTCCATCAGACGCCGCCGGAAGGCCCGGTCGCCGCCGAGCCGGACAAGGCGGCCCAGGGTGCCATCGGAGAGGGTGTTGAGGCTGACCATGGTTGTTGGGGGTGATTGAGACGCAATCTCAATTACGTTCAATCTAACACACTCCATCGGAGAGGGGGAAGCCGGCCCTTGAAGAGAAAATCCAGCCTTCGAAGGAAAGCGGTGAGGAAAGCGCCCCGCTGGGGACCCGTGGGAATCAGGCCTGGAAAACGGGTCCTGGGCCCCGAGACCCTTGCAGGCGCCCCTTGGGGGCAGAAGAATCGCCCCACACCGCACCCATGCACCCAGGAGGAGTCACGTGAGTCGAGCCAAAGAAGCCGCGGGCCGCCGCGCCGCAGAATTCGTCGAGGACGGAATGATCCTGGGCCTGGGGACGGGCTCCACGATCGCCTTCACGCTCGAGCGCCTGGCCGAACGGGTGCGGGAAGAGAAGCTGAGCCTGATCGGCGTGCCCACCTCCCTCGACACCGAGCGCAAGGCCACCGAGCTGGGCCTCCAGCTGACCACCCTCGACCGACACCCCACCCTCGACCTGACCATCGACGGCGCGGATGAGGTCGATCCCGGTTTCCATCTAACCAAGGGCGGCGGTGGCGCGCTCCTGCGCGAAAAGGTCGTTGCCGAGGCCAGCCAACGCCAGGTCATCTGTCTCGGCCGCGCGAAGCTGGTCGAGCGCCTGGGTCGCACCTTTCCACTGCCGGTAGAGGTCGTCCCCTTCGCCTGTTCGGCTGTCGCGCGCCAGATCACTCGCCTTGGCGCCCAGTGCGTTACACGCCAACGTGACGGGGGCACCTTCCTGACCGACAACGGCAACGAGATCCTCGACTGCACGTTCTCCGAGGGCATCGAAAACCCCGCGATCCTGGATGGCGTCCTCAGCGGCATCGCCGGCGTCGTCGAGAACGGGCTCTTCGTCGACCTTGCCCATGTGCTCGTCATCGCCGACGAGGATGGCAGCGTGGAAATCCGCAAGAGGTGAGTGTCGAGTCGCAGCGCCTCGCGGGCACGCGACCGACGACCGGATGTTGGAGTCTCTCCAGGAAATCCTTAGGAGCTAAAAGCAGTGTAGAGCGCGTGTTTTTTAACGGGGGGATTCCAACGAAACCAGGGAGCCCCCCGCAGGAGGACTCCCTGGTCTTGGTGATGTGCGAGAGCACGACGACCGCACGGGCGGACGCCCTCGCTCTACTTCACGGATCCTCCGTATCCGTCGGCTTCCAAGGCGCTGATCAAAGCCGCGGGCTTGGTAGTCGAGTTGCAGGTGAGCCTGACGACTCCGGATTTCGTGTCCTGGTTGAAGTCGATAGAGATGTCTTCGACGCCATCAACAGTTTCAAGTGCAGCCTGCACTTTGGGGGGGCAGTTAGTGCCTCATGTCATACCGGTGACTGCGAGAGTCATCTCTTTGGTGGCATGAACGTCGGATGTTTGCGTGGATTGGCACGCTACGGCGGACAGGGCTCCAAGTCCCAGGACGAGCGCGAGTAGGTACTTCATTTTTGATGAGGTTGTTCGGTGTCGTAGAAAGAGCCATCCCCGAGGGACATGGCCAGCACCTAGGGTACGAATCTCCACCCAAACAGGTAACAAAGTGGGCACGAGAAACTTCCGACTTACGATTCCAACGAACGGAAGGCGGCCGTTTCCAAGATCATTCAGTCAGCTACCGGCGACCAGCTCCTGTCTGGGCCGAAGGCCTGGATCCTCTCGATCGCTTTGGGCGTGGAGCGGCCGAGGTCCTTTTCGAACACGATGCCAAGTCGGTTGACGAGGAACGTCATGACTCCGGAGTTGCCGTAGGTGGCAGGCCAGGCGAGGACCGCGAAGCCGTCGATGAGGTGACCCTGCTCGTCGAGGTATTGGCGTGCACCGCCGGGTGCATCGGCGCCCTGCTCGGTCAGCATGCGATAGAAGTAGCCGTGATAGGGGGTCGGGCCTTCATCGTCGGGTCGATACCCCTCGGAAGCGGCCGATGCGATCAGGGGCCCCAGGGGGCTCGTGTCCTGGCCTTCAGAGACCGGCCAGTACAAACCGTCGTGAAGACCCTCTTTGCTCATGAAGTGGCTCGCGTACGAAGCTGGTTGACCGTCGCGGCTTTCCTTGACGTACTCGCGTTGCGCCTCGACGATCGCGAGCAGGGTGGCTAGGGTCGAGAGCTCGTTGCGACCCACGCGACGGTTCAAGATCTCTTCGCGACCCGCCTCGACGTCGAAGCGCCAATGGCCGTCCACGCGCGTCAGGGGGATAGGGAATTCCCAGTGATCGGCACCCAACAAGGCGATCTTGCAGTCCTCGGTCACATCCAGGAATTCGAGACGCTCTTCGATGAGCGAGCGCACGAATTCGAGGTCCTCGCGGTCGCTGACATCGTCGCCGGAGCGAAGAAGTGAGAAGCCGCCTGGGCCGAGCAGTTCGTCCGCCGTGGCCGGGTCATCGGCGGCGGTAACGAGGCGTTGCACGGCGGCCTGGGGTGTTTCGAAAGAGGCCGCCGGCACACTTGCACAGCCTGCGAAGAGCAGGCACACGAGGGGGATGGAGAGGAACTCGTAGCGCTTCATCGATAGTCTTTGCGGTGCAAGGGGATCAGCGACGCCTGCGTCCACTACGGGGTGCGGCTTGCCGAGAACCCGCGGAGCGGCGTGACGCACTGCCGCGTGCGCTTGCGGCACGATCAAAACCGGGGGAGCGCGAGCCGCTGTGCGCACTGCTCCTCAGCCCGGTGCTCGAACGGCTACGGCTCGAGCTGGATGGGGAGCGTTGCCGTGACGACGTGCTGGGCTTCACGTTGCGGCCCCCCGCCTTGCTCGCTTGTGAGCCGCGACCGGAGAAGCCGCGCGCTTGTTCGCGCGAGATGCGTGACTGACCGGGCCCGGCACCGTACTTCTGTGCGACCCTGTTGTCCTTGTAGGAGACGCCCTTTCGGTGCTGTGGATCGTGCTTCCAGTTGCCCCCCGAACCGGCCTTGTCCCGCACCTCCTTGCGGCGGCCTTCGATCTCCGTCTTGTTGACGAAGGTGTTGTAGTGGTTGATGTTGATGTTCACATCCGAGTGGCCCCAACCCCAGTGGCAACCGCCCCACATGGCGCTGCCCCAGATCACACCGACCGTAAAGCCGAACATGAACGCGCCGGCGGGAGGTGGCGGGTAGAGCGGCGGGTAGTACCAGTGGGGATAACTCCACGCGCCGTACACAGCCGTGGGGTAGTACGTGGGGACGTAGATAACCTCGGGGTCAGCCGCCTGAATGATGATGATCTTGTCCGGCTGCTCGGTGACTGCCTGCTCCTTGCCCGAAGTCAAGTTGCCCGCTTCGTAGGCCTTGCGCCGCATCGTCTGAACGGAATCCATGAGCTTCGACTCGTCGGCGAGGAAGGCATCACCCAGATCCTGGGTCCAATCCAGATTGTCGCTCATGCGCTTGATGACATCGGGGAACCCACACAACGACTTGACGCTTGGATCCCAGGTCTGGTCCTTGAGCGCTGCCTCGAGCTTGTCGCCTTTGAGCTTGGAGTTCTTTTCGGACCAGCGTGCCGCCTGGACGATCTCGAGCGGGTAGGTCGACGCCATGAGGATCTGCGTCAATAACGGATCCGGGTACAGCGCGATCGGTGCCACGACCTGCTCGAGCTTTTCGGAGGAGAAGCCCTCGTCCACCTGTGCGGACTCGGTGCTCTGTCCCGCCTGGGACAGGGACGCGGAGATGGTGAGGAGGGTCAGGTGTACGAATGTGGCGCAGAGCATGTTCCAAGATGGTAGCCATATCCGTGTGCCTTGGAACACCGCGACGACCTCAGGAGCCGGATGAGCCGCAGCGCCAAAACCAAGGCGATGACCCAGGCCCAGTACCCGAGGCGACGAAAAACGGCCCCCCCCGATGCGGATACGGCGGATCCCTTGGACCTGAACCACCACAACATGAGGCTCAGCGGGCTTCGGCGCCCTCCTCCTCCAGCAGGCTGCCAGGAATCTCCTCGCCGCTCGCACAGGCTGCGACGGAGTGATAGACGAGCCTCGCGACCGACTGCATCCACTCGGGCTGGATCTTGTCAGCGGTGTCCGTGGGCTGGTGGTAGTCGGGATGATTGTCGCCGCCGTAGAAGCACAGGATCGGGATGTCCGCTTTGTGGAACGGGTACTGGTCTCCGGAGTTGATATGGGCTTGGCCGCCGTCGACAAGGTCGAGTTCGTGCTCGACACCGCCGTCACCGAGCGCGTCGAGAAGAGGATCGGGCATCCGCGATAGAAGCATCACTGTCACCTTGCCCTTGTCGCCACGGCCCATCATTTCCAGGTTGACCATCCAGCGCGTCTTCTCCATCGGCAGCAAGGGGTTCTCGACGTAGAACCGTGACCCGATCAGCCCTTTCTCCTCGGCACCGAAGGCCATGAACAAGAGCGATCGTTCCGGTCGCTTCTCGTCGTTTGCGAAGGCCTCTGCCAGCTCCATCATGACCGCAGTGCCCGAGGCGTCGTCGTCGGCCCCGTGATAGATCGCCCCGGTCTCTTTGTTCTTGCCCAGGTGATCGTAGTGGGCGCCGATGATGAGGACTTCGGACTTGCGAGTGGGGTGCGAGCCCTCGAGGAACCCGACCACGTTCTCCGTGCGCCGACCACGCGCCTCGAAGGGTTGGAAGAAGTCTCCGGTCTCGTCGATGGGCTTCAGCCCGAAGGAGGCGAAGGCCTTCGCGATGTACTCGGCCGCCTTGCGCCCACCCTCCGTGCCGGCTTCTCTTCCCTCGAGTTCATCGGATGCGAGGTGCGTGACATGTGCGGCGATCTCGCTCGCCGTGATCGACCCGACCCCGCCCTTTTCGACGTCAGGGGAGTCGCTGGAGACGCCGAGCGCCACGAGGTAGAGGAGGGAGCCTGCGATGATCGGTTTCTTCACGCTCCCATCCTACCCAACGAACCGTGCTACTTCCGAGAAGGCGCGGTCTTCTTGGCCGCGTTGAGGTTCGGAATCCCTTTCCGCCAACCAGCGCTGGGTCTGAGTAAGAAGCCTTCATTTCGTTGGGGTTCGTTGTAGTTGCGAGCGCCCGCAGGTCGATGTTGACGGCGGTGGACGGTGAGGGGACGGGGGCCTTTTGTCTCCGGATTCCTGAATCGGTGCGGAATCTAAGGAGAAATCCAAATGCTCGGAACCCTGGGCACACTTTTGTTGGTGTCCGCTGTGGGGGCAAGCTCCAACACCCACGGCTATTACTATCTGAATGCTGGCGGCTATGTTGCCGGCACTGTGGTCACGGATGACGGGGCACAGGTCTCGATCGACATGCGTGATTCGAAAGAGGTAACGCAGTTCGTGTATGCGGACTTTACCCCTCGAACACAATACAAGCTGCGTTCATTGACGGTCTCCGCGGAGGATGGAGTCGGTCATCTCGAGCTCGGCAATTTCTCGCTCGAGCTCGGTCTCCCTCGCGAGGCGGCTAAGCACTTCCGACTGGCCTCTCGTTTGAGTCCATCGCTGTGGCAGGAGATAGGTGACGGGCTTCGGCGCGCCGACGTCGTAAAGGCCGAGCAGCGGCTCGGAGCGGCGGGCCAATTGCTCGATAGGGGCAAGTTCGGGGAGGCCCAGGACATCCTGGTCGAACTCAGCGATCACCCTGATCTCGACATCGTCGCCAAGGCCATAGCCTTGATGGATACGTTCCCCGACATTACGCGCAGCAAGCCGTATTTTGTCGAAGACGCCTATCCGACATTTGCTCGTGTGCGAAAGTACTATGAGCGAGCGAAGAAGAAAAACCGCGACGGCCTGCTACACACGAGAAGCAGCAGCCGCTCGCAGCGCGACTACAGATCTGCGGTGAAGGACATCAAACGCGCCCTTCGCTTGCTGGACCGAATGCGCGAAACCGATGGCCACGAACGTGCGTTCGAGCACGCGGCCATGGATATGGAGCGCGACCTCCTCGACCTGCACGCTACGACGGCTCTCAATCAGAGCAGTCTGCACATCGTGCAACAGTCGTTTCGGCAGGCGCTAAATGTGCTGAACGGGGCCTTGGCCTTCGACCAGACGAACGGGCTTCTTCTTGAAGCACGAACGCGGGTCGAGCAAGCGGTCTCGTCGAGTACTACCGGCGTTGTGCTGAGTTCCCTCTAGCGGTTTTCATCCTACCGCCGAACGGTAAGGCCCCGCGCTCGCCAAATGGACGGGCGCGGGGCCTGTTCGGTTTCGGGGCGGCATCGAAGCTGGCCCGTTTGGTAGCGAGACTACAGCGACTGGATGTACTCGAGTAGAGCCAGGATATCCGCGTCGAAGGTGCTGCCGGAAGCGATCGTCTGCAGGGTCAGCTGGACCTTGGAGGCGCTCACCACGAAGGTGTCGTCACCACGTATGTCGTGGAACTCGTTGAAGAACTTGTTGACGCTGGGATAGGTCGGATTGCCATAGACCGGATCGTTCAACTGGGACTTCGGATCCAAGACCGCCCGCAGAGAGGAGAGCGAGTGGTCATGGAAATACGGGCCCGTGGAGAACACGCCCAGTTTCGTCGGGACCGAGAAGCCAGCCGGCCCGCGGGTGAAGACGCGCAACGGGCCCATGGGGTCCATCGGATCCAGCGGACAAAGGTAACCGTTGGGATCGTCGCGGGTGAAGTCGTCATCGTCATCATCGTTCATGATGGCGTAGGTCTCGCGGTCGTCGAAGCCGTCGGCGTTGCGATCGATCTCGGGGATCCCGTTGTTGTCGTTGTCGACATTGGCGCCCGAGTTCACGTTCCGCACGTTCTCCTGCACGAGGTTTTCGCGCAGGGAGAAGCAGTCGGGGTCGAGTGCCCCGAGGTTCTCGCCCGAGGTCAGCAACGGGTTCAGGTGGTCGACCGTATAGCCGCGGACCTCCATCGCCGTTTCATTGAAATCGGGGTGGCAATCCGCGCATCCGGCGGATCGGTTCGTCGGGTTCAGCCCCGTGTCGTTCGTGCCGTGGAAGAGATCCTTGCCGAGCGCCGCATTCGTCGAGTAGTCCCCGGTGATCGGATCCAGGTTCGGGTTCAGCGGAACGGGGATGATCTCGTGATAGTTCGTGAGGCCTTGCTGCTCGAGATCCGTGAGCAGTCCGTGTCCACCGTTCTCGCCGCCGAACATCGGTCCGGTCTCGCCGAGGTTGATGCGCACGCCCTTCCACAGGATCAGGCCGGTCAGGCCTGTGCCGCCATACATCGGCATCGTGCTGCGCGGGCCCGCGGGGCGTTGCCAGACGTTGCCGTCCGCGCCGCCCTCGAAGTGGCACGAGCCACAGGAGTTGTTGAAGTTGCCCGAGGTCTGGGGACGCGAGGCATCTTCGAACAGCTCTTGGCCGATCAGCTGTTCCATTTCGTACTCGTCAGCGCCGACCAGCGTCGAGATCTGTCCGATCTCCTGCGTGATGACGCCGGTGTCCCAATCGACCCGTAGGCCCGAAAGCGTGCGCGACGTCTCGTTGATGATGTACACCAGCGAGTCACGGTTGGAGGTCGTTGCGTCGTCGACCAAGACCATGCCCAGGGGTAGGTCGCCCATCGGGGAACCCGTGTCGAGGGCCGGGCGCTCGACGAAGTTGTGACGCGGCGGGAAGACCGTCTGCAGGGTCAGTTCGCTGCCGTCCACGTTGTAGAGGAAGACATCTTCCGAGCCACGGTTCAGCATGATGGCGCGATCGCCATCGGCGTTGTAGAGCGCACGCCCGGGGTGACCCGCGCGATAGCCCATCGTGCCCGGAGCGAACCCTTCGTCGTGGATGAAGACTTCGAGACCGTTCGATAGCCCCAGCAGAAGCAGCGACCCTTGCTGGTAGACCGCAACCTGGAAGTATCCGGAACGTCCGATCAGTGCCGGGTCGTTCGGGATGCCGATCGAGGCGGTCGGGGCCAACGTGCCGAAGAGATTGTTCGGCATCGTCAAGAGCGTTCCCAGCGGCGTCGGGGCGTTGATCTGGAACAGGCTGAAGAAGTACAGGTGGAAGTCAGCCGGATCCGTACCCGTCGTCGTGAAGTCCAGCGTCGATCCCAGTGTCGGAGTGCCCGTGGCACCCATGCTGATGATGCCCGTGGAGATCTCGTGGCCGGCTCCGCCATACGGAATCAGCTCGGCCGGGGTCAGGCTGTCCGAGAGCTCGTGGTGCAGCCGCTCGGAATCGTCGGCCATGTCGCCGAAGCTGAGCATCGAGGCATCGACGATCGAGAGCGCGGGGTAGACCCGGTTGGCGAAAGCACCCGCGAGACCCGGACCGAAGTCGTGATTCACGTCGTGGTTGATGTTATGCAGGACGTGGGGCACCAGGAGGTGCATACCGTCGGGCGAGATGTCGATGTCATCGAGGAAGCGCGGCGTTCCCTGGCTTTGCAGCACTTGAACCGGCACCGGGTTGAAGATCGGGTGGAACGGATAGATGTTCAGGTCGATCTTGGTGTTCAGCGTCGCCGACGTCGGCTTTCCGCCGCCATCCAGCGTGACGTCCAGCACGGAAACGAAGCCCGGCAGGCTGTGCGTGACGAAGGCCCGCGACGAGTCGGCCGTGATGACCATGGCGCGCGGCTCGTCGAGATCGGCGATCCAGTCGTTGTTTGAATCGACATCGTCGCGCGTGCTGCCCATGGGGATGAAGTTCAGCGACCGGTCGTACTGGAAGCTGGCCAGTTCGGCGTGGGGCGCGTCAGAGTCGTAGAACTTGACCGTGCCCGAGCGGTGCCCGGTGACCGCGAAGTACTCGCCGTTCGGAGCGAGGACCAAACCGTAGGGCTCGGTCCCGACGTTCGTCAGCGTCTGTGTGACGGTGAGCATGGTCGTGTCGATGATCGAGATCGTTCCGCGAATCTCCGTGCCGTTGAATGGCGTGACGAAGTTGCGATCCACCGGGACGTTGCCCCGCTGGTTCGCGACGAAGACCTTCGATCCGTCGGCAGAAAAGGCCAACGAGCGCGGCCAGACACCGACGTCGATCTCGGTGACCGCCTGGGACACGACATCGATGATCGAAACCGAAGCGTTGGCACGGTTGCAAACCCAGACCTCGGTCTGGTTCAAGGGGTTGACCGCAACCGCGGCAACTCGAGATTGGGCGGCTTGCGTGGAGGCCAAGAGGCCCAGGGCACAAAGGAGAGAAAGGGCGCGACGCGTCATGTCTGTGGAATGATGGCTAGCGATCGATGCTGTGCTTCTTGTGCTGCGGGGGCGTTTCCAGGGGCATACGACGCCTGGAAAACACATTCAGACGGTGCAGAGTAGGCTCGGGTTCCCCGAGTAGGGCCCGGAACCGCCGGAAACCTCTTCCTACATTTATATACGGGCTTCGCGAGAGGGGAGAAAGAAAGGCACGCTCCACGCCCTGCGGGAGCCCGGATCGAGCGTTCGAGGCGCTCTACGCCCTGGATCGGGAAAAGAATGACCACTACGCACGAGCGCAAGGGTGCACGAGCCCGGTAAGAACACCCCCCGGAGTCAGGGCGAACGGGCCCTCGAATCGAAGCGAGTTCTTACCCACCTGGAAAAGTGCGCACTGCGCGCGATCCACTCAACGATTCGCTGAGCATCGAATCCTCCTTTGCGCACCTTCCAGGGTGGTTTGTGTGTAGCGCCGGACTTGGCATGAGCATTGCTCCTCAAGGGGTGTCGTGAAGACCCCTATGAGTCCCATCACGGGGATCAGCGAAGAGCCGCTCGGCACGGGGCGGCTCTTCGCCACCTCCCCCCCAGACTCCGGTGAGCTATTTGCCACCGAAGTGGATCAGGCGATCGCCCGTCAAGGCGGCGAACGCTCGATCGAATCGCGTCAGGACGCCGTTCGTGTACGGCGCGAGACACGACGTAGTTCCTTCGAAGGCCAGCGTGCCAGCGAAGCTCCCTCCGAAGGTGACTCTGACGAAGTCACGGACATGATCGATGAGGCGACCTCGCCGATCACGGAGCCGTTGGCGACCACGACTCCCGAGGAGCTCGGGCTGCGACAGCCGCACCAACATAAGGAAGGGATGGGGATGACCCGAGCCGCGTCTTCTCCCACACCGACCGCGTCCGAGCCATCGCTGCCCGGCGTGTCGGAGAGTCCCCTCGAGCCGGGTGTGGCGGCGATGGACGCAGCACAACTCGTGCGCATGGCTACTTCCTTCGAGGTCGCCAAGCACTCCAACATGCAACCGGTCACCGCGGTCAGCGAGGCCCGCCCCGAGTCGCCGACCCAGGCCTTCCTGAACGCTGCCCGTGGATCGACAGCGAAGGGCTCCTCAGGCCCCGGTCCCGCGGGTCCGGGGCAGGCTTTGAGTGATCCTGAATTAGTCGATCGCGCCAACGAAATCATGCGCCAGATCCGCATGAACATGGCGCCGGGAGCCTCGCAGATCACCTTGGATCTCGAACCTGCCGAGCTCGGCAGGCTCTGGATCCGTCTGTCCTATCGAGGCGGCAAACTTGGCGCCCACGTTCGCGCTGAGCGACAGGAAACCCTCGATGCGCTCGAGCCCAAGTTGGCCGAGCTGCGCGAGCTGTTTGGCGAGCGAGGCATCGAGGCAGACACCATTGAATTGGAACTTGGGTTCCGGGAAGAAACATCCGATAGCCCCTTCGAGCCCTTCGAAGGGAGGCCCTTCCCCGAGCGCAAACCGACAAACCTTCTCCACGACCAGCAACACGATGAACCCTCGCCACCGCCGAGGAGTGTTTCGCTGAACGAGGATGGGATCGACACTTACGCTTGAGAAAGACGAGAGAGAATGAGCATTTCAGGTATCAACGCCACCGACCCTGTTTCCATGGCCCCCATGCGAGGCACCCAGAAGGTCGACAAGGACGCCTTCATGCAGCTTCTGGTAGCCAAGCTCGAGCACCAGGACCCGCTGAATCCGACCGGAAACGAGGACTTCCTGTCTCAGTTGGCGACGTTCACTTCTCTGGAAGAGATGGAGGAGATGAACACGAACCTCATGGCCATGATGACCATGAACAAGTCCAACGCAATGCTCTCGCAGATGACGCAGTCGAGCGCATTGATCGGCAAGACGATCAACTGGACAGACCCGGAAACAGGTTCAATGAAGAACGGCTCCGTCGATTCGGTCATCATCGAGGACGGCATGGCCATGTTGCGTGTCGACGATGAGGAAGTCCCGTTGGGCGCAGTGAACGAGATCCTCGGCGAGATGATGGACATGGAGGACATGGACATGGGTGACATGGACATGGACACGGCCATGAAAATGGGTACGGGCGCCGAGATGTCCACGATGATGGGCAGGAACAGCGAAGCCATGCTGGCGGACGAAACGAAAGTGGAGTCCTAGCCCCTCAGGGATCGATCCATGGCAACCGCATTTATCGCAGCACTCGGTGCTCTCCGCGCACACCAGGGATGGCTCGACGTCATCGGTAACAACCTGGCCAACGCGAATACGACGGGCTTCAAGTCGTCGCGCGCTGTGTTTTCGGAGCTTCTCTCCGTCACGGTACGTCCCGCGACGGCCCCTACCTCCAACCTTGGCGGCACGAACCCCCTGCAAAAAGGCATCGGGACGCAACTGGCCGCTGTCGATCGCAGTTTCGAACAGGGCGCGCTCAACCAGACCGGTCGCACATTCGATCTTGCGCTACAGGGCCAGGGGTTCTTTTCTCTGACGGACGGGAGCACCAACTTCTACACCCGCGTCGGCACGTTTGGGTTGGATGGCAGCAACAACATGGTCGACCTGCGGACGGGCTTGCGCGTCAACGATTCGACCGGAGCCACCTTCCAGATCGACCCGAACCAGGTGCAGGCTCCCAGGGCGACGTCGGAGATCGGGTTTTCAGGAAACCTGCCGGCCGTGGTCACAGGACCCGTGGGCGAGCAGCTCTCGATGGGGACGCCGCTCTCCGAAGGCAGCGCTGCGCAGATGGCCGGTAGCGTCACCGGCGGCTTCTTCATCCCCAACGGCGAGACGTGGACGATGGAGTTGATCGTGAACAATGGTGCTCCCAAAGAGGTTTCCATACAGGGAACGGGCACACCTTTGACAGCGACAGATATCGCCACCGCGATCAACGCGCAGACCGACCACGTGCTCGCATCCCCGGGAACCGGTGGTGAAGTTGTCCTGGCCAGCGATCTCTCAGGAAAGGCTTCGACGATTCGGGTTAGCCCCGGTTCGCCAGGCCGCGACCTGAAGGGGCTCGTGGGGCTCGCCGATTTCGTACAGGGAACAGAATCCCTGGCCACGGGCGCGACGGACCTGAACGATCTGACGCTGAACCTTTCCGACTACGCCTCGGGCGATCTCATTCAGATTTCGGCCACGGATGCTGACGGATCTCCGGTCATTGCCAGTTTCGTTTATGGAACCGATGGCACGACGGTCAATGACCTCGTGAGCTTCATGAACGCGCAGTTCTCCCAGTCCACCGCGGCCTTCGATGCGGTCAGCGGCCAGATTACCCTGACTGCGGATGCGACGGGCGAGGGGGATCTTTCCCTGGCCATCAGCGACGGCGCGAACCAGGCTGGTTCCGCGGCCTGGAGTCAGTCGTTCTTTTCCGTGACGACCGACGGCGCGGGTCCGGACATGTTGACGAGCTCGGTCGAGGTCTTCGATGTGAACGGCACTTCGCACATCCTGACGTTCACCTACGAGCGCCAGGTCGATGGAACCTGGGACCTGAGCGTATCGGTACCCCCATCGGAGGGCACCGTAGTCCAGGGCACGGTTTCCGGTATCACCTTCAACGAGAACGGTTCGATTTTGACGCCGACCAGCGGTCAGATCGAGCTGCAATTCGGTGCTCTAACGTCCCAGATCATGAATCTGGACTTGGGCACCTCGGGCCTTTTCGAAGGCTTGACTCAGTTTGGTAGCGACCCTGACGTCATCGCCGACTTTCAAGACGGCTATGGTTCGGGTGAGCTGACCAATGTGCAGGTCCTCGACAATGGAATCATCGAGGGCTTCTTCTCCAATGGCCAGACGCAACAACTCGGTAGCTTCGGTGTAGCCCGTTTCCCCAACCAATCCGCACTCGAGGATCTGGGGGAAGGGCTGCTACGGCAGACACCGAACACGGGAGCGCTGGTCATTGGCAACGGCGGTCAGAACGGAGCGGCCGGGGTCGTGGGCGGTGCCCTCGAAACCTCGAACGTGGACACGGCCGTCGAGTTCGTGCACCTGATCGAAGCGCAAAGGGGCTTTCAAGCCAATGCGCGGGTGATCACGGTGCAAGACGAAATCCTCGCCGAGGTTGTGAACGTCATCTAGGGATGAAAGTGCACTCGAAACAGGATTGGTATGAAGGAACAGAAGGAGGAGACCCCTTGTGGGACTTCGTTTCTTCACGACATGACTCGAAGTTTCCTTGGCGCGGACCGGAAGGCACTCCGGAAAGCGCCTGCCGTTGAAACGGCCTCAGCGATCAGCCGACACATAGGCTGAGGAAGAGCCCGGACCGGACGCGGTCTGGGCTTCTTCTTATTTGGGATGGGGTGAAAGAGGGGGGTGTCCTGATCGTGCTCAATTGTCGTGGCCGTTGGTTGTGATCGTGAAGTTGCTTCACCCCTCGGAAGCGTTCTCTTCTTCTTTGGCCGGGGGCTTGTTGGGGAATGGGCCTTGCGGGGGGCCTGGGCACGTATCTGCACCTGGCATCTTGCTTGCTTCCTACGGGGTGTGAATACCGGTATCTACAAAAGCGCTGTCGCCATGGCGGGCCATGAAGGTCGGCTCAACGTTCTTGCGAGCAATCTGGCCAACTCCGGAACCTCCGGGTTCAAGCGTGAGCTGGCCACGGTCCGGGAGGTCTCCATGATGCGGCGCCTTGGGCCGGTCAGGGGAGTGACCAACGTGAGCAAAGTTGATTTCTCTCAGGGCAAACTCGAACGGACGGGGCGGGACCTGGACCTTGCGTTGGATGGGAGTGGGTTCTTCGCGGTCGAAGGCGACGAGGGCGAGGTGTACACCCGCGATGGTTCGTTCCACTTGACCAGGGATGGCGTCCTTGTCGCCGATGATGGTCGGCAGGTTGCCTGGGAGAGCCAGTCCGGGTTTCTCGATGCGACCGGCGACCCCATTCTCGTCCGTGGAAACGGAGAGGTGCGTCAGGGAAACCAACTCGTGGGCCAGCTGCGGGTCGTGGACTTCGAGGATCTGACGCAGATCTCGCGGCAATCCGACGGCTATTGGGTGGCACCGGAGAAGCTGAAGCAGGCCATCCCCACCGGCGAAATTCACCAGGGTGCGCTGGAGACGTCCAATGCCAACCCGATCGAGGAGCTGATCCAGATGATCACCCTGCAACGTTCCTACGAGTCACTGACCTCGACCTTCAAGGGGCTCAGCGACACGTTCCGACGACTCACACGTCCGTTCTAACCCTCTGACACCCCTGCCAGGACATTTCCATGAGTCGCGCTATGCGCACCGCTGCATCGGGCATGCTCGCCCAACAGATGCAGGTCGACACCATCGCGAACAACATCGCGAACGTGAACACCTCAGGTTTCAAACGAAACCGTGTGAGTTTCCGTTCCTTGCTCTACACGACATTGAGAGAGCCTGGGTCCTCGACAAGTGCAACGCAGATGAACCCGACCGGACTGCAACTGGGCAGCGGTAGCGAGGTATCGAGCTCGGTCAAGCTGTACCTGCAGGGCGATCCGGAACCCACCGGCAACCCCTATGACATGTTCATCAACGGAAACGGCTTCTTCAAAGTCGCGACCGGAGATGGGACGTTCAAGTACACGCGGGACGGGTCTTTTCGGCGAGATGGTAACGGAGACATCGTGACGGTCGATGGGCTGCGTCTCGAGCCAGGCATCAACGTTCCGGACAACATCAAAGATGTCGTCGTGGGCAATGACGGTCTGGTCCAGGGGCGTGTCGGCGACACGATTCAGACCATCGGGCAGCTACGCTTGTCGCGCTTCCCGAACCCCAACGGCCTGCGTGCAGAAGGCGAGAACTTCTACCGGGAAACACCCAGTTCGGGTGTCCCCGTGGAGCAAACGCCGGGTGAGGGTGGTGCGGGTTTGATTCGTCAGCAATTTCTAGAGCGCTCGAACGTGGCCATCGTCGACGAATTGATCGCTCTGATTCAGGCCCAGCGTAACTACGAAGTCAACAGCCGCACGATCTCTGTTTCCGACGAGATGATGCAGCAAGTCTCACAGCTGATCTAGGAGCACATTGATGATCCTCGCACTACTACTGACCGTCTGCCAGTCGGACGTGACCGTAACCCTTCCGATGACCGCGAACATTCGAGGCACGGAAGTCGAACTGGGCGAAGTCGCCAACGTTCGCGGCGACGACCCGGTCCTGGTGGCTCGCGTGAAAGGACTCGAGCTGGGTTATGCTCCCGCGCCCGGTTACACACGCGTGCTCGTTGCCGAACGGATTCGTGAAAAGCTCTATCAGAAGCTACCGTCGATCGACGTTGCCGTGAACGGCGAGCGCGCCTGCCGCATCACTCCGGAGGTAGCCTCGGTGCCGACAGAGCAAGTGCGCCTGGTCGCGCAAGCCGCGTTGATGGAGAAGTTCGGCGTCGAGGGTACGACCTTTCGTTTGAAGGCCGAGATCCCCGATGTGCAGATCCCCGCTGGGAGTGGGCCACCGACGCTCAAGGCTCGCCCGCGCGTGGCCGAGCTGGCCAGCGGGCTGGTCAGTGTTTCGGTCGACCTGGAGGTAGACGGTGTACGTTACCGCACGCTGTGGACAACCTGGGAAGTCGAGGTCTTCGAGGTGCACTCGGTCCTGACGATGAACGTCAGAAAAGGCCAAGAGCTCTCGCCGGCGATGTTCATGCCCAAGCGCGTCATGGTACCGGCGGCTCGCCGGGCCATGCCGCTCGAGCGCACCATGGTAATCGGCGCCGTAGCACGTCATGACCTGAGCGCGGGTGATGTCGTAACGCCTTTGGACTTGCACCGCCCGACGGTCGTTTCGATCGGAGAGCCTCTGCTGATGCGCGTAAAAAAGGGCGCGATCTCGGCCCAGATCACGGTGCAAGCCCTCCAATCCGGGTCGGTCGGTGATCGCATCCGCGTGCGCGCATCTGGTACCGGCCGGGAACTCCTGGCAACCATTCGCAGTCGCGACTACTGCGAACTTCGATTGCGGTAGAGCTGCTTTTCTTGTCCTCGACACTCCCCTCCCTCAGCAAACCCATCATGAAAAACAAGCTGCTCACCCTCACTTTACTTCTCGGCTTCGCCGCGAGCCTCTCGGCCCAGCGCCCCGGTTCGATCTACGATCCCGGTCACGGTCCGATCAGCATGATCTCCGACAAGACCGCGCGTCGCCCCGGGGACCTGCTCACTGTCATGATCATCGAGAACCAGGACGTCAGCAACGAAGAGACGTCCCAGTTGCGCCGCTCGACCTCGTTGGATTACGCCTTGGAGTCGTTCGACATCGCCCCGAACGCTTTCGACGTCCTGCCGTCGATCACCGCCGTCAGCCAGGATGACTTCAACGGCAGCACGAACTACGCCAAGCGTGGTGAGTTCCAGGCGCGCATCACGGCCATCGTCATGGACGTCTTGCCGAACGGCAACATGGTCATCAAGGGTCGTCGTGAAATCCGCGTCGATCAGGAGACCAAGTTGATCGAATTCAGCGGCATCGTGCGTCGCTACGACGTGCGCCCCGACAACACCGTGATGTCGGAACTCGTGGCCGAAGCTCGCGTGTCCTACACCGGTGAAGGGCCCTCGACACGGGCTACGAACCGCTATGGGTTTGGCGGCGTGGTACACGGTGTCATCGCGTGGCTCTGGCCGTTCTAGTCACTAGCACAAGAGAACTCGACATGTTGTCCATTCTATTGAGCCTCATCCTCTTCGCTCCGCAAGGCGAGGACAAAGCCGCCCTGGTGCGAGCCGCCCAAGAAGCCCGCAATAACCGGCTCGGCACGGAAGCGGAAACGGTGCTCTTCACGCAGGGCGTGGAGGCCCCGCGGCAACCCACGGGCGCCTCATCGAGTTCCGTTCTGCGCACGGATCATGGGGTTGGCGAACCGGTACGCGGGGCGCAAGGCCCGATCCGGGTACGCATCCAGGAGCTGGTTTCCGTGCGTGGTCAAGAGCGCAACGTCGTTCAAGGCATCGGCATCGTGACCGGACTTGCGGGCACGGGTGATGCGGCCGGCGCGGCACGCCAGGCGCTTCTGAACATGCTGAAGACGCAGAACATCATCTTGAACGAGCAGGATGTCAGTTCGGCCAACGTGGCTGTCGTCTTGCTCCAGGCGACGCTCGAGCCAGGCATCAAACCGGGCCAGCCCATCGATGTACGTGTGTCTTCGATCTACGACTGTGTCAGCCTCGTAGGTGGAACTTTGCTCCACGCCGAGTTGCTGGACATGACGGGTCGCTCCGTCTTCGCTACGGCGTCGGGACCGGTCACGACCGGGGCTTTCTCCGCGGGCGGTGATGGCGCGGAAACCGTGCGCAACCACTTGACCGTCGGCACCATCCCGCTGGGGGGCAAAGTACAGGAGGAAGTACCGACCCGGATGGTCTCGGAGCAGGGCTTCGTGTACCTCGACCTTAAATCGCTCAAGGGCTCCTTTGCGAACGCTGAGCGAATCTCGGATGCCATCAACGCGATCTACCCCAAGGCGGCCGTCCCGCGCGATGCGATGACCGTGTCGGTCGAAGTGCCCCAGGACCTTCCGAAGAATTCAATCGTCGCGTATCTGTCCTCGATCCTACAGCGCGAGATCGAACCCGCGCCCTTCGCACGGGTTGTCATCAACGAACGCACGGGCGTCATTGTGATGGGTGAAGGCGTGCGCATCACGCGCGGCGCCATCACGAAGGGCAATATCACAGTCACGATTTCAGAGAACGCGGAGACTTCGCAGCCTGGTCCGTTCTCGGATGGAACGACCACGGTATTACCCCGGACCTCGCTTCTTTTGGAAGAAGAGAACCGCCCTCTGACCATCGTCAATGGCGCAGTCGAGCTCCAAGAAGTCGTCGAAGTCTTGAACATCATGGGCGTCACCCCGCGCGACATGATTCAGATCCTCCAATCCATGGCGCAGTCCGGGATGCTGCACGCAGAAATCTTGGTGATGTAATGGAAGGCATTGGAATCGGAAACCAGCTCTCGGAACAGAACGTCTCGAACGGCATCGGGGCCAATCGATTGGACGAAGCCGTGCGCGCAAAGGACCGCGCGATGCAAGACGACGCGGGAGCAAAAGACAAAGACAACGCCATCGGTTCGTTCCAGATGCTTCTGGCGACGCAGCTCGTCAAGGAGCTGCGCAGTTCGTTGCCGGAAGGCCTGTTCGGTGGTGGCTCGGGAGCGGACATCTACGAGTCTTGGTTCGACCAGCACATCGCCACATCGCTTGCCGAATCGGATGCGCTTGGGTTGGCGGGCATGTTGAAGGCGGGGATCGGTGCCACGCAAGCCAAGGTCGACGCGAGCATGATGGATGCAGCGCAGAGCGATGAAAACGAAGAGAGCGGATCGAAGAACAGCGGACCCGAACTCGGAGAGCTCCTCAGATGAAATCCCAGGCCTTCGCCAGCCACTTCCAGGTGTGGCTCCAGGAAGAGCTCGATGCCCAGCGCAAACTGGCCATGTTGCTGGAGCGCCAGCTGAACGCGGTACGTCGCAGCTCTACCGAGGACGTCGCCCTCGTGGTCGACGAGCTCGAGAGCGAACTGCGTACGAGCACGCGTCGCGACATGAAGCGTAAGACACTGATCACCGCCTTTGCGAAAGCCGCCGGCATGGATGTGCAAAGCTTGACACTCGGACACATCGTGGAGTTGCTTGGCGAAAGAGGCGTGTCGACGCAAGGCATGATGAGGCTCCGCACCGAGTTGCGCGACACGGTGGCCGGTGTGCTGAAACTGAACCGTCGCGTTGCAACCCTGGCACGGTACCACCAGGGACTCTTCAACGAAGTCCTCGGTGCACTGGCCGCCGCCGCCGAGAGCGACAACGTCCTTCCCACCTCCGGAACACTGCTCGACGCGAGGGTATGAGATGACGAGTATCGGACTCAACACGGGCTTGAAGGCTCTTCTCGGTGCGCGTTTCGCCCTTGACACCATAGGGCACAACATCGCCAACGCGAATACGGACGGCTACTCACGCCAGCAAGTCGACCTCAGAGCCGGAAGCGCGATCAAGGTGCAGGGGTTGCTACTCGGCAACGGAGTGCAGGCGGGCCAGGTGCAGCGTGTCGTCGACGACATGCTGGGACGCCGCATTTTCACTCAGCGTGGAATCTCCGGTGGACTCGTTGCCCAGGGCGACGGACTCGGTGAACTGGAGAGCCTGCTGAACGAGCCCGGAGAGGATGGTTTCGGTGCGCTATTGAACGACATGTTCACGAGCTTTTCGCAGCTATCCAACGATCCTGGCGATACGGTGCTGCGCGCGGACGTGGTCCAGACGACCAACTCCTTGACCGCCCGCTTGAACACGATCTCGGTGGCTCTGCAACGAGTAAGTTCGGGCGCCGGAGGGCAGATCGCGGCCGAGGTTTCGCATATCAATGAGTTGGCCTCCGAGGTCGCTGACCTGAACGTCTCGATCGGAAGTATCGAAGCTGGTGGCAACCCGGCGAACGACCTTCGGGACCATCGAACGATGCTTCTGGACGAGCTGGCTGAGCTGGTCGATGTGCGTGTTCTCGACGGCAGCAATGGAACCGTTCGAGTCCTCGTCGAGGGGAACACCCTCGTCAGCTCGGGCAGATCGCACCCCCTGTTCGCCGGTACCGACAGCGATGGAGGGGCGATCGTTCACGTCGAGAATGACATGACACCGCTTGAGCTAGATGGCGGACGTCTCGGGGGTTTGCTGCGTCTCGCTCGTGAACGCGCACCGGAGTATCTGGAGCGTCTGGACTCCTTGGCCGCGAGCCTTATCGAAGAGATCAACAGCGTCCACGCTACGGGCATTCCGAGTTCGGGGCCAATGCAGAACGTGACCGGAGCCAATGTCATTCTCGACCGCGACAAGGATGGCGGCGTGGGGGATGAGCTGTTGTCGAACACTGGCCTGCCTTTCGAGGTCGAGAGTGGAAGCCTGTATGTCAACCTGACCGATCGCACGAGTGGCACAGTTCAAAAGCACCGCATCGATATCACCTCAACCCACACAACGGTCGGTGATCTCCTGGGCGAGTTGAACACCATTCCACAACTCAGCGCGAGCATCGATGCGCAAAACCGGCTGCGAATCAGTGCGGCGAACGGGTACGGATTCGACTTTTCTCCGCGGGGGGAAAACCGACCGGATTTCGAAGGCACCTTCGGGGGTGCCCGTGCCTCGCTGGGTTCGGGCATGAAAGAGCCGTATGCCCTTGGCAATGGCGACACGCTGGACTTCACCATCAACACCGGTGGAACTCCAACGTCCCTCCAGGTGGTGTTGGACCAGAACGATTTCCAGGAAATATCGAGCGCGACGGCCGAGGAAGTAGCCGCGGCTATCAACGCCGATACGACTGCCCAGTCCAACGGCTTCGTCGCCACGAGTGTGGACGGCCATCTGTTCCTGCAGACCCTGGCGACAGGTTCCACGGCGCAATTCACCGTCGATGGTGGTTCAGCGGCCGGAGCTTTCGGGTTGACGGGATCGATCGGTGTGCCCGTTACGGGTAGCGACAACATGGTCGATCCCGAGATCGGCGGATCGTATATCGGAAACACGAACCAGACGTTCGCCTTCCGGCCCAATATGGACGGTGTCATCGGAACGACTCCGGGTCTGGCGATCGACGTCTTCGATGAAACCGGAGCCCAGGTCTCCTCCCTACCAGTGGGGGATACCTACACCCCAGGCGAAGAAATATCGATCGTCGACGGGATGACCGCGCGTTTCAATCTTGGCGAGCTGTCCGCAACCGATGGCGACGCCTTCGAGATGACGGTCTTGGCCGAGGCGGACACCTCGGGAACCCTCGTGGCCCTCGGTATTAACGCACTCTTCGCCGGATCGACAGCGGACGACATCCGGGTTCGCGCGGAACTGCTGGACAACCCCGATCGCATCGCGACATCCTCGGATGGAAACTCAGGCAACAGCGACCTGCTCTTGCGCATGAGTTCCGTCGAGAGCATGGGCGTCGAGGACCTCTCGGGACTGACCCTGTCCGGGTACTACAGCGATATCGTCAGCGACGTCGGTTTCGAGGTCTCGATGGCCACCAGTGCGCGCGAATCGAATGAAGCGCTGATCGAGAGCCTCGAACAACGCCGCGACTCGATCTCAGGTGTGAATGTCGATGAAGAGCTGATCGACCTCGTGGCCTTCGAACAGGCCTTTGCCGCCGCCGGAAGATACATCAGCGCCGTCAACCAGTTGGGCAACGAAGTGTTGAACCTAATCTAGTTCCATGCGAGTCAGCACCCTATCCACGTACCACCGAACCCTGCAGAGCTTGCGCGCAAATCAGTTGCGCGGGATCGAAGCCCAGGAGCAGATTTCAACCGGAAAGCGTCTCCTGAGGCCTTCGCAGGATCCGGCCGGCACGGGTCGTTCCCTGCACCTGCGTCGACAGCTCGCCGAGGTCGAACGCAATCGCGAAGCGATCGCCCGCGGCCGCGATTCTCTGGAGCTGGCCTCCAGCAGTTTGTTAGAGGGTTCGACACTGTTGACCGGTTCGCGCGAGTTGATTCTGCAGGCCATGAACGGCACGCTGACGTCAGGCGATCGCCGCGCGATTGGCGCCGAGTTCGATGTGCTGCGCGGACAGATGCTGGACATCGCCAACCTCAGCCTGAGTGGGCGTTTCCTCTTCGGCGGAACGCGAACGGATACACCGCCTTTCGTCGAAGAGATCGTCAATGGCAAGCCGCGTATCGTTTACCACGGTACGGACGAGGGCCAGACGATCAGCGCCGCCCCGGAAGTCCAACTGAACGTGACGACGGCCGGCAGCGATATCTTCGCTCCCAACAAGCCCAATGGTGTGCGCTTTGAAGGCTTGACGGGTGTAGCCACGGGTCTGACCGCGAGTCAAGGCATGGGCAACGTGGAGCTGGAGGTACGCCACGACATGACGAACATCATGGGCGCTACGGGTGTCGGCATCGCCATGGCGAACGGCGGTGCCGACGACACGCTGATCGGCGACCACACGTTGACGATCGATGGAACCACAAACCGCGCGCGTCTCGGCAATGGCCCCGAGCTCATCATTCCCCAGACGGGAGTACTGACCCTCCGTGGTGAAACCGGTGCGCTCTTGAACCTGGACTTCAGCGGATACAGCGGACTCGACTATACGGGTACCGTTCGAGGCGCGGGTTCTCTGTCACTGGATGGCGTGAATTACACCTCTTTCAACACGAGCGAGAACGACGTCGAGCTGCGCAACGACGCGGAGGGCATCGTGCTTCACGTCGATACGGGAGCCATTACCCGAGCGGGCGACGAGCTGGTCACCTTCGACGGCACCCTGAGCATCTTCGATCTCCTGGAGGGGATTTCGGAGGATATGCGCAACGAATCCGACCGTCCTAGCGCCGAGGTTCTCCAGCGCCTTCGGCAGCGGCTCGAGGACCTGGATAGTGCCCACGAGACGCTCTTGGTGGGCCTGTCGGGCGTGGGATCCCGCAGCCAGCGGCTTGCCAGCATAGATATACAGAGGGAGGAGGTAGAGCTTTCGGTCGAAAGCCTCCTGTCTTCGGTCGAGGATGTCGATCTCTCTGAAGCGGCCCTCGAGCTGGCCAAGGCCGATCAGGTCATGCAGCTGGCTCAGGCTTCCGGCGCACGCATCATTCAGACCTCTCTCTTGAACTTCCTCGGGTAAGACACGGCACTCGTTAACCGGACACGTCTAGCGATGAACGAGAACACTCTGAATTCCATTGGCCCGGAGAGCATCCGGCCGCAAACACCTGCGCAAAGCACCGCCGAGGCCGCTCCCAGGGATGAGAACAATCCCTCTTTCGAGATTTTGCTCGAGCGACTCCAAACGCACACACAGGAACTGGACGAAAAGAGCCAACAGGTTTCCGATCCAGAACACCTCTCGGGGGCTGTCGAAGCGGCGAAGGCGTCGCTCGACGATGCGGTATCCCTGAGCGATCGCCTTCTGGAGGCCTACCGCGAAGCACGACAGCAGTCGAACGATCAAACGGAACAAGACGACCGGTCATGAATCAAGTCAAAGAAAAGCACACCTCCGCCCTCGCCATGATCCAGAGCGTTCACCCGGCCGGTGAGGACATGGCTGCGGAGTATCCCCTGGTCTTCAAGGAAGGCCACCCCGGTCGCGTCCTGACCCTGGGTTCCGAGGGCAGGGTCGATTCCGCCTGTGCGATTCTCGTGCGCGACTTCCTGGTTGAAGGCATACGGATCCCCGGCGGTTTGATCGGATCGGTCTCGACCGCCACCGAAAAGCGCAACGAGGGGCTCGCCACGAAGATCCTCGATCAAGCGGAAGAGGCTCTGCGCCAGGAGGGTTGCATCTTCTCGCTCCTGTGGGCGGATGTCCCCCAGTTCTATTGCGACCGTGGCTACGGGCCGATCGGGGCCGAGGACGACTTCGTCATCTCCGACATCATCGCCGAGGGTTTCCCCTACCCCCAAGGCGCACGCCCCCGCACCGACGCCGATACTCCGGCGATCCACAAGCTCTATCAAGCCCACAGCGCGCGAGTCGATCGGACTGAGGACGAAACCCACGACCTCATGAACTGCCCCGGCATGCGCACGCTCGTGCTCGAGCGCGACGGCGAGGTTTGCGCCTACGCCTGTCTCGGTCGCGGCCGCGACCTTGGCGACGCCATTCACGAATGGGGCGGTGAGCCTTCCCACGTACTGGCACTCGTTCGCGCCCACTCCGACGAACGCCAGGCCCAGGGCATCAAGGACGGTCTCTTCTTCATGGCCCCCCCCTCAGCCAACGACGTGACCTATCGCTTGACCGTTTCGGGCGCCATCTCGCGCCGCGGTCTGCTCGGTCTGGGCAAGATCCTGAACCGTGAAGGTGCCGGCCAACTCCTGAACGACCGGCTCGGCGAACAAGGTTCCGTCGATGTGCGCCCCGACGGCTTCTACATCACCGGGCCCGAGGACGAAGGTCTCCTGGACGACGACGGTTGCCTGGCTCTGCTCTTCTCGGCACCCGAGGCCCACAGCGCCGTCACCGAGCTCTTGGAACGCTTCGGTCTAGCCAAGGCCAAGCTCCCGATCCACCCCTTCGCCTGGGGTCTCGACTCGATCTAGAGGCTGCAACCCAGCACCGAGACGTGTCCACGTCCCCCCACTTCCGGACCGGGTCTGGCCGAGCCAGCCTTCGATCCTGTCTGCTCTTTGCGGTCGGCTACGCCCTCACCGCCAGCCTGTGCGTAGCCCTGCAGAGACAGGGGAGTGCACAGCTCATCTGGGCGCCTGCTGGAATCGGGCTGGTTGGAGTGCTTCAGTTCGGTCGCCGGGGTGCGATTGCCATCTGGTTCGGAGCTCTGTTCGCCGGGGGATCCCGCGAGCTTCTCCTCGATGGCTCGCTAGACTTGCCCCGCATCCCGCTAGCCCTGCTCGTGGCTACAGCCGCGCTCATTCAGGCCGGACTTGGGGCGTACCTTCTGAGGCGTCTTGCCGCTTTGCCAGCCCCACTGGATGAACGCAACGTCACCTGGTTCCTGGTGATTGCGGGACCGATCGGCGGTGTCGTCCATGCACTGCTTCAGTACGGCATCGCACTCCTATCCCATTCCACAGACGCGTCGTCTTTCGCATTGATGAGCGGGCTGGGCGATACCCTCGGTGGCATTTTGGTCGCGCCGATCGCAATGATCATCCTGGCCGAGCCCCGGGCCTATTGGCGGTCGATGTGGAAGACGGTAGCACTCCCCCTAGGGCTGGCCTTTGCCCTCCTGGCTGTCGCCTTCATCAATGTTCACGAGCGTGAGAAAGCCATGCTCGAGAACCGCCTCGCGACAAGCGTCGACGCTCATCTCGGGGCATTCCAGGCCGGTCTGGAGATCCACATCGAGGGCCTGCGGGGAATCGCCACTCTCTTCGAAACCATGCCGGGCGTCGCACGGCAAGAGTTCGACGCGTTCGTGGCCGACAAGCTCAGGCGCTACCCCGAGATCCAGGCCTTGGAGTGGATCCCCAATGTCCCTTCCGCCGACCGAGCCTCCCACGAAGCACAGGCGCGTCTCGATGGCCATCCCGAGTTCTCGATCACCGAACGCTCCACGGAAGGGAATCTCATAACGGCCAAGCTCCGAGACGAGTACTACCCCGTCTACTACGTGGCCCCGTACGAAGGCAACGAAAAGGCGTTCGGTTTCGATCTGGCCTCCAACCCCACCCGCAGGGCCGCCCTGCTCAGGGCAGAAACGACGGGCCGGCCCATCGCAACCGGCAGGATCACCCTGGTCCAAGAGCGGGGTCCAGAGTACGGCGTCTTGATCTTCGTTCCCTGCTACCGCGCACCCAGCTCATCCCATCTCACTGAAGCGCCCGAGATCCTTGGCTTTGCCCTGGGTGTCTACCGAGTCGAGGACATGGTCGCGCCGTTCATCCAACAACTGTCTCTTGCGGGAGTCTACCTCCGCATCGACGACTCGACAGCTCCCGAGGGATCCAGGCTCCTGCTCGATACCGTCGCGCCCGAGACGTCCCGGAGTTCGATGCGCCCCATGACCAGAACACTGGACATCGCCGGCCGTAACTGGTTATTGACCTTCTCTCCCAATGGAGACCATGCGGTTGCACACAGTTCCGGAATGGAGCTACTCCTGGGCGGCAGCACGCTCCTCGCCGCGTTGCTTGCGGGGATCCTGCTGATCACCAACGGCAGACGAGCAACAATCGAGCAGCTTGTCGTCTCACGAACCCTCGAACTGACAGATACGAACAAGCTCCTCTCGGAAGAAATCAAGGACCGCAAGCGTATCGAGAAAGAGCGCAATCAGATCCATGTCGAATTGCAGCAGGCCAAGAAACTCGAATCCCTCGGTCGTCTGGCCGCCGGAGTCGCGCACGAGATCAATACGCCAACCCAGTACATCGGAGACAACGTCAACTTCCTCGGCGATGGAATCAAGGCCTTGCTCACCATAGTCCGGCCCCTCACCAAACTCACAAAACAGCGCGACCCTTTCGGTGACCAGGAACGCGAAGAGATGCGGACAAGCCTTCGAAATTTCGACGTGGACTTCTTGGCCGAAGAGCTACCCAGGGCCCTGCAGGAGGCTATGGAGGGCATCGACCGCATCTCCTCGATCGTGCACTCGATGAAGGACTTCTCCTACCAAGGGGGTGAAGGCATGGCACCCATCGACCTGAATCGTGCCATCCAAAGCACAGTCACCGTAAGTCGGAGCGAATTGAAATTCATCGCCAACGTTCATTTCGATCTGCAACCCGACCTCCCCCCGGTTCCCTGTTTCCGAAACGAAATCAACCAAGTCCTTCTCAACCTGATCATCAACGCGGCCCACGCGATCGAGCCGACTTTGACCGAGCAGCACAAGATAGGGACGGTTCACATCACAACCCGTTGCGATGATGAGTGGATCGTGATTCGCATCCAAGACGATGGTGAGGGAATCCCGCCCGACATCATCGACCGCATCTTCGATCCGTTCTTCACCACCAAGGAGATCGGCAAGGGCACGGGTCAGGGCCTCGCTATCGTCCACAGCGTGGTCACTCAACGACACAAAGGCAGAGTTCAGGTTACGAATGTTCCCGAGGGCGGGGCCATGTTCGAGGTTCATTTGCCGCTCCATGCCATTGCTGCTTGAGTCTTGCGCCGCTGCCGGGCTGACCGCCCCGGTAGTAGCGAAGGGGATCCGGTAATGTCGCGATCGATGCGAGCCAGGATTCAAGATTGAGCAAGGTCACGAGCAGCAAGTCGCGCTCAGCGATCGAACATCCGATTGAAGCTTGCGAGGATTTCATAAGTCAGTCCCCAAACAACGCGACCTTCGAAGTCCCAGGCGGGCATGTGGAAGTTCGCTTGCGGGCCCCGGTACGTGTGCGAGGAATCCAGCTCCCCCGCCTTCGCTGAGTGGAGCGGAAACCAGAAGGCCTCGTCTGCTTCGGGCCCCATGACGAGTTCGATCGTACCCGTGACACGGAAGACGAACGGTACGATCGACATGGAGAGCACTCGGCCCCGGGCCTTGGCGCGCACGGCATCGATGCGGCCGAGGGGCTCGGCATGGGTCGCAAGGTCCACACCGACCTCCTCGCGCGTTTCCCGTACCGCGGTCGATAGCAGATCGACGTCCGCCGACTCCCGATGACCTCCAGGCAGTCCGATCTGGCCGGACCAACGATCCTCGGAGCGTACGGCGCGCCGCATTAGCAGTACCTCGACGTCGCCAGCCTCCTCGGCGCGAAGCAGGATGGCGACCGCCGCAACCCGCTCACCCTCAATGCGGACGGCCTCTTCGCTCGTGAGCTCGATCGGCGCCAGCGCGTGTATCAAGACCTGCAAATCCACACTGCGTACGTTACGGACTCGGCCCCACGTCCCCTATGGTGCCGAAGACTTTTGCGCTAGGCCGCGCGGCGTAGGGCGCGGATGCCTTCGAGGACGCGTTCGGCGGTGAAGCTCCATTGAAAGAGGCGTTGTGCGCGCTCGCGGCCGGCGATGCCGCGTTGGTGGGCGGCGTGGGGGTCGGCCATGGCTTCTTCGATGGCGCGGTGCAGGGCGTCGGTGTCGTGTCGGGGGACGAGCCAGGCGGTGCGGCCGTCCTCGACGACCTCGGGGACCGAGCCGGCGTCGTAGGCGATTACGGGAAGGCCTGCGGCCTGGGCTTCGGCGATCGAGAGGCCGAAGGATTCGGAGTGGGAGGGGAGGAGGGCGAGGTGGGCCTTGGCCAGCTCGTCGGCGAGGCCCGCGTCCCCCTGGTGGGGGACCATCTCGATGAGGGGTTCGATGCCCTGTTCGTCCGCTAGGCGACGGACGTGATCGTGGTTGCCCGAGCCGAGGATGCGCAGGCGCCAATCGCGATGGCCCTTGGCGGCGATGGCGCCGAGGGCGGTGATGGCGTCTCCTATGCCTTTTTCGCGAACGAGGCGTCCAAAGAAGACGATGCGCTGGATGCGCTTGGGTTCGATGCGCGGGATGTTGCGGAAGAAGGGCTTCACGCCGAGGTAGGTCACGCGGATGCGGTCGGGGTTGCAGCCGACGACGTCGACGAGCTCGGAGCGTGTGAATTCGGAGTTGGCGAAGAGGACCTGGGCTTCGCGGTAGGGCTCGATAACGAAGCGTCGATTGGCCCGGCGCATGATCAGTCCGCGCAGTCCGCGGCCCGTGCGCGCCGGTGACAGTGCCATGCGATAGGACAGCCACGTGGCGATGTAGCCGAAGCTGATCGAACGCTGCCGACAGAGCTCGGGCAGATAGGCGGCCTCGTTGTAGAAACCAAGTACGCAGTCGACGTGTTCGGTGTCGAGGATGCGTTCGACCGCGCGCTTCATCGGGCGGCCGTCGAGCGTCCAGTGGAGCCGGTGCGGTGCGACCCGCACGACTTCGACGTTGTGCTCGGCGAGCTCTTTCTCGAGCTGGAGACCCTCGTACTGGGGATTCATACGGGGTCGGGGGAATCCGGAGTAGTCGGCGGCGGAGATGCAGACGCAGATCACCCGCGCGCCCGCGTCGCCTAAGGCTCGTGCTAGCTCCTGGATGTGCCTGGCGACCCCTCCCGGGGTGTTCAGACCCCACCCGTAGGTCAGGACGATGCAGGGGCTGGAGCTCGGATTCACGGGATGTTTGCGGGGCTCTCAATGAGGTCGGTCAGGGTCTCAAGACCTCGGGCCTGCCGACCGAAAGAGACCCGTGTCCCCGGAGCAGACATGACCGAAATAGACAGAAATCCGTGGAGGAAGATCTTCACCTCCGTAGGTGTATCGTCCCTTGCGGCCACCTTCTTGAACGTGGGCGTGAGTGCCCTCGATCATCCACGCGCCTTCGCTGAGCCCTCGGCGATGTTCCTTCCGGCGGCGGTCGGGGCGCTATTCTTTCTGGCGCTGCAGATGCCGCTCTTGGTCGTTGCGCGACTGCTGGATCGGCGCTGGCAGTGGAACGCCCCCTCGTGGGGCGCGGCGACGGGCGCCTTCGCCTGTGTGCTCGCCATTCTCGCACCCGTTGTGACTTCCCTCGCCAGGGATGCGACGGGGGATCGGGGCGTGGCGCTCTGGGCCATGCTGATCGTTACTGCGGTGGCATTTGGGATTGCGTCTTTCGTTATCTACAGGCAGAACCGTCCGGCGGGCATCGGTGTCACGGCGTCGGCGCTGCCCTTGATGGGCATGGAGCTTTGCATCGGCCTGTGGTTCATCGAGTTTCGGATGTCGGGTGCGTCGGGGCTGGAGCGGCTGACCGCCGTGGGAGCGACGTTGGTTGCCTGCGCAGTGACCTTCTTTCTCATACGTCGGTTGCTGCGACCCGGGCCCAGCTTTGTCGCGGGTGCGATGTTCGCGATCCTCTCGGGTGGCGCGATCCTGTCGTTGCGCGGGCCCGCGGATGTCGTCACGGCCAGCAAGCCTGGTGTGCTTTCGAACCCGAAAGCGGTGGTCCTGGTTACCGTCGATACGTTGCGACCCGACATGCTGGGGGGCGGCGAATTCGCGGCGCAAACGCCGGCGATCAGTGCCTTGATGGACGAGAGCATCGTCTTCGAAAACGCACGGTCTGCGGCTCCCTGGACGAAGCCGGCCATGGCCTCCGTGTTGACGGGGCTCTCACCGGAAGTGCATCACGTGACGAATCGCCGCACGTCCTTGCCGAACGAGATCGAAACGCTGGCAGAGCACATGAAAGGGCTGGGCTATCACACGATTGGCCTGGGACTGAACGCACACCTCGAGCCCCTATACAATTTTCGGCAAGGCTTCGACCGTTACATTTTTCCTGCGCGCGATGATTGGGGCCTGAGCATCGGGTCGCAGCTGTTGGCGTGGATGGATCCGCATACCTATCCGGAGCTGTTCCCCACGACGCAGGCGATTGCTGACGTTGCCATCGAGTGGATGCGCGCCAGCGCGGACGAGCCGTTTTTCTTGTGGATGCATGTGTTGGATCCGCATTGGCCGTACGAGCCTCCGGCGAAGTGGATGAACGAGGGGCCGCATCCGCGCTTCGGTTTGTCGTGGGGAGATCACGAAACCGTGACCAACGTGCAGGCTGGGAATACGAAACTGGGTCCCGATGACCGCGAGTTCGTGCGCGAGTTGTATCGAGGCGAGATTCAGTACGCCGACGCGAATGTCGGGCGCGTGGTCGATGAGTTGAAGGCCTTGGGCCTGTATGACGAGGCCTTGATCGTATTTGCCTCGGACCACGGCGAGGAGTTCTGGGAGCACGGCACGTTCGAACACGGTCACACCTTGTACGACGAGGTGTTACGGGTTCCCTTGAGCATCAAGCTGCCGAACGGTGGAGTGTCGCAGCGCGTTGTGGAATGCGTTTCGACCGAGAGCATCACGCCGACGATGCTGGATGTTCTGGGCGCTCGCTTCGATGCGAAGAGGTTTAGCTCGAAGTCGTTGATGCCTCTATGGGAAGAGGGAGCAGTGGGCGAGCCGACGTTCAGTACGGGGACGTACTACTATGACGAGAAACAGGCTGTCGTTTACGAGGGATGGAAGTTGATCCGGAAGCTCGGGCTGGATCAGTACGAGCTGTACAACCTGGTCGATGATCCCGAGGAACTGGATTCGCGGTACTACATCGATGACAATGCCAGGGTCATGCATCGGTTGAAAGACCTACTGCGTGACTGGCAGGAACGGATGGCTGCGTTGCGCGAGGAGCTGGAGCTCCAGGACTCGACGGTCGAAGTGAGCGACGAGCTGGACGCGAGCCTGAAGGGTCTCGGCTATGCCGGTGATGAGTGAGTGGCGAGCCGATGGCGGCGAGGCGTAGGGCGAGTCTAGGTGTAGTTTTCGGGGAAGAGTTCGCGCTCGACAGCTTCGATGACGATGTGCAGGACCTTGATGTGGACTTCCTGGATGCGATCCGAGGAGTTCGCTTCGGGGACGACGATCGGGATGTCGACCTTCTCGAGCATCTCGCCTCCGCCCTTGCCGAGTAGACCCACGGTGGTGATCTCGAGTTCCTTGGCGGCTTGCACGGCGCGCAGAACGTTGGGGGAGTTGCCGCTGGTCGAAATGGCGACGAGCAGATCGCCCGACTTGCCGTAGGCGCGGACGGAGCGCGCGAAGACCTCGTCATAGCCGAAGTCGTTGGCGATGCAGGTCAGCTGGCTGGGGTCGGAGAAGGCGATGGCGGGGAGGGCATCGCGGTCGCCACGGAAACGGCCCGTCCACTCCTCGGCGAAGTGCATGGCGTCGCACATGGATCCACCGTTGCCGCAGGAGAGGAGTTTCTTGCCCGAGCGCAGGGCTGTCGCGGCGGCCTGGGCGAAGCGCTGGACAGCGGGGAGGCCGTCCGGGTCCTCGATGAAGGCGGTGAGGGTTCGGGCGGCTTCGTGGAAGGAGGCGGCGATGGGATCGGGGGTGGTGGGGGTCGTCATGGGGACCCGGGACGATAATTCATGGCGGTTTCGGAGGGGAGGAATCGCAGTGCAGATCCGTCAATCGCTGCTCGTAACAGCCCCACCCTCAGAGGGAGGGGGGGGGGTGGTGGGGACCATGTTTGGGCTGGCCCGGTTGCAGGAAAAGCGCGTGAAATCAACCAAATCTGTCCATCACCCACCCCCCACGACACCCCACCCCGAGCCCCCCGACCCCACTCCGCTCCCTTCCCCACCCCCCACCCCACCCCTCACCTCCCCTCGCCCCCCACCCCACTCCCCCTTGCACCAAGACCCCCCATTCCTTACGAGCAGGGCTGCCCGCCATGGGTACGCCCACCCAACACCACCGCGATTCCTTGGCCGAAACGGACACCCACCCCGCCCGGCTCCAGGCCACCTGGGCCGGAGCCCGCGATGGGCTCTGGGACTGGGACCTCGCCCGTCGTGAGATCCGCTTCTCACCACGCTGGAAGGCCCTGCTCGGCTACACCGAGGAAGAATTCGCCGACCTTCCCGAAGAGTGGTTCCGTCGCGTCCACCCGCGCGACCTCGATGGTCTGAAGCGCGACCTCGATGCCCACCTTTCAGGCACCAACGCGTTCCTCGAGCACGAATTCCGCATGCTCCACAAAGACGGAGCCTGGCGCCACTTCCTCGTCCGCGGCAAGAAACTGGATCGCGCGGAGTTCCTCGGCGGCTCGTTCACGGACATCACCGCGGAGAAGAGCGCCCAGGGCCAACTCCTGCACGAGATGTTCCACGATCCGATGACGGGGCTGCCGAACGAAGCCCTTTTCCTCGATCGCATGGAGCTGGCTCTCTCCCGGCGCCAACGGCGCAAGGGCCCCCCGGTCGCCGTCGTGTATCTCGACCTCGATCGCTTCCACAACATCAACGACTCGCTCGGCGTCGAAGCCGGCGATCGCCTGCTCGGCGAGGTTGCGGGCCGGCTTCAATCCAGCCTGCGACCGGGCGACACCCTCGCGCGGCTCGGAGGCGACAAGTTTGCAATCCTCCTGGATGGCGTCCATTCCGGCGAGGCCGTGCGTTTCGCCCAGGAAACCCACACCAGCCTCTCGAAGCCCCAGAGGCTCGACGATCACGAGCTCTGCATCCAGGCCTCGATCGGTATCGCGCTCTCGACGCTGGGCACACGCCAACCCGCCGACCTCCTGCGCGATGCCATCACCGCCATGCACCGCGCCAAGGAAAACGGAGCCACGTCCTACGAGGTCTTCGACCCCGAGATGAACGCCAACGCCAAGGAGCGTTTGCATCTCGAAGGCGATCTGCGCCGCTCCCTCAAGGCGGACGAATTCCTGCTCCACTACCAGCCCATGATCTCGCTCGAATCCGGAGCCATCTCCGCCTTCGAGGCCCTCATTCGCTGGAACCACCCCACGCGCGGCCTCGTACGCCCCGACGTGTTCATCCCCATCGCCGAGGACACCGGCCTGATCGTCCCCATGGGGGCCTGGGTCCTACGCGAAGCCGGTCGTCAGCTCGCGACCTTCCATGCCGCCCAGCCCAGCTTGACCGATCTGCGCATGGCGGTGAACCTCTCCGCCCATCAGTTCCAGGATCCCGAGCTGGTCGATACAGTCGCCGACGTCCTGCGCGAAAGCGGGCTTCCGGGCCATCTGCTCGAGCTCGAAGTGACCGAGAGCGTCCTCATGGAGCGCTCCGAGCGCAACACGCAGACCCTGCAGGCGCTACGCGAGCTCGGCTGCCGTCTCTCCATCGACGATTTCGGGACCGGCTACTCGTCTCTGGCCTGTCTCCACAGCTTCCCCCTCGATCAGCTCAAAATCGACCGCTCGTTCGTCATGGACATGGAGCACGAGACCGAGAAGGTCGCGATCGTTCGCACGATCCTGGCTCTGGCCCGCACTCTGGGCCTCGAGGTCGTGGCCGAGGGGATCGAGACGGCCGAAGCGCTCTCGATGTTGCGCGAGTTCCGCTGCCAGATTGGCCAGGGCTACTTCTTTTCCAAGCCCATCGGCGGCGATGCCGCCTTGGCATTGCTGGAGAACCGGCCTACCTGGTAGTAGCATCGTCGGCTAAGAGACTTCGGGCCTGGGGGGGATGCCGGAGCAACCCCGACCACCGAGATTTCGCAACTTGGACCCCCTAACGATCGCACTGGCGCTCTTCGGCGCCGCCTCCTTCGCCGGAGCCCTGTGGCTCCTTCGCGAGACCTTTCGTCTCCGCGCGGAACGCGACCTCTTCAAGTCACGCGTTGGCGACGTGGATCAGAACCGTACGTCCTTCCAGGCCCTTGCCGGGGATGTGCTCCGCAATTCCACCGCGGAGTTTCTGAAGCTCGCCAACCAGACCTTCAACACTCAGAAGGTCGAAACCAGTGCCGACGCTGAACGCGGTCGACGCGCCCTCGACGAATTGATCCGACCCATGTCGGATGCGCTCCACAAGACCCACTCGCAACTCGAGCTCATGGGGCGCCAACATGCCGGCCTCCGCGAGCAGGTCGTCAACATGGCCCGCGGCCACTCCGAACTACGGGCCGAAACAAGCCGCCTGGTCCAGGCCCTGCGCAAACCCAACGTCCGTGGCCGCTACGGTGAGATCCAGCTCGAGCGCGTCGTCGAGCTGGCCGGCATGAAGGCTTATTGCGACTTCACGACCCAGCAAAACCTGCGCGACAGCGAGGGCCGACTGCAAAAGCCCGATCTTGTCGTGCGCCTGCCGAACGCGCGCATCATCGCCGTCGACGCCAAGACCTCGATCGACTCCTATCTCGACGCCCTCGATGCCGGGACTCCCGAAGAAGCCGAGAAGATGCTCGATCGCTATGCGGAGAACGTGTTCGATCAAGCGCGCAAGCTCGCCCGCAAGGCCTACTGGACCAACTTCGCGGCCTCCCCCGAGTTCGTGATCATGTTCATCCCCGGGGACCAACTCGTCGACGCCGCCCTCGAGCGTCGCCCCGAGCTGATCGAATACGCCGCCGAGCAAAACGTCGTCCTGGCCAGCCCCTCGACCTTGATCGGGCTCCTGCGCGCAGTCCACGTCGGTTGGCGCGAGAAGAGCCTGACCGACAGCGCTTCCGAGCTCTTCGAACTCGGCCGTGACCTCCACCGCCGCGCTGCCATCGTGCTCGAGCACGCTGCCAAGGTCGGCGGGTCCATCGACAGCGCCCGACTTTCGTACAACGAGTTCGTCGGTTCCGTCCAGGGCCGCCTCATCCCGACCCTGCGCCGCTTCGAGGAACGCGATGCGCGCTCCTCCAAGGAACTGATCGAGCTCCGTGAGGTTGAAGGCGAAGTACGCGCCGTGGAGGGGCTCCTGCCCCTCGAAGATCCCAACAGCGAATTCAAAGACGACCCCAAGAGCAAGAACCAGGACAATCTGATCCAGCCCGCGCCCAAGTCGCGACCCGGTGCGGAAAAGCCCACGAGCACCTGATCCGACTGCGTTCGGAATCGGTGGTCGGACATCGCTATGGTGATGTCCATGAACATCCTGATCGTCGAGTCCAAGGCGAAGTGTAAGACACTGCTCAAGTACCTGGGGAAGGACGAATGGCGCGTCATGCCCACCGGTGGGCACATCGAGCGCTTGGCCGAGGACAAGAAGATTCATCCACCCAAGGAGGTCCGCAAGGCCTACTGGCCGAACCGACCGGGCGAGTTGCCCAAACCGCCGTGGTTCTGGACCGAACGCGGGGAAGCGGCGATACGAGCCGTCACCGACGAGGCCGCCAAGCACGACTCGGTGACCTTCTACCTGGCCGCCGACCCCGATCGCGAAGGCGAGCGCATCGCCTGGCACCTGGAGCGCTTGCTGAAGAAGTACGGGCCCTGCCACCGCGTGACGTTTCAGGAGATCACGAAGGAAGCCGTGCTGGCCGCCGTGACCGCGCCACGCGAGATGGATCAGGCGCTCGTGGATGCGGCCATCATCCGTACGTTCATCGACCGCACCGTCGGTTGGCGCGCCAGCAAGATCGCCAAGAAGTACACCACCACCTCGACCAACTCGATGGGCCGTGTGCAAACACCGACGCTCGGGTTCCTGGTCGAGCGCGAGCTGGAGCGCGAAGCGCATGTTCCCGTGCGCTACTTCGAGGTCTCGGCGGCGACCCAGCTGGCTGCCTGGCGCGTGCGCTTTCACGAGAAGTCCGATCCCGCGGCCTGGGTCGACGAGAAGAACCGCTTCTCCGCGCACCGTACCGCCGATGCACACCTGGCCCAATCCGCCCACGCGAGCCTTGCCGCGGCGCGCAAGTTGCACATCGATGGAGTGACGCGGCGGCAGAAATCCCAGTCTCCGCAAGCACCGTTCAGTACCGACACGCTGCTGCAAGCCGCGGGCAGCCGCTTCGGCTGGTCGCCCAAGAAGACCGCGGCTCTCGCGGGGCAACTCTATGAAGCGGGGCATCTGACCTACATCCGTACCGATTCGACGCGTCTTGCCAAGGAGGCCGTGGAAGCCGGACGAGCGGCCATCACGGTGGCTTGGGGGGCCGAACAGCTGGGTTCGGTCGCTACATCCAAGAAGGACGCCGGAGTGCAGGACGCGCACGAGGCCATTCGGCCCACGGCATTCGACCTGAATATCCTTCCCGGCGCCGAGCCCGACGTTCAAAAGCTCTACGCCCTCGTACGCGCGCGAACCCTGGCCGCGCTCATGGTGTCCTCGTTACGCGTGACGCTCTCGCTCGAGGCCAGTTGCGAGGGCCTCGAACGCACCCTGGACGCCGCGCTGGGGTGGTATGCGGAACCCGGCTGGCGACTCGCCTTCCAGGTGCCAGGTCTCGATGACGAGAACGACACGACTCCGCTCACCGTCGAGGTCGGGACGACCCTCGAGCTGCTCGCCGGTGATGCCGAGCACGCGAACCCGGAGTTGCGCGAGGACGAGACGAAACCGCCCGCCCGTTACCGCGCCCACACGCTCGTGAAAGCCATGAAGGAAGGCGGCATCGGTCGGCCCTCCACCTATGCAAAGACCGTCGAACGCCTGGAAGAGCGCAATTACGTCAGCGTGGAAGAGGGCAGCCTGATTCCCACGGCAAGCGGCCGCAACATCTGGCTCGAAGCGGCTCCGCTCTTCAATCTCTCCGACCAACGCGAGGTCTTCCAGACCGACTACACTGCCGAGATGGAAGCACTTCTCGACGACGTGGCCGAAGGCCGACGTCCCGCGAGTGCGACCTGGGAGACCATGCTCGAGGAGTTCAAGAGCGCTCACGCGGCGGCGCAAGAGGCCAGCAAGTCCGGTCCTCTCGTGCCGCGCACGCGTTCGAAGTTGAAGGACTATCTCGACGCCGCCCCCGAGCTAGCTCCGGAGATCGGTGATCTCGATGCGCTCTCCGAACAGGCGGGCAAGGACCTGCTGGCCGACCTCCGCACTCGAGACATCACCCTCTTGCCCAGCGATAACCAGACGCGCTATCTGAACCGCCTCCTGGAAGCCACTGGCCTTACACTCGAAGAAGCCGCGGAGTCGGCCCAGGTTCTACTCGCGAGCGACGCGCCCAATCGCGACGAAGCCAGCGTGCTCATCGACCACTTGATGAGCGTGAAGTCCGAGCGCCAGGTTCCCAGCCCGAAGCAGCTGCGTTGGATCGCCGATCTGGTCAAGAAGGCGGGTCTGGACGAGGGGACAGCCTGCGGTTTGGTCGAATTGAAGTCTTACGCTGAGCTGAACGGTGGCAAGAGCGGGAGCGCCAGCGCTCTGATCGATCTCTTGCTAGCAAGGAAGAAGGCCTCGGCCAGTGACACCCTGGGAACCTCTCCCTGAGCCGCTCTGCTAGCATACCGGGATGTTGCCCCCCGAAACGACGCGGCCCGACCCTGGGCCGCCGCGCAAGATGCTCGGTCGCGGGATGATCGTATTCGGCCTGATCGTCATCTTTGTCTCGGTGATCTATGTGCTCGAGGTTGCAAATGGTCCTGGGACGGGACCGAAGAGCTTCGCGCAGCGACGCAGCTACAACCAGGTCAAGGAAGCGGTGCACGCGAGCTACCCAATGGCTTTCGTCGTGGCGATGGTGGGCCTGGGCGTCGCCATCGCAGGGGCGCGAATGAGCGCTGAGCCGGAACAGAAAGAACCGAATTCATGAGTGAGCAACCGGAACGCTCCGCTCTGCGCGTAGCGACGTCCGAGCTTCGTTGGCGCTGCGACGTTGGGAGCTTCGACTTCGAGACCACCGCGGATATCGAACCGCTGTCGGGAATGATCGGGCAGGACGAGGCCATCGAGGCCTTGCGTTTCGGGCTCGAGATCTATGCGCCGGGCCAGAATGTCTTCGTGCGCGGCCTATCGGGCACGGGCCGCATGTCCCTGGTCGGAAGGCTGCTGAAGGAGATCCAACCGGCGTGTCCTTTGGCAGGCGACTACGCATACGTGGCGAATTTCGATTCGCCTGGTGAACCGCGGCTCTTGAGCTTGCCGCGCGGATGCGGAGCGCAGTTTCGCGATGCGTTGGAGGAGCTGATCGAATTCCTGCGTAACGAGCTGGCCGCGGCGATGAGCTCCGACGACCTGCGCCAACGTAAGCAGATTTTGGAGGAGCGCTTCAAGGAGGAAGCCAAGGCCATCGCCGGGCCCTTTGATGAAGAGTTGCAGCAAAACGGACTGGTGATGCACACGGCGACGGTGGGTAGTACGGTGCGCCCGGTTCTGTTGCCCGTGATCGAGGGCGAGCCTGCGCCTCCCGAACGCATCCATCAACTGGTTGCCAACGGACAGATCACCGATGAGAACATCGAGGAGATCAACGGCAAGATCGAGGCCTTCTCCAAGCGCCTGGAGAGCATTTCGATCGAGATGCAACGGGTCCGCGCAAAGCACGTCGAACACGTCCAAGGTCTCTTCCGCAGCGAGGCTCGCTCGCTGCTCGATGCACGCTGCCAGGAGATACGTGTTGGCTTCCCCCAAGACGATGTCGCAGCGTTCCTGGATGGATTGGCCGAAGAGGTCGTGCGTCAACCGGTCGAGGAGCTGGGCAAGGACGAACGGCTCCTGCAACGCTTCCACGTCAACCTGATCCTGGGCCACCGCGCGGCGGAGGACTGCCCCGTGATCGTCGAGAACACCCCGACCCTCTCCAATTTGCTCGGGAGCATCGATCGCCGTGTGCTGCCCGAGGGCGTCGCCATCTCCGATCACACGATGATCAGCGCGGGGTCACTCTTGCGTGCGGACGGTGGATACTTGATCCTCGAGGCGCGCGAGGTTCTTTCCGAACCCGGAGCCTGGAAAGTGCTCGTGCGTACCTTGCGCACCGGGATGCTCGAGATCGTGCCGCCCGAGATGAGCGGGCCGTGGGGCATGCGCACCCTGAAACCCCAGGCGATCCCGATCAAGATCAAGGTGATTCTGATCGGTGACCCTGGGCTCTACCACGCTCTGGATGCACAGGATCCGGACTTCCCGGATCTCTTCAAGGTGCTGGCGGACTTCGAGACGACGATCTCGACCGGGGCGGATACGCTGACCTCCTACGCGCGGCTCTTTGCGCGCGTCGCGCGAGACGAAAATCTGCCGCACTATCAGAAGGACGCGATCGCAGCGCTGGCGGAGCACGGGGCCCGTGTCGCGGGACGCCACGATCGTTTGACGACGCGCTTCGGTCGGCTTGTCGACATCGCCCGCGAGGCCGCGTTCCTGACCTCGAAGTCTTCCGAACGCTTTGTCACAGGGGATCGCGTGCGTGAAGCGGTCAAGCGTACCCGCAGGCGCGCGAACCTGCCCGCGCGTCGCTTTCGGGAGAGCATCGCGGAAGGCACGATTCGAATCCAAACCGAGGGCCAGGCCATCGGCCAGGTCAACGGCCTGGCGGTCGTATCCACGGGCCCGCTGACGTACGGTTTTCCCACACGTATCACCGCGACGATCGGGGCGGGCCACGCGGGGATGATCAACATCGAACGCGAGTCACAGCTCTCTGGCGCGATCCACACGAAGGGCTTCCACATTCTCGGCGGACTCCTGCGCCACCTGTTGCGCACCGAACATCCACTGGCCTTTTCGGCTTCGATCGCTTTCGAGCAAAGCTACGGTGGGATCGATGGCGACTCCGCCTCCGGAGCGGAGATGTGTTGTCTGCTCTCGGCCTTGACCGGCAGGGCCATGCGCCAGGATCTCGCCATGACCGGAGCCATCGATCAGCACGGTCGCATTCTCCCGATCGGTGCCGCGACCGAGAAGATCGAGGGCTACTTCGAAGTCTGCAGGGCTCAGGGCTTCACGGGTACGCAAGGCGTGATTCTGCCCAGTACCAACGTGAAGAACCTCATGTTGCGTGACGACGTCGTCAGCGCCTGCCACGAAGGCACCTTTCATGTCTACGCCGTCGACGACATACGCGAGGCTTTCGAACTCTTCATGGGCATTCCCGCGGGGGAGCGCGGCGATAACGGTGAGTACCCCGAAGGGTCGCTCCTGGGATTGGCCGTCGAGAAAGCCTTCGAGTACTGGACCCTTGCGTCGGCCCATCCCGTGTGGGAAGAAGCCTCCGTAGAAGATGCGGAAGCCCTTCCGAACGCGTCCCCGAACCCCGAACCCACCGCCGAAACCCCGGAAGCGTAGCCCCGGATTTCCTCAGCCATGGCCAAGACGATTCACGCCCTCTTCCTGCCCCTGATTTTATTGGCGGCCTGCCAGTCCGTTCCCGAAACGGACGAACAAAGGCTCGAACGCGCACGTCGACTGGCGCAACGGACGCTGATCGTCGATGGACACATCGATGTTCCCTATCGCCTGAGGAAGAACCCCGACGACGTGACCGAAGCGACATCGGGCGGCGATTTCGACTATCCGCGCGCTGTCGAGGGTGGCCTGGATGCTCCGTTCATGTCCATCTACGTTCCGGCCAACTTGGAGGTCGACGGTGGGTCCAAGGAGCTGGCGAACGAGTTGATCGACATGGTCGAAAGCATCGCCGAACACGCGCCGGAAAAGTTCGCCGTAGCTCACACCAGTGCCGACGTCGAAAGAGCCTTTGACTCAGGCCGCGTCGCTTTGCTCCTCGGTATGGAGAACGGCAGTCCCATCGAGGGCGATCTTGCAAACTTGGAGCATTTCCACGGCCGAGGAGTCCGGTACATCACGCTCTGCCATTCCCGCGACAATCACATCTGTGATTCCTCGTACGACACACGCCATTCCTCCAAGGGATTGACCGAGTTCGGCCGTACCGTCGTCGCAAAGATGAACGAGCTGGGCGTGATCATCGACGTCAGCCACATCTCCGATGACACCTTCTGGCAGGTCATGGAGCTGACTCGCGCGCCGGTCCTGGCCACGCACTCATCCTTGCGGCACTTTACGCCCGAGTTCGAGCGCAACATGAGCGACGAGATGGTGCTCGAAATGGGCAAGAAGGGGAGCGTGGTCATGATCAACTTCGGCTCGTCCTTCATCGACAATGACTACCGTCTCCACGGAAGCAAGCGAGGCGAGGCTCTGGGGTCCTTTTGTGAGAACAACGGTGTCGAACGCGACAGCGAAGCGGCGAAGGCCTTCCTCGCGTCCTACGATGAAACCAAGCCAAAGCAATTTGCCGATGTCGGTGACGTCGCCGATCACATCGACCGCGTCGTGGAGCTGGTCGGAGTCGACCACGTTGGACTGGGTTCTGACTTCGATGGCGTCGGCGACAGCCTGCCGTCCGGCCTCAAGGATGTTTCGGACTACCCGAACCTTCTCGCCGAACTGATGAAGCGCGGCTATTCCACCCGAGACCTGAAGAAGATCTGCGGCGGCAACGCCATGCGGGTCTTCAAGGAAGTCGAGCGGATCGCGGCGCAATCCGCGAAGTAAGCTCTGAGCCACCGTGTGCCAGCGGGCTCGACCCAGGGCGCGACCTCAGGGCGCGGCCGCGGACGCTTCCCGCGCCACGCTCTCGTTGAAGATCTCCGTCACGACTTCGTCGACAACGGACTCCACGGCCTTACGTGACAAAGAACCGGGTTTGCTCGTCCCCGAAGCCAGCACGGACTCGGTCTGGGGATCCCGGAAGACGACTTCGAGGGAACGCATGTACATCGACAAATCCCAGGCCCAGCGGTCGACGTACGTCACCAGAATCTGGGTGTTCGCAGGAATGTCGGCTGACGATCCTGTGCGTGTGGGGCGTCCCATCGCCTCGAGTTTCTTTGCGATCATCTCGTTGATGGCGCGACCGTCCTTCTCTTGGTGAACGACGTAGAAGGAGCGCCCGGTTCCGAGATCGGCACCATCGGTGACGCTGGCCTTCAGGCTAGAGCAGGCACCGAACAAGAAGAAGAGGGCGATCGCGGTGCTGGTTTTGATGAGGTTCTGCATGTTTGGATTTCTTTGGCGAGCTACGGCTCGACGGTGATGGCCTGGGCGAGGCGAGCGACGATTTCATCGGTGACCGCATCGAGCGCGTCATCCCGGCCCCTGCGCATGGTGGCGTCTGCTGGTCGTCCAGGCCAACCTAGCGAACCGCGCATGCCGCCCCAGCCGTTGTGCCATAGAAAGTCGATGTATTGTAAGGGGTCGTGCGTGCTGGTCATTCGCACGTTGACATTCTGTGGAGTGTCCGAAGAGGGGTGGGCCGCCGATTCCATTCGCAACCAGGCATCGATCCCCTCTCTCTTCAAGATGGCCAGGCTTTCAGGAGTCGTGGCCTTGATACTCATGACCTTCGTCCGCTGAAGCATTTCCGCCGTGGCCTTGGTGCCCATCACCTCCAGCTTGCCACCCTCTTTTTCGCGCAGTCGCTGAACGATTGCGTCCGCGACATCACCACCGGATGGAGAGACCGCAATGCGGTGGATCGGATGCTTGATGAAGTTGTCGCTACCTACGACGCGTGCGCCGCCGCAGGCGGAGAGTAGAGAAAGTAGACCGATCGTCAGAAGAGTTCGCATAGTTGAAGCTTGTTTCTGGGCTTGGGGCGCGAAATCCTATCAGATGCGAAGGCATACCGAAGCTTGTTGCGACGAAGAGCTATCCCAGATTCTCGGAAATGACCAAGCCTCGGAAAACCCGCCCCTGAATCAAGAACCAGCTACCTGCAAACCGATGGAAGGCGCGGGAAGGAAGAGTCGCCCACGCCAGGCGCTGGACAGGTTTCGAGCGGCCCGAAGGCGTTCAGCGCGTGATGATGCGGTCGAGCTCGTCCTTCAGGTGCCCGAGAACCTCGTCGTACGTGTAGGTGCCAACGGACTCCTCGCCGCGCTTCAAGTTGACGTGCTTGGGGCCGCACCAGAGACCCAGGTCGGCATCGTCCGTTTCACCGGGGCCATTCACACGGCAGCCCATGACGGCGATGGTGACATCGTGCTCGGCCGCATAAGCGGTCATGTCCTTGACCTCCTGGGCGAGGTCGATGAAGCGCTCGTTCTCGACGCGCGAACAGGACGGGCAGGCGATGATGTTGAGGCCGTCGAAGAAGTTGGGCGGTACCGAGCGGAAGCGTCCGGCCTGGATGTCCTCGAGGATCCCGCGCCCGACGATGATCTCTTCACCCTTGTCGTCGAAAGGAACGGTCAGGGAAACACGAATCGTGTCGCCAATGCCCTGCGAAATGAGCTGCTCGAAGGCGATGCGCGTCTTGATGACACCATCGGGGGGCATCCCTGCCTCGGTGACGCCGAGGTGGAGCGGCACGTCTGGGCGGGCTTTGGCGAAACGTTTGTTCGCGTCGACAACGATGCGTGGATCGGAATCCTTGATCGAGACGACGTAGTCGTTGAATCCGAGCTGGTCGACCATCTGGCAGTGTTCCAGGGCGGACCCAACGACCGCTTCGACACTGTCCTCGGGATGACGTTCCTTCCAGTGGGGAGCGATCGATCCGGCGTTGACGCCGATGCGCATGGCAAGGCCGTGTTCACGCGCGACGCCGACGAGGTAGGCAACTTTTTCACGATCGGACTTGTCCTTCTCGTGGTGGTGCAAGTGTCCCGGGTTGTAGCGGATCTTGTCGACGTGAGGCGCGACCAGCTCGGCCAGGCGGTAGTTCTCCTGCAGATCGACCGAGAGCAGGGCCTTCGTGCCAGCCCGGATCTGGGCCAGTGCCTCGACGTCGGTCTTGCTGTCGACCGCGATCCGGATCAGATCGGCACCGGCCTCTTCGAGCAGCCGGACCTGGCGCGTCGTGGCAGCGATGTTACGGGTCTGCGTGGCCGCCATGCTCTGCACGGCAATCGGCGCGGATCCGCCGATGGCGAGATTGCGGATGCGAATCGTGCGGGTCTTGCGCGGGGGAATCATGCTTTGGGGGGCATCTTATAGGGTCGGAGATGGCTGCGGGCATCCGTGTCGGAGCTCTGATGAAGAAAGACCTAAAAGCGGGTATGTTAGAGGCCTCTAACGGAAGGTTCCAAGTGCGTGCAGAGATCCTAATCGTCGGTGGTGGAGTGATGGGGACGTCCATCGCGATGCACACCGCCCAACGAACCGACCCCATATCCAAACCCGTCGTGTTGTTCGAGAAACGCGACCTGGGCTCGGGCAGTTCCGGACACTCCGGCGCCATCCTGCGCCAGCACTACGCGGAACCCGTGGTCGCCCGCATGGCGCGCGACTCGCTTCGCGAATATGCGGGCTTCGAAGCGCGCACCGGCCGCAGCCTGGGCTTTCGACGCACTGGTGTTCTGACCTTGGCGGGTGCCGAAACACCGGATCTGTGCGAGCGGTTACGCGCGAACGTCGAGATGCTAAAGGGGCTCGGCGTCGAGACTGAGCTGGTCGAGGAGACCGAGATCCAGGAGCTCGTTCCTGGCATCGAGGTCAAGCTCGGGACCATCGCTGCCTGGGAGCCCGACGGCGGCTTCGTCGATCCGGACAAGACCATCAGTGCCTTCGCGGCGCTCGGCCGGGCGTCGGGCGCGGTGACTCGGTTGGGTGCGGAGGTGCAGAAGATCCTCGTCGAAAACGGCAAGGTCGTCGGCGCCGAAACATCCGAGGGCCCGTACACGGCCAACAAGATCTGCGTCGTTGCCGGCCCATGGTCCGCGGGCCTACTGCGGCCCCTGGGCCTGAACTTTCCCTTGCGCACGATCCGACCGGAGAGCCACTTCGTCGTCATGCGTGACTCGGATCTTCTGGACGAAGACCTCGAAGACGAAGCGATTGGTCCGCGCGAGGCGCTCTCCTTCGACGACATTCAAGACCCGATCGAGCGTGCTGCCGAATCAACCGCGCGCGCGTCGCTCGGACTGCACCCGGTCGTCGTCGACCTAGAACAGAGCTTCTACATGCGTTGCGAGCCGAACCAGCGGCGCACGCGCCTCGGTAGGGTCGATTACGACCACGACGAAGTCGTCGAGAACCCCGACATGTTGAAAGAGGAGGTCTCGCAAGAGCTGATCGACTGGACGCGAAGAGCTCTCGAGCGACGCATGCCCACGTACGCGGATCAGCCGGATGCGGGCTCGCAAGCGTCGATGTACACCATCACCCCGGATGCACAGGCTTTGATTGGCACCGTACCTGGCATCGAAGGCCTGTCCATCGTCACAGGCTTCTCGGGCCACGGCTTCAAGTTGGCTCCCGTGATCGGCGCAGGTGTTGCGCAGATGCTGATGGACGAGCGCATAACGACCTTCGACGCCGAGTTCTTTACACCGACGCGTTTCAAGGGCGGGGAAGCCTTCGACGGGCGCTTCGGGTTCTAGCCAGGAGCGCCTTTCTTTCCTGAGCCCCAAACAACGAGGAGCGGGATCCAATGAACGAGCTGAACGAACCTGTGATCGTAGAGGAAACCTACAAGGCCTCGATGGATCGCGTCTGGGAGGCGATCACGGTCCGAGACCAGATGGTTCTGTGGTATTTCGATGCCATCGAAGCCTTCGAGCCCAGGGTCGGTTTCGAAACCCGCTTCAATGTGCGAGTGGGCGAGCGCGACTTTCCCCATGTCTGGAAGCTGACCGAGGTTCGGGAAAAGGAGAAACTCGCCTACGACTGGCGCTACGAAAGCTACCCCGGAAGATCGGACGTGGCCTTCGAGCTGTCCGAAACCCCGCACGGCACGAAGCTACGCCTGACGGCTACCGTTACCGAGAGCTTCCCCCAGGACATTCCGGAGTTCAAACGGGAGAGCGGCGTCGCTGGTTGGGAGTACTTCATTCGCAGCAGCTTGAAGAATCATCTGGAGCCGTAGCGGCTGCACGACTTGGACCCGTATTCCTGCCGTCCTCCCGACGCCGCGCAGGCTTTCACCAGTATCACGGTGTCTACGAGCTGGCGAAGGATCGCCCCCTGGCTCCGGAGGGATCACTCCACTTCCGTGATCCGCACACCGTAGCTCTTGTCGATCGTCACGATTTCGCCCCTGGCCACGATCTTGCCGTTGACCAGGATGTCCGCCGGCTCGTGGGCCGCGCGGTCGAGCTCGAGGAGAGAGCCCGGGGAGAGGTGGACGAGTTCGGCGAGGCGCATCTTGGTGCGGCCGACCTCGACGGTGACACGGACAGGGACGTCCATGAGGTGGGAGAGGCCCATGCCGTCGCCGCCTTCGCCGGCGGCGAGCTCTTCGAGTTGGCTGGCGTGGACAGCGACCGCGTCAGCGGTGCGATCCAAGGCGTTGCCGAGTTCGTCGACCGGGGTTCCGTCAGCGATGACTTCTTCTTGTTCACTCATGGCAGCTCCTCGACTTGGTTCTCTAGTTGTACGATGCGGACGGCGAGCTGGCCGCGGTGCTGGCCCATGGCGGCTTTGGCGAGGATGAGGCCCTCGACCGTCAAGAGAGCCGGATCGCCGACGCGTGATTCAATGGGGATGACGTCGCCCTTTTCGAGGGACAAGAGCTGGTCGAGCGAGACCTCGCAGCCAATAAGCTGTGCGCTGACATCGACCACGACGTTGTTCAGGTGGCCCGGGAGGTCATCGGTTTCCTCGAACATCTGTCCGGCACTGGGTTTGACGCCGGGAACGTAGAGGCGCAGGGTGCTGGGCGATCCCGGCCCCAGGAAGCCCAGGGAAATCTCAAGACGGTGGGCGTCGAGTCGCTTGCCGTCGCGCCAGCTGCCAAGCCCTTCAGGGGATTGGGTGGCGCGCGGGTTGGTGATCTCCTTGTCTAGCGAGCGCGCGAGATCCTGCGCGATTGGTGTCAGGAGTTGTTCGAGGATCTTGCCCTCGACCATCGAGAGCGGACGCGCTTTCGGGTTCTCGGTGGGGCAGCCCAGAACCTGCTCGACACAGGTGACCGCAGCCAGGCTATCCCAGATCAACCAGGCGGGATCGCCGCCCATCTCGAAGGCGAGAGCGGCCAGCGGGGCTTCCATTTCGTCGAAGAGCCCCTCGGCGCTGGTCTCGCGCACGTGATCCAGCTGGAGCGTGTGAACCGATCCCAGAATAGCCGTGATACCTGCTTCCGTCTTGGGCAGGACGGCATCGATGCGGCGCTTGAGTCCTTCACGCACCTGGGGACTGAAACGACGCGGTCGCCGGAAGTCCCTTTCGGAGACTTCGACGTCGCGGCCGCCCAGCACCTGGGTGATGGCATCGGCCTGTAGGGGATCGAGCTCTTCGGTCACTATCTGTCCTATTGAACGAGGAAGCGAGTGAAGAGGATGTTGCGCATCTTGCCGAAGGTGCCGACCTGCAGCTCGCCGACGAACTCGGGGTTCAGTTCACTGACATCGACGTAGATACGCTGGCCACGTTCGTTCTCGACGATGAGGTCCCTCTCGGATCCGGTGAATGTCACTTCGGATCCATAGTCGAGCGCGATCGTCTTCTTGAGCGCGTCGACTTTCAGTACGTGAGCCTTGAAGCCGCTGCGCATGGAGGACTGCTGGGAAGACCGTCCGAGTTGCAGATTGCTCTCCGTGTGTGGGTCCGTGCTGCTGAGCTCGTTGCCCAGGTGGAGCGGGAACAGCAGGGGGTCGAGGGCATCGCGGATCTCGGCGGTGAAGACCTCGACTCCGATCTCGCTAGCGAGGTCTTCCTTGGCCTTCTTTCTGCCCAGACGGATTAATGCGTCGATCATGTGGGCTTGAAAGAGGGGGTCCGCAATGCGTTTTTCCGCGTAGAGCTGATCGTAGCCGTCGAATTCGACCTTGAAGTTCAGCACCAGGAAGCTCTTGCCGCCACCCTTGGCCATATTGACTTGGACGTCACCGTCGGCCAAGGGGAAAGCCACGAACGGACCCTCGAAGGCGGGGGTTTTTTGGGATCCCCTCGGAACAGCCACCATCGACACGATGTAAGCAAGGGCGATAAGGGACACCATGCCGCCGCCGAGGAAGATGCCCTTCTTCGACTTCGGCTGGACCTCGGCATCCTCGCCTTCTTGTTTGGTGTCTTCGTTTTCCTTCTTTGCCATCTTCAGTCACTCTCAGTGTTCGCATCTGCGTTCGTCGGTAGAATCAAGCGCGCATCGACTGTACGGAGGGACTTTGCTGCGTCCGTGATCTCCGCTAGCCAGGCTCGAGCTTCTACGCGAGTTGGGGGAAAGGAATGCTGTTCGATCAGGTAATCGCGTACAGCCTTGGCGCGTGCGAAGGCGAGCCAGCGGGGGCTCTTGCCGTTCCCAGCCTTTTCGTTCGACGGGGCATGGCCTTCGACTTGTAGGACTTGCTTTGGCGCGGGCAGTAGCGTTGGAGCCAGGAGATTGATATAGCGCCGCGCCTGTTCGGTCAGTTCCGCCGAGCCCTCGTCGAAGATCGCGATCGCCGGCTGCGGAATCTCGTCGTGCGGCCTCAAGGCCTTGGCGGCCTTGGCGCGAATCAGCTCGAGGTTGGAGGCGTCGGTGTGTTCGTCGCGCCGCTCGGGATCATTCTCGGGCGGCAGGTTGAAACGCATGCGTACCGCATCGAACTGGGCGGCCTCCTCGGCTGCGCTCAGCACGCCGGGCATGCCGAACGAACGAACCGCGACCATGAACGAGCCTACACCCTGCGCGACGAGGCCGATCTCCTGGGTCCGCGACATGGAGACCAGCAGGATGAAGAAGGTCAGGATCAGCGTCATCATGTCACCGAACGAGACCATCCAGGCGGGTGCGCCTTCTTGCTCAGCCATCAGCCTTTCTCCTGTTTGCGATCGGCTTCCACGAAGCCGGCCCGGATCGTCGACATGGAGAGCACCCGCAACTGAATGCGGCGATTCAGCTTGCGACCACCGGCGCTGACATTGTCCGCCCTTGGGTACTTCGGGCCGTGCGCGGTGAGTTGCAGAACCGCTTCGTTCATTCCGCTCGAGCGCAGGAGCACCGCGGCGGCGGCCTCGGCGCGGGCGAAGGAAAGCTCCTCGGGTGAATCGTATTTCGGAGACGACGTGAAGTGCGAATCCGTGAAGCCTTCGATCACCACCATGTGGGGATAGTGCTCGAGGACTTTGCCGAGTTCGCTCAGGCTCTCCTCGAGTGCATCGGTCACGTTGGCGGAGGAGGGGTAGAAGCTCGCCCGTTCGTCGAACACGATGATGAGTCCGTCGGCGATCGTGTTGAGATCCATCTCCAGATGGTCCTCGGTCAGCTTCTGCCCCATCTCATCCAGGTTTTCCTGGAGCGCTTCGGTCGGACGCGTATGGGCGTTGTTCGATCCGCGCAGGAGATCGCGCTCCAAGAGAATTTCGTCAGCCGGTCCTTCGACCAGCGCCGGTTGCTTGGACTCCATGATGCCCTTGTCACCTGTCAGGAACGAGTCGACCTTCAAGACGTCGTAGACTTCCATGCTGGAGAACGTCATGAGGAGCACGAAGAAGGTGACGAGCAGCGAGATCATGTCCGTAAACGTAACGACCCATTCCGGTGCGCCATCCGGACCGGAGGGACCCTCATCCTTTTTCTTTTTCTTCCTGCCCATGCAAGTGCCGGTCTAGGCGACCGCCTCCCGGACAGCAGGTGAGATGAAACTCTTCAGCTTCTCCTTGATCAGCTGTGGTCCTTCACCGGACTGAATGGCGACGACGCCTTCGATCATCAACTCGCGCAGCAAGGCTTCTTCGAGTGCGCGCACCTCCAGCTTGCCTGCAAGCGGAATGCACAGCATGTTGGCGCACATGGCGCCATACAGCGTCGTCAAGAGCGCCGTGGCCATACCGCCACCGATCTTGGACGGATCGGACAGGTTCTGGAGCATCTGCACCAGACCGACTAGCGTCCCGATCATTCCAAAGGCCGGCGCCATGGCCCCAACGGCATCCAGCATTTTCTTGCCGTCGGCGTGGCGTGCCTTTTGCCATTCGGCCTCGAGGTCCATGATGTCGCGCACCGTTTCAGCCGGAAAGCCGTCGATGACGAGCTGCACACCCTTGGAGAAGAACGCATCGTCTACTTCCTTAAGTTTGCCTTCGAGGGCGAGCAGGCCTTCCTTGCGCGCGAGGTTGGAGTATTCGATGATGCGTTCGATTTCCTCTTGCGGTGTAGGCAGCTTGAACAGGTACGTGCGCAGCGTCACCTTGATGATCTGCTTGATCTGCGCCAACGGGAAGTTCATCAACGTTACCGCGGCCGTGCCCCCAAAGACGATGGCGATCGATGGCACGTTGACGAAGATCACCAAACCACCGGGACCGGTGGCCATGGCGAAGAACACCAGACCAAAGCCCAGAACGGTGCCGATGACGGTTGAAATATCCATGTGAGGACCCCCGGCCTGGAACTCTCGTGGGTGAAGGGCGCCAGGGATTGAGGAGAGGGATCCTGTCCTCTATCGGCTCACTGGAAAGGGCGCTTTACGACCTGGTAGGCCTAGATTTCAGTCCGGCGAATTACTTTTGGGCGCCATTTTTTTCTGAGTAGGCATCCAGGTACTCGCGGAAGTTTTCATCTGGGATAGAAGTGAGAATGGAACCCGCCGCCGTGTCGGTCATGGCGCGAAGAATTTCCGCGGCGTCATCGGGCGGATACTGAACGATTTTCGCGGCCGCTTCCTCGGCGGGCAGCAAGGCCAGGACCGTCGAGACATCTCGCCACTTGGCTAGGTTGCGCTCGGTCTGGTTGCCTTCCATGGCAGTGACCTCGTCCTCGCGCAGGTTCAGTTCGCTTTCGTATTGCTCCAGATCGGTACGTAGCTGTTCGAGGCTTGCGAAACGATCCTGGAGGGTCTCGACTTCCATTTCGTGGTCTTCCTGGCGCCGTTCGAGCTCTCGCTCGCGCCGATCGAGCACCAGGAGCTTCGCTTTCAGCTCATCGACCAACGAGCGTAGCTCGCGGGCCGTGTACGGCGCCGGGAGACTCCACGCACCGAGCGATCCGAGACTCGTTTGGATGACCTCGGTGTCGCTCCGACGCTTTGGGGGCGGTTCGGTGTTCCTGGCCTCGGAAGGAGTCTCTTCCGGCTCCGGGAAAAGGGAACCGATACCGGGTACTTCGCTCAGGGGAACTCCCGAGAGGGAGCTGAACCCTGCGAAGCACACGGCAAAGATCGACAGTCCACCCAGGGCCATAACGACGATTTCGATAGCTCGATTCATGGGGGCCTGTCAGTGTTTCGTCCACATCCGCTCGAAGACTGGAATCAACTTCGCCCTTTGCCCACGAAGCTCAGCCCCTGTCTTCGTCACTTTGGTGCGAAGCCCTTTCGTCTTGCTCCTTGGCATCCTCGCGTTCCAGTTCCCGAAAATGGGTCTTTTGGTCGCGTTCTTCGAGTCGTTCCAGGGCCTGGCGTCGCGTGTCGCGCTTTTTCCAGGCAGCCGCCAGTCGATCCGCCTGGCCCTGCAGCGTCAGCGTTCTTTCATCGGCGCGGCGGACGTGGCTGGCCTGCTGGTCGAGAAGCTCGTGCGATAGAGCCACGGCTTGTGGGTCCAACGGAGGCTTCGGAGTCTCGCCGTCCGACACCGGCCCCAGCAAGGATCGCAGCTCTTCGCGCGCCGCGTTCAAATCGGCCCGCATCTGATCTCGCTGGGACGCAGCCTGGTTGGCCTCGGCCTGGGCTTCACCCCATTCCGACCGTGCGAGACGCTCCTCGAGCTCGCGGATTCTGCGTACCCGTGCGAGGCGAAAAGCGAAGCGTCGGTTCACGCTGCGCCCGCTCCTTGGATGGCGTGGACCATGCCTAGCATCTCCTCGAAACTGGTGCGGTCATCAACCTCTTGCTTCAGGAAAGCATTGATCACGGGCATCAACAGCATGGCGCGATCCAGCTGCGGGTTCGTGCCTTGCTTGTAGGCTCCGATCTCGACCAGGTCGCGGCCTTCCTTCCAATGGGCCAAGCATTGACGGATCGCGTTGGCCGCTACTCTGTGTTCGGGGCTCGTGATCTCGGGCATCAGTCGGGACAGGCTTGCCAGCACGTCGATGGCCGGAAAGTGCGCCCTGTGAGCAAGTTCGCGTGAAAGGAAGATGTGTCCGTCCAGGAGGCCGCGCAAGGTATCCGCCACCGGCTCATTGGGGTCATCCGCATCCAGGAGCACCGTCATCAACCCGGTGATGCTCCCGTGTTGAGAGCTACCCAACCGTTCCACCAACTTGGGTACTGTGGCGAAGAAGCTAGGCGGATATCCGCGCACGGTAGGCGGCTCGCCGGCGGCGAGACCGATCTCGCGGCAGGCAGCCGCAAAGCGCGTGACCGAATCCATGACCATCAGCACATCGGAATGCTGATCCCGGAAGTACTCGGCGATGGTCACGGCGACGAATGGGGCCAGGTAGCGCTCGATGGGGGGGCGATCGGATGTGGCGACCACCATCACCGTCTTCTTGCGTGCTTCCTCGTCGAGAACGTCTTCCAGGAAGTTTCGCACTTCGCGACCCCGTTCACCGACCAGTGCGACGACGAGGACATCCGCGTTGGTGCCGCGCGTGATCTGACCCAGCAGCGTCGACTTTCCGACGCCCGAGCCGGAAAAGATCCCCAGGCGTTGGCCGCGGCCCAGGGTGCAGAGGCCATCGATGGCGCGCACCCCGGTTTGTAGTGGCTCGCGAATCGGTTTGCGAGAGAGCGGTGCCGGCGCGACATTGCGCACGCGCCGTCGATCCAGACCATCTGGCAACGGTGCGCCGCCGTCGATGGGGTGGCCGAAGCCGTCCAGGGCCCGACCCAGGAGTGCGGAACCGACGGGTGTCGTGAATGCGTGGCGTAGGGTCGTGACGGTTTGCTGTGGACCGATTCCGTCCAGTTCACCGTGGGGCATCAAGAGCGTCTGGTTGCCGCGGAAACCGACCACCTCCGCCTGGATCGGAGACAGGGGTCCGCGTTCGATCAAGCACAGCTCGCCCATCGATGAGGGCACGCCTTGGGCTTCTACCAATACGCCACTGACGCGTTCCACCTTACCGCGCCAGTTCGCCCGGGCCCCGGCGTGGATGTGCTCGCGGCAGCGCTCGAAGTCGAACGGCAGCCCGCTTTCCTCGCTCATTGCGACAGCTCTCCGCGTAGGCGTTCGCCGATGGACTCCACCGCTGTGTCGATCTCGCGCACGATACAGCCGAGTGCTGACTCGACCTGCACATCGCCAGGGGCGACGCCGTCGTCGGCCTGCAGCTTCGTGCCGTTTCGGAAAGCCACACCATCCAGCCGCCTGTAATCCGCGGGGTTCAGATGGACCACGCAGGCGTCGCGACCGACTCGAGCCTCATGCAGCGTATCGCGCACGATCCGCTCGATGTCGTGGCGTTCGGCCTCGATCTCGGTCTTCAACAGGTGCCGTGCGATCTCCAGGCCCAGTTCGATCGCTGCGCGACCGATCGATTCCTCGGCCTCGCTCGTGTGCTCTTCGAGGTTCTTCACGGCGCGATCGAGGACGCCGGCGACTTCGTTCAGGCCGGACTTCACACCATCGAGACGCGCTTTCGCGATCATCTGGTCGATGGCCCCGTTCAAGCCTGCCGGTTGGACGCGTACGTCGATCAGCGGCGCATGCGTTCCCAGACGGATGGCGTTATTCGACAAGGGCATCGCTACCTCGCGTTGGACGGAACTCGCCAGCCTCGATCAAGGCCCGGATGCTGACCATGATCTCGTTGCGGGCGTCTTGAACGTCGGACAAAGGCATCGGACCCGCGATCTCACGTTCCTCGGAGACCATCTCGCGCACCCGTGAGCTGAGGTTGCCCAGGATGTTCTCCTCGACCGCGACCGAGGCGCCTTTGAGCGCGATCGAGAGTGTCTTCGTGTCGACCATGCCCAGGATCTTTTGCATGGCGCGCTTGTTGATCGTGCTGACGTCTTCCCAGGTGAACATGTACTCGCGCACTTCCTGGGCCATCTCGGGATCCATGTCCCCGAAGACCTCCATGACGCGCTTTTCCACTTCGGGCGAGGAGTTGTTCAGGATCTCGGCGATCGACTTCAAGCGCGCCGAAGGATCGGCCTTCTCGGAAACCGGAGGCACGTTCTCGATCTGATCGACCAGGTTGGTTGCGATCGTCTTGAGGACCGGTGCGCCAGGCGGCGTCAGCCTGGCCATGCGACGCATGACGTCCAGCTGATCGTCCTCCTCAAAGAAGCGTAATACATCCGCCGCGAACGACGCATCGACGTGGGCGAGGGCCAGTGCACACACCGCGGGGGATTCCATTTGAAGGACCGTGGCTACCGTGCGCGTCGCATAGGACTCGAGATCGGTGAAGGGGTTGTCGCCACGGCGACGTTTCAGGACGTCGTCGAAGACTCCGTTGGCGGACGCGCCGAGGGCGGAGACCAACATCTCCCTCATTCCCGGTTCATCGACGGTGCGCACCCCGCGCGGTTTGCCGACTTTGGATGCAACCTCCTGGACCAGCTCGTCGATCACGCCGGTCTCCGTCAACCGCGGATCGAGATCCAGCATGGCCTCGGCAACGCGCGAGACGATGTCCGGGTGCATGCTCCCGAGAACCTCGCTGGCCTTTTGGCTGTCGAGACTGAGGAGGAATGCAGCGACGCGTTGAATGCCTTGAACGTCGTCGAGCGCCGTCACTTCTTAGCCTCCACGGGCTCGTCTTCCTGGATCCACCGTGTCAACGCATCACCCAGCTTGGCCGGCTCGCTTTCCAGCATCTGCTCGACCTTCAAGCGGGCCAGGATCTCTGGGTCGATATCCCCGCCCATGGGAGTCCCGGGGGGGTAGTTGCGACCGCCCGCGGGTGCCTGGACCGCCGAGCCTTTGCGGAAACTCCGTAGAAGCAGCGTCAGGAAGATCAGGCCGGTGCCTATCTCGAGTCCGTGCCGCAGGAGTTTATCTATCATCGGGTTGGGCTCGCTCAGCTCGGACTCGGCGGCCGGAGTACCTTCCGCGGCGGGCGTGTCGTTGCTCGCAAAGGGGAAGATGGCCGAAGAGAACACGTCGCGTGTCTCCATGAATCCGACCGAGGCCTTGATTGCTGCTTCGAGCTCTTCCAGCTTCACTTCTTCAGAGCTGAGACTGTGATCGAGGAACAGCGCGACGCTGAGGCGCTCGAGGCGCGGAACGTAGTCAACCTTGTCTTCCCGGGAGATGGTCGGTACGAACTCCTTCTTCTCGTCGCTCGTATTTTCCTTCATTGGCTCGCTGTTGGGCGAGGTGGGCACCACCGAGTTCGAGCCGGTAAGTGTGTTGGCCGAGATGCCGACCGCCTCGCCCGTGTCCGAAGGTATGGTGCGATCGGTCTTCTGTTTCGATTCCATGATCATCGCGCCCGAGCCGATCGCCTCTTCCCGGCTGGTCGTGGTCTGGGTGTAGTCCCACTCCGAATTGATCGTCACAAGGGCTTTGCGTGGACCGAGCACGTCTTTGAGGACCATGTTGGCGATTTCGGTCAGGTGCGCGTCGTACTGGCCCTGTTGCGAGAACAGGTTCTTGATACGCAGCTCTTCCGTGCCCGAGTTGCCGTCGTAGAGGTTCTTGCCGGCTTGATCGGAGAGGACCAGGTTCTCCTTCGAGATCCCCAAGCCACGGCTGACCAGGTTGGCCACCGTCTCGCTTTGGCTACTTGTGAGCGCGGCGTTGTCGACGATGCGTAGCGTGACCGAGGCCGTTGTGGGGATCGCGTTGCGTGAGGGCAATGCCGAATTGGCGGGGGCGGAGGTGCGGACCGTGGCGGCTTGCACGAAGTCGAGGACTTCGAGCATCTTTTCGATCTCGCCCCATTCACGCTTGCGTACGCCTTGCTTGCGCTCTGCGGAACTGCTGAAGACACTGGCGACGCCGCCTTCCGCCATGATGCCGCGTAGGGGCTTGTCGAGAGCACCGGCGCCGAAGGCGGCGCTGTAGGCGCCCGTGCGCTCGTCGGCGTCGACGAAAACGGAGAAGGGAGCGGGGGGCTGGCTGGTCTGGAAGCCGATCCCGGCGTCGGCGAGGGCCTTGGTTACCCTCGGGAATTCGTGATCGCTCAGACCGGAGAAGGTCAGTTGATAGTCCGGGCCGTTGGTCACGACCGCGACGCCCCCGATGACGACGATCAGGGCGAAGCACACGATGACCGCGACGAACTTGGTACCGCCGCTGGAGCCCTTGAGCTGCTCGCCTAGATTTTGGAAGAGGTCGTTCACCTTGTGGTTGTTTTCGTAATCGTGTTATTGGTGGTCGTGTTGCTCGGAGCGCAGATCAGACGTTCATGCGCATGACTTCGCGGTAGGCTTCGATCAGCTTGTTGCGGATCTCCATCGCGAAGCGGAAGGACAGGTCGGCTTGGCGTAGCTGGACGGCGACCTCGTGGAAGTCGTTGATTTCGCCCGTGATGAGCTTTTCCGGCATCGAGGCAGCGTTCTTGAGCTTGTCATCGACGGCCTCGAGGCTCGAGGACATATGGCTCTGGAAGTCGGTCTTGTCGACAGTGGGTGCGGAACCCGCGACGCCCGAAATCTCGTTAGCGATCTCGCGCATGGACGCGGTTCGATCCGCCTGAGCACGCATCGCGGAAGCGATGGCCTCACGCGCTAGCGAACTTTTTCCGATGCCGTCGACCATGGTAGATTTCTATTCCCGAAGGGCTGGTTAGCGCAGGAGCTCCATCGCGCGTTGGGCCATCTGCACGAACCCTTGCTGAGCCGTGAGGTTTGCCTCATACGCCCGCATGGACGTCACGAGATCAGCCATCTCCACTACCGAGTTGACGTTCGGATAGAGGACCATGCCTTCGCTATCCGCGTCGGCGTGACCGGGTTCAGAGATACGCACGAAGTCGCTCGAGAAGTCACGTGTGATCTTCGCCACACCGACGCCTTTGGGAGCTTGCTCGCCGCGCATGAAGGCTTCACGGACCAGGGGTTCGAAGTGGATGAGTTTGCGACGATAGGGGCCGCCTTCGGGGGTGCGCGTGGCGCGCGCGTTGGCGATGTTGTCGGTGATGACGTTCATGCGCATCCGCTCGGCCTGCAGGCCGGTCGACGTGACGCGCATTCCGGAAAATAGAGAGTCGAGTGCGTTCATGATGTGCTTGCTTTAGCGTCCCCCGGTGATCGCGGTTTCGAGCACGGAGAAGTGTCCGCGCAGCATCGCGACAAACGTGTCATAGAGAATGCGGTTCTCGCGGAATGCATTCATCTCCAGCTCGAGCGTGACATTGTTGCCGTCCGGGCGAGCCGGCGACAGGACGTCCATCTCGACCTTGGGTTCGACTCTACTGATGTCTCCGCCCTGGTTCAGGGTCGCGCGCAACGTGTCCTCGAAAGTCACGACACGTCGCACGTATGCCGGCGTGTTTTGATTCGCGAGGTTCGACGCGAGCACCTTGGCGCGTAAGTCCGTGCCTTGGAGGAGTCGTACGAGTAGGTCGTTGGTTTCCACTTTGGGTCTCGAATGAGCGTTGGCTCATCCCCGCGAGGCCCGCTCCGCAAGATCTTCTGCGAAGCGGGCCCGCGGCGGATTTGCTTCTGATTCGCTCCGGCCGCTAGGCCACCAGGCCTAGATCCCTCCAGAGTTTCATCTTGTTGGACAACGTCCGCGCGGTGACGCCCAGCCGGCGAGCCGCCTCGGTTTTGTTGCCGCGGGTCGCTTCCAGCGTGCACAGAATCGCCTCGCGTTCGAGGTCTGCCAGCTGACGGTTTGCAAGCGGCGAAGATGCGGTGATCGGGCCGAGATAGTCGCCCTTCTCGGTGATCAACGTGAACTTCGGCTTTTGGCCGTTCTTGGCCAGCGGCTCGAACAGCAGGTGATCCGGTTCGATCGGACCGCCTTCGACGAGGATGACTGCACGGTGGATAGCGTTCTCCAGCTCGCGCACGTTGCCGGGCCAGTTCCACTCGGAGATACGCCGTTCGGCGTCTTCCGAGAAGGGGGGGACCGGAACACCGTTGTCACGGGCATACTTGTCCGCGAAGTAACGCGCCAAGGGCACGACGTCATCCGGACGGTCGCGTAGCGGCTCGACGTGAATCGGCAGCACGTGCAGGCGGTAGTAGAGGTCCTCGCGGAAGCGACCATGCGAGACTTCGTCGGGAAGGTCGCGGTTGGTCGTTGCGATGATGCGCACATCGACCTTCAGGGTCGTAGTGCCGCCGACGCGCTCGAACTCTTCCTCTTCGAGGACGCGCAAGAGCTTCGTTTGTAGTGCCGGAGAAATCTCACCGATCTCGTCCAGGAGCAGCGTGCCCCCGTCGGCTAGCTCGAAGCGACCTTCCCGGCGCTTGTGGGCACCGGTGAACGCTCCGCGCTCGTGTCCGAAGAGCTCCGACTCGAGCAGGTGCTCGGACAGAGCGGCGCAGTTGACCCGAATGAAGGGGCCGTTGCGACGCGGGCTCTTGTTATGGATGTAGCTGGCGATGCGTTCCTTGCCCGTTCCGCTTTCCCCCGTGATGAGCACGGTGCCCTTGGAGGAAGCGACGCGGTCGGACGTCCGCAGGAGTTCCTGCATCGAGCGCGACTGGGCGACGATTTCGTGGTTGAGGTCGAGGCCGACCTCGGAACGCAGATACTCATTTTCCTGCTCGAGACGATGGTTGCGCTGGATGCGCTTGACCACCAGCTCGACCGTATCCTGCGAGCACGGCTTGACGATGAAGTCGACCGCGCCCATATGCATGGCTTCGACGGCCGTCTCGATCGTCCCATGCGCCGTGATCAGGACCACGGGGATTTCGGGATACTCTCGACTCAGCGTGCGAACGAGCTCGGAGCCACTCATGCCCGGCATGCGTAGGTCCGTGAGGACCATGTCGATGCCGTGACGGCGAATGCGCTCGAGGGCTTGCTCGGCACTGGTAGAAGTTTCAGTTTGGAAGCCCAGCTGGTGAATGGCTTCAGTGAGGTACTCCCTCGAAAGGGGATCGTCATCGACGATGAGTACTCTATGGAAGGACATGGCTCAGAATTGCCCAGGGTATTGGGGAAGTTCGTATGGCGCTGCGGCACCCGTACGAAGGGGGAGGCGAATCAGAAACTCGGCACCGCCGAGTGTGCTAGGCTCCGGAGCGAGCTCGAGCTCGCCGCCGTGCAGACGTGCGATGACGGTGATCAGGGGCAAGCCCAGGCCGGTACCGTCGGCGCGCGTGGTGAAGAACGGATCCATGACGCGTGCGCGATGCTCGGCCGAAATGCCGGGCCCCGCGTCTTCGACGCGAATGTGGATCTCGTCTTGTTCTTTGGTCAGCGCGATCTTGACGCGGCCTTCAGCGCCTTGAGCCTCGAGAGCATTGGCGGCGAGGTTGCGGATCGCCTGGCGTAGTTTGATGCGATCGGCCTGGAATCGGGGTGCATCGCATTCGAAGTCGATGTGCACTGGACCTTCGGTTTCGCTGCGGACCAGGCGAACCGCGCCTTCCAGGAGATCGGTGGGGTCGACCGTTTCGATGCGCAGGCGCTGTGGGCTGCCAAAGGACAGCATGTTGTCGATGATTGCGTCAGCCTCGTCGACTCCCTGCACGATGCATGTCGCCCAGCGCTGGTAACGCGGATCCCCGAAGTCCTGGCGCTGTAGAAGCGAAGCGAAGCCCTTGACAGCGTTCAACGGGTTGCGCAGTTCGTGTGCTACGCCCGCGGACAGGGTGCCCAGGGCAGCCAGCTTGTCGGCCCCGTGCAGGCGCTCTTGCAGCGAAGCGCGTTCGGTGCGGTCGTCTACGATCTCGACCGAACCGCACAGGTCGCCGGTCTCTCTCTTTATCGTGGAGTAACGATTGGCGACCACGCGCCGTTGTCCATCAGGTCGACGGATCTCGTGCGGCTCGTCCTTGGCCTTATGGCCGAGGAGGCCCGTGATTTCCGTGGTTTGGGTGGCGCCGACCAGCTCGCTGCGCTGTAGTCCGAGGATGCCCTCGACAGCTTCGTTCGTGCTGACGATGCGGTCTTCCGCATCGCGTACGACCACACCGCACGGCAGGGATTCCAGGACAGCCTCGAGGTGGCGCTTGAGACCATTCAGCTCGTCGACCTTGTTCTCGAGCTCGTGATTGGTGCGCGAGAGCTCTTCCTCGACGTACAAGGCGCGTTCTTCCAACTCGGAATAGCTGTGTCGCAGGCTATTCAACAGCGTGGGCAACGACTGCACGAGGCTGTCGAGACTGCTGGCGTCGTGACGAGCGACATCGAGGATGCGTTGAGGACTCACTCCTTACCTCCCGCCTTCGGCTGCTTGCGCTTGACCTTCCACGAGAGGAACTCGATGTCGGTCTTTGCCCGTTTTCCCTCGGCGCTATCGGGGGAGAGTTCGACGACCTTTTCCAGCTCCGCGATCGAATCTTCGACGCGACCGAGCTTTTCGAGGCAGCGAGCCTTCCAGTAGAGAGCGATCGGGGCATTGCCCGAGTTTCGAAGCGTTGTCAGGCCGTCCTGATAGCGGCCCAACTTGTAGTACGCACGCGCCTGGGCGACAGGGTCCGCGGAGTAGTTCGGACCGTCCGGCAGTACTTGGGGAGTGTGATTCGGGTTTGTCGACTTGCGCTCGCCCGGACCCCTGTCCGGCTTGCCGAGCTGCTCCAGGGCGCGCCGGACAGAGTCGTCCATGCCGGTGGTGGGCACCCTTCCATCGGGCGGCGGCATGGCTCCGGGGTTCTGGATGTGCATGAGCGAATCGAACTGCATCTGCAGCGAGTTGACCTCGTTGCGCAGAGTTTCCAGCCGGGCGTCGCGCTCCCGTTCGTCGAGGATCGACGGCTCGGTCGCGGCGATGATCAGATCGATGCCGGCCAGCGGCTCCTGGGTGATTCGCTTCTGGAGACTCTGTAGCGAATCGATGGCGCGATCCGTTCCAAGCAGCGCGTTTTCCAGGGTGCGCAAGGCCTTTTCCTGGGCGAACAGGGGGACGATGAGGAACGCGGCGAGGCCACCGGTGATTGCGGAGTGGAATTTCATCATGGTGCGAGTCTCTCAGTAGCTTCCTTGGTATGCGTCGACAGCGCGCCCGAGTAAACCTGCGTTCTCCAGCAAGCGAGCGGCGATCATGTCGAGCTGCATCTTGGCTTCGAGGGTCTGGTAGCGCGCACGCTCGTTCGAGAGCACCGAAACGGCTTCTTCAAAGCCGTCCGTGCTCGCGATGCATGTAGCCCAGCCGCGCGTAACGCGCGCAGCTTGTGTTTCGTTCAAGCCTCTCCGGCCGGCGAAGAGGTCTTCGAACAGTCCGTATGCGATTGTGAGTTCACCTTCCGCGATGAGCGCTTCGCCGTGCTCGATGCGATCGACGGTGCCCGCTCCCCTGGCGTCGCCGGCGATGGCGAAGCCCAGGGCTTGGCGTGCCTTGCGTTGATAGGTAGGGAACCCCCCGGCGATTCCCAGGCGCGCGGCTTCCTTGCATATGAAGAGCGTGGCCATCTCGTTACCGGCAGCGAGGGACAAACGCGCGGCTTGCTCGAGTGCGAGTTCACGCTCATCGGTGGATGCATCCCGCGAATAGGACAGCCAGGCGTGCGCGGCCTCGCCGGGCATGTTCATTGCCTCGAGGGCTTTGGCACGAATCGCCAAAGCCTCCCAGGCGCCAAGCGGATCGAAACCCTCGTCCATGCCGTCGAGCTCGCGAAGAGCCTGGACCGGGCTACCACTCTTGTTCTGGGCACTGGCACGCACGAGTGCGCGGGCGGTTCGCTCGACCGGGTCGATGGCGGGGAAGGCTTGCTCGAGCCGTTTGATGATGTGAAGCGAATATTCCCAGTCGCCCAGTTCGATCAGAGCTCGAGCGAGCTCCAGGCGAGCGGCGGGGCGATATTCACTACCGTTGATGTCCGCAAGCACGGTGAAGTACTTCACCGCCTCGTTGGGGAGACCCATGCGCGCGGAAAGGCGACCGGCGCGCATGTAGGCGTCGTCCACGACCTCGGAGTCGGGATAGTCCTCGGTGACCTCTATGTAGTAATTGCGCGCGGTCTGGCCCAGCCCGCGCAGTTCGGCCAGTTCGCCTTGGGCGAGTCGGGCCACTGGTGCATGATCGGAATCGGGGAAGCGGGTCGTTGCGCGAATCCAAGCTGCGACAGCAAGGGCCGTCAGATCGTCGGACTCGAGGTCGGCGTTGACCGGTGAAATCGTGATGGCATCACGTCGTATCTCGGAGCGCAGTTCGACACTGCCCAGGGAGAACTCCAGGATCTGATCCAGCGGCCGGCGATCGAGATGAACGGTTAGAAGCGGCGCCTGCTCGAGGTACCCGCGGCCTTCGATGCTGCGCGCCGTCAACTCCGCGATGCGATCGAGCAGCTTGGTAGCGGAATAGTCACGAACACGCACGGTCCACCACTCCTGCCCCGATTCATATTCGAAGCGGATCGTGGGCTTGCCGATGGTCGTAGCCTGCTGGGGAAGCGCTACGAGGCAAGTGAAGAACAGGCTGGCCAGCATCATCGTTTGTCCTCCATGCGCCCGAGGGCCTCGAGGTGCTGGGCTTCCGCGAGCAGATAGTGAGCGCGAGCCTCGATGACGGCGCGTTCGTCGGTATTCAGTCGATCGACGATCGACAGAAGTCCATAAATGCGTCGGCGGGCGAGACCGTACTCACCGCGTTCGATCTCCTCGTGCGCCAGGGCAAACGTCGGATGGCGCTCGGGCTTGGGCACGGAGATCTTGGACGGCTGAATTACCTCGCGTTCGGTCATCACGGTGGGCACCGAGTACGGCGCGCTCAATTCGGCAACGGGCGCTTCCGTAGGGGTTGTGGGCCGGTTCATGACGACGACGGCTAGCATGGTGTTCATCAACGTGACAGCGAGCAGGATCGGCGAGGCATCCTTCAGTCGCTTGAGAATCGGGAAGCGCGAGCCGGGGGCGGCGGGCGCCCCTTGCACCGGATGCGTTCCGGGGTTGACCGGACTGGGATAGACCTGGGGCGGGGGGCCGGCTTGTCCCGGGGGGGGTTGGCCCTGGACCTGTCCATGTCCGTAGGTCTGGATCGGCGGATGAGCGTAGCCTGCGGCCGGGACCGGTTGGACTTCCGGCTGCGGCGGAGTCACGTGCTGAACCTTGGGCGAGATCTCGGGCGCAGGCACCGTTGCCGCAGGCGGAGCCGGAGCGGGCATGGGATCCGCTACCGCCTGCGTGTCCGCCCGGAACACCTCGACCGGAGGTGCGGGCGCGGGTGTCGTCTCGGCGACGGTGGGAGGGGTCGGAAGCGACGGCTCCTTCGACGGTTCGACCTCGGGGGTCTCGATCGCGTCGAAATCAAACTTGATGTCACTCCCTCCCTGCACGCCCGCCTCGAATGCAGCGAAGATCGCTTCGAGATCCTCCTCATCGTCGGATGAGTAGAACTCGAGCGCCACCTCGTCGAAGTTGAAGAGGTCTTCGTCCGGATCGAACGTGCTCGGGTCTTGGTTGGGATCGGACAATGGAATCAGAATCCTCTTTGGGCTCCGTTGAGGAGCCGGCCGACCGTCAGGGCTAATGCTGGGGCGATGTCACCCATGACTTCAACGCCCTCCTTCAGTGCTTGCACGAGCTCGCGTGCTCGATCCGGGGCCAGGAAGTCGACGTCGGCGAAGCCCTCGGGCTCTTCCTCGAAACGTACGGGAGTGAGTTCGAAGACCATCTCGACGCGCGTTCCATTCTCGTCGGACTGCACGTCGCTTTCTTCCGTGAGCGCGGCCAAGCGCTGCAAACCACGGTATCCCAGATCGTGGGCTCTGCGTTCTTCGCGTTGCGTCGCCAGGTCCGCCCTCGGTGAAGTGGGTAGAGCCGCCGGGACGCTGTCCGCCTTGACACGACCGGCGTCAAAGCCGTTTCCGCGATCGATGACTCCGATGTGGATACGGGTGCGATCGACTTCGATCTCGATCGAGAACGTGCCTGAGTCCGCGCCATAAGCGTGGCGGCGAACGTTATCCGTAGCCTCGTAGGCGGCGCTGACGATGCGTATGCGGTGGGCGTGGGCGACGCCTTTCTCGGTCAAGAAGGCGGCCAGCTCGTACGCGCAGTTGTTCGTGCCGGTTTCATCGGCCTCGTAGCTGCGCGTGTACAAACGGGGTCCATCGAAGCGCAGGTCCGGGGGGGTGTCCTGACCGAGGATTTCGAATACGGCATCGATGAGATCACTCAGCGCATCCGGGTGGTCCAGGTAGATGGTTTCCTCAGGATCCAGGGACTCGCAGTGTTTGGCAACCTGTCGCGCGGTCTCGCCGGAGCAGCGACATACGAGCGCCACGAGCGCGCCCTGGCGGCGTGCGGCACGGAATCCCTCGGCCGCGCGAGCTTCCGAAGGGTTCGTGATGCAGGCGATCCAAAGGTCGATCGCGCCACCGGAGTCGTCCGACGGGAAGACGGCTTCGTAGCCATTCGCTCCCAAGAGCTCGGCCACGACTCGGTTGCGCGGTGTGTATTCGAAGAAGCCGACACGGCGCTTCTGCGTGGATTGGAGACGTTTCTTCATCCTCGCACCCCGCTCACCTCGGGAACCCGAACTTCGATACAGGTGGACCCAAACGGTGTGACAGTCATGGTCAAGTCTCCGCCCATGATCGAAACGTCTCGCTGGACCAGCGGAAGTCCGAGACCGAGGTGGTTCGAACGCTTGGACCGAAAAGCTTGCAGGGCCCAATCGGCCTCGAGGAATTCGGGGGCGGTGTCGACGACGGTGAACGAAGCACCCTCTCGGTCGCGCTTACTTATAAGGAGGACATTCTGCGACCCCGCCTCGAGTGCGTTCTCGATCAAACGTCGCAAGCAGCGCGAAACCATCGGTCCGTCGACGAACAAACGGGCACCATGGTCATGGCGGGCTTGAACGACACGGCCGCGGAGGGAGGAAGGAAGCTCTTCCCTTGCGCTCTGTGTGATCTCGTCCAGCGTGCACCGCAACGGCGAAGGCGTGGAGGGAGTCGTGAAGGCGATCAGGTCACGAACGTTGCGCTCGAGCAGACGGACCTCATTCAACACATGAGGAAGAGTCCTGCCTGCGGCCTTGCCTTCCAGCTCTGCCAAGAGAGCCTCCATCGAAGCGCGCAAGGCGTTCAACGGAAGATCGAGGGCGTGCAGGAGAGCTGCGCCGACTTCGCCGTTGTCGGCCGGGAGTTCGCCTGCGCCGGTGCCTGTGCTTTTCTTCGCAAATCGCATGAGGGGGGTGAAGGCGGTTCCCACGCGAGCACTCTCTTGGGCACTCGTGAAAAACCGTCGTCAGCCAAATCTCGGCTGAATTACGAAAACTCTTGATGGTCCGGGCGCCACGAGTGGTGAGTTTTTTCGTGCCTGGCCCCTTTCCTTCCACCTGGGGCTCTCTGCTGGCGATCGAGCTTTCTGGATTCGGGTCTCGCGGCGCTCGACACCCGGGGCACTCGGCTATTAAAAGGAGAGCTTCGAGCCGGGCGCCGCGATCCCGTATGCGCGCAACTTGTTGTAGAGCGTCGTGCGGTTGACTCCGAGGACGCGGGCGGCCTGGGAACGGTTTCCGCTGACTTCGGCCAGGACCCGGCGAATCAGGGCCTCCTCGACATCCTTCAGATTGCGCGCGCCCTGAAATGCATCTTCGTTGGGCGCGCTGTCATTACGGCCCGGCGATGCAACAACCGAGCGAATCGAGCCCCCCTCCGCGGCGTAGGCCGCGTGGAGGATTGCGGCGCTCAGCTCGGGCCGGTTGCCAGGCCAGGCGTAGGCCGTGAGTTCTTCCACGGCCCTGGGTTCCAGCTGAACCCGCGGACCGCCCGTGCGGGCCAGGCGTTGCAGGATACTCTCGGCCAGGTGCGGTAGATCCGCCTCGCGTTCGCGCAGAGCCGGTGTCCGCAAGGAGAGCACGTTCAGCCGGTAGAGCAGATCGGCGGAAAAGCGCCCGCGGTCGGCGGCCTCCTGGAGGTCGCCTTCACTCGATGCGATCCAGCGCACGTCCGCCGGGCGAGGGGAGCCCCCCGGCGGCTCCCAGGAGCGCCTTTCCAGCACGCCCAGAAGCTGGCGCTGCAGGCCGGGCCCGGCGAGGTCGATGCGCGAAAGGTAAACCGAGCCCCCGGTGATGCCATCGAGGGCCCCGGGAAAGCTCGCCGGGCCGCCACCAAAGAGACGCTCCAGTGCGGCGCGATCGCCGCCATCACAACGAATTTGCGTGAACACCCGGCGGCGGTGCGAGCGTCGGTGGATCTCGCGTGCGCCGATCCCCTTGCCCGTGCCGGCTTCCCCCGTGAGCAGCACCGGTGTCTCCGTGCTGGCCACGCGCTCGATGCCCTGGCGCAGGCGGCGGATCGCGGGAGAATCGCCTTCCAGGTAGGCCCGGTCCTCGGGTTCCTGTCGCAATTCCCCTTCGCGCTGCAACCTCAAAGCGCGGTTGTCCAGTTCCGCATCGATCCAGGCCCGAGTGGCGGACACGTCCGTGAGTTCGCTCGGATCCCGTGCAAACAGGATTGCGGGGCGAGAGGGCAGGCCGGCCATGCGTTCCCTATCTGGGTCGAGCGGGCCTCGAGGAAGCAGATCCTGGGCCAGGATGCATGCCGCCGGGCGCTCCTTGCGGGCTCGATGGAACAACTCTTCCGACGTCGAGCAAGAAATGACGTTGTGTCCAACCGCCCGGACACAGCGCTCGAGCTCTTCGAGTCGAGTGGAGTCCTGGTCGGCGATGAGAATCAGCGCTCGCATGGAGAGAATCGAGCCTCCACAAAGCGGGCAGCGAGTCAAGGCATCAGGCCCGTGAAAACGGGCAATATCGCTACTTGCGAGCCATTGCTAAGACAAAGAACTAACGAAAAGCAACACCGAGTGCTCAATCGAAGGGCGTGTCCACCGAGAACCTCTGTGGTTGCAAAAGGCCGAGCGCCTCGAGTGACCATCCCCCTTAGCTGAACCCTAGAGATCCCAGAGAGGAGCCAGAGATGGGTCTTCGTGTAAACACAAACATCAGTTCAATCGCGTCGCAACGACAGTTGTCGCGTGTCACTAATCGCCTCAACAGCAACTACCAGCGCCTTGCTTCTGGATCGAGAATCGCCACGGCGGCAGACGATCCCGCAGGCCTGGGCATCTCGGAGCGAATGCGCGCCAAGTTGCGCTCACTGAGCGTTGCCCAGAGAAACGGCCGAGACGGCATCAGCCTGATCCAAACCGCAGAAGGTGCCCTGAACGAGACAAACACGAGTCTTGTCAGGATGCGAGAGCTTGCGGTTCAGGCAGCCAACGGCACCCTCAACACCGATGATCGCAGCACTCTGGATGTCGAATTCCAGGCGCTGGTCACCGAGATCGACAGGCTTGCGAACGCAACCACGTTCAACGGCGTCGACCTCCTGAATACGAATGCGACCTCGGTGGATATCCAGATCGGAACCGAGTCGACCGAGTCGATTCTCGTGGGCTTGGTAGATGCCTCGTCCTCGACGCTCGGTTTGACGGTGACTGGCTTCGACATATCGAACGTGAGTAACGCTCGTGCGTCGCTAGGTATCATCGACTCCGCGATCAACGGTATCACCATCGCGCGTGGAAACCTCGGTGCGACAGAGAACCGACTGGAGAGTGCTGTGAGAAGCCTCCAGAACGCGGAACTCAACCTCGCTGCAGCCGAGAGTCGAATCCGCGATGTCGACATCGCATCGGAGACAGCTGACTTGACGCGGAACTCGATTCTGCAGCAGGCCGCTGTATCCGTCCTCTCACAAGCCAATCTTCAACCCCAGATCGCCCTGTCCCTCCTCCAGGGGTAACAGGTCACGGCCTCTAGGGCCGATCGCTGAGGGAGGGGAGTCGTCCTTCGGGGCGGCTCCCCTATTCAGCGCCCCTATGGCCACCGCGATCGCTCTCTGACAACTTGGTTTCGAAGAGCTAGCGTTCCGCTAGCGACGAACGAGCATTCGTCAAACACCTTCTTCTCGTACCCCGATGCCACTTGATGCTTCGCCGGTGGAGGAGGAGGGAACCCCATCCCCACCGTTCTGCTTGATCTGGGTAGTGCCATCCAGGCTGAGCTGGGGGGACGGGTCGCAATATGCTTCTTGGTCTTCGTGCCGAAGGCCTCAAATCCAATCCAAAGGAAACGAAAGCCATGGGGCTTAGAGTCAATACCAACATTTTCTCTCTGACGGCGCAGCGGAACCTGAGCAACATCAGTGAACGGCTGTCCGGCAACTTCAACCGTCTCTCCTCCGGCTTGCGCATTGCCACGGCTGCGGACGACGCAGCTGGTCTCGGTATCTCCGAGCGTATGCGGGCCCAGATTCGCTCGCTAGATCAAGCGGGCCGAAACGCCCAGGACGGCGTAAGCTTCGTCCAAACTGCCGAGGGTGCCCTCGGTGAGGTCTCCTCTAGCTTGCTCCGTATGCGCGAGCTGGCCATTCAGGCCTCGAACGGAACTCTCAACACCGGTGACCGCGGTGTGCTAAACACCGAGTTCACCGCGCTCCGGACCGAAATCAACCGGATCGCGACGGACACGGAGTTCAATGACATCAAACTCTTCGACGGTTCGCAGACTTCGGTCTCGATCCAGGTCGGGACGGACTCGGGCGATACGATCGATCTGACCCTCTCGGACTCGACGTCGTCGACACTGGGTCTGGCCACTTTGGCGCTGACCACCACCAGCAACGCATCCGCTTCACTGGCCGCTATCGACTCCGCGATCGACTCGGTCACGGCGAACCGAGGCGATCTGGGCGGCACCCAAAACCGGCTCGAGTCGGTTGTCCGGAACATCGCCACGAACTCTGAGAACCTCTCCGCCGCGGAGAGCCGGATCAGAGACGTCGATGTCGCAGCAGAAACTGCGCTGCTCACGCGGAACTCGATTCTGCAGCAGGCCGCTCTTTCCGTCTTGTCCCAGGCCAACGTGCAACCGCAGTTGGCGCTCAACCTACTGGGCTAGTGATTCCAGGAGCCGGCGCGTTCTCCTCTCGGGTTCGCGCCGGACCAAGGGCTCCACCACATCGAATGGTGGCTCTATCGGAGCCCTTCACGAGAGGCCCTACTCGCGGCGACGCGCGTGGGGCTTTTCTCGTATCCGGGCCCCTGCGATCGCCGTGACACCAGGAATCTATTTCCGCATCGGGCGAGCTGTCTCAATCGGCTAACCCAATCGCTCTGCGCGACCGATAAGTAAACACGAGGATTACCAGGGGAAGGGACAAGCCATGGGCATCGGAGAATTTCAATTTGGAGGCCTAGCATCGGGCCTCGACACGAACGCCATCGTGTCCGCGATCATCAGTCTCGAGTCGCGGCCGATTCGGCAATTACAGGCCGCGCGTCAAGAGCAGCAGAGCAAGCTGAGCTTGATCGGCACTTTCGAAGGGCTCGTGGATCGGTTGCAGGCCAAGGCGGAGACGCTTTCGGAGCGAAGCTCGTTCTTGGCCAATTCCCTGACCGTCGGAACCGAGGGTGTGGCCACCTTCTCGACCAGTTCCGGCGCCATCGAGGGTTCGCACGAGCTCGAGGTTCTCTCGCTTGCCAAGGCGGATCGCTACTCATTCGACGCGGTGGCCGATCCCGATACATCCTTGGGGGCGGGAGACATCTCTTTCGACTACGACGGTACTAGCTACACGGCTACGGTCACTGCCGGCAGCGATTCCCTGGCCGAGATCGCGGGAGCGATCAATACGGCTACAAGCGACGAGGTGCAGGCGAGCGTCGTCAATGTCGGGACGGAGAATACGCCCTCCTACCAGCTGGTGATTGCGGGAACCGATACCGGTGCAGACTTCGACATCCAGAACCTCACGGTAGGTGTGGCCGGACTGACCGGTGCGACCGAGATCACAACGGCCTCTAACGCCAGCGTGATCATCGACGGACTGAGCGTTTCGCGGTCGAGCAACGTGTTTTCGGATGTGATCAAGGGCGTTTCCTTCACAGTCAATCAGGAAGCGACCGATGTCGCCGATCCGAATCCAACGACCACGTTCACCATTGACAACGATCTGGATGGTATTCGCGCGAACCTGAAAGAGTTCGTCGATGCTTACAACAACGTCCAGAAATTCATCAACAAGCAGAACAAGTTCACCGAGGAAAGCGGCGCCGGCGGCGACCTGTTCGGTGACTCGATTCTGAATAGCGTCAATGGCACCATCCGAAACGCAATCTTCGACGTCGATCTCGACGCCGTGGCCAGCGATACCGAGGGGTTTTCGACGCTAGGCTTGCTGGGTGTGGATATCGGTAATGATGGCCTGCTATCGATCGATTCGTCGCGCGTGGACGATCGCATAGAGACGAACCTCGACGCCTTCGCCGACTTCTTCACCGATGAGGACGGTGGTGTTCTGGTGCAACTCGACGATGCGATCGAGGGGCTGAAGGCGCGCGTGGATCTCGGGGGAGATCTCGGAACGGCGCCGGGCATTTTCGGCAGCCGGCGCGATGCGATCGACACGCAGATTCGCGACATCGACAAAAACATCGAGCGCAACGAGCGCCGAATCGAACAGCTTGAAGCATCCCTGATCAGGCGCTTTGCCGCACTCGAGGAACTCATTGGAGGCCTCAATGCGCAAGGTGCTTTCTTGGCCAATGGACTCCCTCAGATATCTAGATGAGAAATCAAACCGCAGCCTCGGCATACAAGCATGCCACCTACGACAGTGCTCCCCCACTCAAGATCGTGCACATGATGTACGCGGGGGCCTTGCGTTTTATCGGACAGGCGCAGAGCCTCGATCCGAAGACCGAAGCCAAGGAATTCGACAAGATCCTACAGAAGGCCAGTGCCGTGATTTTCGAGCTTCGGGTCAGTCTCGACCACGAGGTCGCTCCGGAACTCTGTCGCGATCTAACGGCCTTGTACCTGTTCGCCGAGGACCGTATTCGCTTGTCGTTGCTCGACCGTACCGCGGATCCGCTGACGGCGGCCGTTAGCACCCTTGAAACCCTCTTCGAGGGCTGGAAGGGTGTCGAGGTCACAGAGCAGCGTGGGTGATCCCCGGCTCCTTTCGCTGGAGCGCTATCGTTCGCAGCTCGAGACCTTGCTTGCCATGTTGGATGGCGAGGACCCACCCCTGGCCGAAGCGATCGCTGGTGCCTGGGAGCGGTGTCAGCAAAGCTTTGCTGTCTACCAAGGCCAAGAAGAGAAGCTGGCTCTGGAACCCTGCTCGTCGGAAGTCCAGGAGGCGATCAAGGAGAGCATGCGCTTGAACGCCGTAGCCGTCTCAGAACTCGTACGGCACAAGGCCGAACTCTTCGACCGCAAGGGCGAATTGAAACGCCAGCAAGCCATGCTGGACTCGCAGCGTTCGTTGCCGCAAAAGGGACGCTCGTGCGACCTCTCTGGTTGAGGAAGGCCAGGCCGTAGATACGAGAAGAGCCGCAGCCAAAAGCCGCGGCTCTATTCATCTCGGCGTCCCCTGTGACCCGATGGGATGGGGGCCGAGTTTTGGAAGTACTAACGTCCTAGAGAGGCGTCGGGGGATCCGTGACGTGATCCGCTTGACCGGGGGCGCCGCCGTCGTCGTAGCCGGGAGGGGCGATTTCGATGTCCGAGTCCTGGTCCATCCGGCGGTGCGAGATGGCCTTGCCGCCGGTGAGGTCGACGAGGTCTTCGTCAGCCAGGTCGCCGGAGCCGCCGCCGGAGCCGGCGGTCGGGGCGTCGCCACTCTGGACGGCGTCGTTGCCCATGCTGCCGCGTGAGACGGCCTTGCCACCGGTGAGGTCGGTGAGGTCTTCGTCGGCCAGGGCGCCGGAGCCGCCGCCGGAGCCGGCGGTCGGGGCGTCGCCACTCTGGACGGCGTCGTTACCCATGCTGCCGCGGGAGATGGCCTTGCCACCGGTGAGGTCGGTGAGGTCTTCGTCAGCCAGGTCGCCGGAGCCGCCGGATCCGCTGGGCGTGGCATCGCCACTCTGGACGGTGTTGCTATCCATGCTGCGACGGGAGATGGCCTTGCCGCCGTCAACTTGCTCGAGCTCTTCGTCAGAAATGAACTTGTCAGACATTTGGGTGGTCTCGCTTTGCGGGGTTCAGGGGATGGCCGGGCAGGCGTCTCGGTCAACGTTGGCCTTTCACAGCCCTCCCGATGTGGAGCGCACCGTAGGGGCTCCCCCAGACATTTGCAAAGTTCCGCGATAACGCCAAAAATCCAACACGGCCATTCCCTCATACGTAGGAATTACCAGCTACCTCCCTCATACGAATCAAGCCTGTGATTACGCCCAAATTCCCTCATACGTAGGAATGGAGAATCTGGAACCGGCGACTCGAATGCGTTGAGGGCGCCTAACCCAGGCGCATGCGGCGGAAATCGGGAACCTCGCCGGGTTCCTTGTCTTTGGATTCCGACGGGGCGGTCATTCCCGCCGTGACGAAGCGGATCAGACGCTGCATCACACCCTTGGGGTCCTGATGAATCGTTTGCGCCTTGCGGTTCAAAGCAAGCAACGTTCCGTCATCGATCAAGGCGTTGATCTGCACGCCGAATAGAAAGAAGAAGCGATAGGTCAACTCTTGCTTCGAGAGTTGGGGCAAAGCCAGCTCGAAGGCCTTCAGGAATCGGGCCAACATCTCTTCATAAGGTTGCTGGACCGCGCCGACGAACGGTCCGGGTTCGACCCGCATGCGACCGATCAACTTGATCCAGTCGCGACCATGCGCTGCATTGGTGACGAGTTGTACGCCGGGGCGTACGAAGGCTTCGATGATCCCCTCCAGCGGCACGCTGCCGTTCGGATATTCGGTCTCGATGGCATCGAGCATCGCAAGTCGCTCGCCGCACAAGGGGTTCACCCGGCGCTCGACGACGGAGCTGAAGAGCCCTTCCTTCGAGCCGTAGTGGTAACGCACCGCACCCAGGTCGACGCCAGCCTTCGACGTGATGGCCCGTACGGACGCACCCGCGTATCCGAGGTCCGCGAAGAGGTGCTCGGCGGCGTCGAGGATGCGCTCTTTGGTCGGGGTCGCCATTCTGTTCAAGTAGTTGTATCAAGCTTCGGGCAGTCCCGAAAGAGCTGCTGCACCACTCGAAACGGCCGAACGGATCTCTTCGGCGCTCAAGCCGCTGTTTTTCTTGATATAGAGCAGGATGGTCTTGGCCTCGTCGTAGTACATCTCCGCAGGGTCGATTCCGTACGCGCACAGTTTTTTTGCCTGCTTCGGCGTGCACAATCCGACGGCTTTGCGATCTAGAAGGTGCTCGCGCAGCTCGTTCGCTTGGCGCTCGGTCATGCCAGCGAGCTGCTCTTCCGACACGCCGCTGCGTTTCAGATACGAGTGCAATTCCTTGCCGACCGTTGGCCCCGCCACCTTGCGCCGGCTGCGAGCCTCGATGTCGAACCCCACGGCGGCGAAGGGGTCGCGTTGCATCAGTTGATACTCGACCGAAGTCTTGCGCGCTTCCACGACCTGGCGCGCCAGCTCGAGGATCTGCTCGAGCGCGAGTTGTTCACCTTCGAGACTGCCTTGCGCTGCCATCTTGCGCGCCTCCTCGATGACCTCTTCCTCGTCCTTGGCAAAGATATCGATCGACTGCACGAGTTTGTGACGACAGTTTCCCGGCACGAAGTCCAGGACCAGGAGGTCTTTCTTGTCCGGCGCGATCCGCGTGCCCCTCCCGACCATCTGTGCATAGAACGAGCGCGACAGGATCGGTCGGGCGATGGCGACGAGCGCGATCCGCGGCACGTCGAAGCCCTCGGTGAAGAGCGAGCAGTTCACAAGGGCTTTTATGTCCCCCCGGCGGAAGCGTTGCACCGTTCGGTTGCGCGTATCGAGTCGCGCGGTTCCGTCGAGCGCTGCGGCGTAGTTCGAGTCCTCCGCCAATTCGCACAGAACCCGTGCGAGTGCGTGCGCATGGGCGACCGAGGCGGCAAAAACCATGGCCGGCCTATCGCCGCGTTCGCGAACGATCGGTTGGGCGATCTCCGCCAGATGCGGATCCTTCGTGAGAATGCGTTCGACGTCACCGGTCGCGAGCTCGCCCGCGATCTTGCGGATACCGGAAAAATCAACCTCGGTCTGCACGAGGAACGAGCGAATCGGGCAGAGAAAACCATCCCCTATGGCCGTCAGTATGTCGTACTCGAAGGCCACCTCTTCGAAGACGTCGCCAAGGCATTGGCGGTCGCTGCGATCCGGTGTCGCTGTCACGCCAAGGACGTACGCCTGAAAATGCTCGACGACCTTCGTGTACGAATCGGCGGTGCTGTGGTGAGCCTCGTCGATGATGACGATGCGAAAGGCATCACGCGGTATGTCTTCCAAGCGGCGGCTGATGGTCTGGATGCTGGCCACCGCGATCTTCGGCTTGCGACCGACGGCACGTGTCAGCTCGCGCCGATCTGCCATTTCGACCGCGACCACGTCATCGCACCAGGCCGCGACCTTCTCACGAGCCTGTTCGACCAGCTCTTGACGATGTGCGAGCACCAGAACCGGACCCTTGGCCAAGCGCGAGATCTCGGCAAAGAGCACGGTCTTGCCCGTTCCGGTCGGCATGACCACCAAGACGCGCCTGCGGCCGCGGCGATAGCTCTCGCGCACGGCGTGGAGCGCTTGTTCCTGATAGGGGCGTAGTCCCATGGCTCTATTTAAAGGAAGCGACCGCGCGGATCCCATGCGGGTGACGGCGAAGCCTGCAGTTTCCCTACTCAGGAGACATCCCTTACCTTCTCCGGCCGTGTCTGACAACGATTTCAGCCCCGCCCCGCGCCTGCCCCCCTCGAAGGGCGAGCTGTGGTTCGTGGTCCTCGCGGCATCGGCCTTTGCCACGGCCCTGCTGGCAGAGGTCTTTCGGGACTACACGCCGCGCCGGCTCGGAATCGTCTTTATGGCCCTTGCGTGGGCGCCGTTGCTGGCCATTCACGAGCTGGGTCACGCCTCCGTGGCGCGCCTCCTGGGTTGGCGCGTGACCGACATGGTGGTCGGGTATGGACGCGAGCTCGTGCGTTTTCGTGTCGGTGCGACGTTGGTGCGCATCCAGCTGGCCCCGATCGGCGGTTATGTGATCCCGAGTCCGCGGAATATGAGCCTGCCGCGCTTGAAGAGCGCGCTGATCTTCGCCGCAGGGCCCGGGGCGGAGGTGCTCGTCGTGCTGGCTCTATTGGCCTTTGACTCGCAGCTCTTCAGTGGAGAGGAGGACGTACAGCGGGTTGCGTTGCGCGCCGTCGCCTACGTCGTGGGTATCAGCCTGTTTTTCAATCTGGTTCCGTTGCCCCTGGTCGGTGGAGTGAACGATGGCCTCGGAGTCATCCTCAGCCTGTTTCTGTCGCCGCGGAGCTTTCGAGCCCGGATGCTCGCGCCTGAGTTGATGGAAGCCACGCGCTGCTTGATCGTCGAGGAGACGCAAGAGGCTCGCGAGATCCTCGTGGAAGCGCGCAAGCTCCACGGCGACGATTCGCGACTCGTGGCGTTGTCCGCTACCGTCGCGGCAGCCGATGGAAGGCATACCGAGGCGCAGGCGATGCTGGAGGAAGCGGATGCTCGGGCTCGTGAGGAAGCGTTGGAGAATCCAGAGAGCCGAGACAGTTCGAGCCCGTATGCCTTTCGCGCGTGGACCTTCCTGAACCTGGGGGATGAGGGGTTGCGTACATTCGCCTTGCGCGACGCACGCCACGCGTTCGAGGCGTCGGGCGGTGACGTGCTTCCCAGCGTTCTCTATGGTCGTGCATTGCTGGCCCTGGGCCGAAACCGCGCGGCCTATGCGGCCCTCATGACGGGCTTCAAGCGCGCCCGCGTTTCGGAAGACGAGGGTCTGTGTGCGGCGTACCTCGCCCTCGCGGCCCATCGCGCCCTCGCGATCCAGGAACCACGCCAGAAGGGCATGCCGTACATAGCACCGGATCATCCCGAACGCTTCTTGTCGGCCCTGGATAGGTATGTCGTGGGGCCGCGCTTGAAGCGAGAGGTCACGGAAGAGTTCGAGGCTTTTCGAGCGGTCCGGGGCGATTAGGCCGCTCCCTGCGGCCCGGCCGGGACCCCGAGGGCTGTGCTAGGATCGAGGCATGCTCCCCAAGCGCCTTCCCCTGTTCTTGATCGGTCTGACGCTGCTCGTTCAACCGCTTCATGCCACGTGGTCGATCGTGTGCGTGAACCTCCGCACCCGCGAGGTCGGCGTGGCCACAGCGACGTGTCTGGAGGGAGTGGGAATTCGGCGCCTGGTTCCCGTCATCTTCGTCGGTGAAGGTGCGGCCGCCGCACAGTCGAACAGCGACGAGCTCTTCGGTGCGATGAACCGCCGCTTGATCTACTTCAACTTTCGTGACCAGGAAGACACGCCCGAGGAGATCCTTCTACAGCTCGCGGCTCAAGACCCGCAGCACCAGAGTCGTCAGTACGGCATCGTGAATTTTACGGGCGACCCCGTGACCTTCACCGGTTCGGAAGCCGGGGCCGCGGCCTTGGGAGTGACCGGCCGAGTGGGAGATTTTCTCTACGCCATCCAGGGCAACGTGCTGGCTGGAGACAAGGTCGTCACGGAGACCGAAGTCGCCTTCCGACAGACGAAGGGTGACATGGGTCAGAAGCTGATGGCGGCCATGCAGGCGGCCAAGTCCATGGGAGGCGATGGACGCTGTTCGTGTCCGATGGGAACGACGACGTGTGGAGCTCCCCCGCCGATCTTCGACAAGTCGGCCCATGTAGGCACGTTCTTGGTTGCTCGTATGGGCGATGCTAACGGCGGCTGCAACGTTACCAACGGGTGCGCCAAGGGCGAATACTACATGCGTTTGGGCTTCGTCGGCTTCGAGGAGGACCCGGATCCTGTCAACGTGATCCAGGAGCGCTTCGACTTTTTCCGGTCCAACCGCATCGGTGTGCCGGACGGCAATCACTCCACAGCGAATGGCCCCGACAGCCTTCCGGCCGACGGCCAAACGACGCGTACCGTGCGCGTGCACTTGCGCGATATCGAGGGCGATCTTCTGAGCCATGACGACGTCATCTTCGAGATCGAAACCGTGGACGGTGAACCGTCGAGCGCGTCGGTCGGCGAGGTCGTGTCGGATGGCAACGGCCAATTCCACTTCGACGTGACCGCGGGAACGGAGACGGGATTGGATCGTTTTGCCATCAAGGCGACGACCAACGAGATTCGGGCGACGCTGTTCCCGTTCCTCGAGGTCGAATCCGTCGAACCAGAAGGACTCCACGTCGAGAAGAGTCGTGTTTTCGCGAGTGTGGACACCTCGCTCGGCTTCGTCCTACATGCACCCGAGCACCCTACTGCGCCGTTCTGGATCGCGGGCAGCCTGCATCCATGCGGGACGCGTCTCGCGGACGCTCTGTACGCGAGCCCGGTGCTGCCGTTGCTGCTCGAACGCTCGCCCTTCTTTCCGGCGGCACCGATGCAGCTCGACGCGGGTGGCCGTGGCGAGGGGCAGCTCGAGCTCCCCCCCGAGCTCTTGTCGAGTTTCATGGGCTCGCGCATCGAATGGACCGGCATCGTTCTCGATGGGGGAGTGCCGTTGTTCACCGAGCAAGTATTCGTGGACGTGCGCCCGTAGAGTGCTGGGCTCTGTTCAGCCGATGTGCACCATGGCATCATTCCTCCATGGCCAAGAAAATCGACTGGTACTACCACCGCAAGGGGTGAACGAGTTGCAAGCGTTCCGACGGCTTTTTCGAGGGCCGGGACGTCGCCGTCCGTGAGACGGTGAATGCGACCAAGGAGAGATTCGGTCAGAAAGACCTGAAGGAACTCTTCAAGGATGCCAGCAAGGTACTCGTCGCCAAGGGCAAGAAGATCGAGTCCTTCGACATGGTGAAGGATCCGCCCAGCATGGCGACGCTGGGCAAGGTGGCTCTCGGGCCGACCGGCAACCTGCGCGCGCCCACGATTCGCACGGGCAAGACGTGGCTGATCGGGTTCAACACCGAGATGTTCGGCGAGACCTTCGGTTAGGCGGAGCGGCGGTGCTCGGTGGGCGGCTCGGGCTTGCGGGGCCCACCACTTTCGTCTTCGAGTACCGGTGCGTGCGTCAGTCGATGGAGCTTGTCGCTCAACGCGTCCGGATCCTCGGCGGCGAAGGCGAGTTTTGGGTCCTCGACGCACTTTTCCAGGAAGTCGCGCGTGCGTTGCAGGAGCTCATCGGCGAGCTCGAGCTTGGCTTCCGAGGGCCCGTCTTCGTTGGGCTGGCGGGGTTTAGGTTGGTTGGCCATGGCGTGCAAAACTCTCCCGATCCCTTTCGACGGCTGCCCGGGGCGATCCTGAGCCGGGCCCCCGGAAGGGGTTGAAAAGCGTGCTTTTCGGGACCCGGGTGTCGAAAAAATCGACACCCCGAGGAGGACCCCAAGGGAAGAGGCTTCCCGGTCGAAAGGGCTCTCGCCATGGGTTTCTTCCGGTCGGATCCGGGAAGCCTGGGCCCTCACCATGCGATTTGCTCTTCTTGGCACCCTCACGGATCTCTCCGAGAGCGGCGTCGATCTCACCCGGTACATCCTCGTCTGCACGCTCACGATTGTGCTCGTGCTCGTCTGTGCGTGGCTGCTGCGTCGTTTTCTGGCGCAGAACCTTCGCCGCCGAGCCTCGCAGCGCTCGCTGGCCGTCATGGATGTGTTGCCTCTCGGCCGCAAGCAGAAGGCGGTGGTCCTGCGTTGCTACGACCGCTCTTTCCTCGTCGGTCTGGGCGAGCGGGAAGTCACGCTCCTGGCCGAGCTCGATCCCGAGGCGCATGAAGAGCTCGAGCCGTCACCGCCCACGGTGACTCCCGTCGAGGCCCCGAAGGTACCAGTCGCGGCCCCGAAGGAGATAGAGCAGGAGAACTTCGCCGAGATACTCGCTTCCGAAGCGCCCTTGCGCCAGGCGGAAGTGAAGCCCGGGACGCGTATCCCGAAGGAAGGCATACTCGGATGACGCGTGTTGTTCACTTGGCCTTCTTCATCCTGGTCGGATTGCTGGCCAGCGCGCAACCCGCGTGGTCTCAGGGGACTGTGGAGGATTCGAACGACCCCACGGTCGAGTCCCTGGTCGAGCAGGCACAGGCCCTGGTCGGTGGGGCTCCCGACGAGCCGGTCGATCCGAACTCGGAACGTCTTTCGACGGCGGTCGAGATTGCGCTGTTGCTCACGGCGCTCTCGGTCTTGCCCGCAATTCTGATCACGCTGACCTCGTTCACACGCATCGTGATCGTGCTCTCGTTCGTGCGCCGCTCGCTCTCGATGAACGAGCTGCCGCCCAACCCGGTCGTCATCGGCCTGGCGTTGTTTCTGACGGCCTTCGTGATGGGGCCGACCTTCGAACGGGCGTACGAAGAGGCTTACCTTCCGTACAAGGAAGGCACCATCGAGGCTGATGTCGCTGCCCAGCGAGGCTGGGGCGAGCTGCGCGGGTTCCTCGTATCCAATACTCGCAAGTCGGAGATCGAGTTCTTTGCCGAGTTGGCGGAGTACGACTCGGCCAACGCCCAGGGGGATCTGGTTCTCGAGACACTGCCCGTGCGCGTTGTCGTCCCGGCCTTTGTCCTGAGCGAGCTGAAGACCGCTTTCCAGATGGGCTTTCTGCTCTTCTTGCCTTTCCTCGTCATCGACTTCGTCGTGGCGAGTGTCTTGATCTCGATGGGCATGTTCATGCTCCCACCCGTGATGATCTCGACACCCTTCAAGATCCTTCTATTCGTACTCGTGGATGGCTGGCACATCGTCTGCCAGTCACTGATTACATCCTTCGCCTAGGAGCTTCCCCTTTGGACGACTTCGATCTCAGAGTTATCGATCTGGCGCGCGAAATGTTCCTTCTGGTGCTGATGATCTCTGGGCCGGTCCTCTGTGTCGGATTGACCGTCGGTGTACTGGTTAGCCTCTTCCAGGCCTTGACCTCCGTTCAAGAGCAGACCCTGTCCCTCGTCCCCAAGATGCTCGCGGTCGTGATGGTCACCCTCTTTCTGCTGGCGCCCGCGCTATCGCTCCTGCGTGACTTCTGTTTGCGCATCTTCGGCCAAATCACCGATTTCGGCCTCAGTTGAGATGAACCCGAATGCACCTCTGGGATGGCATGCTGCAAGCCTTTGGACTGGTCCTCGCACGGACCAGCGCCCTGGTCTTGTCGTCACCGATCCTGGGATTCGGAACGGGCTTCTCACACTACAAGATCGCGCTGATCATCATCTTGTCGATGACGCTCTACGGAGTCGTCCAGCCGACCATAGAGGACATCGAGACCTTTGCGTATGGCGCGATGATGGTGCGCGAGGTCTTGATAGGGATCTTCCTCGGGTTCCTCTTGCACCTGTCGATGATCGTGCTGCACGTCTCGGGCGAATTGATCGGCCACGAAATGGGTTTCATGGTCGCGAAGCAAACCGATCCGATCAGCGGGGTGCAGACATCGTTGATCACCAACGTCTACGAGATCCTCTTCGTGTTGGGTCTCTTGGCTCTGAATGGCCATCACTGGTTGATCTCGTCGCTGCGTCGCTCCTTCGATCGCGCTCCGGTCGGGGAATTGCACTTCAGCGACAACATCGTTCCCATGATCACGAACATGTTCGGCGAGATGTTTGCAGCAGGCATCGTCTTCGCCGCACCGATCATGGTCTTCCTCTTCGTTATATCGATTCTCCTTGGCCTGCTGGCTCGCGTCGTACCGACTCTCAACATCATGGAGATCGGCTTTTCCGTCCGTGTGTCGTCCGCCCTCTTCGGCTTGTTCGCCTTCGCTCCGCTTCTGGAGCCGGCCCTGAACAAGTTGCACACGGAGTTGGCGATGTGGATCGAGCGGGGGCTAGACGCCCTCTGAGGCCATGGCAGAGAACGAAGACGGCGCAGAGAAGACCGAAGACGCGACCCCACGGCGACGCGAACAAGCTCGCGAAAAGGGCCAGGTGGCACTCTCTTCGGAGCTCATTGCAGCAACCAGCCTGCTCATGGGCCTGCTCTTTCTCGGCTACGGTGGAGGTCACCTGATGGAAACCGTCGGGACCCTCGCCGTGACCGTGATCAGCTCCGCCGGGACCTTGGCGCGTGCCGAACTCACCGTTCCCCAGGCCTCGCACATGATCGAGGATGTCATCAAGACCGTTGGCGGGGCTCTCGGGCTGGTGGTCTTGCCCGTCATCGCCATATCGGGCCTGGTGGGATACGTCCAGGTCGGATTGAAGTTCGCAGGCAAGGCGATCGAACCGGATCCCAAGAAGCTCAACCCGATTAGCGGCCTGAAGAAACTCTTCGGATTGCGCGCTGTCGTGCGCACGGTCATGTCCGCGGCGAAGATTCTACTGATCGCTGGCACTGTCGTGACCGTCGCTTTCTATCACGTCGACGATGTGATCAACATGGGCTCGAACGAGCTGGGCCCTACGATGCTGGCCATCGGCCACGTCGCCATGCGCTGCACCATCGGGGGCATCGCCGTCGCCTTTGTCCTGGCGATCATCGACTTCTTCTACCAACGCTATCAACTTGGTCGCGACCTACGCATGACCAAGAAGGAGATCAAGGACGAGCACAAGCAAAGCGAAGGTGATCCGCACGTCCGCGCGCGAATTCGATCCATGCAGCGCGAGATGGCCACCCGTCGCATGATGACTGACGTACCCGATTCGACGGTGGTTATCACCAACCCGACCCACTATGCCGTGGCGCTACGCTATGAAAGCGATGCCTCGGGAACCCAGTTCGCCGCGCCCGTCGTCGTCGCCAAGGGCGTCGACCACCTGGCCCAACGCATCAAGAAGGTCGCCCACGAGAACGGCGTGATCCTGTACGAGAACGTCGCGCTTGCGCGTACCCTGTACGCTCAAGTCGAGGTGGGGCAGGAGATTCCTCAGGAACTCTATTCGGCAGTGGCCACCGTCCTGGGCTACGTCTACCGCATCCAGGGGGCGAGCGCTTAGCTCGGGGCCTGAATGGCGGGTCAAAAAGCACAAGCCGCGGCGACAGCACCCGCTGCGTCGAGTATCGATCGAGCCGGTGGTCTGGTCGCGCGTTATGCCGACTGGATCATGGGGCTGGGCGTGCTCGGCCTCATGGTCACGCTACTCGTGCCCCTGCCGCCGGGAATTCTCGACGTGCTTCTGGCGGTCAATATCACGGCCTCGTTGATGCTGCTTCTGGTCACGATGAACGTGCGCCAGTCAGCCGAGCTGTCGACCTTCCCTACGATACTACTCTTCGCCACCCTGTTCCGGCTGGGACTCAACGTCGCCAGCACGCGCTTGATCTTGAGCGAGGGTAAGGCCGGGTCGATCATCACCGCCTTCGGTAGTTACGTCGTCGGTGACGACATGACCGTCGGTGTCGTGGTCTTCCTGATCCTGATCGTCATCCAGTTCGTCGTGATCACGAAAGGCGCGGGGCGGGTCAGCGAGGTGGCCGCGCGCTTCGTCCTGGACGCGATGCCTGGCAAGCAAATGGCGATCGACGCCGACTTGAACGCCGGTTTGATCGAGTCGGACGAGGCTCGATCCCGGCGTGACAAGATCTCCAACGAAGCCGAGTTCTACGGGGCCATGGATGGCGCGTCGAAGTTCGTTCGCGGCGACGCAATCGCTGGTTTGATCATCACAGCCCTGAACCTTGTGGGTGGAATCACGATCGGCTCGATAAACGGCCTGTCCGTTGGTGAAGCGGCCCAGCGCTACTCGATGCTGACCATCGGTGATGGTCTCGTGACACAGATTCCCGCTCTCTTGGTGTCCACGGCCGCGGCCATCTTGGTGACGAAATCGACGAGCGACAGCAGCTTGGGAGCCAATTTGATCGAGCAGGTTGGTAGCCGCCCCAAGGCTACGTTGATCGCCGCGGGAATGATGTTTGCGATCGGAGCGCTTCCCGGCATGCCTAGCCTGCCGTTCACGCTTCTCGCGATCGCCTTGCTCTTGTCGTGGCGTGCGACACGGCATTTTGATTCCGACGGACCCGAGGAGTCTGTTGCAGCTATGGAAAAGGAAGGCCAGGGTGGAGTGAAGGAAGGATCGGAAGAGGAGGACACGGAAGCCGAAGCGCTGGAGCTGCTCTCGGTCGACCGTGTGTCGCTCGAGATCGGCTACCGCTTGATCCCGTTGGTTCAAGACAAGAACGGCACGGGCATCCTGGATCACATATCACAGTTGCGAAGGCGTTTCGCCACGCAGAACGGTGTGGTTCTGCCGCCCGTGCGCATCAAGGACAACATCCGTCTCGAACCCGGCGCCTATCGCATCTTGATAGGCGGCCAGGAGGTCGCCGCGGGGATCGTCGAACCAGGGAGCTTCATGGCCATGGATGGCGGCTCGGTGACGGGCAAGCTGCGGGGCAAACAAACGATCGACCCGGCCTTCGGGCTCCCGGCCTGGTGGATCACGGCTGCACAGCGCGACGAAGCTGAGTTGTCGGGATACACGGTGATCGATCCGACCAGCGTCCTGGTCACACACCTCAGCGAGATCCTGCGCGAGGCCTTGGGCGAAATCCTGTCCCGCGACGACGTGAAGGACTTGACCGAGGCCGTGAAGAAGACCGCGCCTGCGGTGATCGAGGAACTGATCCCCGAGAAACTCAGCCTGGGTGAGTTGCAGCGCGTTCTGCGCAACCTGCTGAGCGAGGGAGTGCCGATCCGGAACCTTCCGGCCATCCTCGAAGCCATTGCAGACAACATCGAACGCACACGGGATTCCGAGGCCCTGAGCGAGCTGGTGCGCCAGCGGCTGGGCCGCGTCCTGTGCGAATTGTACGCGAACAAGAACGGTGTCGTGCACGCCGTGACCTTGGATCCGGCCGTCGAGTCGCGCCTCGCTGCAGCGGTGGGCACGGGCTCGGACCCGGATGCCGTGCCGGTCAATCCCGCGTACCTCCAGACACTTGTCGAGAAGATCGGCGAAGCCCTCGGAACGGCGTCGCGCCGCGGCGAAGAGGCGGTCGTCCTGGCGCGCTCCAACGTGCGCCGGTTCTTGAACGAGCTCGTACGCGCGTCGCTGCCGCGCGTGGCGGTGCTTTCCTACAACGAAGTGGTTCCCGCGCGTTCCGTCGAGACCACGGCCATTGTTTCCATGGAGGAGTGAGAAAATGCTCTTCAACGAACAACACCAGAGAAGCGAGTCACCCGATATGTCCACCCTCGAGCCGGGTGCACGCGACGTCGTGCAACGCCTGATGCGTGGCGGTGCTTCCCCACCGGTGATCCAGTTGGCGCTGCGACGCATTCAGAAGCGCGAGGCGGTGGGCATCCACGCCATCGACGCAGCCGCCGAAGCGCTTGGGCGCGTCGTGCGCTTCCTGCCTTCACCGCGGCGGCCCGAACGCGGCAATGTACCGGTGGCTTTCGCCTTCTGCGGCCCCAGCGGCTCTGGGAAGAGCACGGCCATGTTACGCCTGGCCCTGCGCATGCAGGAAAGCGACCGGCGCGCCGTCTGCGGTACGATCGCACTCCCCGAGGAGAGATTGCCCCGGGCAAGGGACCTGGGGCTTTTGTTGCCCTACCTCAACATCGAGGACGGCGGCGAGGCCGAGAGGGCGATTCGCAAGTACAAGCCCGATGCGCTTTTGATCGACACGCCCGGACTCGCGCCCGGGGATCCGCGGCCACTGGCCGCCCTTGGAGCGGATCTGCGCTCGCTCGTGCCCGGTGAGGGATGTCAGTTGATCCTGTGTGTCTCCGCCGCGAAGGGGCGGCAAGAAGTGCGTAGGACGCTCAGAAGTTTCCGGGCCATGGCTCCGGCCGGGGTCTGCCTGACGCACCTCGACGTGGCCAACCGAGCCATTCCCTGCTTCGAGGAGCTAGCCCGCGCGCGCTTACCCCTCGCCTTCCTGTCGGGGGGGACGGAAAACGCCTGTTTTTGGCGCCCTAGCGTCGATCGCGTCGCGGACCTCTTTCTTCGGGGCCGACTCGCCGTGACCCCCTCGCACACCTAAGGCTTTTGCAAAACGCGACCGATAGGAACTTCGACGTAGCTTCCCTGAGGGAGGTCTGCACTTCGCTTGGCCACCGCGCTGCGGTGGTGGGTGGAAGCTTCGTTGCCCTTTTGGCGCTCTTTCATCACACACGCATTTCGACCGCTGCTCTTCGCGGTGGACTGACCTATTTGGCCGTGCTTCTGTTGGCTCGACTGGGGTTTGCCGCTTTGCAGCATGCGCGCATGATGGATGAGGTTGCACGAATCAAGGAAGAGGAAACGTCAGGATGAGCTCCACGGATCGCAGCCCGGCGCGCTATCGCGACGCTGCAGAGATGGATCGAGAAAAGTTGATTCTCGATCACATCCCGCTGCTGCATCACATCGTGGGGCGCATGAGCTTCGAGATCCCTGGCTTGATCCAGCGTGAAGATCTCTTCGGCTGGGGCATGCTGGGCCTGATCGAGGCCGCTGATTCCTGGGATGTCAGCCGTGGGCTGCAGTTTTCGACCTTCGCCTACCCGCGCATCCGCGGAGCGGTCCTCGACGAGTTGCGCCGCATGGACTTTCTGCCGCGCGGTCGACGCGAACGGCTGCGCGAGCTCGAACACGCAGTCGTGGAGCTGGCCCACCAGGGCGGCATGCCGCCGACTCCGGAGGAGATCGCCAACAAGCTCGGGATAGAGTTGGAGCAGGTGGACGAGATCTTGCACTCCGCCCGCGTGGCTGGCTCCGTTTCGCTCGAAGATGGCCCCGGTGACGAACTGGCGTCGATGTTGAGCGATCCAAAGAGCGAGGATCCCGTCGGCAGTGCTGAATGGGTAGAGGCCAAGGGCATGCTGATTCACGCGATTACACAGCTCCCCGAACAAGAGCAGACCGTCATCACGCTTTACTACGGTGAAGAGCTCTTGCTAAAGGAAATTGGCGACCTGTTGGGCGTGACCGAGTCGCGCGTCAGCCAGATCCACAGCCGCGCTCTCTATCGCTTGAACCTCGAACTGCGCGAGGTGCGACCAGCCGCATAGGAGCCCACACCAGGTCGAAAAGAAGGAATACCCATGGACACGAGTATCAACCGGATCCCACCCGATCCCGGACGCCAGTCCGCAATTCGCCGCGTTGGAAGACCGCAGCGCGATGGCGACCAGACTCAGGACTCGTTTTCCGAGACGCTCGGTGAGGAAGAACATCAAGCGGACGAACCATCCGGATCGTCCGAAGACAACGTCCCGAAAGGGAATGGCGAAGAAGGAATCGGCGGCCAGCTCGATGTCGTCGGCTAAGGAGTCCACTTGCGTAAGGTGATCAAGAAGGAACAAGTTCGCGTCGACGACGCCCAAGCACCCTTTCCCTCGGAAGGGGGCGGCTCCGATCACGGATTGCCGGGAGTCCGCGTGATACGTGCAGAGGGTCGCATCACGGCAATCGAATGCACCTGCCGCTGTGGTGAACGCACGGCCCTCGAGTTCGAGTACGGAGCGCTCGAAGCCAATGCTCCCCAAACAGGAACACAAAGCAAAACAAAGCCCGCGAGCTCCGATGCCGCCGGGTTGATGCAGACCGAAGTCGAATGAAGAACACGCTACGTTTCTCCCTCCTCGCTTGCAGCTTGCTTCTCTCGGCCTGCGCGCTTCCGTATCGCGGAATCGCCCTGCAGCCCACCGAATACGGGGCGCAAGATTGGCGGCAGACCGGACCGTATCGCCCGGCCGATACAGGACAGCCCGGGGTCGATCCCTCGATGGTGGCTCACCAGGGGGGCGGTGAGGCGAGGCTTTACAGCTGGGACGGCGGCGTCGTCGATTCCGCGCCCCAGGGTCACGTCGTTCCCGAGGAGAGTACGCGTGGCATTGAAACCTCGACCACCGGCCGCATGCACATCATTGAGCTCTATCAAGAGGTGCTCGAGGAGCGTGACGAGTTAGCCAGCGAGGTCGAGATGTTGAAGGCCACTCTGCGCAAGACGGAGGACCAAGTCCAAGGCCAACGAGGCGACGCAGGTACCCTGAATGCCCAGATCGAAGCCCTGAAGGTGGAGCAAGAGCGTCTCGAGGCCCAGAACCAGGAGCTGGCTGAGCGCTTGACAACGGCTCAGATCCGCCGCCTGGAAGCCGAGAGGCTCTTGCTCAAGCTGCGCATCGACAGCCACAAGAAGAGCTCCAAGCCTGTCGAGGCTCCGGGGGGCGGTCAATGAAGCTGCGCCTTGCCCTTGCGGCGTTCACCCTCGCCATGGCACCCGCATGCTTTGTACTCGGGAGTGCGCCCGATCTCTCATTGGCACAGGCGCGCGTCAGCTCCGATTTCACGACGTACGAGATCCGGCGCGTTGGTTTGCTGCCCTTCGACGGCTTCCAGTTGACCCCCGAGCGAAGACGCGAGCTGCAGAACGCGTTCCATTCGGAGTTCAGTCAGTCGACACCTTTCGAGATCGTTCTGCTGGGTGAGAGTCAGCTCCAGGAGTTGATCCAGAGCGATCCGTACATCAAGGGGACCTACGAACCACGCACGATCATCGGCTTGTCGCAGCGCTTCAACCTCGACGCCATCTTTTTCGGGACCATCACTCAAGAGCGCTTTTTTCCGCCGCAGGTGCTATCCATGCAACTCGACCTCGTTGCAGCGGAGACCGGGATGGTCGTTTGGAGTAGCACGATCCATCTGAACGCCGACGATCCGCGTGTTGCGGAGGGTTTGCAAACGTACTACGGCGGCATCGACAAAGAGGTCTGGCAGATCGCCATGCTCTCGCCGGAACGCTTCGCTCGGTTCGCGGCTTTCCAGATGGCCTGCTTGCTGTAGACCCATCGGAAAGGGGAGCCTCAGTTCAGCGGTTCGGGTGCGGGAGCGACCAGCGCCAAGCCTTCGGCGAGGCTGGATCCCGGTCACGACATGGCGAGGCCTCAGCCTACCTGTCGCTGTACCTTCAGGCTCTCCAGGCGCTCGCCGAGCAAGCCCTCGAGTTGTTCGAGGGCCTTCGAGAAGCCGGCGATCCCTTCGTCGAGTTTCTCGTTCGCCATGCGGTCTGCTGCATGCATGCTGCGGAAGATCGTTTCGTCCATTTCGATACGCTCGATCTCCATCGAGCGAGCCTTGTCGGCGTCGAGCTTGCACGAGAGGTCGTCCTGCATTTCCTGCAGCTGGCCGAGGAACTTGGGCGCGATGGTCATCAGATCGCACCCCGCGAGCTCGCAAATTTCACCCAGGTTGCGGAAGCTTGCGGCCATGACCTGGGTTTCGTAGCCGTGGCGCTTGTAGTACTGGTAGATGGTCGTGACGGATAGAACCCCGGGGTCCTCCGCGGCCGGATAGGAGTCGCGCCCCGTGTCCTTCTTGTACCAATCCAGGATGCGACCGACGAAGGGTGAGATAAGGCGTACGCCGGCTTCCGCGCACGCGATGGCCTGGTGCAGACCAAACAGAAGCGTGAGGTTGCAGTGGATGCCCTCTTTCTCGAGCACCTCGGCGGCTCGAATGCCTTCCCAGGTTGCTGCGATCTTGATCAGCACTCGCTCCCGCGATGCCCCCGCGGCTTCGTATTGCCCGATAAGCTGACGCGCCTTTTCGATCGTAGCTTCCTTGTCGAACGACAGCCGCGCATCCACTTCGGTGGAGACTCGACCGGGAACGATCTCGAGGATGCGCAGACCAAACTCCACAGACAAACGATCTACGGCCAAGGAGACGACTGCGGCCGCTTCCGCCTGCTCGCCGGCCTGAGCATGTGCCCACACGAGAGCTTCGCTCACGATGCTCGCATACTCGGGCATCCCAGCAGCCGCCGTGATCAAGGAGGGATTCGTCGTCGCATCCTGCGGCCGAAACTGCGCGATCGCCTGAATGTCCCCGGTGTCGGCGACGACAGTGGTCATGCTGGCAAGCAACTCGTAGGTCGTTTTCATGGCAAACTCTTCGTGTGCGAAAAATAGGGTGGCCCCGAGTCTATCGACGGCCTGCGCCCCCCCGGACGAGCTGAATGCCTTTTTCCTCACCTCCAAGCGGCCCGGCAGGCGTCAACCCTCAAACCGGGCGCTCGACTTCCCTTCGATGGCCATGGACATGGTCACGGTCGTTCCGTGGCCGACGTCACGATCGCGGTGCTCGTCTGCCCGATAGAGATGCCAGGGCCGTTGTCGGTGACGACCAGCGTCCAGTGCTCCTCGTCGCAGGAGACCGTGACTTCGATTTTGCCGCCGTCCTGTCCGGCGAGAGCGTGGATCGCATTGTCCACCACGTTTGCCAGGGCTTGAACCAGGTGCTGTGGATCGATCGCACGCAGGTGCTTTTCGGCAGTGGCGTCGTTCGTCAGTGTCCCACAGTCAAGTCCAGGGCATTCGTGAGTTGAGCCCGGGGCTGCCGAGAATCAGTCCCTGGGCGAAGCCCATTCTGCCACACAGAGCCGTATTGGCAGGCAGGGGCGCGCATGTCAGCGAAACATCCGGCATGCTGACCGCGAGCAAGATCGTCAGAGGAGAAGCCGTCGGGCGATCTTGCGCAGGGTTCTTGCGTCGAGTGCGGGGGGCTGCAGGTCGGGGCTGGCGAGCGAGCCGGACTTGCGCCCGACGGGGGGGCCGGATCCGACGTTCAAGCCAGCGGCGGTAAGGGCGACGCTGACGTCCAGGCTGGTCGAGTACGTCGACAACCAGCTTCCCGCGGCCATCCGTTTCGCCACATTGGCGAGAAACGCGCGCGACCACAACGCAGGTTCGACGCGTGGCGAGAAGGGATCGAGAAAGACCGCGTCAAAACGAACTTCGCCGGGCAAACGGCGTATGGTTTCTCGCGCATCGCCCAGGTAGAGATGCAGGCGACTTCGATGCCCGAGCGACGTTGCGGATCCGCTCGCTAGCGCCTCGCGCAGAGCGCCCCGGATGGGTACATGTCGCCGTGCATGTTCGGTGTCCAGGGGCTCGCGTTCGAAGGTGGCGATCATCTCGTGCAAGACGCTGGGATCATGCTCGAGCGTCCATACCTCCAGAACGCCTCCAGCGTCCTCGACGAAGGCCAACGCGGCCGCCAGGTTCCATCCGGGACCCGTACCGACGTCCAGGAGACGCACGGGCCTCGCGTTTGCCCGCGCGGCACGCTGCGCGAGCTGGCAAGGCTTGACGTAGCGTTCGCATGCCTCGAACCACGCGCCGATGTCCGAGTGGCAAGCCTGCCCGTGGTCCGGGTGTGCCAGGGTGGGGCTGCCGTCGCCGGTGCGACGCACGGTCCACGTGCCGGTTCGTTCGCCGTTCTCGTGCAAGGTTGTGACCTCGGAGCCACGAATCCTACATCAAGGGGCTGCCGTTTCAGGAATACAGCTGCATGACGTTTTCGAGCAAGGCCTTCGTCGCCTCGCGGACCTTTTCCTGATCATCGCGCGATAGTCCCACATGGCTTTCCACATGGGGGTGATAGAAGGGCTCGTCGTCGTCGAGTCGATGGGCGATCAGGTCGGCCGCTGAAAGGAAGCGCGCGATGTCCTGCACCGGACCCGGATCGAGCAGGTGGGGTGCATGATGGTGACGCACCGCCGCGGCGATCTCGGTGGGTAGTTCCCAGGAACGCACGACACTCTCGCCCAGCTCGCCGTGATCGATACCGAGCTGCTTCGATTCATCGACCCAGGGCTCTTCGGGGTTCTCGGACTTGAGGACGATGCCCATGCTGTGCAGCTTGCGGCCGATGACGAGCTTGCCGACATCGTGCACGAGCGCCGCGGTGAACGTGCCATCCGGGCCTTTCAGCCCGTTCTTGTTCAAGCCGTCGCCCAAAGCGATCGAGAGCACCATCCCCGGCCCCATGCGCATGACCGCGACTCCGACCTCCATCACCGACTTCTGGCTTCCACCGGCAGCCGAGTTGGCATAGCGCAGGATGCGACCGGTCAGAGCCTGGTCGAGGGCGACGGTCTTCGCCACATCGGCGAGGGTCCAATCTTCCCTGGAGAGAATCTGTGTCAGCCGGGCGCTCGAAGCCGGGAGCGGCCCATGGCCTCGGCGACGCGTAGAAGATCGTCGCGAGCGAACATGACCCCTGTTCTTTCGGCCGGGGAGAAGGCCGTCTTTAGTATGAGCCATTTCTCCCGAGTGGCTTACGGGGTTTCGAAGGGATGGCATTGGCCCTTCCACTATGCTCTGGGTCACTCCAATCTCGGCACCTGGCACGAATGATGATCCTGTACCCCGCTGCTCTCGTCGGTCTTCTTCTACCCGTATGTTCGAAGCGAATCGTTGCTCCACAAGAGCAGAAGATCCAGCTCGATTCCGGCACGCGTATCGTCTTGATGGGGGGTGGACTCGGTTCGCGGATGCTGCACTTCGGTCACTTCGAAACGGGCCTGCACGTTCGTTATCCCGATCACAGGCTCGTGGTCCGCAACCTTTGTGACGAGGGCAACACGCCGAGCTTTCGGCCACACTCGGGTCGCAAGGATCAGCTGGGATTTCCAGGTGCCGAAGCGTTTCACGCGCCGTATTCGGACGGCAATGCCGCGGACGGAGTGGGGCACTTCGAGTCGGAGGAGGAATGGCTCACCCGGCTCGAACCCGATGTCTTGATCTGCTTCTTTGGCTTCAGCGAATCGTTTCAGGGACTCGCCGGTCTCGAGAATTTCCGTGCGGAGATCGACGCATTCCTGAAGCACACCAAAGCTCAGAATTATGGCGGCGACACGGCCCCAAAATTGGTTCTCGTATCCCCAACCGCCTTCGAGGATCGTCCGCGGGCGATGGGAGTGCCCGGTGGTCTGCGCGAGAACGCGAATCTCGCTGCCTATACGTCGGTCATGGATGGCGTCGCGGCGGACAACGGGGTGCCGTTTGTCAACGTCTTCAATGCATCGCTCGGCTGGTATGAGGACTCGCACAAGCCATTGACCGCGGATGGAGCACTGCTAAACGACGCTGGCTACACGCGGCTCTCGGAATTCATTATCGATGACATCTTTGGCCCATCCGCATCACATGCCGCGGATTACGAGCACCTCATCCTGGCAGCGGTCCAGGAGAAGAACTGGTTCTGGATCAACGACTTCAAGATCCCGAACGGAGTCCACGTCTTCGGCCGGCGCTACAACCCCTTCGGCCCGGCCAACTACCCCTTCGAGATCGTGAAGATCCGCGAGATGACAGCCATCCGGGACGAGGCGATCTGGGCAGCGACAGGGGGCAAGACCATCGATCTCGCAGTGCGCGATGCGGCGACCTCGGCGCTTCCGGAGGTCGAGACGAACTACAAGCTCAGCAACAAGAACGGTCCCCTGAGATTTCTCGAAGGCGTGGAGGCACTGGCTGCGATCGAGGTGCCCGCGGGCTACCGCATCGAGCAGTGGGCCACCGAGCTCGAATTTCCCGACCTCGCCAACCCCGTGCAGATGTCGTTCGACAACCAGGGGCGTCTGTGGGTTGCGACGATGCCGAGCTATCCCCACTACGTTCCCGGTGCCCCGCGACCTGACGATAAGCTCTTGATTCTCGAGGACACCGACGCTGACGGCAGTGCGGACAAGCAGACGGTGTGGGCCGATGGCTTGCACCTGCCGATGGGCTTTGAATTCGCACCGGAAGGCGTCTATCTGTCCCAGGGCATCAACCTCGTTTTGCTCTCCGACACCGACGGTGACGACAAGGCCGATGTCCGGGAAATCATCTTCAGCGGGTTCGATGATCATGACACACACCATGCGATCGGCGCCTACTGTGCGGATCCATCCGGCGCGATCCTGATGTGCGAAGGCACCTTCCTGCGGACGAGCGTCGAGACGTCCTACGGAACGGTGCGCGGCACCAACGGCGGCTTCTATCGCTTTGCACCAAAGCGCCGACACCTCGAGCGCCACGCCCAACTCTCGATCCCGAACCCCTGGGGCATCGCCTTCGATGAGTGGGGTCAGCACTTCTTCCTGCACACCTCGGGTCCGACGACTGAGTGGATGTTGCCCGGCTCGGTCAAGCCGCGCTATGGCGTGGCAACACCCGGGAGCAAGAACCTGATCGAATCGGCTCACCGCGTACGCCCGACATCCGGTATCGAGTTTCTCAGCAGCCGTCACTTTCCCGACGAGGTGCAGGGCGACATGTTGTTGAACAACACGATCGGCTTTCTCGGCACCAAGCAGCACAAGGTCAGCGAGGATGGCACGGGATTCGAAACCAGGTGGCGTCAGGATCTGACGAAATCAAGCGACGGCAACTATCGACCGGTCGACATCGAGGTCGCACCCGACGGGTCGCTCTACCTCGTGGACTGGCACAACCCCTTGATCGGTCACATGCAGCACAACGCGCGTGACCCGCATCGCGATCACGACCACGGGCGCATTTATCGCATCACATATCCGAGCCGTCCGTTGATTGAACCGGCCGAGATCCACGGGGCCGCGATAGATACCTTGCTCGAGAATCTGAAGCTGCACGAATACCGCTCGCGCTACCGCACGCGCCGCGAATTGCGTGGTCGGGACGCGCAAGAGGTCCTGACGGCTCTCGCTGAGTGGGTACAGCAACTCGATGCTTCCGATCCCAAATTCGAACACCATCTGCTGGAGGCCTTGTGGGTGACTTGGGGTCTCGATCGGGTCGACGAAGCCTTGTTGCGGCGCCTGTTGAAGGCAAGCGACCATCGTGCGCGCGCCGCGGCCGTGCGGGTGCTGCGGTACAACGGCCATCGCATCCCGGAGCAGCCCCAGTTGCTCGTTGCGGCTGCGGCAGACTCCCACGGGCGCGTGCAACTCGAGGCGTTGACCGCGGGCTCGTGGCTCGAGCGCGACGCGGGTCTCGAAGTGCTGGCGGCGGCCGCCGCAGTCCATGAACCCGAGGGCGAGCAACCGGAGCCGGAGTACGTCGTGCTCGAGAACGGTGGCCGCAAGATCCAGATGCGGCACCCCGCGATCGCAGCGGGCCCGGTGAGCTCCTTTCGGATGACCATTCCCGGGGAGGGGCGCATCATCAACCTGGCCGAAATGGAGATCACATCCAGGGAAACGAACATCACCCTGCGCGCAGTGGTGTCGCAATCGTCCGAATACAACGGTGGCCAACATCCAATAGCCAACCTCGTGGATGGCGATCGCTCGAACTTCAGCCACACCGCCGTCGAGACAAATCCCTGGGTTCAGGTCCACTTCGATTCACCGCGTCCCATCGATGCCGTCACGATCTGGAACCGGCCCGGTTTCGAATCGCGTTTCGACGGTGCACGCGTCGAATTCTTCCAGGGCACGAATTCCCTGGCGGTGTTGGAGGTGAAGATCGAAGGCGGTACGGGCATCCTCGCCGATCCATGGCTACGGGCGCCGTTCCGGACCGCCGAAGCGCACCTCAAGGGGCAGACCATCGAAGAGAAGGTCACGATCGAGGTCCCGGAGCACCTGGCGGCCGCAGCCCGCGAGCAGTTTCTGCGCGGTGCGGAGATCTATTCACGCGACGGTCATTGCTCGACCTGCCACCAACCGGATGGCCAGGGCCTCCAGGCCGGCGGGTTCCCGCCTCTCGCGGAATCCTCCTGGGTGACCGAGGACGACGCGCGCTTGATCATGTTGACGCTCAACGGACTGCTCGGTCCGATGGAGCTCGAAGGCAAGGCGTACCCGGGTCTCGTCCCGATGACTCCCTTCGGCGGCATGTTGAACAACGAGGAGATCGCCGACGTGTTGACCTTCGTGCGCAACTCCTTCGGAAACCGAGCCACACCCATAAGCCCCCGCAAGATCGAAGAGGTGCGCGTCGCTACGCAAACGAAGGTCGGCTTCTATTCTCCCGAAGAGCTCCAAGGTGGTGCCGCGACCGCAAACCGGCCGTTCGTGAAGTTCTGGGAGCTTGCGGATCTCGAAGACGCCTTCGCGACACCACTGCGAGGCCGAAACTTCGCCCACGGTCGCGAGATGTTCGAAGTCGCCAGCTGTATTGCCTGCCACAACATGCAAGGCATCGGCGGCCGGGTCGGCGCGGACCTGTCCAGGGTTGGCAAGCAGTATCCGGGCGCCGAACTCCTGCACCAGATCCTCGACCCGTCAGCGAAGATCAAGGACGAGCACCGCCTCTACGCCATCGATCTCGACGACGAGAGCACCTACTTCGGTCAGATCGTGGAGCGTACGGAGGAGACGCTGACAATTGCGGAATCGCTCCAGGAACCCGAGGTGACGATCACCCTTGACCGCAGCGAAATCGTGGAGTTGACACCGCTCGAACTCTCGCCGATGCCCACCGGCACCCTGGTAACCCTGACCCGGGAGGAGATCCTCGACCTGATCGCCTACATCGCTTCGAACGGAAACGAGAACGACGCGGCCTTCGAGCGTTGAGCGAACCCGCCGCTGCGTGTTGGCTTCCTGCGCAGCAGGGGGCCTTGGGCTTGCCCACGCAAAAGGGGAGCCAACGGCAGGGCTCTACCTTATTGCCTCAGTAGGAGCCTTCCCCCTGGCGTTGCTGTGTTCGTTGAGCGTATTCGCGCGGGGCGAAGACGCACTTCGCTCAGGTGCTCGAAGGCACAGCCTGCAGCCACGTTACCCCGGCGACACAGGCCTGCGCGAGTAGGTGCCCGCGGCCGGGTCCTGGAGGACGGAATCCCCCTCTGCCGGCCCCCCGGCGATCCGCTCTAGGCTTGGCATGGATCTTGTACATGGAGCTATGGATCCCATTCCCTGCGATAGATGAACGACAAGACGAAAAACATATAAAACCATGATGAAGACAACCTTCGTTCTGGCCATCGCGGTCGGAATGCTTTCTCAGGAGGTGCCGGCGCCCGAACTTCGCAGCCAACAGCATGTCGAAGAAGAGCGCTCGCTCCTACAGCAACACTACAGACGTGTGATTGCAGAGCTCCTCGCAGCTCCGGTCACGCACGATACGACCCAACAGGCATCGCGTCTCGAGACCATCGATGCACTGCGCGAGTACTGTGAGCGGGGTGACTTTGGCAGGCATCCTATCGATGCTGGCGACGATACGGACCGCAAGTTCCTGTTCGTCGATGACGAGGGCCGGCGCTGTGCCGTGGCGGAACTGCTTCATGCCTGGGGCGAAGACGAACTGGTTCACGCCATTGCCGAGCAGGACAACAACGCGCTCATCGCCGAGGTGAAACACAGTGCGCCGTTCGCCGCGTGGCTCGAAGAGATCGGCCTGAGCTGGGCGGAGGCTGCTCGCATTCAAGCACCCGGGATCCGCCCCGGCGGTGGCGGGAACGCAGGCCGCACGACTCGCGCTCCTCTTCCTGCACCCACTGGCCCGCGGCGTGGACCGCGCACGGGTCGCCGCGGCAGATCTTCCGCTGCGCCGGCACCGACCGCTCCGCAGACCGGCAGGCCTTCGACGGCGCGCACTGTTGGACCGCCGGCGCAGACCCCCGGCGGCATCGATGACCTTATGACCCATTGGTGGGCTTGGTGGGAATTCAACAAGCTCGAGTGGTTGGTGCAGGAGAGGTCGCTCTCCTTCCGTCCGGAGCTTGCGAGCGACCGTACGAGCACCGAGACCGATGGTCGCAAACTCCGCATGGAAGCGCTCCCGATCTTGGCTGAGTGTCTAGAGGACGATGACGCACGTGTGCGGGCGGCTGCAACCGTGGCGTACGGGCGCCTCGCTGGAGAAGACGCGGTCGAGGCGATCCTCGCCAATCTCGAGGACCCCCAGCATGGCGTGCGGATCGCTTCGATCCTGGCTCTCGGGGCGACGGGTCCGGGCCGCGGAACTCACGAGCTGATGCGGCTCGCCTTCTGGGGCGACAGTAAACCCGGCAAGGAGATTGTCCCGGATGTGCGCCCGCTAGCGCACCTGGCCCTGGGTTTGAGCGCGCAACGTTCCGGTGGACAGGAGGGGGCGATCTTCCTGCCGCCGTCCGATGGCGCTCTCCGCCCGGGCGAGGCCACAGCTCTCTATCAGTTCATGGCGAAGTCCACCAGCCTGCTCGAGCGCATGCGTGAGGTCAGTGGCATCTTCGACAAGTTCGGTCGGCCCAAACGAAACATGCAGGACGCGCTTCCCCGTGGAGTCGAGGCTCTGCGCTTCGATGATCCCTCGGAGGTGCAAATCGCTTTGATGCACGCCCTCGGTTCGCGCGATCTCGAGGTGCGGCGTTCCGCCGCGGCGACCCTCGGTCGGCTGCCGTCTGCGGAAGCTCTGCCGGTGCTCTTCACCGCCTTCGAAACGGAGAAGGAGATGCTGGCCCGCGGGCTCATCCTTATCGCCATCGGTCGCCAAGGTGGACCCGAGGCGCGTGATTTCTTGGTGCATGCGTTGCGCTATGGACCGAAGTCGGCTCGCCCCTGGGGTGCGTTGGCCCTCGGCATTTTGTCGGAAAAGGACGGCGATCAAGAGGCGATGAAGGAACTGCGCACGGCCTTCAGTCGCGAGAAGAACGCCAACGCGCGCGGCGCGTATCTCTTGGCCTTCGGGATCAGCCGAGATACCAAGGCGCATGGCATTCTTCGCCTCGAGCTCACCGGCAAGTCCGACATGTCGCGTGCCAACGCGGCCCTGGGGTTGGCGCTCTCAGGCGATGCCGAAGCCGGCGCGAGTCTGCGCCGGGCCTTCGACAAGGAACCCTCACCGTTCGCGAAATCGACGATCGCGCAGGCCCTCGGCATCCTGGGCGAAACGGAGGATGTGGACCTCTTGATCTCCGCCATGCAGGAGGTCGACGACCCGATCCTTGTCGTTCAATACGCGGCGTCACTGGCGTTCCATGGTTCCGCGCCCAGCGCTGCGAGCGTGCTGGAGGCTCTCGCCGACGAGCGACTCGCGGCTGCGATGAAAGCCGGGCTGGTGCAGGCGCTCGGGATGATCCTCGACGAGACGCCGCCGTTCCGCTTCCTGGCACTGTCGTCGGACGCGAACTTCGCCGCCTTCCCCGATTGGCTGGACGCCCCTTTGCAAAGCACTCTGTAGCTGAGAATCCAGAGACTCCAGGGTGATGTGGGGAGTCTTGGGGGCGGCCGGTCGTGGTGCTCGACCGGCCGCCCTCGCCTTTTAATGGGTGATTTGGGAAAATCCTTCCGGGTTGCAAGCGTCGGTGCCCCGCGCGGATCGGCTCGCGCACTCGGAGCAGGAACGATCTTCCGGAGGTCCTCGCGGGCACCTACGATCGAATCTGGAATGGGGCACCTTCGAAGAAGCGGCACGGCCAGGCGTTTGCGCGTGTTCAGCGTGTCTCTGGGCTGCGCGCTGCTCAGCATCCTGGCGCTCGAGCTCTTGCTGGGGGCGCTCATGCCAACACGCGTGGAGGCCTTTGCTTTCGAGAGCGACTTTCCGACCCTGGCTTCGGATCGCTTGCTTGTCGAGCACCCGAAACGCTTCTATGCGCTAGCCCGCTCTTTTCGCTATAGCGCCGAACACGGCGGTCGCTATGCGAACGGCGACGACTGGCCCTTCCGCGGCCGTCCTCCGGAGCCCGCCCCGCCCGGAGTGAAGCGCGTCGGCGTCTTCGGTGACAGCTGCATCTTTGGCACTGGATTGGACCCGCGTGACACGTTGCCTTTCCAGACGCAAATGGCACTCGTCCCCCATGGGTGGGACCCCGAGCTCGTGCAGGTCTTGAACTTCGGTGTGCCCGGATATTCGAGCGTTCAGATCGGGCTGCTGCTGGAAGAGCGATTGGGTATCGGTCTCGATGTCGTCGTTCTCTACACGGCCGCATGGAATGATCAGGCCGCCGCGATGGGGGCCAACGATATCGAGCTACGCGAACGCGGGGCCTCGGGCCTCGCCCGTGCCTTACGCGAAACGGCGATCTTCCGGGCCCTCGAGCACTCCCTGGGACGGGCCGTCGAGGCCGGCGCTAGAGCTTCCGCGGATGAGATACGCAGCGCCTGGGAAGCGGGGTCGCCGCTGTATGGAACGCGCGTTCCCGAAGGGCAGTTGACCGCCGAGTTCGAGCGCATTCTTGATCTGTGTGAACGCCACGGAGCGCGAGTGATCGTGGTCGCGCCGGCGCACCCCGAGGAAACCGCGCGTGCCTACCCACGTACACGACGCGACGCAAAGGTGCTGCTCGACATCGCACGAGAACGTGGTCTGGATGCTATAGATACCCAGGAACACCTCGAACAGCGCAACGTGACGCAACCTCTGCACTTCATCGATTTCGTGCACCTCGCTCCGGAAGCGATGCTCTCGCTGGCCGAACCACTTGCTGACCTGGTGTCCCGAGCGCTCGGTCCCAACCCATCGAAGCGAAGGAGCGACGCCTCGCTTCTTCCGTCCGTGCGTCCCGAACGAGCTTCCGCACTGGGTGACGTTCCCCTCGAGGTCCAGCTGGATTTCGATGCCGAGGATCCGACCATCCTCGTTGGCGGAGCGCGGCTCCTCGCATTGAAACGAACAGGCGAGCGCACCTGGAGCGGTCTCCTGTCAGCCAATCGTGCCGGGATGTCCGATCTGCTCGTTCAAAGCTCGCAAGGCATCCGCTGGAAACCTGCCGCGATCGAGCTGGTTGCGCCGTCCGTCGAGCTGCAGAGCGATGGTCCCGAACCCCTTCTCTGCCTCACGTCCCGGCCCGGTGATCGCGCCGTGATCTTCCTTGCAGAAGGGGATACACCCAGCCCCAAAGCCACGCCCCAGGGGCGCTATCAGCTCGAAGGATACGAGCTCCTCCCATACGAACTCGAAGTCGTCTGTGGTGACGATGGCTTCGGTTCCACTGCCTTGCCTGCAGAAGCGCGCGGTTTCAAGGGCACGCTACTGGCGCAGCCACTCGTCGCGCCACACGGCGTCCCCGCCGACAACTCGGTGGCACGCTGGGGCGCCATCAGCGTCCTCGACTTTGGAAACGACTGAGAATGTCCCGGCTGCCGCCAGGTCGACCCCCGCACAAACCCCAAGGCGAGAGACCGACAGATCTCGAAGAAACGTGCTCCCAGGGCCAAAACAGCCCGCCCCCCGTCGTGCGGCGTCAGACACTTTTCGACGAGCCTCCCGTACGAGTCGCCGAAAGGTGTCTGAGGCCGTACGACGGAGGGGGTGGGGGCTGGATAGAATCAAAGGCGTGTTTCGGGAGTTGTTTTGATGCGGGGCCGGGTCGAGGGGTGTGTGGCCTGGTTGGCCTGTGGGTTCCTTTTCGGGGCGTGTGGTGGTGAGGCGCAGCGGGGGCAGAGGATCGTGGTCATCACGGTCGACACGTTGCGCCACGATTGCTTCACGAGCGAGGGGATGCCGGAGACTCGCGCCTTTGCGGGGCGCGGGTTGATCTACGACAACTTCTATGCGTCCGCCGCGAGCACGCAGCCCACGCATGCGTCGCTCTTCACGGGGCTTCATCCCTGGCAGCATGGTGTCGTGCGCAATGGGTGCGTGCTGGGTGATGGGTTCGAGACCGTTGCCGAACGACTGGGAGAGCGTGGCTATGCCACCGGTGCGGTCGTCTCCTCGTTTCCCGTGCACTCCCAGTTCGGTCTGGCGCAGGGATTCGATGCCTATGACGATCTGTTCACCTTCGAGCGCAAGAGGATCAAGGACGAATGGCAGGGCGTGAAGACGACGGGGGAGTACTTCTACTCGATCTCCGACGACATCACGGACAAGGCCATCGCGACATTGTCGGCCATGGCTCCTGGGAACCAGTTTCTGTGGGTGCACTACTTCGATCCCCACGATCCGTACGGCGACCACGAGGAGATTCCAGCCGTCTACTTTCGGTTACGGATGCTCGCGCGAAGGCAGTCTCCGATGCTGGGGCCCACCATCGAACGCGCGCGCCTGCTCTACGCCAAGGACATCCGCCGGATGGATGGCCAGCTGGGACGCCTGTTTCGGTTTCTCGATGAAGAGGGCGGTGATCACGACACGCACGTGCTCTTGACCTCCGATCACGGCGAGAGCTTCGGTGAGCGCGGCGGACCCTTCGGGCACGGCCACCACATGATCGAGGAACAACTCCACGTGCCCGCTTTCATCGTTTCACCCCGCATCTCACCCGGCGTGAACGAGGAGGCCGCGGGTACGGTGGATTTCGCCGCCACGATCCTGGCACTGGCGGGGGATACGCGCCGTTCAACCCAGGGACGCGATCTCTCGCAGCTGGATGCGAACCGCGATGCCGAGGCTTCGTTCGGTGTTTACGGGATGCGCAGCGTCTTCGACACGGAGGTCAAGGTCGTGCAAGCCGACGGACGCGAGCTGCGCGTCGATACGCCGCGCTTCTACGCCATCCGCGATGGCAGCATCTGGTCGGGCGACGGCATCGAACTGCTCCAAGCGGACGAGGCCCCGAGCGAGTTGCCGGCCTATGCCGACGAACTGAACCAGCTCTTCATGCGCTTCAAAGCCACGCTCGAACGAGCACAGACCGAGGAACTGGACGATCCCGCAACCCGCGCTGCTCTGGAAGCGCTCGGGTACGGCGAGTAACAACCCGCCGACAGGCCCAGGTTCGGCTAGCCTTCGAGGATGCGAGCGGCCGCGTGGGCCACGCGCTCGGGCGTGTTCAGCGTGCCCTCTATTTCAAGCTCGGCGCGCAATTCGGCAACTCTGGCGGCGCGCACCTCCTCGTGAGCGCGCTCTGCCTTCATGGCATTCGAGGTCGAATCGGAGAGCTGCACCCTGTCGCCTGCGGCTGCCGGGTTGGCAGCTTCAGAGCCCGCCGTGGCGGCCTGGGACCGCTGGGTGGCGTAATAATCGCGTTGCGCTTCAACAACCCTGTGACGGGCTGCCTGCGGATCGCCTGCGTTCTTGCCTTTGACTTCCATTTGCCTCTTCTTTCCACGAGGATAAAGAGGGGTTTCCCTAGCTCCAATTATCGGCAGCTGCCTTTCGCGCATTAGCGGAATCGGTGGATTTCTCTCATGAGGACGAACGCTCCCTCCCAGGGCCCCCGATGGGGTCGACGCCTACACCCACTTTCCGGTCAGGAAGGGCGATCTGGCCCGCGAGCCCGTGTTTTTGCGGTCCTCAGCGTGTTTTCGCTCCTCTGTACCCAGTCGCTCGGCCAAGACGATGGTACGGAAGAGCCCGAAGCCGCCAGGTTGATCGATTCCGAGGTCGCTCCCAGTCCCGAAGCGAATCCCGAAGCCGGAGCCCAGGAAGAGGCGCCGCCCGAAAAGGCTCCCAAAGCGCGCACAACGCCCAACCGCGCCGACTATCACATCGAGGCCAGTCTCGACGCCGACACGAAACGCCTGACCGGGTCGCTCGAGTTGCGCTGGACCAACAACAGCGGCGAGGACGTACAGGAGCTCTGGTTCCACCTCTACCTGAACGCCTTCTCGAACAACCGCTCGACCTTCATGCGTGAGGCGGCGGACGGGGACCGTTCGACCCGTAAGAACGAAGAATGGGGTTGGTCCCAGGTCACAGGCATTCGCCTGTATGAATACGACGGCGAGAAGGACCTGATGCCCGAGTTCAAGTACGAGCGTCCCGACGACGGCAATCCCGACGACCGCACCGTCTTCAGCGTTCCCCTTCCCCGCCCGTTGCCAAGTGGCGAGACGACCAAGGTTGAAATCGACTGGGAGGCGCAACTCCCCCGGGTCCGCGTACGCACGGGACACAAGGACGACTTCTTGCTGGTCGCGCAGTGGTTCCCCAAACTGGGCGTCTACGAGGCCGGCAAGGGCTGGAACACGCATCAATTCCACCGCAACTCGGAATGGTTCGCGGACTTCGGCAACTATGACGTCACCTTGAACCTGCCGGTCGAGTATCGCGGCAAGGTTTTCGGCTCGGGCATCAGCGAAGGCGAGCGGACCGAAGGCGGTAGGCTCGAAGTGCGTTTCGTCGCGCCCTCGTCGCGGGATCAAAGAAGCACGGATGCCTTCGGGAAGACTCCCCTCGTTCACGACTTCGCATGGACCGCGGATCCGCGCTTTGTCGTGAAGCAGCGCACCTTCCGCTTCGAGGAATGGGCCGAGGACTATCCCGAGGAGATCGAACGTGCGCGCAAGGCCTTCGGTGATGACGAAGACCTGACCCTGCGGCCCGTCGACGTGACGATTCTCATCCACCCCGAGCGCGAGGACCAGGCCGATCGCCACTTCCGCGCCACGAACGCGGCGCTGTTCTTCTACGGCCTCTGGTTCGGGGAGTATCCCTACCAGCACGTGACCGTTGTCGATCCCCCCTTCGGCGGTGGCGGTGCCGGCGGCATGGAATACCCGACGCTCTTCACGTGTGGCTCACGCATGAACACGACCGAGGACATGCAGCGTCCGGAAGGCGTGACCATTCACGAATGCGGCCACCAGTTCTGGTATGGGTTGGTCGGTAACAACGAGTTCGAGGCGGCGTGGCTCGACGAAGGGCTCAATTCTTTCACCGACTCCGAGGTTGTCTGGCGTGTGTATGGTCCCCGACGTGGAACCACCAACTACGCCGGGACCTTCGTCGACGGCAAGCGCGTCTCCAGCCTTCCAGGTGGAAGCCAGGTTGCCAATGCGCTGGCCTTCCGCGATGTGCGCATACCCCTTCCTTATTTCTACGATCCCCACTGGAAGCCCCTCCGCTCGTCCGGCTACGTGGACCTTTGGCGTGACCAGCCCGAACTCTCGTTCGCACGTGAATTGACGGACCCCCGCTGGTCCGATCGCTCCGGATATCTCCGCGATCCCTCCAGCGATCCGATCGAAACGAAGGCCTGGGAGTACGTCGACCGGCTCTCGTACAGAACGAATAGTTACCCGCGGCCGGCCGTGGCCCTGCGCTCGCTTCCCGCGGTAATCGGCGACGAGGCCTTCCTGCGCGGAATGCGACACTTCTCCCGGGAATGGCGCTACGACCATCCCTATCCCGAGGACTTCTACGCCTCCTTCCAGGAAGGTTCCGGTGAAGAGCTCGAGTGGTATTTCGAGGAGCTCTTCCAGGGGCGCGGAACGGTCGACTGGAGCGTCGAGGTCAACCAAGTGGCGCGCCCGGAACCCAAGGGCTACTTCCAAAGCGAAGGCGGTGCCTTCCTCGAGCAGCCCGACTCGGAGCCGAACGGCGAGGAACGTACGACCTGGCAGACCGAGATCGTTCTGCGCAACGAAGGCGAGCTGTGCTTGCCCGTCCCGGTGCGGCTCGTGTTCGAAGCGCCCCCCGCCGAGAGCGGGGACGATGTGGAAGTCGATGCCGAACCCCAGCGCGTGGTCGAAGAGATCGTCTGGACTCGCCCCCAGCAACAACGCGAGGGCTGGCTGAAGCTGGAATTCGAACGGCGCGAGAAGCTGATTTCCGTCGAGATCGATCCCGAGCGCAGCTATTACATCGATGCCGACATGTCGAACAACTCCTGGTTCGAGACGTCCGACCGCGCGGCGCCATGGCGCTGGAGCGAACGCGTATTGTCTCAGTATCAGCGCTATCTGCACTGGATCGGGGGCATCGGAGGTTAAGCCATGGACGAAATCACACGCCCCCGCCTCTTTCAGTTCTGGTATTCGCTGCGCGCTACGATGAAGCGCACTCCCCTGTGGCTCTTCTGCTGGAGCATCCCGCTCGCGCTCGCGATCGTTATCGCTCTCCCTTGGAAGGCCTGGTTCGACTCGACCCTCCAATCGTCCTACGCCCCTGGTTCGGTGTTCGCCACCATGGCGGAGACGTTCCGATTCGATCACGGGGGCGAGCTCGAAGGACTGCGCGCCCAAAGCGCCGTGCTCGCTGCGGTGCTCGGCCTCAGTGTCGCGCTCTTTTGTGCCTTTTCCGCGGGAGGCTGGCTACAGGTTTTCCTCGAGCGCACCGAGGGCCATTCGCTGCGGCGCTTCTTCTGGGGCGGCGCGCGTTACTTCTGGCGCTTCACTCGCCTGATGCTTCTGTCATTGTTGTTGCTTTCGCTCGCCGGTTGGTTGCTGCACGGCTGGCCGTGGAAGGTGCTGATAAACCTCTTCTGCGGCACCAAGGACGGCAATCTCGAGGTCCTCACCTCCGAGAGCTCCGCCCTTTGGATCGAGCGCGCTCGGGCGGCCGTCTATGCAATGGCCTTCGCGTTGATCCTGGCCTGGGGCGACTACACGCGCACGCGCATGGCTCTACAGAACACGCGTTCGGCGGTCTGGGCGGGCCTCTGTACGGTCGGTCTCTTCCTTTGGCATCCGGTCAAGACGCTGCGGCCGTTGACGGTGCTGCTCTTGATCGAGATCCTCGTGGTCTTCGGTGTCGGTCGGCTTTCCTCGAGCTTCAACGGAGGTCTCGGCGAGCTCTCCGGTTGGAAGAGCGTCGCCTTCCTGTTCCTGCTCGGACAGCTTGCCATGCTCTACCAGACGATCAGCCGCGGCGCGCGCTACCATGCCGCCGTTGCTGTCAGTCGTCAGGTCGTTCCGGCCCTGGCCCAACCCGACCCCTGGGCCAGCCGCGTCGGCGGCCCCGGTGGCCCGCAGTATCCGATCGACGATACGGACGATTACGGCGTTTCGATCTGAGCCGAGACCGACCGATACAGGGTCGGCTAGAAGAAATAAGGGATGCGGAGAATCACCGCGAAGATCCCGATGACGACGATCGTCTCGACCAGCGAGCGTTCCAGAGGCGGATGGTTCGCCTGATGCCACTCGGCGACGCCCTTCCTCGCGTCGTTTTCGACCAACAGTGGAATCAACACGACGCCGATCCCCAGAACCGGAGCCAAGCACGCAGCCAGGGCGGTCTGCGCGAAGGCATAGCGTTGGCCGCCGACCTCCAGGGCGAAGCTGTGCAGTGCGGTGAGAGTCTGCGCGGCGAAGACCGCAAAGAGAATCAAGCTGGCGAGGGCGACGGTCCCGAGCAAGGAATAGACGAGGCCCTCACCACGCATGCTGAAGAGGGCGACCAGGCAGGCAAGGAGAGGAAGGATGGCGCCTGTCGTGCGCGTTCGCCAAAGGAGCAGCTGTCGGTGTCTTGTCGTGAGGGTGTCGCCCATCAGGTCTCTCAGTGTACACCGGCTGCGGGACCGGGAACGGGCTGCCCCCAGGCGCATTCGCGATCGCCCTCGGCGTAGGGGTTCGGGTGCGCGAGTGAGGATGTGACCTTGGCTCGCACGAAGAGCTCGTCGCCTCGAAAAACGTAGGTCGCGGGGTTGGACGTGCTCTTCAGCAGCACGACACCCATCTCGTCTCGTTCGATCGCATCACGGCGTGTTCCGATGAACGTGGTCGTGTAGGTCACTCCCGGTTCTGTCGCGATGTCGACGAAATAGCTGTCATCCCGTGTGCCGATGTCGGTCAGTTCGACACCGCTAGAGGCGTAGAAATCACCGCGCAGCATGGCTCGGATCAGATCGTCGCAAGCGAGGCTAGCGGCGCGCACATGAACCCATCCGCGCCCCGGGCTGGCCGCGGTGCGCTCCTCTGAGAAGTAGTTGTGGGCATCGTCGGACGCCACGCCAAACAGGAGTTCCGGATTCGACGAACGCATGCGCATGGACAGGGCGATGTCCCACGCGCGCTCGGTCGCCAGATGCGTTGCGTCGCCGTAGTTGTTCACGAAGGGGTGCCCATTGAAGATCTCGATGAATCCGTTGCCGCGGATCCCGGCGAGCTCCTCGACGGAAAGGGCCCAGCCGAAGTTGGGATGGTTCAGATGGGCCAGCGTAGGCTTGCCAATCCTCTTTCCCTGGGCGTGGATGGCATCGATGTTCCGTTGCACCGTGTCCAGCAGGCTCGACCCCGGCAGTGGTTGAATCACCTCGTCCAGGCCGAGCCCGTTGATGTGCACGGGCGCTTCCCCAAAGGCTCCGGTAACCTCTTCACCCTGAACGAAGCGAAAGCTTCCGGGGATCTCGAAGCGCTCGCGCAGTTCTAACAGCGTGGCGAGACGCATCTCTTCTCCGTCTGATCCATTCCGCTGCTGGACGGCCTCTCGACCAAAGTCCTTTTCGAGCCGCGTTACCTGATCGGGTTTCAACCTGCCGCCCTGTGAGATGGGAAACCAGGTCTCACCTTCCGAGAGCACGTTGTGATCGCTCAACACCAGGAAATGGTAGCCGCGGGATCGATACCAATCCGCAACCAGCTCCGGCGCACCATCCCCATCACTCCAAAGCGTGTGCGTATGCGTATTTCCCTTCCACCAACGTGTACGGGAGGACGTTGGCGAGAGCGTTGCGCAGGCGAGGGCGAAACCGAAGACCAGGAATAGTATCAGGCGCTGCATGGACGCAGATTCTACTCTCCGAGTGGGCTTCGCGGCCCGAGTGTCGTCTTCCTCATGCGTGACCTTCCCCCGACCCTAACGCGCGGTCGAGGTTGAAAGCCGCGCTGATCAGTGCCAGATGCGTGAAGGCCTGGGGGAAGTTGCCGAGGGCTTCGAGCCGCCGTGCGCATATTGCCGATCAAACCGTGATCTTCAATCGGTAGGTAGGACATAACCTCCCGTACCCTACGAAGAACTCGTTCGGCAAGAAACCATATGTCCGACCAGGATCCATGGGGGCCATGCACTCCTGTGGCGAGGTGAGCGCGCACTTTTCGTTCGACGAGCGGCAGCATTCGAGCCAGACGTGGGGGCGACGACTCGGCCGAGTGCTAAAGTCGTCTGTGGGCGCGAGAGCCTGGGCGACAAAACCGATGAACAAACGGACAGAGAAGGGCGCTTCCGGCGGAACGCGACGACGGCTGTTCTATGCCGTGGGCCTGGGCGTCCTGTCGGCGATCGGTCTGACAGAGCTCGCCATGCAGCTCATCCTGGCTCCGGCCACGTACGAGCGTTCCTTCGTTCTGGATAGCGAGGGTACTCGGGTTCCGTTATCGGACGTCATCAAGGCCGTGCGCGAGAGCGCCCACGGGGAGCAGCGCGTGATGGCCATGAAGATGTGCTATGACCGTCCCGACTGGAGTTATTTCGACCCCGGGGGCTGCGTGCGCGTCGACTCGAATTCCCTCGGTCTGCGCAACGAGGAGATCGGGCCCAGGTCTCCCGGCGAATTCCGTGCGCTGGCGGTCGGGGATTCCTTCACGTTCGGCCTGGGCGTTCAGGCCGAGGACACCTGGGCCGAGCAGCTTGAAGCTCTTTTGCAAGCCAGACGATCCGAGGTGGTCGAGGTCGTCAATGCGGGACTGGCCGAGGGGGCGCACGAGCCCAGGATGTATGCCGATTGGGTCGAAAAGACGGGACTGTCGTTGGATCCCGATCTTGTCATCGTCGGCTTTTGTCTGAACGACATGGACCGACGCGTCGCGATGGCCAAACTACCGGAGCGGCTCAGGGATCCCTGGCTCGGAGGCCACTCGCAGATCCTGCTGCGACTGCAGTTGCGTCTGCGGCGGCGTGCGTTTGAGCGAAGTCAGGCGCAGGACCCCGAAGCGAGATTCGAACGCGAAGCCGCCCTTGTGGTCGGCGATGGACCGTGGACGTTGCGCAGAGCCGGCTTGCTGAGATTGAAAGCCCTCCTGGACGAACGCGGGGTCCGCATGCTCGTGGCAATTTTCCCGATGATGACCGGGCTCGAGGAGAACTATCCCTATTACAGGCTGCATGACGAGGTGAGTCGCTTCTGCAGTGCGGAGGGAATCGAGCACCTGGATCTGCTCCCTCCGCTGCAAGCCTTCGTCGAGACGCTCGGGTCGTATTCGGATGCGGACTTCTGGGTGCACCCCACCGACCAGCACCCCACACCTCCGGTACATCGCGTCTTTGCCGAGGGCCTTCACGCCTACTTGAGCGAGTCTTGAAAGGCCTCGGAGGGGAGTGGCAGCGGCGCCAAGTCGGGTTCCACCCAGTGGCACCTGGCCTCTTTCGACAAGAGCGATATTCGTTCGCAAGCGCTTTGATTTCCACTAAGTCGTCGAGCGCCCCGGGGTCACACTGACGCCGCCGCTGCTCTCGGGCAAACGCGGAGGTACCCGCCCCTTGACACCCCCTAGCCTGCGCCCCGTCTACTGGCAGAGGACGGCCATGAGCTCGTAACCCGTGGACTCGCCTTGGTGTCCAGAACGGCGGGGGTTGTGTGGCCATGATGCGAAATGGCGCCCCTGCCGGTCTTGTGAGGACCTTGATCTCCATCGAACCAAGTTAGTGCCAAAACGGGAGTAAAGCCGACACCGAGCACGGCACGCCAAGAGAGGCTGGCCGAAAATGTCGCCGGGTACTGCAACACGGGGGACGTCCAAACAGCCCCAGGAACGGCTATGTAGCCTCTCTCCGCGCCGGTCTCGAGATGACAGTAGATGCTCACGGGCTCCGCACCCCAGTTCATGATCATGAGCACCTGCCCCTCCATCTCCGTGGTGACCACCATGCTGTTGAATCTATTCGAGCTCTGGGTCCAGGCAGAGGTCGCAAACAGAATGGAAACCAGGGTCGTTAGTAGTGTTTTCTTCATATCGCGGAAAGTTGTTGGAGGCCAGAGTCTCATGAACCCTGGCTGACCGACCTGCGGAAGCTGAGGCACAGCCCGGGACACAAACCACGGAGATTCTTGGCGAAGGCAAACGCGCGAGGAGGAGACGGAAGCGAGGGTGACTCGTGGGCACTCATTGCGAACGGACGCCTTGATGAGGCCAAGGGGGATTCGCTGTCTGAGGGCAGGTGGTGCTTCGCCAACGACCCCTGGACCCGTTCAAGGACAAAGTTCTGAGTTTCCTGAGACCATAGGAGCCAGGACCTGGCCAACGGGACCGGGCGCCTTGCGCCAGCAGAACCCAGCGGTGGGGCGCGCCTGTTCGCACGGCCGGAGTTCGTGCACCCAAAGCGGGTTCTGGAAGAGGAGTCGATGGTCATGAGAGCACTTCGCAGCAACGCCCCAACCTTGGCGGGTCTGGTCTTGGTTTCGATCGCCGCTGGTCAGACGCCGGGCAAGATTCAGCACATGAAATTTCCGCCCCAAAAGGGGCCGTATGAGCAAGTCACGAACAACTTCCGTGACTACACGAACTTCAACGTCGAGACCGTGCGGGGCATGGACTTCTCGATCGATGGCAACCTATATGCGCTGAATACCCACGGAAGCCGGCTTGTGCGTCACGTCGACATCACGCCAGAACCCGAGGGCAGTTGGCCCACGTTGAACAACCCGGTTTCGTTGGACGTCTGGGGGGATCGCGTCGTCGTTCTGGGCGGCTCGACCCACGCACTGGCGATGCACGATCGTTTCACCGGGGAGGTCCTGGGTGTCTACGAGCTCCCGAACGAGCCGGGCGACCTGATCGTCGATGAGAGCACCGGTTTCGCGTACGTGTGCTCGCAAGCGGAGAACATCATCGTTGCCCTGGACATCAACGATCCAAGCAACATCACCGAACTGGAACGCCATGACGTTCCCGGTGAACAGCCGCGCTTTATGTTCCTCGATACTCATCCCGTGACCGAGGAACGTGTCCTGATCGTCGCGCCGATGCTGTCGGGCAACAACACGGGACCGCTGCCGGGGTTGTTCGGCGTGGAGAACACGCTCGAGCAGGCGACCGGTGAGATCGTGAACATCAGTGGACTGGCCGGGGGTGGTTTGCCGGACGAAGACCTGTTGGTCTTCCCGCTGGTGGGTGGAAGCGTCACTCCCGGGGCTTTTTCCGGTCGCGAAGCCGGCACGCTGATGATGGAGCACGCGCGCAATCCGTTGACCGGCGAGTACTGGGCGTTGGCGGTCGACCTTCACAACGACCTGCCAGGGCAACGCAGTGAGGCAGAGTTGAAGGGCATCTTCGCCAGCAACAACCTGTCGATTTTCGCGCCCGCGGCTCTCGCGGCGTCGATGGATCTCCCGGATCGCATCATTGATCTCGACGACAACGATCCCTCGAGCAACAGTCTGGAGTATGCGGCGAACACCTCGGTCTCTTTCCCGTATGCCCTGGCCTTCGTGCCGACCACGAACGACATCATTGCCGGATGGGCAGGTGTCGCCAGCTCGACGGGGGACATCGTGGCGTTGCTCGATCCGGACGGTAACCGTGTCTCGCAAATCGATCTGCCAGACGGCTCGATCCCGCGCGACTTGATCGTCGATCCGGGGACCGGGACGCTGTTGGCGGTCTACTGTTGGGGCACGAACGAGATCCTCGTTTACTTCCTGAGTGACCTCGGAGCACCTCCGCTGACCCTGCTGCTGGGTGTGGATCCGACTCCCGAGGACGTGAAGAAGGGTCGCGAGATCTTCTACGACGCCCGCCCCTCGTTGAACGGGCGTACGACGTGTGCATCCTGTCACGCAGCTGGCGCCGCGGATGGCCTTGCCTGGAAGCTATCGGATCTCGATGATGACCAGAAGGACGTCATGGTCACCCAGAGCCTGATAGGTATTCAGGACACGCCTGGTTATCACTGGCGCGAAGAACGTTCCCTGCCGGACTTCAACGTGGCTTTCCCCGGGTTGCTCGGGCACGACGATCCCCTGGATGACACGCCCGGAGGCGATCTCGATGATTTCGTCGAGTTCGTCTTTTCGTTGCAACCGCACGCCAACCACAACCAGCACAAGAAACGCATCCTGGACGACGAGCAGACGCCGCAGGTTTTCCGCAACGGCCTCGCCGGCTCTGCGGTGCGCGGGCAGGAGCACTACATCGAGATTCCCTCCGACGGGCCCTTCACCTGTGCGGATTGTCACTCGCTTCCGAATGGCTCCCAGGGGCTTTCCGTTCCGGATGCGCTACCCGACATCGCTCGAGCACGGAACGTCGGAGTGGCGCACCTGCGTCAGATGAACCACAAGGACCAGGACATCGTGTTCCTGACGGATCCCGGATTGCTCAACCCGTTGCCCATTCCGCGTGGCGGCTACGGCTTGTTGCACTCGGGCAACATCCTGGACATCTTCGACTTCGCCAACGCTTTCTTCGTCTTGACCGATCAACAACGCAGTGATGTTGCGGCGTTCATGCATCAGTTCGACCAGGGCATCGCGCCGGCGGCGCATGCGGCGGTTCAACTCGACGATACCGGAACGGATATCGCCGAGAAGCGCATTCGCAACCTGCTCTTCCAGCAGGTCAGGCGTGGTTGGATCGATGTCGTGGCCTTCGGTACGACGAGCATCTCCTCGACACCGCGAGAGCTGCGCTGGCAGTACTTCCCGGGTGTCAATGGAATGGAGGGCTTCTTCGAGGCCAACGAAGTCGGTGTGCCCAACTTGACCCTGACCCAGTTCGTCACCCAGGCCAGCTTGGGCGAAGCCAACAACGTCTTCCTCGGATTGCCGCGGGGTGACGGTCGCCGCTGGGCCATGGATCCCGATTGCGATGGGTTGAGTGACGAGATCGAGGCCAGCCTCGGGACGAACCCTGACGATATCGACACCGATGACGACGGGTTCCCGGACGGATACGAAAGCGCACATGGTGCGAATCCGTTGCTACCCAACCCCACGGTTTCGGATACGAGCGATCCGGTAGTGAGTTTCGGCTATCCGCGCCTGGATCACACCGGTGCGACGTATGCCAAGTTCTACATCGAGGCCGACGAACCGGTGACCCTGGACGTTCAAACGTCCGTTCCGGGTGGTCCGACGCACGTGACCCTGGTGAATGCCCCTGCGAAGCGACATACGGTCGTGATCCAGGGTCTCGATCCCTCGAATACGGATGGAATCGAGAACACCTACACTGCAGATATCGGCCTGACCGACCTCAGTGGTAACGAAACCGTCGTGCCCCTGACCTTTACGATGCTCGAGAGCTGTACGAACATCGAGGCGATCGAGATCAACGACCTGCAATGGATCTCGACGACGCCCTCTGGCAACTCACTGTCCGCGACGGCTGAGATCCTGATCGAGTTCGAGCGCGATGCTCCCTTTCAGCTACCCGCGCGAGGTCAAATCGCTTGCCTGCAGGTCCTGTACCGCCTGCAGCCGGACGAGTCCTGGCAGATCGCACCGAACGTGACGTCGCCGAATCTGGTAGCAGGCTTCGACATCCGTTCGATCGATGCGGACCAGGTGGTCACCATCGAGCCCTACAACTCACTACCCGGCCCTTTCCTCCTCGCTCCCCCAGCCAACATCGCCGGCATCACGCAGGTGTCTTTCAACTTCGGTGGCGTTCCGACGACCCCAACGGACAACCTCGAGGTGCGCTTGAGTATGCAAGCCGTACTGACGGGTTCCCCGGGGCACACTCCCTCGAACCCGGTGTTCGAGCGCTTTTCGATCTCGTCCTGGAAGATGCCCTCGACGGCCATGGAGTTCCGCGGGATCGAGTTCCAGTTCTAGCAGAGCAGGCTCTACGTCTTCTTCGCGTCCAACCAGGCTTCGAAGTCCGGGGGTTCGTACGCTTCGAAACGCTCGAGCAAGGCCGCGGGATCCTCCTCGACGAGGAGCATCTCGCGGTGTTCGGGGGAGACGAAGCCCTCGTCCGTGGCTCGGCGGAGGAAGCTGATCAGGGGGAAGTAGTAGCCGGCGGTGTTCAGGAGGCCGCAGGGCTTCTTGTGGATGCCGAGCTGGGACCACGTCAAGACTTCGAAGAGTTCCTCGAACGTTCCGAGTCCGCCAGGCATGGCGACGAAGGCATCGGATAGCTCGGCCATCAGGGCCTTGCGTTCGTGCATGGTTTCGACGACTTCGAGGCGTGTCAGTCCGTCGTGACCGACTTCGCGTTCCTGCAAGCCGCGGGGGATCACGCCGATGACCTCGCCACCCGCTTCGAGGGTGGCGTTGGCGATGATGCCCATCAGTCCGACTCGACCGCCGCCGAAGACAAGGCGGATCTTGCGCTCGGCCATCAGGCGACCGAGGGCGCAGGCGGTGTCGTGGTACTCCATGCGTCCGCCGGTGCTCGAGCCGGTGAAGACGCAGATGCTCTTGATCTTGCTCATCGGCTGGCGCCGGATTTTGTCCGCCTCTTGGCCCGCTTCTTCTTCTTGGCGAGAGCAGGCAGCGCGGGAAGTTCGAAGGGGACTTCGCGCGTCACCCTGAATTCCATCGGCTTCACGGTAGAGATCCATGCGTGCACCTCGACACCGGCTCGTATGGCCCGACGCAGGGCCTTGCCGTACTCGCGGTCGATGAAGTCGGCGGGTTGGATCGCACGCACATCCTCGCGGCTGATGCAGAAGAACTGCACGGCGCGAATGCCCTTGCGAGCGAGGCGAGCCAGTTCGCCCAGATGCTTGCGGCCGCGCTCGGTGATCGCGTCGGGGAAAAGACCGACGCCGTCCTTCGCCAGGGTTGTGGTCTTGACTTCGATATAGCAGGGACTTCCGTCGGCCTGGGTTACCAGAAGATCGATGCGGCTGCGATCTCCATAGGGAACTTCACGGCGCAGTTCACGATGGTTCGCGAAGGCGGGGATGCGACCCTCTTCGATCGCCTCGGTGACGACCCGATTAGGCAGGGCCGTGTCGACGTTGATCCAGGTATCTTCCGCCTGGATCGCCTGCCAGGTGTAGCGCAGCTTGCGTGTCTCGCTCTTCGAATCGCGCAGCCAAACCGGCGCGCCTTCGTTCAAGCAACCCAGGAGTCCCCCGGTGTTCGGACAGTGGGCGGTCAGGACCTCGCCGTTCGCGAGTTCCACGTCGGCGAAGAAGCGTTTGTACCGCCGCAGAAAGCGTGCTTCGAGGGGGGGCTCGGGGAAGCGCATGGGGGCTACCGTAGCTCTGTGCTCGCGCGACTGGAAGGTTCTTCCGCCTCGATGGTATGGGGAGTCTCTGTGCGTTCGCGGAACGTTCGGACCTTGCAACGCACGCAAGGCCGGTGCCACCGCCGACCGAAGTAGTCGCTTCAATCCAAGGCTCCTAACCTACGCCTTCCGTGATGATACGAAACGCACTCCCCCTTCTCGCCCTCTGCTCGTTGTCAGGCCTCGCTGCTCCCCAGAAGGAGTGCGGCCTTGGAAAGGAATTCCACAGTGAGCGCCGTGCCGAGCTCATGCGCCGGATGGACGGCGAGTTGATGCTCTTCCGCGGCCTGGGGCGCCCGCGTTCGAGCGATGGTTTTCATCAGGACGACACGTTCTGGTACCTGACGGGCATCGAGAGCCCCGACACCGCGTTGATCCTCGACGGAGAGACCGGTCGGGAGATCCTGCTCTTGCCGCCGCCGGACCCCTGGCGGGAAGCCCGCTCGGGTCATCTGTGGGACGCGGAGGACGCCTGGGTGGCTCCCTTGACGGGCTTCACCGAGATCACGCGCAACGACGCGGAGACCAACGCCCAGCTGATCGCCCTCGTCGAGGAGCTTCTGGGCGAGCGTGAGACCCTCGGGCTGGCGCTGTATCCCGCCATCACGATGGGCGAGTCCCAGCACCGCGCCTACGCTTTCGAGCGCCAGCGCAAGATGGACCGCCTCGATGGTCGCGTCAACCGTGCCGACCAGCTCGCGGAGCGTCTGAGGCAACGTCTCGACGTCCGCATCGTCGATCTGGCTCCGGCGTTGAGGGAGATGCGCTGGATCAAGCAAGCGCCCGAGATCACGGCCCTCGCGGAAGCCGGTCGCATCGGCGCCCTCGCCATCGAAGAGGCCATGCGTTCGACGAGCCCGGGCGTTCCGGCCTCGCACCTGGTCGCGCTGATGAACCTGACCCAGATTCGTGCCGGCGCCGACGGTTCGGCCTTCCCGCCGATCGTGCAGTCAGGACGCCAGACGACGATGCTGGCGAGCACCTCCGATCGCGAGCTGGTGGCCGGCGAGCTGGTTCTGGTGGAATTTGGTTCCGAGGTCGATCACTACGCCAGCAACCTGACGCGCACCTGGCCCGCCAGCGGGGTCTTTTCGACCTATCAGGCGGAGATCTACGACGTCGTGCTCGAAGCCCAGAAGGCCGGCATCGCGGCCGCCAAGCCCGGAGCCAAGCTGGTCGATGTCGATGGTGCCATCACGAAGGTGTTTCGCAGTCACGGGCTCTTTCAGCTGCGTCGCCACTTCTCGTGCCACTTCGTCGGACTCGAGCCCGTCGATCCGTCCCATCGCCAGCCGTTCGAGCCCGGTGTCGTCATCTCGATCGGGCCGGGACTCTACGACCGTGGAAGATCGACCGGTGTCCGTATCGAGGACCTCGTCTTGATCACGGAAAACGGTGCCCGGGTGCTCACCGAGAACGTGCCTCGCGAGCGCAAGGAGATCGAGTCCCGTATCAAGGAACGCGGTGTCTTCGATTGGATGGAAGGGCGTCGCGACTAGTTCTATTCAAAAACCTCGAGATCCACCTTGGGACCTCGGGGAGCTCATGCCGATGGCATGCCCAAGCTGGTACATGACGGTCGACGTGGGTCCGTTCAAAACAACAAGACCCGCACCTCTGCCCACGTCGGCCGTCACCCTCAGCGGGCCCCAGAGAAGCCCCTTTCGGGGCTTTGGAAAACCTCCTAGGCCCTTTCTCCAAGGGAGAGCTTTCACCGAGGCTTCGCGCGACGTATATTTCCGCGCGCCATGTCCAGCCTAGGTGACTTCCAAGACCGCTCTCTCGCCGCCCGTCGTCGTCTCGAACAGCTGATGGAGGGTCTTTGACTACCCTGCCAAGGCAGCGAGACATGACGAGCTGGTAGCGCTCCAGAACGAACCCGAGTTCTGGAACGAGCAAGAGAAGGCCCAGAAGGTTCTGGGCGAGCTGAAAACGCTCCGCCGGACCGTGGAATCCATCCGCAAGACCGAGACCCTGCTCGAGGAGTCCGGGCTCCTGCTGGAGATGGGGGCCGAGGACGCCGACGCGGTGCTCGAGGACCTGACCCAGGCCGCCGAGCAGGCCGAGTCGGAGCTCGACCAGCTCGAATTCCAGGTAATGCTGGGCGGATCCCACGATTCCGCGGGTGCCTTCCTGGCCATCGCCGCGGGGGCGGGCGGCATCGACGCCTGTGACTGGGCCGAGATCCTCCTGCGCATGTATGTGCGCTGGGCCGAGGCCAAGGGCTACGACTGCGAGCAGATCGAACGCATCGACGAACCCGAGGCCGGGATTCGCTCGGCGACGATCCAGATCAAGGGGGACTACGCCTTCGGATACCTGAAGGCCGAGACCGGTGTCCACCGCCTGGTGCGTATCAGCCCCTTCGACGCCCAGGCCCGGCGCCACACGGCCTTTGCTTCGGTCGACATCACCCCCGACATCGAGGAGGACATCGACATCGAGATCAAGGATGCCGACCTGAAGATCGACACAATGCGCGCCGGTGGGGCCGGCGGCCAGCACGTCAACAAGACGGAATCGGCCGTCCGTATCACGCACATCCCGACCGGCATCGTCGTGCGCTGCCAGAACGAGCGCAGCCAGCACAAAAACCGCGCCACCGGCCTGAAGCTGCTCAAGGCCAAGCTGGTCAAGATGCGCGATGCCGAGCGGGACAAGGAGATGTCCCAGCTCTATGGCGAGAAGGGCGAGATCGCCTGGGGCAATCAGATCCGCTCCTACACGATGCAGCCCGAACAACGGGTCAAAGATCACCGAACCAACGTCGAGAAGGGCAACATCTCCGCCGTTCTCGACGGCGACATCGACGAATTCATCCACGCCTACCTGCGCCGCGCCGGCAAATGAGTACCACCAAAGTCACCCAAGCCCTCTTCAGTGTCTCCGATAAGTCGGGTTGCGCCGAGTTCGCTCGCATCCTCAGCGACATGGGGGTCGAGATCCTCGCGACCGGGGGCACCCGCAAGCTGATCGCCGACGCCGGTGTGCCCGTGCGCGAGGTTTCGGACGTCACAGGCTTCCCGGAGATGATGGACGGGCGCGTCAAGACGCTCCATCCGAAGATCCACGGCGGCCTTCTCGCGCTCCGCGACGAGCCCACCCATGTGGCCGCCATGAAGGAGCACGGGATCGGACAGATCGATCTCGTCTGCGTGAACCTCTATCCCTTCGAGGAGACGATCGCCAAGGGCGGCGCCGAACGGCCCGTCGATCGTTCCGAGGCCATCGAGCAGATCGACATCGGTGGGCCGACCATGGTGCGCTCGGCGGCCAAGAACCACGCCTTCGTCACAATCGTGACCGACCCCACGGACTACGAGCGCGTCGCGATCGAACTGAAGGAGCGGGACGGCGCCGTCTCCGACGGTCTGCGCCGCGAGCTGGCCCAGAAGGCCTTCAGCCTGACGGCCCGTTACGACGCGGCGGTTTCGGGTTGGCTCTTCGAGGGCGAGCGCTCAGACGAAAACCTCTTCCCGTCGAGCTTCTCCTTGGCGGGCAAGTGCTACGAGAAGCAGCTTCGTTACGGAGAGAACTCGCACCAGTCCGCGGCCTTCTACCGCACGGCCAAGACCGGCACCAGCGTGGCCCATGCGGAGTTTCTCGGGGGCAAGGACCTCTCCTACAACAACTTCGTCGACCTGGACGCCGCCCTCGGGCTGGCCCTCGAGTTCGAAGAGCCCTTCGCCTGTGTCATCAAGCACACCAATCCCTGCGGTGCGGCCTGTGCCGACACCCCAGCCGCCGCCCTCGAAGCGGCCTGGTCGGGCGACCCGTTGTCCGCCTTTGGATCGGTGTTGGCCTTCAACCGCCCTCTCGACATCGACTCCGCCAGGTTCCTGACCGACGGCAACCGCTTCGTCGAGGCCATCGTCGCGCCTTCCTTCGACAAGGACGCCGAAGAGGAGCTGCGCACGGGCCCCAAGTGGGGCAAGAACGTGCGCCTCCTGGCCTGCGGCCCGGTGGGACCGGATCAACGGCCCCAGCTCGAGTACGAGCTGAAACACCTGCGCGACGGCTTCCTGGTACAGGATCGCGATCGCTCGTCGGAGACCCCGACCGACTTCGACTACGCGACCGAGGCCAAGCCCACTTCCGAACAAGAAGCGGCGCTCTTGTTCGCGAACCTCGTGACCAAGCACGTCAAGTCCAACGCCATCGTGCTCGTCAAGGGCACCCGCGTCCTCGGGGTCGGAGCCGGCCAGATGTCGCGCGTCGACTCGGTCAAGCTGGCCGTCGAGAAAGCCGGTGACGAGGTCCAAGGCTCGGTCCTGGGTTCGGACGCCTTCTTCCCCTTCCCCGACGGCGTCGAAACCGCCATCGAGGCCGGCGTCGTCGCCATCCTCCAACCCGGCGGCTCAATTCGCGACAAGGCCGTCGTCGCCGCCTGCAACGAGCATGGGGTTCCGATGGTCTTCACGGGCACGCGACACTTCCGGCATTGAGCCCACTCAAAGGGAGTGCCGGCACCCCATCGCTTGGGCCGTGGCTTTCTCTCATTTCGCTGGCGCTTCCCCGCCCGCCAAGCAGCCGTGGCGCCTTTCAACGTTCACGTCCCCCTATCTACCTCGAGCGAATCGAAGGTCACCGACGCCGATCGTCACGAGCGCGTCGACAACGGGGACGATGTCCCCGTAGATAGCCTTCGAACCACTTTCGATCGAGTACTGCCTATCAGGATCTTGACGGTGGAACGTCTTGAGCCAGGTACCGAGCTCGTCGAGTGAGGAGGTTTTGCGCGGCCCGAGAGAGTAGATCAATGTGCGCCCCTCGTATTCGAAGCGCGTGGGGCCAACGCTCCACGGTTGACCTTGTGAAGGACCGCTGGCGTGAACGCGCAGGCCCTCCGAATGTACGCGCACACCAACCTGCACGAAGTCCTTGTGCGTCTCCCCACAAGCAGCCCCGGCGTCCTTCGGCAGGAAGGCTTGCAGTTTGCCTTCGAGCGTCTTGAACTGAAGCGTGCACAAAAAGAAGAGCAGGAGAAGGAACGTGACGTCGATCATCGGCGTCAGCTCCATGCGCTGCTCATCGCCTGGCTTGGATAATCTCTTTCTCTTCATCAGAGACCTCTACAGGCGCGACTGAATCGAGTTACGGATTTTCTCGTGGGGCCCGAATTGACTGCAACCAGGGCCGCCTGGTGAGCTACTCGGTGTAGCCCAGACGGCGCAAGGCCTCGAGCATCTCCGGGTCCATGTCGTTGACGCTAGCTTCGATGACGGAGCTGGCTTCCGGGCCATGAACGCGCCAAACGCCGGGGCCTTTCAGGCTCGGAAGGCGTCCGGCGACCCAGGGTCCGAATCCCAGCGGCTTGCCGCGCATCTTGAGGCCCAGGACCCGCGCTTCGTCCGCTGCGGCGCCTTCGACCTGAAACAGGGCCCACGCGTTCGCTTCGAGCTGTGCGCTGCTTTGATCGACGTCGCCGGATGTCTCGAAGCTCAACTGGGGCCCAACCAACGTGCGCATCGATTGCGTCGAAACCCGAACCATGGCGGGTTTGTCTCCCGCGTGGACGAGCAGGAAGTTGCCGGGACGATGCTCGAGCAAGTAGGCGATCGCCAGGGAGCGCAGGCGCGCCATCTCTTCGGGCCGTTCACCAACCAGGTTCGTGAGTTCCATCGGATCGCTGGGAAGATGGAACAGCGCCTCTTCGACGCCTCCGGGTTGCAGCACGAACTTGTAGCCGCCGTTCACCAGGGCGAAACCGCGTTGGGAGGTTTCCGTGACGACGACGCGGTTCAGGCTCTTGCGAGCACCGCTGATCAAAGGGATCAGAGAGCGCGCGTCGAGTCTGCCCATGGGGGCGATGCCCGCCAGTTCGAGGAGCGTTGGCATCACGTCGAAGCCACTGACCTCGGCGGTGATGACCTTTCCCGCTTCGAAGGTATTGGCCGGTGGTTTGACGATCAAGGGCACGCGCACGATCTCGTCGTACAGGTGGTTGCCTCCGTGGCCGAAGCGACCGTGCTCCCAGAGTTGTTCGCCGTGGTCGGCGACGAAGGCGATCGAGGCGTTCTCGTACAGCCCGCGGTCGCGCAAGGCGTCGAGGAACCCTCCGATACAGCTGTCGACGTACGACACCGCGCCGTCGTACAGAGCGGAGAACATCTCCACCGAATCCTCCTGACTACCACTGGGTACCCCGGGCGGCATCGATAGGCCGACCGTTTCGGGTGCCGGGCCGAACTGGCGGTCGAAGGGCTCGGGTTGAATGAAGGGCTGGTGGGGGTCGTTGAAGTGCAGGAACAGGAAGGACGGACCTCCCCGGTGGGATTCGAGCCACTCGAGGGCGCGAGCCAGGTTCTCTTCACCGCGAATGAAGTCGCGCGGCACGTTGAAGGCCTGATCGAAGCCCTGTTCGTAGTTCCCGTCGAACAAGGGCACCTTGTACGCGATCGAACGCGTCGTCCAGCCGCGGAATTGAAAGTGCTCGGCCAGTGTGATCAGCTCGTCGGGGAGGGGCGTGGCCGGCCCATAGGACGACACTCCGTGCCGAGAGGGGACGAGTCCCGTGAAGATCGACGCGAAAGACGGACAGGTCCAGTTGCAGTTGGAGCGCGCCTGGTCGAAGCGCACACCCTCGGCGGCGAGTCGATCCAGGGCGGGGGTGGTCTCGCGCTCGTATCCGTACGCACTCAGGCGATCCGCGCGCAGTGTGTCGACCGCGATCAGGATCACCATGGGATCGGATGCGCTGGCGCCGGGTTGAATCCGGGGGTTGGCCCACAGGGGATGGGGGTCGCCCTTTTCCGAGAGCGTGCGAAGAACCAGCGTGCCCGCCTTTCCGGCCCATGGCGAGAGGTCGATATCGGCCTCGTTCCAGGACCACTCCTCCATCTTCGCGGTGCGAACGAGATCGAGGACCTGTTCCGTCTCCCCGTCCTTCGGCGTGAACTCGATCTGGAAGCGGGCCGCCGCGCCGGGCGGAGTCTCGCGCGCCAAACCCGAGGCCAGGCGCAGGTGGGCTCCCGCGGGTAACGTCAGGTCGAAGGCGATCTCGGTCTTGGGCGGAGCGTAAAGCGCTTCGCGCCAGTTGTAGTTCGATTCCGCGGCTTCGCCTTCGCGTACCCCCTCGGGCGAGGGCAAGGGCAAGAGCCAGCCCGACTTTCGCAGACCGCGTGCCGGGTCGGCGTTGCGCGCGGGGTGAGCCGCTTTCAGGAGCTGGATTCGTTCCTTGCGGCTGGGAAAGACCTGCTCGAGCAGCACGTCGTCGAAAGCCATCTCAAGTACGGTCGCTCTCGTGTCCGCGCCCGTGCGAGGACGGATCACCACCGCGAGCGAGCGCGTGCGCGGCGTCGGGTAGAAGCTGGCGCTGGCGCGTTGCCATTCGCCATCGGGGTAATCCCGATCCAGCGGCACGGTGTGAATCTTCAGGGCTTCCCCGCGACCGGCCAGGAAGTAGGTACGCGGATCCGGACGTGTCTCGTCCATCTCGAGCCGCGACTCGACAACGTACATGTCACAGAAGGGCTCGCCCTGGAATTGGACCGAGCGTGTGAACTGATAGAAGGCGTCGGGCTCGACCGGCAAGATCCAGCCCAGGGGGGCGTCGGTAACACCATCCAGGCGCAGCATGCGACCCTTGCCATCGGGACTGGTCACGACTTCCGCCACGGAGGAATCGGGCCAACCCTCGAGCTGCCACTCGAATTCCTCGAAGCCTTCCTCGACGAGGACGTCCAGCTCGGGGTCCTTCAGGGAATTCAGGTCCTCGGCCGGCTGCAAGCCGATCAGGGGGCTATCGATGCGCGCACTGTCGAGCAGAGCGGAGAGTTGTAGCGCTGCATTTTCTCTTTTTCCGAGGAGCTCGTCATCGCCTTCGTTTCCAAAACCCAGAGGGACAACGGCGGCAAATGCTAGAAACGGAAGGCGGGCAGCGGTCGATTGCATTATGGAATCCAAGCGTCGGAGATCGGGCTAGCCCCGTCCCCCACGGAGTCTGGTCGAGTCAATGGGCTTATACGGATTGCGCCTAGCTTCGTTTCAAGCGAGCGGGTCCGAGCGCGAGTTCTTACACGGGAGCCTAGTCCCCCTGTGTCGCGAGGAGACTCGTTCGAAGCCCGTCACGCAATGCGAGAAAGGGGGACTCTTGTCGAGCTGTTTACCGGGATGCGACACGGCGAGACGGGCGCGAGGTTACCGTGGTCCCCCCATGACGATGCTACCGCTTCTCCTCGCCTGCATGACCCTCAGTCCCTCGTCGGACGAGGACACGTTTCAAGCTCATCGCGACTGGCCCCAGTTCCGCGGCCATCGCGCTCGCGGACAGAGTCCCGCCAGGGGTATGGTTGCGACGCGTTGGGATGTCGAGTCCGGCGAAGGTGTCGTGTGGCGTGTCCCGGTCAGCGGGCTTGCCCACTCGAGCCCCATCGTCTGGGGGAATCGTGTGTATGTCACCACGGCGTTGCGCACGGCGGGGGCAGCCAAGCTCTCTAGCCTTTATGGCTCGGAGGGCTACGGCTCCGGTGATTCCGTCCCTGACGAAGGGGAACATTCCTACCAGTTGATATGCCTCGACAAACGCGACGGCAAGCTCTTGTGGAAGCAAGAAGCACACCGTGGTGTGCCCCTGACGAAGCGCCATCCCAAGTCGACCCACGCGAATTCGTCGCCGGCTTGCGATTCGGAACGCGTGATCGCCTTCTTCGGTTCCGAGGGGTTGCACGCCTTCGATCACGAGGGCAACAAGCTCTGGAGCCGTAACTTCGGCGTGCTCGATGCCGGAGCTCCCAATGGCGTCGATCCCAGCGAAGCCGACCAGTATCAGTGGGGCTTCGCCAGCTCGCCGGTGCTCTACGAGGACAAGGTCATCGTGCAGTGCGATATTCAAGCCCAATCCTTTCTGACGGTCCTCGATGCAAGCACGGGCAAGGACATCTGGCGTGTCGCACGCGACGAACCGCCGACCTGGTCCACACCACAGGTGCACGAAGTCGGCGCGGGCGACAAGCCCCAGATCATCGTGAACGGATACAAGCACATCGGCGGCTATGAGCTCGAGAGCGGCAAGGAGCTCTGGAAACTGGTAGGCGGTGGCGATGTCCCCGTACCGACACCGATCGTCGAAGAAGATCTCATCTACATCACCAGTGCCCACGGCCGTGTGCGACCGATCTATGCCATCCACGCTGATGCCGAGGGATTATTGAGCGCCGACGCGTCGCAATGCGAAGCGTTGGAGTGGAGCCACCTGAACCGTGGCATTTACATGCAGACGCCATTGGTCGACGACGGACTGCTCTACTGTTGCAGCGACGGCGGTATCCTGGCCGTCTTCGACGCCTTCAGCGGCGAGGGCGTCTACCGCGAACGGCTCGGCCGTGGTCAGTCCGGTTTCAGCGGGTCGGCCGTGCAAGCCAACGACATGATTTACTTCACCGCCGAAAGCGGCACGGTCCACGTGATCCGCGCCGGCCCCGAGTTCGACGAAGTCGCGGTCAACGATCTGGGGGAAACGTGCCTGTCGACCCCGGCGATTTCAGAGGGACGCTTGTTCTTCCGTACGCGCGGGCACTTGGTCTGCGTGGGGGAGTGATCCGCGGAGAGTGATCCGCCGCATTATCTGGTGTCACTCGCCGAGATATCCGAGGGCCCGTAGCCGCTCCAGCTCGATGGTGCCCAGCGCCGGCGGGGCCTGGGGAGGGAGCGCCAATTTCTGTGCTTCGTCGCGGCGCGCTTGTTGCTCTCGCAGTAACACGCGCAATTTCGCGACGATCTCTGGCCTGGAACCGGCCAGGTCCTTTGCGCAGCGGGGATCCGCTTCGAGGTCGTAGAGCTCGTACACGGGCGTATCGTTGGCCTTGCGCAAGAAGCGAATCATGCGCGCGTACTCTGGCGAGCTTTGCATGCGTTGATGCAGCTCTTCGGTCAAACCGGTTCGGTAGCGCTCGAAGAAGAAGGTGGTCGAGAGCAGCTTGTCATCCATCCACCGGAAGAGACCGGATCGGGAACCGCTTGCCAGCATGCTCTCGCGCTTTTTCCGGGCCCATTCGAGGGTCTGATGTGGCGCGCTGATCAGGATGGAATGCGTCGAATCCCTACCCAGGCGTTTCTCGACAAGCTTCCAACGTCCCTCGAAAAGCGCTGCCTGCTGCATGGCGCCGCCCTCCGAGAGCAACGGCCGGCGCGGCGCCTCGTGTCCTTGCAAGAGAGGCACGAGCGAGGCTCCGTGCAGGGAGGCCGTGGGCTCGCGGCCGATCAACTCGAGGATCGTCGGGTAGAGGTCGACGAGTTGCACTGGCTCGATAACCCGTGAACCTCCCCTCGCGCTATCGGGCAGCTTGACGAGCAGGGGGATGTGGAGCACGTCTTGGTCGAGCACGCCGTGTCCGAACAGCATGGAGGAATTCGCCATGGTCTCCCCGTGGTCGGCGCTGACGATGATCAAGCTTCGCTCGTAGAGGGCCACGGTGCGTAGGTGTTCGAAGAAGCGGCCCAGCTCGGTGTCCACCATGCGGATGACCTCGTCGTAGGCGGCCTTCAGCGGCTCGGTCGGCAGCGTCGGGGGGATGACCTCCGGCGTCAAGGTCTCGGCGACATAGCTCGGGATGATGCCGAAGGCCACGCCTCCGCCCGCGGGAGCGCGATGGCTCAGGTCCAGCTGCTTGCAAAACGTGCCGCGATGGGAAGAGTCAGCGATGTACGGACCGTGCACGTCGAAGGCATGCAGGAAGAGAAAGAAGGGCTCCGCCGGACCGAGCTCGTCGAGCCAGTTTCTGGCCAGCCGAGTGACGTGCTGGATTCCGCCTTCGGGATCGTCGATCGGGAGCGCCGCCGCGCTGGCGTCGAAATGGTCGAAGCCTTGCGCCAGGCCGAAACGTTCGGTGATCCAATCGTTGTCGACGAATCCGCCGGTCGCCCAGCCCGCCGAGCGCAGGAGCTCGGCCAACGTCCAGCGGTTGTCGGACAGATGCCAAAGCTCCCACATCTCCGCCTGGCGGCCGGGATAGAGCCGGTGCGAGTACGGAAAGAGCCCCGTCATCTGCGACATGTAGCTCGGCAGCGTCCACGTCGTGTTCGACATGCAGTTCTCGAATACGATGGCGTCCGCGGCAAAGCGCTCCAGTTGCGGTGACGTGGGCCGCTCATACCCGTACGCCGACAGGTGCTGCGCCGAGAGCGTGTCGATGCTGATGAAGATGATCGGGAAGCGCTCGCTGGGGACGGTTTCCCGCAACTCGAGTCGCTCGAAGTCGAAGTGCGAAGCAGCATCGCCTTTCAGAGCCAGCTCGATCTCGAGCCGGCCGGAAAGACTGGGGAGGTCCAGGGCTCGCTGCAACGCGTCGTCCTGCATGCGAATGCTCTGGCTCGTGAGCTCTTCCGTTCGCACACCGGAATTCGCATCGATTCCGTACACACGTAGCTCGAGTGAACATTCACCCGACGCCTTGCCCGCCATGTAGAGCTGCGTCGGTGAGAGCAGTTCGATCGCGTAGTGAGCCGCGGTTTCGCCGGCCAGGCGGAGTCGGCGGCGCTTGCGATCTGCGACGACACGGCGTTCGTCATCGTAGTGGAGGGCACCGAGCGCGAATCCGATCTCCTGGCCGCCTTCCTGGCGCACGGTTTCCGGGACGGAAACGGCCAGGCGATTGCGCCCCGCACGCCACGCCGCTGCAGGGGTCTCGATGGTGTGTACGGCGGGCCGCTCAGACAGCGTCATCGACCCGACCTCGAGACCGTTCAACGAAACCGTCGCCACGAAGTCCTCGGGAGCGCCCTTTGGTTTCCACGCGCGCAGGACCAACGTGCGATCCCTGGGCGAGATGCACTCCAGAGCCAGGTAGGCCTTGCGCTGCCGCGACCACACGAAGGGTTGGCCCCCGCGTTTCTCGCCCCAGCGCACCCAACCATACTCCCGGTCCGCGCCCCAGCCGGCTTCCAGGGTCGGCGTTCGCGACCCCGGCTGCTGGATGAGCGCATCGGGGTCGCGGGCGAGCAGGTTAACGGAACCCTCGCTGCCATAGGGGGCGGGCGCGTGTTGGTCGCCACACGAAGCCACGCTCAGCCACAGGCCACAGAGCGTTGCAGCGAAGCCCCGCCGTTTCACGATCGATAGACGCTAGCGCTTCGTCGAAGCGTTGCGCGCGGTGGGCACGAGCTTCTCGTAGCCCTCTTCATCGAGCCATCCATAGATCTCCGAGAGCGGAGTCACGAGGCCCATGTGCGGGACGATCGTCGGGCGCAGCGAACCGTGTGTGTAGATCTTGGAGAAGATGCCGAGCAGTTCGTGCGTCTCGGCGTCGAAGATTCCGCCGCCTGAGTTGCCGATGTACGTCGGCGCGTTGATCATCCAGTACAGCTCGCCCTCGACGCGATGGCGGCACGTGGCCACTTCACCGGGCGTCGGAATCGGGTCGTTGCCCAGGGGGCAGCCGACGGCGTAGATGCGATCGAAGATGCGCGTGTTGGCCAGTTGCTTGCGCGTCGCCAGCGAGGCGCTGTTGGGCAGCAGATCCGGAGTGTGGATCTCCAGCAAGGCCGCGTCCAGCTCGACGTTGAAGACCAAGAGCTTGGCTTCCTCGGGCTGAATCGAGCCGTCCTCGTGATAGATGTTCACGGGAACCGGCATCGCGGTGTTCGAAAGGTCGCCCTGGATGTCGCGCACGACGTGCCAGGCCGTGATCAAGTAGGTGCTGTAGGTCGCACGAGATGCGTCCCAGACCGATTCGAGCAACACCCCACTGCCGACGCTGGACTCGCCAGCCAGCTGCACGACCGGACCGACCAGCTCGCGCCACATGGTCGAGAGATCGCGCGTGACGAACTCTTGATCGATGCGCTGCACCCTCTCCATCGTGTCGAAGGCGGCCTTGTGCGTCGAGGAAACCAGTTCGTTCAGCTCGCGCAGTTGTTCGTCTTGACTGAGGATCTCCGTGGACGAAGGCAGAACCGCCTGGGCCTCGGCGAGTTCCGTCAGATTGGACGTCTGGGCTTCGACCGCGCGTCCGATGTCGCCGAGGAGCGTCTCGGCCTGGCGCAAGCGGCCGGCGAGGCTGTTGGCCTCCTCCACTTCATCGAGGTTGGAAACGACCTCGGTACGGATCGAGGAGATCTCGTCGCGCACTCCGAAGAGGCCCTGACGGAACAGCGCCGCCTGGTTGCGTCGCGAGGATTCCAATCGCTCGAGCTGGTTATGAACGCTCGAAAGGTGATCTGCGAGCTGAACGGAGAGCGCGAGCAATACGGCGCCGATCAACCAGCGAGCAGTTCTCTGCTGGCTTCGGGGTGTAGTGCTGGGGGCCTTTTGCGTGTCCATGTTGCGGAACTGGGAGTCTGATGGTGTGGGATCGTCTTCGACCCACATCCCCATCGGCACGCAACGCGTTCCGAGCAAAGCTCAAGCTCGCGGCTTTCCTTCGACGGCGCGCCGCGCCACCAGAGAACGAAAGCTTTTCCACAACAATCCACCGTATGTGGAGGACTCCAAGTTTCCAAATAGCAGGTGCTTATGGGGCTAGAAGGCCTACTTTTCCACCTCCTCTCCACCGTCTATCACAGGACGTTCGAGACCCGTTAGGGAAGTACGCGCACGTCGAGGATGCGGTCTCCGATCTCGATTCGATCGAGAATGTCGCCTCCACTTCGCAAGACACCGAAGATCGTGTAGCGTCCGTCCAGGTGCGGTGTCGGCCGATGCGTGATGAAGAACTGGCTCCCCCCGGAATCGGGGTCCGCGTGGCGCGGCATGCCGAGGCAACCACGCTCATAGCTACGAGGTGTGAATTCACTACGCAGCCCGGCTCCGCGCCACGGCGTTGCGCCGTTGCCATCGCCACGGGCGTCACCGCCCTGGACAACGAAGTCCGGGACGACGCGATGGAACGTGGTGCCCGCGTAGTGCTCGCGCTCGACAAGCGTCAAAAAGTTGAAGACGTGCAGCGGCGCCTCCAGGGGAAGCAGCTCGAAAATCATCGACCCTCGGCTGGTGACGATCGTGATGATCGGGTTGGTTGCCCAGGCCGGATAATCGATACCCGCCCGTGGGACGGCCTCGGTGGAGACAGCTTCTAGATCCAGGGCAGGATCGATTTCGGCACCAAAGGCCTCCTGGAGAACCTCGCGCGCAACGTGGGCGACGTACGGTCGTTGATCCATGACCTGCCTACGCAGGAAACTCTCCGCAGCCTCCCCTTTGATCTCGCCCAGGTTGCGTAGCCCGTTGAAGGCGATCTCGGTCGAGATGTCGCCCGACGAGCCCTCGATGGCCTTGATCAGGGGCGCAACATCCGCGGGGTCGGGGCTCTTGCGTAGCGCCATCACCGCCGACAGTCGCTTGCCGTTGTCGTCGTCCGCGAGATAGCCGTGCAACAGCTCGCGAATGGCCTCGGTCATGTGCATCCCCAGGGCTTCGACCGCACGCGTGGCAACGAGCAAACTGGGATCCTCGGCCAGCTTGCAAAGCAGTGGATAGATTCGATCCGACGCGACTTCGAGTTCACCCGCCATCTGAGCGACCGCGAGTCGAACGATGGGGTCCTCGTTGCGCGAGCGGTGTTCGAGAATCTCCAGCGCGTCATCGAGTTCGTGTAAGCGTACGCGGGCGCGGAGGGCCGCGCTGCGGACGGTCGCGGAGAGATCCAACGATCCTCTCTGCAGGATGGGCACGATCTTGTCGCGGTTCTTGGGGAACGAAGCCAGAGTCTCGACCGTCGCCGCGCGCACGTGGGCCGATGCGTCCTCGACCGTGCGCTTCAAGATCGGGATGGCCTTGGGATCTCCGAAGTTCCCGAGGGCGACGATAGCCTCGTAGGCACAACGCCAATCGTCCGTTTCGACCAGCGCATTGATCACCACGTCGACGCTGGCTTCGTCGGGTGGGAGCTTCGCGAGACCGCGGAGGGCGAAGAGCTGCTCGAGCGGGTTGCGGGAGTCCGCGTATTCGATGAAGGTTCCACGAGCCTCCACCGCACCGCGGCGAGCCAATGCGTAGAGGATGCGCCAGACGAACTCGGCTTCCTCGGCGTTCTTCGAGCGCTGGTGACGCCGCATCGAAAAGGGGATCAGCGCGTCCATCAGGTCGCGATTCACGCGTGCGGCGTCCGGGGCTTTCGAATCCCAAAGAGCCGTCGCCGCGGCGGCCTTGTAACGCACAAAGGCATCGGGGTCCTCGAGTGCCGACAGGACCTCGATGTGCAATCGCGTATGCATGTCGTCGAAACGCCCGGCGGCCTCGATCACATACGCGCGCAAGAGCGGGTCGGTGCTCTCGCGTTGCGCTACAAGCGCCTTGGCGCAGGCGGGATCGAGCCTTTGCCCCAGGGCGAAGGCTGCTTTGCGCTGGACGCCCGCGTCCGGATCCTCCAGAGCCGTGCACAGAGCGCGCGTAGTCGTTTCGCCGAACCTCGGAAACGGCAAGCGCCCGAGGGCCGTGACGGCTGCGGCCCGCACCTCCGCATCGTCGGAGCGCGCCAGCTCGTAGAGGCGACCATCCCCATCCCAGCGCTCGTCCTGGATCTGGCGCACTTCGTCCAGGGCCGGGGTCCGTTGCAGATGAATGGGGGCCCCGCGCGCCCGTGCGGAGGGCGGCTCGGGATCGGGGGGCGGCGGCTCGCTGGAGATGCAAGCCAGGGCGAGGATCGGGGCTAATAGAAGGAAGGGTCTCTTCATCGCTGCAGCGAACGTACGTTGCAGACCGGCGGATCGCCAGATCGCTTCACCGCGGACGCATCCCAGGGCCTCGGCGCTCAATCGGTGCTTTGCAGAGACGACGAATCCCTTCTTCCGGCGTTCTATGCCCGCTTTTCCGAGCGGGGGTTGAGGGTTTTGCGTCGGGCCTCCATGATGGCCCTTGGATTCGTCCCGCCGGAGCGCACCCAGTGTCCGGATTCCCCTCTTCAAGACGATCCCCATGAGCATCAGCACCATCCCCGAAGTCATCGAAGACCTGCGCGCCGGGCGTATGATCATCCTGGTCGATGATCCCGGCCGTGAGAACGAGGGCGACCTCACGATGTTGGCAGAGAAGGTCACTCCAGAGGCCATCAACTTCATGGCAAGGGAGGGTCGAGGGCTCATTTGCCTGCCCATGTCGGGTGCTGAGTGCGACCGCCTGGGCCTGCGGCCACAGACGGACACGAACACCTCGCGCATGGGCACCGCCTTCACGGTCTCGATCGAGGCCCGCCGGGGGGTGACGACCGGGATCTCCGCCGCCGATCGCGCCCACACCGTCCGCACGGCCAGCGACCCCGATTCCGGGGCCGATGACATTGCCACACCGGGCCACATCTTTCCCTTGCGAGCCAAGGAGGGCGGCGTGCTCGTGCGCGGCGGTCAGACCGAGGGGACGGTCGATCTCGCCCGTCTCTGCGAGGCGAAGAGCCAATCCGGCGTGATCTGCGAGATCATGAACGACGACGGGACCATGGCTCGCATGCCCCAGCTGGAGGTCTTTGCCAAGAAGCACGGGCTGAAGATCGCGACCATCGCCGATCTGATCACCCATCGCCGCCGCCATGAGCGTTTGATCGAGGTCGCGGTCGAGGACGTCCCGCTTCCCACCCGCCACGGCGAATTCACGGCCCACGTGTTTCGCTCGAAGGTAGATGGAGCCGAACACGTCGCGCTGACCCGTGGCATGCCCGGCCCCGGGCTGGATGGCCCGCGCGAGCCGGTCGAGGGCCTCGTCGACTGTCGCGTGCACTCCGAATGCCTGACCGGTGATGTTTTTGGCTCTCAGCGCTGTGATTGCGAGCCTCAGCTGCACCAGGCCATGGGCGTTCTCGCCAACTCCGAGCACGCGGTTCTGCTCTACCTGCGTCAGGAGGGGCGCGGAATCGGTCTCGCCAACAAATTGAAGGCCTATCGGCTCCAGGACGAAGGGATGGACACCGTCGAGGCGAACCAGGCCCTCGGGCTGCCGGCCGACCTGCGCGAATACGGCATTGGCGCTCAAATCCTCCACTATCTGGGCGTACGGCGAATGAGGATCCTCACCAACAACCCGAAGAAGATCCACGGCCTCGGTGGCTACGGGCTGGAATTGGTGGATCAGATCCCGCTTCGTACCGAACCAAACCCTAACAACTTGCGCTACCTGGAAACCAAACGCACCAAGATGGGCCATCTCCTGGGCGATAAGGAGCTCCGTCCGGCGTCCATGAAAAGCATTTCCAAACCCGGTTCTCGCCAAGAAGCCGGGGAATAGTCCACGCCCGCGGGCGTCAGAACGGGCGCCAATGGGGATTCTTCACATGCAACCCGCCGCTCGCGAGGACAGGACACTCGTTACCGAGACCCTCGACGGGAACCAGCTTTCCTTCCAGCTCCTGATCGAGCGGTACCAGGATCGGCTCTTCGGGCTCGTCCGGCACTACACGAAAAGCGCCGTCGAGATCGAGGACATCGTCCAGGACAGCTTCATCAAGGCCTACCGCAAGCTCGAGAGCTTCCAGCACCAGAGCTCGTTCTCGACCTGGATCTATCGCATCGCGGTGAACACGGCCCTGGACTTCCTGAAGCGCTCGGGACGCAACCCGGTGCAGTCCGTGGCGGACCCCGAGATCGTGGGCGACGGCACGCCCCAGACCGGTGCGCATCTGGCCTCTCCGGAGTCCAACCTCGAACGCGAGGAGATCGCCGAAATCACCAAGACTGTGCTCGATGAGCTGCCCGAGATCTTCCGCACCGTGCTCGTTCTGCGCGAGTTCGAAGATCTTTCCTATCAGGAGATGGCGGAGGTTCTGTCCATCTCCATCGGCACCGTCGAGTCCCGCCTCTTTCGTGCCCGGGCGCGATTCAAGGACGCCCTTTTGAGGCTCTACCCCGAATACGGACAAACGGAATAGGAGAGGAGAGCCCACGTGACGATGAAAGACCCTAGAACACCTTCCAACTTGAAGATCAACTGTGAAAATGCCGGCTCGCTCGTTCAGAGCTATCTCGACAGCGAGCTGACCGAGACCCAGGCGGCGCCCTTGCGCGAGCACCTGCTCGATTGCCCCAGCTGCCGTGAGACGGCCAAGGGCGGTCGGACCCTGCGGCGCTGGTTCCAGGAATCCCAGGATGGGCCCGGGGAATTCGGCGAGGTTCTGGCCCCCGAGGGTTTCGCCTCGCGGGTCGCCCGGCGCGCCTTCGCCGGCGATCCGGGGCTCTTGATCCCCGAACCGCGACGCAGCCTATTGCCCTTCCTACTGGCCGCCACCGCCGTTGCTGCGGGGGCGCTCTTGATCTTCTCGATCGTGATCCAGCGGCAGACGATCCCCACTTCCGGGACCATGAGCGCCGACGATTATCAGCCGCCTTGGGAAGATCGTGCCGCCGAGGACCGCTGGGCGATCGACGAAGTCGCTCCGCCGACCTACTCTGTGCCCCCGGGCCTACCGGTGGCCCCCGAGACCGCCGAGGGCGGAGACGGCGAAGAGCCCGCGAACGCGGACAAGCCGACCCGCTATGTCGAAGAGAAACCCGAAGACGACTGATTTTTCACGAAGAGCCATGAGCTCGGAACGAACCTGGATCCTGATTTTCGCAGTGACTTGCTTCTTAGCCGGCCTCGCCGGAGGAGTCGTTCTTGCCGCGAAGCACTTCCCCCGCGAAGAACAGGGGCGATTCACCCAGTACGAGACGCGCATGATCGAGTACTTCGGTCTCGATGATGAACACAAGCGTCACCTGCGCTACATCATCGACAGCTACGATAAAGAGATCGAGCGCCTGAAAGAGCACAACCTTCGCAAGCTGGCGGACCGATTGAAGCAAGAAGGACAGAACCGCCACAACCTGATCCGCGATTGGGTCATTCCTCAAAACCGGCGCACGGACTTCGACCGCTGCGCCCTGGGCTTTCCTGTGGAAGCAACCCTCAACTAAGACATGGCCACGACCTGCGGCATTCACATCGACGGTAGGCGCTACCACCTGATCGCTCTCGAGGGCAGCGCTCGGAAACACAAGGTCACAGCGGCTGTGTCCGGTGAGATCGGGATCGACGAGGATCCTATTTCCGCCGTGTCTCAAGCGCTCCGACGAGCGGTCAAGACACACAAGATCAAGAAGGGGGACGTCCGGCTGGCCGTCGATTCGGGGTTGGCGGCCTTTCGCACGCTGACGCTGCCCTTCGACGATCGCACAAAGATCGAGGAGGTCATCAAGTTCGAGATCGAAAGCGACCTTCCCCAGTGGGATATCGAGGATGTCCTGGTCGACTTCGTCGTGTTGAACTCGAAGCCAGGCGTCGAGTCGACCTTGCTCGTCACCGCACTCCCGAAGGATCGCATGGAGATGCAGCTCGCCGCCTGCGAAGCCGGTGGGCTCGAGGCACAGGAGGCCGAGCTCGACGGCACGGCGCTCTTCGATGCCGCCTTTGAGTCCGGGTGCCTGGCGGAAGACGCTGCCCAAATTCTCGTTCACGTCGGCGACTCCTCGACCACGGTCGTCGTCGCTGATGGCGGCAAGATCAATTCGATTCGCGCTATCCGCGCCGGCGCTCATCCCGGGGTACATGCTTCGACGGCACCCAAAATCGCAGACGATGCCGAACCGAGTGAAGGCGGGGAAGAGGCGTCCGAAGAGGCTGCGCAGGAGGAGGCTCTCGCGGCCGATCGTCGCCTGCGCCAAACGGCACAACGCATCCGCCGCGAATTGGGCCGCACGCTTTCCGCGGCCCAGACCATCAACGACATCGAAGCGATCTACATCTGCGGCTGCGAGCTGCCGGACCTGATCCGGGACGAGATCTTCGATACGCCGATTGCACCGCTCGAGGTGCTCTCCGAAGACGACAACGTCGAGCGCGCGTCCGAAGCCGTCATCGCCTACGGAGCGGCCCTGCACGCCATGGGGGGCGGGTCGTTGACCCCGAGTCTCCGTCGCGAAGAGTTGCGCTTCACCGGCAAGTTCGAACGGCTCGAACTCCCGCTTGCGGTCTTTTCGCTGTTCCTCTTCACGCTCTTGACCGTCCAGCTGATCGTCACCAACCAACAGATCCAGTGGCGCGACGCAGGTCCGCCCGAGGATCCGGGCGACATGCAGATCTGGATGATCGCATCGAACCGCTACGTCTTCCCCGACCCCGACGATCCCGCGCAGACGCGTCTGACCGACCCGCCGCCGAAAATTGCCGCGTACGCCAAGAAGGTGCAAACCGAGGGCGATCCCCGCCGCACGAAGTTCGGGCAGATCAAGGAGATCTCACGCTTGATCAGCAACGAGGTCATCGCCATCAAGAAAGAGCTGGGCCAGGTCTCGGACATCGAGCAACCCCAGTCCGCTCTCGAAGCCACCACGCTGGTCATGGGCGTTCTGCGCAAGCTCAAGGCTGGCTCCGACCTGCGCTTCGGTATCCGCCATTACGAGGCCCAATATCAATCGGGCAGCGGGCGCAAGAAAGACTCGATCGTCATCGAGTTGGAGATGGACTTCTTCGCGAATTCCGCCCAGGAGGCCACGCGGCATTACAGTGCTGTCCAGACTGCCATGAAGGGTGAGAGTTGGTGCATCAGCTGCGACAGCAAAGGCACCGTGCCCCACGATGACGGCAAGGGTGTCGCTGCCAGCCGAATCACAGTCGTCGTCGATCTCAAGGAGGCCAAGGCGTGAGCGACTTCTTCCGAAACTTGAACCTGCCTCGGTTCATCATCCTCATCTGTCTCACGGCTTCCGCCGTCCTCGGCTACTTCGTCTTCGAGCGAACCGAACGCTTCGCTCAAATTCAACGCGAGCTGGTCATGGTCGAGAAGGTCATCAAGGAAATCCAACAGAACTCGATGGAGCTCGAGCGCCTCCAGGCTCTCTCGCGCGACGACAAGTTCAAGGAAGACCAGGCTGCTGAGAGCTTCATCCGTCAGATTTCCGGCGAACAGGTCGTCCAGTTGGGCCAGGTCAAGATCCAGAACAGAGCCAAACCCCAGGGCAAGGGCATCCTCGACAAGATCTACGAGCTCGAACCCCAGCACAGCAAAGAGCAGAAGTTCAGTCGCGATCAGATCGGCAACTTCCTCTACCTCCTCGAGGAGCGCGGCACGGGCGTCAAGGTCACCTCGATCGATCTGCGCCCCGTCGGAAAGTTCCGGGCGGGAGAGATCACGAACGACGAGTGGACGTACAAGATCAAGCTGACCTCGCGGACGAAGAAGGAGTAGTTCCAACCAGAAGCGACCTGTTCGAGAGCGCTTCAGGTTGGATGGAACGAATCGGCAGCTTGCTGGCGAATAGCTCGACGACAGCTCGTCTTCCAAAGACGCTATGCTCCGGGCCGTTTTCCTCCGGCTCCTAGAACATGCCGGCTGTCAACGTCACGCCGTTGTACGCCACGGTGTTGCCCGCTCCGACAGAGAAGGCCTGGGTGTGAACGACGACGCCGTTGAGGGCGAGGTTGACCGGAAGCGGGGCGCTGAAGTCATCGAGCGTCCCGGTGCTGGCCTGGGAGAATCCGAACACGAGGGATCCGGAAAGAAGGAGCTCGCCGATGGGGAAGACGATGTTGTTCGTGCCTGTAAAGCCGAAGAGCGCCGTGGCGGTGGCGCCGCCGGGGTGGGCGGAGACGTCGACGCTGGATTGATAGACGTTGCCGATGATCGGCAGGCTCAGCGGGTTGTAGCCCGAGGGGTTGACGCCGGCCCCGATGTTGACCGCCGCGATGGCCTGCAATCCGTTGTCGGGGACCATCTTGAAGACCTCGCCATTGCCGCTGGCGGTATGGTCGATGATCAACAGCTCGCCGAAACCATCGATGCCGAAGGAGGCGATGTTGCGGATGGCGCCGACCGCAGGATCGAAGGCGGCCGTACGGTCAGTGAGGTTGCTGACCATATTGGTGTTGCCGTCGTAGTCGAGCGAGCGAATCTTGTCGTCGAAGAAGTCGGAGAAGAAGTACTTGCCGACTTCATTGGGCAAGAGCGAACCGTAGTAGACGAGTCCACCGATGACCGAGAAAGAGCCAGCGGACTGCGGGAGATCGACGATCGGCGCACTGAATGACGGATCGAAGCAAGGCGGCACGCTGGGTGCGCATGCGCTCGAGAGGTTGCAGCGGGTGGATTCCATGATCTTCCAACCGAAGTTGAGACCCATGACTCCGCCGGGAGCGGCGCTGATCTCTTCGCGGGCGTTCTGGCCAACATCGCCGATGTAGAGGTCGCCGGTCATCTGGTCGATGCCGAAGCGCCACGGGTTGCGGATGCCGTAGTGGACAATCTCGGGGTGGGCACCGGGAACACCGATGAAGGGGTTGTCCGCGGGGATCGTATAGGGGAGTGTGCTGACGTCTATGCGCAGCATCTTGCCGAGCATGCTGCCTAGATCTTGGGCTCGACAGCTGGGGTCGTTACCCGAGCCACCGTCGCCGGTCCCGATGTACAGGTATCCGTCCGGGCCGAACTGAAGATCACCAGCATTGTGGTTCGTGAAGGGCTGCGCGATCGTCAACACGATCACTTCGCTCGAGGGATCGGCCAGGTTGGGATTCGTGGCGTCGACCGTGAAGCGCGAGATGACCGTGCTCCCGCCGTTGTTGGTGTAGTTGACGAAGAGGTGGCCGTTGTTGGCGTAGTCCGGATCGAAGGCGACGCCGAGCAACCCCTGTTCGCTACCCAGGCTGACCTGGGCGTTGATGTTGAGGAAGGTACCGGGTTGGACGACCCCGTTTTGAAGGAGTCGGATCCGTCCGCTCTTCAGGGCGATAAAGACCCGCGGGTCACCCGCCGGAGCACCCGCCCAGATAGGGTTCGAGAAGCCGGTGGCGATCCGCACCGTTGTGGCCTGTTGGGCCTGGGTGGCGGTGGCCAAAGCGGTGCCGGCGAATAGGGCGAGGGAGGCGTGAAACAGTCGGGTCGAACGGCGCATTAAGTGGCGTCTCCGCGAGTTGGGGAGGCTTTCGTGGGCTGACCGCGGTCAAGGGAACTCCGGCCAGGGATTCGCAGGGGAAGGTGAATCCTAATACGAGGCTAGGCACTTGGGGGGCTCAGGACACTCTCCAGGGACCAGAAACAGCGTTCGCAATGGGCAAAAGACGCCGGAGTCTGCTCCAGCCCAGATCCGCCCCCGCCTGCCTAGGCCCGGGTCGCTTCCGCCCGTGCCTTCTCGTGATACTCCTGCAGGCTCGTCACCTGGAAGTCCCCCCTCCGCGCCGCCCCTAGAGCGCTCACCACCGCCTGGATTCCGGCGAGGGTCGTGATGCATGACACGTTCGCCTGGAGGGCCGCGGCACGAATCGCCGAGTCGTCCCGGCGCTCCTTCTTGCCATGGGGCGTATTCAAGATCAGCGAGATCTCGCGGTTCTTGATGAGGTCCACGATGTTCGGGCGTCCTTCACCGACCTTGTCGACGCGCTGACACTCGATCCCATTCGAGGTCAGAGCCCGCCAGGTCCCATCGGTCGCCAGGAGTTCGTACCCGAGCCCCTCCAGCGAGCGCGCATCGGCCACGATGCGACGCTTGTCGGCTGCCTTGACCGTGATCAGGATGCGGCCCTTCTTCGGGAGGTTGACACTCGCCGCGTTGTAGGCCTTGTGGAACGCCTCGCCCAGGTTGTAGGCGATACCCATGACTTCGCCGGTCGAGCGCATTTCCGGGCTCAAGACCGAGTCCGCATTGGGGAAGCGGTTGTACGGGAACACCGGGGCCTTGACCGAGAAGTAGGGTGGCACGACCTCTTCGGTGATGCCGAGCTCTTCCAGGGTCTTGCCGCACATCACTTTCGCCCCGGCCTTGGCGTAGGGGATGCCGGTCGCCTTGCTGACGAAGGGCACGGTGCGCGATGCGCGCGGGTTGACCTCGAGCACATAGACCTCTTCGCCCTTGACCGCGAACTGCACGTTCATGAGTCCGATGACGCCGAGCTCCGAGGCCATGGCCTTGGTCGAGTTCGAGATCTCGCGGATCAGCTCAGGGGCGAGCGTATGGGGGGGAAGGACGCAGGAGGAGTCGCCAGAGTGGACTCCGGCCTCCTCGATGTGCTCCATAACGCCGGCGATGACGACACGCTTGCCGTCAGCGATGGCATCGACATCGACCTCGATGGCGTCCTCGAGGAACTTGTCGATCAGCACCGGGTGCTCGGGCGAAGCATCGACGGCGTGGGTCATGTAGCGATCGAGCGTACTGTCGTCGTACACGATCTCCATCGCGCGTCCGCCCAGTACATAGCTGGGCCGGACGACGACCGGATAACCGATGCGCCGTGCGATTTCGAAGGCTTCGGCGGCACTCTTGGCGGTGCCGTTCTTCGGCTGGAGCAGGCCCAGCTTGTTCAAGAAGGCGGAGAAGTGTTCGCGATCCTCGGCCCGGTCGATGGATTCGACCGACGTGCCGATCAGGGGCGCCCCCGAGTCCTGCAGGCCCTCGGCCAGGTTCAAGGGTGTCTGGCCGCCGTACTGGACGATGATTCCGCGCGGCTCGGTAGCGTGCACGACATGCATCACGTCTTCGTGGGTCAGCGGCTCGAAGAACAGATGATCCGAGGTGTCGAAGTCCGTCGAAACGGTTTCGGGATTCGAGTTGACCATTACCGACTCGTAGCCGATTTCACGGGCCGCATAGGCCGCGTGCACACAGCAGTAGTCGAACTCGATACCCTGGCCGATACGGTTCGGGCCACCGCCGAGGATCATGATTTTCTCGCCGGTGGTGGGGCGTGCTTCGGTCTCTTCTTCCCACGTCGAGTAGTAGTAGGGCGTCTGGGCCTCGAATTCTGCCGCGCACGTGTCGACCAGCTTGTATACCGGCTGGATCGCGTGTTCGGAGCGGAAGGCCGTGATCTCTTTGGGCTTCTTGTTCGTGGCGTGGGCGATCTGGCGGTCGGAGTAGCCGAGCTCTTTTGCCCGGCGTACCAGGGCGAGCGTGAAGGGGCGTCCGCGCAGCTCTTCCTCGAAGTCGACCAGCTCGCGCATGTTCTCGAGAAACCAGCGATCTATCTTCGTCGCTTCGTGGATTTCCTCGAGTCCCCAGCCAGTACGGAATGCCGTGCGTACGGCGATGAGCCGTTTGTCGTTGGGGATGCGCAGCAGATGCGAAACCTCGTCGCGGTCCACGCCTTTGCCATCCAGAGGCAATATGGCCTCACGCGGATCCAATCCCAGGCCCGAAAGACCGCTTTCGAGGCCACGCAGGGCCTTTTGGAGCGATTCCTTGAACGTACGCCCGATGCTCATGACCTCGCCGACGCTCTTCATCGACGTGGTCAAGGTCGCGTCCGTGCCAGGGAACTTCTCGAAGGCGAAGCGCGGAATCTTCGTGACGCAGTAGTCGATGGTCGGCTCGAAACAGGCCGGCGTCTCTCCGGTGATGTCGTTCTGAATCTCGTCGAGCGTGTAGCCCACGGCCAGCTTGGCAGCGAACTTCGCAATCGGAAACCCGGTGGCCTTCGAGGCCAAAGCGGACGAGCGCGACACGCGCGGGTTCATCTCGATCACGATCATGCGCCCCGTCTCGGGGTCGACGGCGAACTGGCAGTTCGAGCCGCCACATTCGATGCCGATCTCGCGCATGATCGTGATCGAGGCGTTGCGCAGGTTTTGGTACTCGCGATCGGTCAGGGTCTGGGCCGGCGCCACCGTGACGGAGTCGCCCGTGTGCACACCCATGGGGTCGATGTTCTCGATCGAGCAGACGATGACGACGTTGTCCGCGTTGTCGCGCATCACCTCCATCTCGAACTCCTTCCAACCGGACAAGCACTCCTCGACCAGCACCTCGGAGTTCATGGAGAGCGAAAGACCGCGCGAGACGATCTCCTCGAACTCCTCGACGTTGTAAGCGATGCCACCGCCGGTTCCGCCCATCGTGAAGGCCGGTCGGATGACGCACGGCAAGCCGATGTCGGCCAGGCAGCGCTGGGCGTCTCCCATATTGTGAGCGATGCCCGAGCGCGCGCAGTCGAGCCCGCAATTGCGCATGGCCGCGCGGAACAGATCGCGGTCCTCGGCCTTGCGAATCACCTCGGGGCGTGCCCCGATGACCTCGACGTCGAACTTGTCCAGGATGCCCTTGTCGTACAGCTCGAGGGCCGTGTTCAGCCCCGTCTGGCCGCCCAGGGTCGGCAGGAGCGCGTCCGGCCGCTCGCGCTCGATGATCTTGGCCACCATCTCCACGGTGATCGGCTCGATGTACGTCGCATCGGCCGTCTCCGGGTCCGTCATGATCGTGGCCGGATTCGAATTGACCAAGATCACCCGGTAGCCCTCCTCGCGGAGAGCCTTGCAGGCTTGTGTCCCTGAATAATCGAACTCGCAGGCCTGTCCGATGACGATCGGCCCGCTCCCGATGATCAGAATGGATTCGAGGTCGTCCCGCCGGGGCATGGGGTTCGCGATTGGACCACGCTCAGGGCACCCGCGCAAATCGCGGCCCCCGATTTTCCCCGCCGTCCCTGGATGCCCACGAGATGGCCGATACTCGGGAGGCGAGCGCAGGGCTTCCTTGGAGGTGAATCTCGACTCTGGCTGGCACGGAGGACTGTCCCGTGTGGTTCGGTTGAGTTTCCGAACTCAGAAGGACCAGATCATGTCGATCGTTACCCGGTGCTGCAGGAGGTCCTTTCGATCTGTCAGAGGGATTTCGTAGGCCAGTCCGATCATGGCGTTGTCGTTTATCGCATACCGAGCTCCCAGGGCCCCGGATACGACTGAATTCCCTGCAACGGCCCCAGACCCGAGGTTGATAAGGTCACCGCCCTCGAAGTCGAATGCGAAGGCGGACCCGTTTTCGGTATAGGTGATCCCGTTCAGCTCGATCAATGGATACAGGTTCTCTTCGACCTGGTAGTCCAGGTGGAGATGGTAGTCGAACGAAGTGCTTTCTGCCGAGCTGTCGAGCGGCTGGTTCCATCCGATTCCGCCCAGGACGTTGATCTCACCATTATCCCAACCTGCGGATACGAACGGGCGGATCAGGCCATCGCCGTTGCCCTGGAAGACCTCATGATCACCGGAATCGATTTCGTAAACCAATCCCGATGTGACCAGAATACCGCGCTCGGGAAGCGAAAGCAGAGCGTACTTCACGCCCGCCGCGATGTCCGCCAGCCCCTCCTCGCTTGGATCCCCGAGGGGATTGGTGGCAGGATTGAAATCGATATAGCCGTCCTTGGTGGCGATGAGAGCAAGGCGTTCCGTTAGCGCGTATCGCGCTTGCACGGCGAAGAGCTGAAAGTCTCCTCCACCGAAAGCACTCGAGCCCGGAAGGTTCTGGTGCAGAAACATGGGCCGCACCTCAGTCCCTATGACGGGTGTCTCGAAGGTCGTGGGAGAGGTTACCGGGCTTATGAGTCGCTCTGCCCACGGCGTGACGGAGCGCGATGGTTGGTACTCGACACGGTTCGGGGAGCGGAGGCTGGCGCAGGAGGCAGTGACGATAGACAGCACGAGGGCCTGGAGCGCGCACTTATGGAGTCGGTTCATTGGATTCGCTATCGGAGAGAATGCGTGAGTCTGTTTCTCCCATCGACAGCGAGAGCATGCCAACAAAGCAATTACCGACGACCATGTGAACCCCATCCCAGCCCCGGGAAGACGACCCCGAAAGGAAACGGCCTTGCCAGATCCTTCAATCGGTCCAGGGCATCTTCACAACGGGGGTGATCTTGAAGCGCACCTCCCACTCGGGGCCGAAGTTGTCGGGGCTCTCGACGTAGTTCCAGTATTCAAGAGAGAATTTCCACGGACGCCCTCCGAGGATCATGGTTCGAAACACGCCCAGGCCGAGCGGCAAGCTCAATGCGTTGTCGCTGTTCACTTCGTGGTTGTACGAGATCGTGGGGCCTGCGCCGAGCTGCCAGCCGTCCACGAGGGATACCGCATAGAAGTACTGGGCCCCGGTCTGGTTGATGTCGGTGCTCCCCCCACCGGCGACATCCCATTGGTGGCTGACCAGGGCACCGACGACCCCCCACTCGCGAACGAGGCCCAAAGCCACTTCGGGTCCGAGCGCCCACTTGCTGCGCCCCAGGTCGTCATCGGTGGCCGTCGGAATCGTGCCGACGAGCCCTCCCAGCATGAGCGTTCCGCCCGGGGTCGTCGTGCCGTAGGCGAGATCGAACCCGAGGTCGCTGAGGTTCAGGTTCTCGGTGTCGATGGAGCCCGTCCCCGTGTCGAAAAAGGGCTCGTTGGTCAGGAGCGAGATCCCCGGACGAAAAATCAGGTTGTATCCATCGCCCTGGGGGAAGGGGAAGGCTGGCTGCAAGAACAGGCTGAACGAATCCTGGCCATTGGCGCCAGGCAAGTTGCCGTCGAGCTCACGGTAGATGAAGTTCGCATTCAGGCTGGCCAACGCGGCCGTCGGATTCGACAACTCCTTCGCGATCTCGTCCGCACTCTTCTCGGGAGCGTCCTGCACCGCACGAACGCGGGGGACCGTTGCGGTACACGAGGGTGCAAGCAGGGCGCAAACGGAGATCGCAAGATGCTTCGACATCAGTTAGATGTGTGTTGTGAGTTGTCGGCGCTAGCGCTTGTGCGACGCTTCGATGATTCCCGAGGCGAGGTTGTCCTTGTACACCCTGCCGTCCTTCATCACGAAGCGCACGTGATCGCGCTCGAGCATGTGAATGTCTTCCAGGGGATTGCCATCGACGATGATGACATCAGCATAAGCGCCCTCCTGGATCACGCCGAGCGGACCGGCCTTGTAGGGGTTCATCCCACCGGACCAACCCAACACCGTGGCTGCATTGGACGTGGCGCTCTTCAGCGCCTTGTACTCCGAAAAACCTGCCAGGTCGACCATGGCCGTAATGTTGTCAGCCTGAATTCCCGTGTACGCCGGGCCGAACATGTCACCGCCAGAGACGATCAGGAGGTCGTGCTTGTTGGCCCACTCGAACATCTGCTTGGCCCCCTTGTAGACGGAGAAGGCCTTTTCCTTTTGGTCCTTGTTGAAGAAGGTGATCGATTCGGGGTTGGCGAAGGCGACGACCGACATGACGGCTTGACAGGACAACGCCACGCCCTCGGCTTTCATGCGCTTGATCGTCTTTTCCGAGACCAGGAAGTTGTGTTCAATTACCTTGACGCCGGCATCCATGCAACGATTCACCGAGCGATCGTGGTAGGCGTGCGCCATGACGTAGGTCCCGTAATCCGCGGCCACCTTTACTGCGGCTTTCATCTCTTCGAGTGTGAACTGCGTGGTGTGTATCGGATCGAATTCGCTGGCGACTCCCCCGCCGGCCATGATCTTGATATGCGTCGCACCGGCGCGGAGATTGATACGTGCCGCCTTGAGAACCTCCGGGACGCCATCGACGACATAGCCCACGCCGTGGTATTCGAGGGGATCCACGGCGTGCAACGGGTCGTTGAAGAACCCGGTGTCCGCATGCCCGCCGGTCTGACTCAGAAAAGCGCCGGCAGGGAAGAGTCTGGGGCCGGGGATCCGGCCTGCGTTTACCGCCTTGGCGAGACCGAGGATGTTGCCGCCAGCGTCGCGCGCGGTCGTGAAGCCTTGATCGAGATAGCCGACCATGTCGTGGGCTGCCATCGCTCCCATGGCCATTTGGTCGAAATCGCCACGCCCGTCGAGCATCCCGTTCTGGAAGCACAAATGGGAGTGCATATCGATCAGCCCCGGCATCAGGGTCTTGCCCTGTCCGTCGATCTCCATGGCCCCCTTGGCATTTAACTCCTTGCCGACCTGCTTGATGAGGTTGCCTTCTACCAACACCTGCACACCGGTTGTCAGTGATTCGGCCGTGCCGTCCCAAACGTTGACGTTTGTGAACAAGTAGAGGGCGGTTTCCTCTTGCGATGAATGACGGTTGCCGTTTGCGAGCCCACTCGCGCTGATGGAGGAGATGGCAAGGGCAAGAAGGGTGGCCGTGGAGAAGGAGAGTCGAGTCAAGTATTGCATCGAAATCAGAGTGGAAGGATGGAGAGCCCTGGATCACAACGGCTGTCGCGATCCGCGTTGCGGCAATCGTGCCGGATCGGATCCATAAGCTACCCCGTCCGGGCCGGTTGTCGAGAATGACGGCCCAAATATGGGGCTCGAATGCTGCTCCCCATTCTGTTGGGCTCAAAGGGCAACTGGGCTCAAAGGGCAACCCGTGCGCGTACGCCGACGTACCACATGTCCTCTTCGGTGGGGTTGAGCGCCGGGTCGCTGATGAACTGCAGCGTGGGAGTCAGGGCGAAGTTTTGCGACAGCTGGACCCGGTAGAAGAGCTCGCTCGTGAACTGATCCCTCGGATCGGGACCGAAGTCCTGGGACGGTCGCCCCCAGTTGAGCCCGAATCCGATCAAGTCACTCGTACCGGGTTGGTAGTAACCGACCCCGGCGGAGACCGAACGATCGAGAAGCGCTCCGCCATCATCCGAATAGCCCATGCGAAAGAAAGGCATCACCTGTCCACCATAGAACTGGGCCCAAGAGAAGTTCGCGCCCCAACCGCTCGCCACACCTGCTTTCTCACGTTCCGCTGCATGCCACAACGTGAGGTGCGTGTTGTTGGTATAGCGCTCATCAAACGAGCTCGTATAGCCGACCTCGAAGTGCGTGAAGTATTCGGCGTCGTCGAAGGCCGTCTCCAGAGTGTCTCCAGGTTCGGTCGGATCACCGTTGGTGTCGGCCACGCCGCCCATGAGGTAAACGTGGTCGCCGACGAACGTCCCGACCGCGGCGCCGATACCCTGATTCGGTGCCGGCATCGTTCCGCTACCCGTGGTAAAGACGAGGTTGTTGAAGTGCGTCCATGGGTTGATCAGTCCGTAGACGTCCAGGTAGTCGGTGGAATCGACCAATCCGGCCACGATGCTCGTGCGGCTGTCATTGAACTTCTGCAGCCAGTACAGGTTCGTGAGCATCTCTCCGCTTCCATTGAAGGGCGGGCCCAGCAGCCCAACATAACCCGTAGCGATGCCCAGATCGCTAACGGCCCCGTGGCCGTGGGCGTGACGGTGCTCCACCTTGAAGACGATCGATCCCGTGTCGCCCGAATCTCGGCCCGCCACGGTCCAGGATCCAAAGATGCGCAAGTCGCCGCTGCCTGCCTCGTCTTCGCTTCCGAGGTCCTCGCTGGCCCCGTAGTAGATGCCGGTGTAGTCAGCACCTAGAACGAGTCCGTATTGCTCGCTCATGCGCGTCGTCCAGGCGTAGTACGGTGCGAGGGCGCGCTGCATACCGTCGAAGCGAAACTTCGACTCCTTCTGCTTGTGATCCTCCTCGAGTTCGCTCGCCACACTCCGAGCACCGCCAAATTGCGGGATGTCTTCGTAGCCGGTCTTCGAGGCTCCCACGCCGCTACTGGGATCCGTGGACTGGCGTAGGCTGGCTGAGAGATTCGCGAGCCTACCTCTCCTGACGTCACCCGTGGAAGCACACGAGGCGCAGAGAAGCGTTGTGAGGAGGGCGCCAAGCACCCACGTGGGGGTGAATCGATGGGACATGTGCGGCATTGTAGCTCTGGCCCATGCCTCGCTCTAGCAGCCGCAACGGGGAGTGTGGATGCAAGCAGAGGCATTCCACGCCAAAGATGCTTGGTCCTGGACTCGACGGACGATTTTCTTGGAATCGCTGGCCACAGCGTGTCAACGACACTTCAGAGGCCGCACGGACGCGGCGACCCCCGTACCTGTAAGGACCTGAGACATGGCAAGTGAGATCGACGAAACGAAGCCGATGGACTACACCGCTGGCAAGTATTCGAGTGCCGAGCGCATGGCGTCTTCATAGGTGAACCCCGCCTTTGCCCGGGGGGCGAGGTCGAGTCCCACACGCTGAAAGAGCAGGTAGCTGGCGGTGAGCAGTTCCTCGGCGTGAGTCTCCAGGAACGTCTTCACGGCCTGGACCGCATCAGCGAGGGTGTCTGCTTCGAATTCTCCGGCCAAGAGCGCAACCTCGGCCAGCTGTTCGCAAATCCACTCGCGATCACGTACTCGGGCCGTGTTCTGGATCATGATCGCGATCAAACCCGAGACGATTTTCTGCTTGCGCGTATCGAGAGCCGCCAGTGCTCGACGCACGCTTTCGGGGGTGGGGGGGCGAGCAGTCACGTGCGATGAGGAGGGCTGGGCGTTTGCGAGTGTGGCGGGTGTTCCGATTCACTCGGCCGGCCCATTGTAAAGACCCGGCGGATCGATATCCCAGCTTCGTACAGGGTTGTTCGATTGCCCGTCGCGGAGAGGCCGCCCAGAACAGCAATTGCGCGCGGGAAGTTGCCCCTACATCTCTACGGTCAGTGGGTTCGACGTGCAGAAGCTGAAGTTCATCAGGCCGTTGTCGATGCGCCCGTAGTCCAACGTGATGGCCTGAACATAGAGAGTCAAGTCGATATTCTGCGGTACGTTGTAGGACTGTTCGTAGTTGCCAAGCTCGTTCGTCAGGCCGAGATACGCGTTCAAGACAGGTATCGAGAGCTCGACGTTCAGGATGAGGCTCGGGCTGTAGGCGATCGTGGTCGGCTTGTTGCTCAACCCGCCAAGGAGCCACGTTGGGCGATTCGGCTCCGAATCCGTGATCTCGACTACCAACAGGTCGTAGAGTCCGTCAGCCTGGGGTGTCATCTCGACCGAGAGTGACGAGCAGCTATCTTGCGCGGAAGCCGAGAAGGAGAGGAGCAGAGAAGCCGCAGTGAAGGTGAGGAGTTTTCTTAGCATGGGGGATAGTCTCCGTTGGAGATTTGGAAGCACCGGAAACTTATCCCTTTGACAGTTCTTCGGCTGGGTATAATTCAGCTCTCTGTGAATATGCATATGTCGATCGGAAGGGATTTCGCACTCCTTGCCTGCTCAGCCCTCTGCTTCGTCGGTTGTGGGCCATCGGAACCACGCCGCCCCAACGTCGTGTTGATCGTTGTGGATACCCTGCGTGCGGATACCGTTCTGGATCCGAAGGGCGACTACACAACGCCACACATCGACGCCTTGGCAGCGGACGGGGTTCTTTTTCCGCAGGCCTTTGCCCACGCACCGATGACACTGCCCGCCCACGCGAGCCTCTTCTCTTCGCGCCCTCCGTTCGAGACAGGGGTCGTCAATAACGGCCAAGCCGTACCGAAGGATCTCCCGTTGCTCGCTGAATGGCTTGGCACGCACGGCTATGAGAGCCGGGCCGTTACCAGTTTGGCAACGCTGAGCTCCGGAGAGTCGCAACCGGGGTTGGCGCGCGGCTTCGATGCCTACGACACGGACTTTTCGTTCATCGATCCCGCCGAGCGTGTTTTTGCCCGGATGGAGGCCAGCCTGAAGGGCTGGCGGGGACGACGCCCGCTGTTCTTCTTTGGGCATTTTTCCGATCCCCACGAACCCTACACATCCCACGAGAACACAGATCGCGACATAGCCGTGCTGCTCGACGACACGTTCCTGGGGCCGATGGCTGCCGACAACTTGACGATCTGGGACAGGACGGTCGAACTCTCCGCGGGTGCTCACAAACTGGATTTCGGATCGATCTACCGTTTCATCATCAAGCACTGCACGCTCGAGATCGACGGCATACCACTCGAAATCGATTGGGATAAGGATCCCCACCGTCCGGGCCGTCGCCGGACCGCCTCCTTCGCAGCTCCCGAACCCGGTGGCGACTATCGGCTCCGGCTTTGGCTGAGGGACGTGATAAGCCCCGAGGAGATGCGTAGGCGTTACGCCGTCGAGGTCGAGTACGTCGATCAGTACGTGGGAAGCCTGGTCGAGCTCTTGAAGGAACGAGGGATCTACGACGACAGTCTGGTCATCTTCACCTCGGACCACGGCGAATGCCTTGGCGAACGGTCATACTTCGGTCACGTCCAGTTCTTGACGAATGAGTTGCTCGGAGTGCCCTTGATCATCAAGCCTCCCCGCGGGCATCCGATGGCCCTCGACCCCGCACGCTTGACGCGCCACATGGACTTGGTACCAACGATTCTCGAGACGATTGGCGTGCCGGCATTGCCCGGGCAGCAGGGCCAATCGCTCTTGCAACCGAGCGACGTAGTGCCGGTCCACATTTCAGAGACACACAAGCCCGAGGCGAAGAAGGACAAGCTGGCCGTACATGATGATCGGTACAAGATGATCTACACGGTCGACGACGGCTCGATCCGCATGTTCGACCTGCACGAGGATCCGGGCGAGCTGGTCGACATCTTCGCGCAGCACGCGGACCTTCGGGCGGACTGGCCCGAGCTGTTGCGCAAGCTGGCCGAGGCGGCGACGCATCTGAAGAGGAAGCCGGGAGAACTCGCCCCCGAGCTCGAGAACGAGCTGCGGGCACTGGGGTACGGAGGCTAGAAGATTCCTGGGGCCTTCCCGGCCGTGAGGCCTCGCGAACGTAACGTCAGGAACCGACGATGATCTCGAGCGGGTTCGTCAACCCACCGACACCGAGGAAGGGTCCACCGGACGAGATCGCAAGTGCCTGAACGCTGAGGAAAACCCCGATGAAGGCAGGTACATTGGGCACGGTGCGGGTGAGGCTCAACTCGCCACACGCGTCGCTCGTCCCGATGGTGAAAAGAGCTGCCTGCGGCAAGTAGTAGTTGCAAGCTCCCAGGTCGACGTGGGTGCTGCCTTGCGAATAAAGGAAGGCTACCGGAGCTCCCGGCGCCGCGTCCTTGACCTCGAACTGGAATGTGGACCCGATCAGCATGCGTCCTTCGATCACGAGCGAGGACGGACCACTGGCTCCGCAGCCCGAGCCGAACGGTTCGGCGACCCAACCTCCGTGATCAGACAGATCAAAAGCGTGAAGTTCGGTCGAGTGCACGCCGTCGTCGGCATGGAAGTACACCCTGTTCCCTGCGCGCGTGTAGCCACCGGCGAGGGAGTCACTCGAACCAGGAAAGACGTCCGCGATGATCCCGGTGCCATCGAAGCGTCCGTTGGAAATGAACGGCTCAAGGCCCGCCCCGAGGCCTGGATCGAGCCCCGTCCAGGCTACCAACTTGCCCGAGCCGATCCGGCGCAGGCCGCTGGAGAAGGCGGCACCGGCCGTGAGCAGATGCGTTCCCACTTCGGTCCCATCCGTGGTCCACAGCTCGTTGTCCTGAGAAAACTGGGGCACGATGAACCAGGCTTCGTCGCCGAAGCTGACCAAGCCTCCTTCCAATTCGCCGATAGGCGGTGGCGCCAGGATCTGAACGGTTGCTCCCGGTGTTCCGTCGCTCTTCCAGAGCCCGTTCGCGTGCGAGGGAGAGCGCGCTGAACACAGAAGCTGTCCGTTGTCCAGGGCGACCAGGTTGGTCGGACTCGAGCTGATGGAGCCCGCGTAGATGTCCTTCAAGAGGATCGTGCCCACATCCGTGCCGTCTGTTCGCCACAACTCCCGGCCGTCGGGTGTCAGTGCCGTGAAGAAGAGGTAGTCACCAGCCACCCGATAATTGCGCGGGTCGCCGCCTATATCGGTCCAAGGCGAGAGCACGTGTACCGTACCTGCGGCGGTTCCATTCGACTTCCACAGTCCATTACTGCCGACGAAAGCACCCCACTGGCTGAAGTACAGTTCCTCATTGTAGATCGCGATCTCGACGTCGAGATCGAGCGTTCCGATCGTTGTCACGATCCCAGTGCCGACCGTGGTCCCATCGCTCTTCCAAAGTGCATTGCCAGCGGGTTGGTTCACGAAGAAGAAGACCACGTCCCCGTTTGAGGCCATCGGTCCGGCACCGGATTGCAGAGCTGGAGCGATGTCCTCGAGCTGCACGGTTCCAGCGGGCGTTCCGTCGGTTTTCCAGAGCTCGATCGCATCCGCGTCCCGCGCAAGGAAGAGGACGCGGTCCTTCAGGAGCGTGAAGCTATGTGGGAACGAGGCACCCGTAGGGTGAATATCCGCCAAGAGAACCGTCCCTGGCTCGGTTCCATCACTGACCCAGGGCTCCTGTCCCAGTTCGATGTTCGTGGCCGAGAAGACGACCCTATCGCGCAGCGCCGTGAACCGTTCGGGGTGGCTGTGGCTACTCGCGGCTCCATACGGGGGCTGAATGTCCTTTACGAGGGTTCCCTGTGCTAGTCCGGGAAGGGTGAAGGCGAGTGCGAACAGGCCGGCAAGGATGCTGAGTCGTTTCATGCTGTGCTTCGAGGATAGCGCGAGATCCGGATAATGAGGGAACTACCTGATGTGCGTAATCAACCCGAGAGAGCCCCCGCGAAAGAAAAGACCCCGGGCGCAGCCTATGGAGCTGCGTCGGGGGCAATCAAACCCGTATCGATGTATGCCTAGAAACCAGTCGGCGTCACGGTCGAAGTGTCGTTGACGATGTCGGGCTCCATCTTGTGGCGCTTGAGGTCTGCGACAAGCGGGACTTTATTCTTAGCGGAAGAGCTCGCGCACTAGCTTCGGGTCGAGCTCGCAATCGAAGGCGAGATCTCCGCTGCCCGCAGCGAGGACGAAGCGTGGGGTCCCGGCGCTACCCTTTTTGTCCAGACGCATGGCTTGCGCTAGCTCGTCGGCCGAGAGGTCGACTCCGTAGCGCTGCCGCAAGCTGTCAAGATCGGATGCGAGGCCAAGTGCATCAAGCAAGTCGTGCGTGCGACGACACAGTTCATCGTCCGTCAATCGCCCAACACTTTGACTTGCTGTCAACGCCAGTTGCAGGCCAACGCCAACAGCGATCCCGTGCGGGATCGTTCCATAACCGGCGACGTGCTCGATTGCGTGGGCGAAGGTGTGGCCGAGGTTCAGTTTTTTGCGATCCCCGGTTTCCTTCTCGTCTCTTTGCACGATGTCGGCCTTGACGCGCACCGAGCGCTCGACGATTTCTCCGAGTAACGCGGGATCGCGTTCCATGACTGCGGGCGTTTCGCGCTCGAGTAGCGCGAAGAGATCCGCGTCGCCGATCAGCGCGCTCTTGATGACCTCGCCCAGTCCCGAGCGATATTCGTCGATTTCCAGGCTGGCGAGCGTGCTCGTGTCCGCGAAGACGGCAGCGGGTTGGTGGAAGGTGCCGGCCAGGTTCTTTCCCGCGCCCAGGTTGACTGCAGTCTTGCCACCGACGGAAGAGTCCACCTGGGAGAGTAAGGTCGTCGGACATTGCACGACGGCGATACCGCGCATGTAGAGCGAGGCTGCGAAGCCACCGAGGTCACCGATGACGCCGCCGCCGAGAGCGATCAGGCTCGCCTTGCGATCCAGTTCGGTCTGGGCCATGAAATCGAGGACACGCTCGAGGTGGACGAACGACTTCGTCTCCTCCCCGGCCGGAACCGTGATCGTCGGAGCCTCGAGCCCAAGGCCCTCGCGGTAGAGCGGAGCCACGTTCGCGTCCGTCAGCACGACTGCCGGTCCACCGCCGGAGCTCTCGATAAACTCGCGCGTCCGCGCGAGCACCCCCGGTCCTATATGGACTCGGTAGGGCGTTCCGGTGCGGACGTCGACGGTGCGTTGCGCGTCGTTCACGCGCGCAGTCTACGTTGTCGTGGCGCCGAACGAACCGCCACCTTTGGGTTGCGAGCCATTCTGTTTGGCCCGCCGGGCGCGGCGACGCCGTACGATCTCGTCCTGGAGGGCCTTGGCCTTCTTCTTGTCGCGGAACAGCAAGAAGATGAAGGCCCCCGCCAGGAGGACGCTGCCACCGGCCGAAGCGTAGGCCAGGAAGACCAGGTTGGGGTCCTCCTCTGGCTCGAACTTCTCGACCGAGTGGAACACGAAGAAGGGCGCCGTGCGCAAGTCGTAGGCCTTGGGGTCGTAGGCGAAGTTGTGCAGGAAGAAGCCTGTGCCCTTGAAGTAGTCGCCGACCTTCAACTCGGTGTTCAGATCGGGCGAACGGAAGTGAATCACGTTGTTCCAGGTCGCGTTGCCGATCCAGCCCTGCGTGTACTTCTCGATCCGCGCGGGGTTTTCCCCGGCACGCTTCACGCGGGCATCCTGTACGCGGCTGATCGGTATATTCAAGGGCTGCCAGCGCCACTTGTCAGGATTAGAATTCATCTCGTCGAGCAGGTCGACGGTCAGCTCGGGCGCATTTTCCCAGTCGATCGACCCCTCGGGAAGGTCGCGCACGAAGGCCATCAGGTGCCACATTGCGCGGAACGGCGATTCGCGAATCACGACCGGAGGATCGACGTTCAACCTGGCGTCCTTGACTTCGTACAGCTGGGTCCATTCGAAGTCCCCGAACTCGCCCTGGCTGGCCAGGGATTCGAAGGAGTCGATGGCGCGCGGACCGACCAGCAGCGGACCATCCAGCCACTCGCCCGGGTTCTCGTACAGCTCGTCGGAGTAGTTCTTGAAGAACAGGCCATCCACGCGCAGGTAGAGCGGATCTTCCGGGGCTTCCAGAACGAGGAAATAGACCGGCGATCCGTCGTCGAGGATCAAACGGCCGATGTACTCCTCGGATTGCTCGGGGCTGCGTCGACGCGTACGCAGTGAATCGACCTTGCCGCGCGCGAACATCGCCTTGCCGCGTTGTTCCGAAGGCGATTCCAGAAGGCGCGCGACCGACTCGCTGGTCAGTTCCTTGGCTTGCATGGCCTCGAAATGGCGCGCGGTCATGGCCCGCGCCTCGTGCAGGAGCAGGTCCAGGGGTACGCTCTCCAGTGCGACGCGATCGATTTGCTCGGTATCGCGTACGAGGGCGTCGATCCGCTTGCCGTCGATCTCGGGGACGAGCACGCTCGTCTCGATCATCTCGTCTTGCAGCGGGAGGCCACCGCTTTCCTCGTCGCGATACTGCGAGGACGTCGTGATGCTCTCGAGGATCATATAGCCCACAAGGACCACGCCGATGAAGAGCGCCATGATCTTGCGCTTTTCCGCCTTGCTGAGCCCGCTTCTCGCGGGGGCGGCGGGTTTGCTGCCGGGTTGCTTGAATTGTCTCATGGCTGAGCTCGCTCTAATAAGGGGCGCTGGCCGCTTCGCGGCAGGCTGCGGCTTCGACGAAACTGGTGAAGAGCCGTCCCTGGGGCCCTGTGAAGTCGTCGAGTTCGGGGTGCCATTGCACACCCAGCGCGTAGGTGGCCGAGGGCAGCTCGATCGCTTCGATCAAGCCTTCGGGGTCGCGGGCGCTGACCTCCCACGGTGAAGCGGCCGTGGCCAGGGCCTGATGATGCCGAGAAATCACCTCGATTCGATCTACCCCGTAGATCTCCCGAAGTTTCGAATCCGGTGCGAGAAGCACATCGTGCTGGGCTCCGCCCGCGTGTTCACCGTGCCCTGGCCGATCCTCTGGCAGGTGCTGGAAGAGTCGTGCCCCGGAAGCCACCCCCAGGAGTTGCATTCCATAGCAGATGCCCAGGATCGGCAGATCGCGCTCGAGGGCCTTGCTCACCAGCGCCAGGTCGAAGCCCTGTTTCTCCGCGGGGACTGGTTTGGCCGCCGCGTGAGTCGGCCCGAGGCCGAGCCGCTGGGTATCGAAGTCGTCGCCGCCGCCGAGCACCACGCCCGCAGCTTGGTCCAGGAGATGATCCAGCGAAGCGGCAAGGGCGGGCAAGACCAATGCTGTGGCACCGGCGTGCCACAACGCTTCCGCGTAGCGCATGGGCAGCTGCAACCGGCGCTTTTCTCCGGCCTCGAGTTCGCCGTTCACGAGCACCAGCGGACGTCTCTTGTCACTCGGCATCATGGAATACTACGCGACCAGGCTGGACTCCAGTGAGCCTCAACGCAGGTTGCGGCGTTTGCCCATCGACAAAGGCCGCAGACGACCCCCTTGGCAGCTTGCGGCTCATTCTTCCAGGCCGTGACGAGCCCTGACTTCAAGGAGGCAGAATAGTGTTTCCGCGATCGGAGAATCGCTCTTGCGCCGGACGTGGCCTACCATGGTCCAGGGCCATGCCGAGGTTTCGGCACCCCCAGTGATCGAAAAGGAGTCTTCCCAATGATCCCGACTCGCTCGCGCGCACATCGTGACATTCCTCTTTGGCTGATCCTCGCCTTCACCGTTGCCCTCGCAGGCGCTCTCTCCACCGCTTCCGCCCAGGGCAGCTGGCCGAACTGGCGCGGTCCCACGGGTAACGGCGTCGCCCCGGATGCCGATCCCCCGATCGAGTGGAGCGCCGACGAGAACATCGCCTGGGTGACGCCCCTGCCAGGACACGGCAAGTCGACGCCGATCGTCATCGGCGAGCGCATCTTTCTCCAGGCCGCGGTTCGAGGAGAGAGGGCCAGCGAGAAACAAGTCGCGGTCCGCAAGGACTACCCGGGCATGATGACCGAGGCGCCGAAGGATACCTTTGGTTTCCTTGTGCTGGCCATCCAACGCAGCACAGGTGATGTGCTCTGGGAGAGCGTCGTTCAGGAATGCCTGCCCATCATCGGCGTGCACGGCACGAACGGCTACGCTTCTTTCACACCGGTGGCTGACGGCGATGGCGTTTACGTTTCCTTTGGCAGCTATGGTGTCTACGCCCTCGAGCCGGAAACCGGTGACGTGCGCTGGAGCTATCAGTTGGGCCCACAGGTCACGCGCCGGGGCTGGGGCGAAGGCGGTTCGCCCACGCTTGTCGACGATACGCTGTTCGTCCTGGCCGATCAGGAGGGCGATTCGTTCCTGGTCGCGCTCGACACGAAGGATGGCAGCGTGCGCTGGAAGCAGGCGCGCGACGAACCCTCTACATGGACGACACCGCTCTGCGTCGAGTCGAAAGGCACGCGGCAACTCGTGGTGAACGGCACGACCGCGGCGCGTGGCTATGCGCTCGACACCGGTGAGGTGCTCTGGCATTGCAATGGCCAGACCGTGAACGCGATCCCCAGTCCCGTCAGCGACGGCAATCTGGTTCTGATCACCAGCGGCTATCGGGGTTCGACCTGCGTGACCCTGCCGCTTTCCATACGGGGTGATGCGCGCGCCAAGGAGGGCGGCATCGCCTGGAGCGCCCGAGGTGGCACTCCCTATGTACCTTCCCCCATTCTGGTAGATGGTCGCGTTTACATGACCTCGGGCAACGCGGGGCTGCTCTCGTGTTTCGATTTCCAGAGCGGCGAACGCATGCTCGATCGCGAGCGCCTCGACCTCGGCCAGGTCTACGCTTCTCCCCTGGCCGCAGCCGGACGTCTTTACATCACCGGACGTGATGGCACGACCGTCGTGCTTCGACACACAGACGAACTCGAGGTTCTGGCGACCAACGTCCTGGACGACCCGATCGACGCCTCTCCGGTGGCGGTCGGTAAGGCCCTCTTCCTACGCTCGGAAGAGAACCTCTATGCGATCGGTAAGCCCTAAGCGCGATACAGCCCACTAGTTCTCGAGCTTGGCGATGATGGCGTCGAAGGCTTTGCGGTCGCTGGGGCTGGCCTTGGGGTCGGCGGCGAAGTCATCGCGGCAGTGGGTGTTGCAGAAACCGACGGTGTAGCCGCGATATTCGGTCAGCGAGTCCTCGACCACGGGCTTGCCCGAGCGGGGGCAGTTCTCGTTGATCGGTGCTGTGGGTTGCGTGTCGCTCATGTGTGGATGAAGGGAGGTGCAGCCCCAGAGCAGGGCGCCAGTAAGGAGGGCCAGGAGGGTGTGGGCGCGGTGCATGGGGGTCTCTCTCTTAGGCTCCAGGCCAACGCCATCCGAATGTGGCGGCCGTGGTCAGGGAGTAGAGCAGGCCGTCGAACATGAACTTGAAGGTGACCGACCAGGAGACGCCCTTCCAGATGGAATCGACCATGTACGCGACGCAGTAGGCCAGGATCGAGATCGTGGCCGTGATGCGGAAGACATAGCTGAACTCGGCGCCGGGTTGGATGGATAGCGAGCCGAGGTAGGCGACGAAGAAGGAGACGATCAAGGTGTACAGGAACCACCAGCCGAGACTCTTGCCGATGGCCGGGGGGCCGTTTGGCAGGACAGTCATGTAGCCGACCGGGCCCTGGCGGTACCTCTCCTGCATCTCGGGAGAGCCCATCTCCTTCATCGAGGGAGCGCAGGGGAACATGTAGGCGCCTTGGGTGAGCTTGGCGTCGCGCAGATTCTTCAGGACCCCATCCTCGTCGGGCAGCTTGCCGTAGTCTGAGCTGTGGTGGGGGATCACCATGTGCAGGATCGAGCTGACGATGAAGATGAAGACGGCCGAGAGAAGGATCGGCAACACGAGGTCCGAAAGGGCGACCATGGAGACTCCTGAGGGAGGGGTGTCGGGAACGAGACGCAGCCCATTGAGAATAGGGTCTCGGCTCCTGTGCTCAACCGGATCCTACGTTCCGCCTTCGAGGAGCCTCAGCGTCCCACGGATCGTGCCGTCGATGATCTCCTCGGGCGCGCCTGCCCGTCGCAGCAATGCGACTCCGTTCGAGGTGCAGAGCAGCTGGTCGAGGAGCGCGTGCTCACGAAGCCGCTGCCCTTGACCAATTCTGTGACCCGATACAGTTCTCCCTGGAATTCCGAAAAACCATGGGCCGACGGTGAAGAGCCCCCGCCTCGACGACTAGGATCCGCCCCATGCAGGAATGGCTGCTGATTCTCACGTACCTCATCGCGGGCTTCGTGCTGCTCTGGCGGGGAGCCGACTGGCTCGTCGCCGGCAGTACATTGATCGCCAGACGCTTCGGCATCAGCACGCTCGTCGTCGGGTTGACGGTCGTGGCCTTCGGAACCTCGGCCCCGGAGATCATCGTCTCTGGACTCGCCGCCTCCGAAGGCAAGGTCGATCTGTCCCTCGGAAACGTCCTCGGCAGCAACATCGCCAACATCGGCCTCGTCCTTGGCACATGTGCCGTGATCCTGCCCAGGATCATGGAGACCCGGCTGCACTTGCGCGAAGTCCTGTGGCTCTTCCTGTCCCTGGGGGCCTTCTACTTCGTCGCCCGTGACGGCTCGATCACGCGCACCGAAGGCGGGCTCCTCCTCGGCGCTTTCGCGGTCTACAACCTCCACGTGCTCACGACCGCGGGAGCCGATCTGACGCCCGACGACGTCGACGTCGACAAGCTACGGCGCCGCCACCCATGGGCCTGGACTCTCCTCGGGATCATCTCGATTCTGGTCGCGGCCAAGCTAGTCGTCATGGGGGCCGAGGACGGTGCCCTGCGCCTGGGCGTTCCCAAGAGTGTGGTCGGTCTGACAGTCGTCGCCATCGGCACATCACTACCCGAACTCGCCGCCGGTGTCGGCGGTGCCGTGCGCGGGCAGAGCGACATCTCCCTCGGCAATGTCGTCGGCAGCAACGTCTTCAACCTGATGGCCGTGATCGGCATCGTCTCCCTCATCCAGCCCATCTCCCCCGATGCCCTGCCCGCAGCCGCGAGCGAAATCAGGCACGCCTTCGACCTGGCCATGCAAGAGGACGTTTGGGTCGTCCTGGGCTTCAGCCTCGCGGCGGTACTGCTGCCCCGCTTCGGTGGGGGCGGGCGCGCGAAGGGGATCCTGCTTCTGGCGAGCTATGTCAGCTACAGCATCTGGCTGTTCGCGACGCGCATGGGCTGAGTTTTCCGCTAAAGGAGTCTGCGGAACAGGTCGATGCGACTGTCGGCCGCCCTGTCTCTATTGACAGGGAGGAGGCCGTTTCGTGGATACCGGACAAGCCCATGACGTATCAAGGAACGATCGCCCCGCGAGCCCCCCAGGCCCCGCAACTCGGAAGCACTCTGGTGCGGGCCTGTTGGTACTGCTCGCATACGGAGTTGACCGTGATGCCGCATAGTTTCGGGCAGGTGGTCACCTGTGTCTGCCAACATTGCGGACTGATCCAGCGGCGTACGATGGATGCCCGCGCGGAAGCGGAGCCGGAGGCCACACCGTTCTATGCTGCATCGCGGGAGCAGGCGATGCACTGGTTCAAAAGGCGCTCGCTCTTCGATACCTGCCGGTTGTCTCGTTTCCTCGATCTGATCCTGAAGCACTGCCCGCTGGGAAACATCCACAAGGCCTTGGATGTCGGTTGTGCCGAGGGCCTGTTCTCGCATCTGTTGAAGGCTCGTGCGCCGGGTATCGAAGTCCACGGCGTGGAGCCGGATCCTTTTTGCATCGAGTACGGGCGCAAGCGGTTTCCCGAGGTGGTGCTCGAGGAGAAGCGCTTGGAGAACTATGCGACTCCCCACCGCTTCGATTTGATCACCGACTTCGGCGCCATTTATCGCAGTGTCTTTCCAATGGAGATGCTCGGGCGGTACGTGTCGTTGCTGTCGCCCGAGGGCGTGCTCGCCATCGGGATGGGGTGCTCGACCGAATCCCTGGGTGAGGCGAACAAGGCTATTCCGCCGGACAGTACTGCGGGGCTCTGGCCCGTGACCTCCACCGATGGATTCGTACGCATGATCGCCGACCCCGAGCTATTCAGGGCCATGCTGGGGCGTTACTTCGAGCAGGTCGACGTCGAGTGGATGAAGCAACTTCCCTATCGCAAGACCTCGCCGTTCTTCTTTGCCAGCAAACCGAGGCCGGTCCCGCTCGGTCCTCCCGCGCACTCGCCGGAACAGGTGGACAAGAGCTTGGCCTTCCTCGTCGACTATGCACTGAACGAGAGCTTTCGGGCCGTCGATGACTTTCTGGAGGAGACCCAGCCACGCCGTGTGGCGATCTACGGGGTCACCGACGAAAGCGGCATCTTGGAAGAGATGCTGGTGAACCGTGGTGTCGAGGTGGCCTATCGGATTCATCCTTTTGCGCATCTCGTCGAAGATCAACCGCCGCTTTCCCCGGCACGCTTTATCGATGCTCTGGACGAAGATCCCGTGGACCTCGTGCTTGTCGCGGACTATGCGGCCCAGGACGTGCATCTCGACACGCTGCGCTACCTGGGGCTCCTCGAGGAGCATCGTTTCTACCTGGCCTTCGACAAACGACAGGAAGATCCGGGGCTCTTTGCCCACATAGGGTCGGAACGGATCTTCTACAAGGCCTTCCGATTCTCTGCCGTTGCGAGCGACTGAGCCTGACATGTCCTCTCCCGTTCAAGCTACCGATCCCTCGCAAGCAGCCCCGCCGGATGGGCGCGGCGTACCGCTGATCGCCAATCCCGATCTGCCGGTGTCCGACGTGCGCACTGCACGTTTGCTCTTCGCAGCCATGATCGAGACGGCTGATGTTCCCGAGCTTCTCGGGGATCTGGTGCCCGTGCTGATGGCCGATTCGGAGAGCAGCTCGTCGCATCTGCATTTCATCCAGGGCGTCACCAAGGTCTTGACGGCCCTGGTCGAGCGCTCTCCGCGCGATCAACGCTTCGTCGAGTGGCAGCGGAAGGCCAACGCCAATCTGAAGACCACGCTGGACTCGGCGCGTGCCTACGACACCGCCGGTCAACCGAATCCCCACGCGGTCTGGTTTCCCATGCCCGACCGGCCCCAGAACCCGCGCTCGGTCTATGACGAGCTGCCCTGGTCCCAGCACATTCCCCTGGTCGATCGCACGACGAAGATCGGCTCCGCGGGGAGTTGCTTCGCCTCCGAAATTTCGTTCCGCTTTCAGCGCGAGGGCTACAACTACCTCATCAAGGAAAAGAACCCCGACAGTGCGAATGGTCTGGACAAGGCCAGCGCCAACTGGGGCATCATCTTCAACGTCCCCAGCCTGCGCCAATTGATCGAGCGCTCCTTCGGCGTACGTCGCGAGCCCTCGATCGTGTGGGAACAGCAGACGGCGCGGGGTTCCGTCTATCGCGATCCCTGGCGCGAGCAGGTCGAGTACGCGAGTCTCTCCGAATACGAGCAAAGCTGGAGCCAGCACCTGCGCGCGTCCCGAGAGGTCTTCGAAGAGGTCGAGGTCTTCGTCATGACCCTCGGTCTCAACGAGGTCTGGGAGTTGCGTACCGACGGCACGGCCTTTGCGCGTTGCCCCTGGCAGCTGTCTCCGGCGCTCGTGCGTTATCGGACGCCCTCGCTCGAAGAGAACCTGGAGCACCTCGAGGCCATGTGGAGCCTTTGGAAGAAGCACAACCCCGGGGTCAAGCTGATTCTGACGGTCTCACCGGTGCCTCTGCTGGCGACGTTTCGCGCGCCCGAGCAACATGTGATCACGGCGAACTGCAGCTCGAAGGCGACGCTGCGGATCGTGGCCGAGGCCTTTGCCCAACGGCACCCGGATGTGCACTACTTCCCGTCCTTCGAGACGGTCATGTACTGCACGAAGGATCGCTGGAGGCCGGACAATCGTCACGTCAGTGACGAGGCGGTCGGGAAGGTCATGTCGCTGTTCGACCGGATGTTCCTGAAGCCCGCGGTCCAGCCCCAGCCCACTCCGGTGCTGGAAAGTCCGCCGCCAGCGGCCTTGCCAGCAGTGGTTTCCCAGGGCTGGTACGCCGGGATTCAGGATGAGGAGCGACGCGTAGCCAGGCTGCTCCAATCGGCTCTCGTCAAGGAAGCACAGGCACTGCCCGCCCCGATTCTCGAGGCCATCGCGGTCTACGAACAGGGTCTGACGCAGTTCGCCGCAAGCGGGACCCAGGACCCGCGACTCTACGCGGCACAACGCAGGCTCTACACGATGACCCAGGGATCGTTCTGTGACGTCGTTCTGAGTGCAAGGCAACACGCGCACCCTCCCCTCGAGTCCCCGGTTGATCCGGGAGTCGGGGGTCTGCTGGGCAAGCTGGATGCTTGCGCCAGGGGGAACGTCATCGATCGCTTGCACACCGACGGTGTCGTGGTCTTGCCCGGAATGCTCAGCGAAGAGCGCTGCCAGGAGATCGAGACCTTTGCACGTGAACACCCGGTGCGACCGATCACCGGGGCGGGAGAGTACGGGGCCGAACATCTCTATGGCCAAGGCGGGCCGCAAGTTACGCGGCACACGATCCGAGACGAGTGCGTTCTCGCCCAACCTTCACTGGCCCGGTTGGCCTTCGACCCGACGGTGGTATCTGTGGCGCGGTCCTACCTGGGTTGCGAGCCGGTGATAACTCAGGCGCTCCTTTTCTGGAGCAAGGCTCTCTTCAAAGAGCCCGACAGCCTGGCCTCTCAGCTGTACCACTTCGACATGAACCGCCTGAACTTCATGAAGGCGTTAATCTACGTGACGGATGTGGGTGAAGAGCGTGGGCCTCACTGTTACGTACGCGGAAGTCATCGCAACAAGCCTGATGCCCTCTGGCGCGACGGAAGAATCTCGGACGCCGAGATCCAGCGCCACTACCCGTCCGAGGACATCCTGGAAATCACCGGAGGCCGGGGAACGCTCATCCTCGCGGACACGCGCGGCTTCCATCGCGGCAAGAGGCTCGAGCAAGGCGAGCGGCTGATCTTCCATGTCGAGATCGCCGATTCCCTCGTGGGCAAGTCGATGGATCCCTGCGAGCTCGTGACAACGCCCTGGCATCGTGAGGCCGCCCGCGCGGAACCGCGATTGTGGCATCGATACCGTCTGGGGCCGGCGGCGTAGGCCGATAATCGCTTGTTTTTGATTCCTGCCAGGCTGCTGACATCACGTTGTCAGTAGGGTCCTCGTACAACCGGGCGATGAAGAGCGCAATCATCCCGCTCTACTTCCGGCACTTGCTGCCCGAGACAGTGGAATCCCACGGCGTGTTGAAGTAGACCGTCAACGTGCGCCGACACGCTTCAACAGACCATCCACGACATGCAGCATTCCAAATTCTTGGCTTGTATCACTGCGATTACCCTCACCTTGAACGGTTGCGAGAGCGCTATGCACCAACACCACACTATCGACTACATCGAACTCGCCGTCGTTGATTTGCCCGAGGCCCAACGTTTCTACAGTCAAGCCTTCGCTTGGGAATTCAACGACTACGGGCCCGGCTACGCGGGCATCAAGAAAAGCGGCGGTGGAGAAGTGGGGGGTATGCGCCTGGAAACATCGGTCCAGCCCGGAGGGTCGCTCGTCATTCTGTACTCGGACGATATCGAAGCGAGCGTCAGAGCGGTGCAAGCCGCGGGCGGACGAATCGTGAAAGAGCCCTTCGAATTCCCCGGCGGCCAGCGTTTCCATTTCAGCGATCCTTCCGGCAACGAGCTCGCGGTCTGGGGCTTCAAGTAGCGCCCCACGGGTCTGGGTCGAGCGGAGTCGCGTCCGGAGCTGATCGTTGCACGTTCGCCCTATGGGCATGGCGCTACTCTGTTGCACTACGTTGGCTCGAACGGCATCGAGACTCACCGGCAACGAGTACCCTCGAACCTCGCGGCGATCACGCGCAGGTTGCTAGATTCGGGGGCTGTCGTCGACGCGGTGGCGCAGATGTATGGCGGCACGACGACACTCGCGCTGCTCATGAGTAGTGTCCATCCGTCCCGAGCGGGCGTACGCGACGAAGTGGCGGCCTTGTTGCGCGAAGCTGGCGCGACGGATTGATCAGGGCGTCGACAACGCGAACCCGATCAAGCGATACAACAAGCGTGCACCGACGATCTCGTCCCAGCCCTCGCCCAGCTTGTCCGCATCGCCGGGGGCGACCTCGGTCAAATCGAAACCCACGATGCGACGTCCGGAGTCTCGTAGGGCTTGCAGCCACATCATCGCCTCGTGCCAGTTCAGGCCGCCCGGGACCGGGGTGCCGGTGCTCGGGCACAGGCTCGGGTCGAGTCCGTCGATGTCGAAGGTGACGTATACCGCTTCCGGCAACGGTTCGAGGGTTTTCAGGACGTGGCGCGTCAAGGGCTCGCGCGCAAGTTTCATTTGCGCCCACTCGTGATCGAAGAGAGCGTGGATGTGGTCCGAGCTGCGAATGCGTTGCACCTCTTCCTCGGCCAGGTCGCGTAGGCCCACCTGGACCAGCGGCCCTGGATTCTCTATACGTTCGAGCACGTTGTGCAGGATCGAGGCATGGGAGTATCGAAAGCCCTCGAAGGCCACGCGTAGATCCGCGTGTGCATCAAGGTGCAGGATGCCCATTCCGGGGTAGCGCTGCGCATGGGCTTCGATCGCGCCCAGGGCAACCGAGTGGTCTCCACCGAGCGTCGCGCACAGCTTGCCCGCCTCGAGGCTCGCCGACGTCCGTGCGGCAACCCAGTCGTTCAGGCGCTCCTGAACGGCATCTACGCGCGCCGCGCATTCTCGCAACGTCGTATCGTGCCCGACACCTCCGGCTTCGATGACGCGCTGGGCATCCACGCGCGCTTCTTCGTTCCAGGCGATGACCTCGGGGTCCGGTTCGGCCATCCAGATGCCCTCTTCATAGGGCTTCCCCGTGACCATGTCGTGGAGATCGACCTGATGGCTCGCGCGCAGGATAGCCTCGGGTCCCCGTGCCGTCCCCGGCCGGAACGATGTGGTGGCATCGAAGGGTACGCCCAGGACGTGTACCCGTGCCTGTTCGGGCGACACGTCGAGACCAAAGATACCGCTATCCGGATCTGCTGCCGCCGAGGGGTCGAATTCGGGCCTCATGCTGGCGAGATGGTAGCAATGGCTCAGGGGCGAGGCGCTGATCGTTCGTAGGGACTTCACCATGGTGCCGAACAGCGGCCCACTCTCCGCACCGTTGGTACCGAAGCGGTTCCAGTGCTCGATCTGTCCATCCTTGTAGACGACCTCACCCGGGCAGGCGACCACGGTGCCGGTGGGGGAGTGCTCTACATAGAGCCCGCGCAGCACGATATGGACACAAGCGCGGTCGTGGCCGTGGCGCGGAGTGTTCAGGCCGGCCGCGTGGGAAACCAATCCCATGCGTCCATCGCCCCACCGCGTCCGTCCAAGTTCCCTGCCGTGCACCATGTCTCGATGTTGAACACTTCGCGGGGCTCCAAAGATTTCGAAGCGCTCCCCCGACCCCCCGAGAGACGCATTTCAGGGCGAATTGGCTTTGGCTTGGCATTTTCTCCAATTCCCACCAAGATCCCATTCCACCTCACCGTTAGCCGCGCGTAGCCACTGAGCGGATGGAAGAACAATCGGACGGAACATTGCTCGACGCCTGGTCCGGAGGGGACGCGGAGGCCTTCACGGTCCTCGTTCGTCGCCACGAAGGACCGGTCCTGCGTTATGCCCAGGCACTTCTGGGTAACTGGCGTGGCGGTGAGGACGTCGTCCAGGAGGTCTTTCTGAGACTCTCCCAGAAGCCACCGACGCTCCCGGAGCATGCGGTCGGCGACGCGGAAGCGGAACGGAGTCTCCTCTCGGGCTGGCTACACCAGGTCACGAGGAATCTCTGTATGGATACAAAGCGAAGCGAACATCGAAGGCGTCACCGCGAAGAAGCGGTGGCCAGTCTGGAAACGGACGGGGGCGGAATCGACAGGGTCGAAGCGCGAGACACGCGCGCCGCGGTCGAGCGCGGGCTCTCCAAGCTGCCCAGCGAGCAACGCGAAGTGCTGGCCCTGCGGCTCTTTGGTGAGAAGAGCTACAAGGAAATCGCCGGCATCACGGGCAAGAAGATCGGAACGATCGGCTGGCTGGTCAGCGTCGGTTTGAAATCCCTCGCGGGCGACCTCGCGCCCCTGCTCCAGGCTCCGGGCCCCGTTGATGCAGCGGCACGCGCCCCGGGACAAAGCCCTGGACAACGTACTGGTATCCAGAGTCTTCCGGGAGGTTTGTCATGAGCGACGAGAACAAGTTCACCGACTCCGCACACGAGCGCCTGTGCGCTTTCCTCTTTGGCGAGCTCGACGTTGACGAGCGCGCTGCCTTCGAGAGCGAGCTCGAACAGTCGCAAGCCTTGCAGGCCGAACTGGAGCGGATGCAATCCACCGTCGAGCTCGTTCGTAGTGTGGGCTCGATCGAGGAAGCACCCGAGGAACGGCTCTCCGAGGAGAGCATCGGCAAGATGATCGAAGCCCGCGGGGTCGCACCTGTACGACGCTTCCAGCTCCTGCGCAGCGGTGGAATCAGCCGCATGACACGGATCGCGGCGGGACTCGTGCTGTTTCTCGGTGCGGGACTCGTGCTGCGCAACTACATCCTTCCGCCGCTGATGCCGACGGAATCCCAGGAACCCCTTGCTCATAGGGCCTTTGGTGATGTCGAGGTCGCAAGCGTGGACGCGCCTCCGACGCCTGAAGTCCTGGAGGGACTGAAGGGCCTCGGCTACGTGGGCGATCGTGACCTTGCAGCCCGCAAGGCTCGATCCAGAGGCAAGAAGGCGGACAAGCTCGGCGTGGCGCAGAAAGAACTGAATGCCCTGGGCTACGGCGCTGGAGGTCGAGGACCAGCTTCGCCTGGCCCCTCGTCCGCCGCTCCTTCCAAAACGGCAGCGAGTAATACATCTGCTCCACAGCAGCTTGTGCGTCAGCGAGCGCGAAGCAAGGCACCGCGCACGATCCCGCTTGCCGGCGTCACCGGAACACCTGCTGCCGATCCCGCTCCGGAAGCCGAGTCGAAGAGCAAGCGAGAAGAGCCAGAGAGAGCCCTGCGAGCCCTTGGCTACGTAGGCGAGGCTCTCGACAGCGACGACTACGATGGCGGCGCGGTTCCCGCGGACGAGGAAACACCCTCTGTCCTTCCGCACCTGACCGAGCGCCTGATCCTCGGGTGCCGGGTTCTCCCGGACGAAACTCCGCGCGGGATGTTTTTCCGATGCTGGGGCGAGCATCCGTTCGTCTCCGTGACTCGAGAGGATCACCTCTCGACCTTCTCGGTCGATGTCGACACGTCCAGCTACGTGCAGTCCCGGCATGCGTTACTGGCAGGGCGCTTGCCGGCTGCGGGCTCCGTGCGTACGGAAGAGTTCGTGAACTACTTCCATGCGGATCAAGAGGCCCCCGTGGGCGGGGATACGTTCGCCATCGGCTTGGAAATGGCGCCGAGTCGCTTCGGATCCGATGCGCGGACGAACCTCCTGCGTGTCACCGTACGCGGCAAGGACGTCGAGGACTACGAACGCCAACCGCTAGCCCTGACCTTCGTGGTCGACGTCTCGGGGTCGATGCGTGACCAGAGCCGCCTGGAAAACGTCAAGGCGGCCTTGAGCCTGCTCGTTCGCAAGCTGGACGCCGGCGATTCGATCGCCATGGTCGCCTTCAACAACGAGGCGCGTCTGATCGCTCCCATGAACTCGGCCGCATCGCGCGGCTCCTTGGAGGACGGCCTCTACACCCTGCAACCGAGCGGTGGAACCAGCGTGGAGTCCGGCCTGAACCTCGGCTTTCAAACCGCGGCGGACAACCTTGTCGCGGGCGCTGTCAACCGCGTGATCTTCCTGTCCGACGGCGTCGGTAACATCGACGGGACGGATCAGGAACGCATCCTGGCCTCGGTCGAGAGCTTTCGCGACGGGAACATCTACCTGAACACGATCGGGGTAGGACTCGATAGCCACAACGATCACTTCCTCGAACAGCTGGCCGATCGCGGCGACGGGGTGTGCAACTACATCGATTCGCTCGATGAGGCCAAGAGGGTCATGGTGGACGACTTCACCAAGACGCTTCAGCCGATCGCCCGGGACGTGAAGATCCAGCTGGACTTCGATCCGAACGAGGTAGAGAGCTTCCGCCAGATCGGCTACGAGAACCGCGCCCTGCGTGACGATCAGTTCCGTGATGACACGGTCGATGCCGGCGAAGTCAACGCAGGTCATCAGGTAACGGCGCTCTACGAGATCGTCCCACGCGTCGGTTCGACCGGAGCCTTCATCACCGCCCGCGTGCGCTACAAGCCGCCCTTCGCCGTGGACCGCGGTCAGACATCTCTTCGCTCTGCAGAGCAAGCCGAAGTTGCCCTCGAGATCGAAGCGAGCCTGCGCTGGGATCAACTGGTCCCTACCTACGAAGCTGCCTCGTGGGGTTACCGCCGCGCGACCCTCGTCGCTCAGTTCGCCGAACTGATGCGACACAGTATCCATGCCCGCGGCGAACGCGTCGATGACCTGATCCGCGAACTCGAAAGACTCTGTGGCCAGCGCCGTGATGATGCCGAGCTGGACGAGCTACTGGGCCTCGTACGCCAGGCACGCCCCGGATTGCAGAAGATCGAGAAGGCCTATCGGTCTCGACCCGCCTGGCAAGGCTCGGTCGACGAATTGCGCCGCCTGAACTACCGCGCCGCCCAGCGCGAGCTTCTCGGGGCCGGCGACGAGGAAAGCGCCGCGCGCAATGCAGCACAGATGAAGGCCCTCGAGAGTCGCTTGCGGGAGATCCTCGCAGGTAGCGCCGCGGCCGACCGTGCAGCTCTCGAATCCCAGATCAATGGCTACCTCGGGCAAGGCGGTGACGTGCAGCCTGAAACGCTCGATGCGTTGCGTGCTATGGGATACACCGGAGTCGATACACCTGCGCTGGATCTGAATCCGAAGGACCACAGGCCGAGGCGCTGACGTACCTCCCCGCGATGTTTCTGGATCGAGGCGATCATCTTCGATTCCGGACGTGATCTGAGACGGCCAGCGGCGGTCTCTCGAAATCAAGAAGGGCAGGGGCCGGAAAAAATTACCCGGTCTGGCCTTCGCGGGTGGATGGGAAAGGATTCCCTCCGGCATCAAGGAGTTGAAAACGATGCCCGGGGGGGAGAGTCAGAATGGAATGCAATTTCCTGTTATCTTCGAAATTGCTTCTCTATCCCTGCCTCTCCTCAGGAATACCGGCTTGAATACCTTCAAAACCACACCGTTCTGGCTCTGGGTCACCCCCGCCCTGTTCACGGCGGGCCAGCTGTCCTTCTCCCAGGGGCCTGGGCCCCTTCCTGATGATCTCAACACAGGGAACGGCCTCGGCTCGTGTCTCGTGTACTCGGAGGCCAAGATCGCCGAGTCCATAGGGGGTTTCCGAGGCCCCACGGGCTCTGGAGCGGGGTTTGGTGCGGGTGTGGCTGCGCTCGGCGACCTGGATGGGGACGGGGTCGAGGACCTCGCCGTGGGGGCTCCGGATCAGGGGGCGGAGGGCAGCGTGTGGGTGCTCTTTCTCAATGCGGATGGTTCGCTGAAAGCGGAGCAGGCGATCGGAGCCGGAGCAATCAGCGGATCGCTGGACGCAGGCGATCGATTCGGAGCGGACGTCGATGCCATCGGGGATTTGAACGGAGACGGCACTGTCGATCTGCTCGTGGGCGCCCCGGGCGACGATGACGGGGGCACGGACGCGGGCGCGGTCTGGATTCTCTTTCTCATGGATGACGGCAGCGTCGCGAGCTCGCACAAGATCTCCGAATACGCACTCCTCACGAATCTGAAGAGCGGCGATGCGTTCGGCACCTCGGTCACGGCTCTCGGAGACCTCGACAATGACGGCCGTCCTGACATCGCTGTCGGAATGCCTGGCGACGACGCCTTCGGGCAGGACACGGGGGCGGTATGGACCATCGCGTTGAACGCCGACGCTAGCGTTCGCGCAGCGCAGCGCATCAACGCTGCCCAGGGAACCTTCCAGGGGACTCTGGAAGCCAACGACCAGTTCGGTAGCGGCGTGGCGGGCATCGGAGACCTCGACGGCGACGGACGCGAGGACCTCGTGGTCGGAGCCTGTGGCGATGATGATGGTGGATCGGATCGAGGCGCTGTGTGGGTGCTTTTCCTGCGGATCAATGGCAAGGTCGATCGTGAATACAAGATCAGCTCGAGTTCCGTTGGTTTCAGCGGTCTCCTGGCCGATAACGATCGTTTCGGCGCCGGCGTGGGGGCCATCGGGGATATCGATGGGGACTCCAGGCCCGAAATCGCCGTCGCAGCCGAGGGCGCCGATTCGAAGGGCGCCTTCTGGATAGTGACCCTGAACAGCTACGGAGACGTTCACGCGACGCGCAAGGTCGGCGCCTATGAAGGGGGCTTCGGCGGAACCCTCGACAGCGGAGACTTCTTCGGCAGCTCGATCGTCAACGTAGGTGATCTCGACGATGACGGCGACTCCGACCTGGTCTGTGGCGCCCGGAACGATGATGACGGTGGAGACGACGATGGCGCGCTGTGGGTGCTCTTCCTCGAGGGCTGCCTGGACGAGGCCCCCCCCGAGTTGCACTGCCCCGACGAGGTCGTTGTCGAGTGCTGGAACCCCGGCGGAGCGCGTGCCTATTTCACCGTGACCGCGAGCGACGATCGCGACTCTTCTCCCAACGTGCACTGCTCTCCGCCCAGCGGAAGCATCTTTCCTCACGGCTGGAGCGAGGTCCTGTGTACCGCGACGGACAGTGCAGGCAACTCCTCGACCTGTTCGTTCCTTGTTCACGTCGTCGACACAACGCCACCGAACATCGCCTGTTCGTATGACATCCAGGTTCCCTGCACGTCCACGGAGGGCACGGTCGTGTCCTTCGATGTCTGGGCCAACGATAATTGTGACGACTATCTCGACATCGAATGCAACCCTCCGTCGGGCTATGCCTTTCCGGCCGGCACGACCCTGGTGACGTGTGTTGCCCGAGACGATTCGGGCAACGAAGGTTATTGCACGTTCAACGTGGAAGTAATCGACAACGAGGCTCCGAATATCTACTGCCCGGACGACATCTATGCCGAATGCCAGTCACCGGCGGGTGCCGAGGTCTATTTCGAGACGAATGTCGAGGACAACTGCGACCCCTCTCCCGACGTCTCGTGCTATCCCTCCTCGGGTTCACTCTTTCCAGTCGGGGAAACCTGGGTGGCGTGCACGGCGACCGATAGTTCGGGCAACTACGATGAGTGCTCTTTCCGGGTGATCGTGCGCGATACGACGGCGCCGATGATCACCTGCCCGGACAACATCACGGCCCCCTGTGCAACACCGGGAGGAACCGTGGTCGAGTTCATGGCGAACGCGGTTGATGCCGGCGATCCGAGTCCCGTGGTGAGTTACTTCCCGACATCAGGATCGGTCTTCCCACCAGGCGATACGGTGGTCACCTGCACAGCCAGGGACAATGCGGGGAACGAGTCGTATTGCACCTTCACTATCTCGGTGCTCGACAATCAACCGCCCCAGATAGCACGCCCCGCCGACATTACGGATGTCGAAGGCACGGGCCCTGGGGGCGCTACTGTCACTTTCACAACGCCCACGGCGACCGACGATTGCGACCCTTCCCCGCAGGTTACTTGCATGCCCCCCTCGGGCAGCACCTTCCCGCTCGGCACGACGCCGGTCACCTGTGTCGCCAGGGACGGGGCCGGGAACGAGGCGTCCTGCACGTTCATGATTACCGTCGTGGATAGTACCGGACCTGCGATCGCTTGCACGTCCCTGCTTGTCGAGGGCAGCGAGCCAGGTGGAGCTATGGTCGTCCTGCCGATATCGGCGACGGATCTCTGTGATCCGGCTCCGAGCGTGAGCTGCACTTCGCCTTCGGGGTTCTTCCCGTTGGGGAGCACACAGGTGACCTGCACCGCCACCGATGCCTCGGGGAACAGCACGATGTGTACCTTCAACGTCGTCGTGCAGGACACAACGGCACCGGTTCTTTCTTGCCCGGACATCACGATTCCGTGCGCTGGACAGAACGGCACGGTCGTGACCTACTCACCGGCGGTCGTCGAGGTTTGCGACCCGATGCCCACGGTCACGTGCATGCCCCCGACGGGGTCCACGTTCGGGTTGGGGGCGAACCTGGTGACCTGCACGGCCACGGACGCCGCCGGCAACCAGTCCACGTGCACCTTCTCGGTCATTGTCGTGGACGAGGCCCCGCCGACCATCACGTGCCCGGGCCCGATCATCACCGCCCAGTGCTCCAGTGCGAACGGAACGGTCCTGAACTTCCCGGATCCGACGGTAAGTGACG
>CBFIHP010000001.1:0-180015 GCA_965662355.1 Planctomycetota bacterium | reverse complement strand
GCTTGCGACCCCGCCCCTACGTTCTCGTGTGACTTCCCCTCGGACTTCCCCTTCCCGATGGGGGACACGATGGTTACCTGCATCGCGACGGACGCCTCGATGAACACGAATTCTTGTACGTTCACCGTCCGCATCGAGGACGCGACTCCGCCCATTATCATGTGCCCCCCAGACATGACGATGATGGAAGGCAACGTTACGAACGGAGCCGTGGTGACGTTCGCTGCGACGGCGACAGATGATTGCGACGCGGCCCCCGGGGTCGTGTGTGCCCCTGATTCGGGGTCGATCTTCCTCTTGGGAACAACCACTGTCACATGCACGTCCACCAATGCCACGGGCCTTACGAGCGAGTGCCTGTTCGACATCACGGTCGTCGACACAACCGGGCCGTCGATCACCTGTCCCACGGACATGCTTGTCGAGTGCGTCAGCCCCACGGGTACAGTCGTGACGTTCAACACACCACCCGTCAGCGACGTGTGTGATCCGGCTCCGGTGGTTTCGTTTCTGCCGGCTTCTGGGACGACGTTTCCGCTCGGCGTCACGCCCGTCGTTTGCACGGCCTTGGATGCCTCGGGCAACAGCACGATGTGCACCTTCAATGTGACCGTTCAGGACATTGCTCCGCCGACGATCATGTGTCCCCTGGGCACGATTACGGAGGAGTGCACCAGCTTGAGCGGAAGGGTCGTGATTTTTCCGACGCCTTCGGCCACGGATCTCTGTGATCCGAGCCCGACGGTGGTCTGTGTCCCGGCTTCCGGATCTCTCTTCCCGCTGGGAGCGAGCGTGGTCACGTGCACTGCAAAGGACGCGGCAGGCAATGAGTCCATGTGTACGATCGACATCATCGTGCAAGACACGACAGCTCCGATGATCACGTGTCCGCCGACCACCACGTTCGAGTGCGATCAGGGCACGCCTCCCGGAACGATGGTCACCCTGCCCGCAGCACTCGTCAGCGACAATTGCGATCCCGCTCCTTCTGTTAGCTATTCACCGGACTCGGGTTTCTTTCCCTTCGGAACCACGGCCGTTACGGTCACGGCGATGGACTCCACAGGCAACATGTCGATGTGCACCTTCGACGTAGTCGTCCAGGACATGACGGCTCCCACGATCGACTGTCCGGGCAATTTCCTGGTGGAATGTACCTCTCCGAGCGGAGCGATCGCCAACTACGCCACACCGCCCATCACGGACGCCTGTGACCCGGCCCCGACGGTCACGGTCGTGCCGCCCTCGGGGACGCTCCTGCCGCCCGGTGTGACTCCCGTCACGGTGACGGCGACGGATGCGAACGGGAATGCCTCGACGTGCGTCTTCAATGTCATCGTTCAAGACACGACCGAGCCGGTCATCACGTGTCCGTCGATTGTCATTCAGGAGTGCGATAGCGGGCCGGGCGCCGTTGTGCTCTTCCCGTCGCCGACGGCCACGGACGAGTGCGATCTCGGGCCCCTGACAATCTCCTGTAGCCCGGCCTCGGGGGACTTCTTTCCGCTCGGACAGACGACCGTGATGTGCACGGCGACGGACAGTGCAGGTAACTCGAGTCAATGTGAGTTCTTTGTGTTCGTTCTCGACATCGAGAGCCCGGACATTTTCTGCCCGGTCAACATGACCGTGGAGTGCACGCAGGCCCTCACACCCGTGACATTCACTCCAACGGCCAGCGACAACTGTGATCCCAGCCCCGACATCGTGTGCGTGCCGGACTCCGGGTCCGGATTCGCGCCCGGCGTCCACGAGGTAGTCTGCACGGTGACCGACGAATCGCTGAACACCGCGACGTGCACGTTCACCATCACGGTGGTGGACAACACACCGCCGACGATCACCTGTCCGGTGGATGTCGAGTTCGAATGCACGAGTTCCGCGGGGACGATCGCCACCTATGCCGCCATGGCTGACGATCTCTGCGACGACAACCCCCTCGTCACCTACGTGCCGCCGTCCGGTAGCCTCCTCTCGCTGGGTACGACGACGGTCCTGGCGACGGCGAGGGACGCTTCCGGGAACAGCAACTCTTGCACTTTCCCTGTCACCATCGTGGACAGTACGGCTCCGACCATTAGCTGCCCCGGCACGCAGTTCGTTGAATGCGCCGCTCCCGGAGGAGCCAATGTCACCTTCCCCATGATCGTTGTCGATGACATCTGCGATCCGAGCCCGAGCTTCACGTGCCTCCCTCCGTCCAATTCGTTTTTCCCGCTAGGTACGACACAGGTCTTGTGTACCGCGACGGACGCCAGTGGGAATAGCGCGACTTGCACGTTCCTCGTGACGGTTCAGGACAATGCCGCGCCGATGATCTCTTGCCCGGCGGACTTCACGGCGCCCTGCGACAACATCAATGGCGGCATCGTGACCTACAACACACCGACCGCCACGGATCCGTGTGAAGCAGGGCCGATCACCGTGACGTGCAGTCCGCCGTCCGGAGCCTTCTTCAACATCGGCCCGAATGTGGTGACCTGCAGCGCGACCGATGGGAACGGGAACACAACTAGCTGTTCGTTCACAATCACTGTCGAGGACAGTGAGGCTCCGATAATCACTTGTCCCGGCAACATGACGCTGACCTGTTCCCCCGGCGGAGCCCTGCTGACCTACAGTGTCACCGTGTTGGACAACTGCGACCCCGCTCCTGCGGTGGATGGTATGCCAGCGAGTGGTACTCTCTTGCCGGCGGGTCTGACGACCGTGAACTGCACGGCGACCGACATCTCAGGCAACCAGTCCACGTGCTCCTTCGAGGTCAACGTCGTCGACAACGAACCCCCGATGATCTCCTGCCCCACGGACATCGAGACGCCCTGTACGAATTCGATGGGGACGCCTGTGACGTTCACTCCGATGGTCTCGGACAACTGCGATGCGGCCGTGATGGTCGTGTGTACCCCGAGCTCGGGATCGATGTTCCAGTTGGGAACGACGATGGTTGCCTGCGAGGCGACCGATGACGCTGGCAACTCGAACAGCTGTTCGTTCATGGTCACCATTTTCGACAACTCGAGCCCGGTGATCCTCTGTCCCGAGCCCATCGTCGTCAACGCGACCGGGCCCGACGGAGCGATTGTTCAATACCAAGATCCCGTTGCCGTGGATGAATGTGATCCCAGCCCAGTCGTCAACTCTATGCCGATCTCGGGTTCGTTGCTCCCCATCGGAACGACGTCCGTCATGTGTACTGCTATCGACGAGGCTGGAAACACAGCTACGTGTAGCTTCCTGATCATCGTTCTCGACTCGACGGCTGCGTTCACATCAGGCAGTTTCGAGATGGGGCAGTCACCGGGTTCGGTTCCGGCGACTCCATGGGCCATCGATGCGGGTTCGTCCCACGTCATCCAGCCATTCGGGGTTGCGAGCAGCGACGGTGGTATGCCTAGCGATGGCTCGAACTGGTGCGATCTGTCCGCAGAGGGCAGCGTGGCCGCTACTCCGCCGTCGAATCCCGGTGGTGCCGGCCTGGCACCGGAGAACGCCGCGGGCATCTCACAAACATTCGTGTTCAATCCGGCGCGCCCGCTCTTCGGCTTCGAGGCGGCCTTCCTGTTCGACGGGACCAGCACGCCGGGGGCCAACGACTTCATGAGCGTCGATATCACCGATGGTGTGACCACGTTCAATCTCTATTACGCGTCCGCCTTCAGCTCGACGTTTCCGGGCACATCAGCGCTCTATGGTTTACCGATGACGGAGGTTACCCGGGTCATCTCGAACCTGGCAGTGATGTTCCCAACGGCCGATAACAGGACGCCGCTCACGGTGTCGATCCAGGTCGGTAACGGCGGCGATGGGATCGATCCGTCACACGGATACGTCGACGGCTTCAGGGTGAGCGCGCCGGCCGCGGCGACGATGGTCAACGGTTCTGGCGTCAACTCGCTACTCTTTGTCGCTCCTCCGCCGATCCTGGGGGAGTTGTGGCGCCCCTCCGTCGACGCACGCGCTCACGACGGGGGCTTCAACACCGTCTTGGTCTACTCGGGTGCCAGCCCCGGAATCAACATCAGCAAGGGCGAGCTTCTGATCGATCTGTCGAGCAGCCTGCTCTTCCTTGCTTCACAACCAAACAACGGTGTCACGGAGTATGCGCTACCGACGCCGTCTAACTTCGCTCTCCTCGGGTTGGTCGGTACCGCGCAGGCGTACGTCACCGGTGGTGGGTTCAACGAATTGACCAATGCTGCGCAACTTACCCTGGGCATTGGTGTTCTCGGGCCCAGGCCGGATATCGCCTACAACTGGGCACCTATGAGTGGCCCCGTGCCGCTCGAGGTGAGTTTCACGGACCTGTCGCTGGGCCCCATCACTTCGTGGTCCTGGAACTTCGGTGATGGTTACGGTTCGACACTGCAGAACCCGACGCATACCTACGCGATCCCCGGGGTCTACGATGTGCTCCTGCACGTCGAGGGTCCGGGAGGCTTCGACGCGGTCTACGAATACGAGGCGGTGACGGTTACCGAGTAGTGAGGCCACCCAGAACGGATTCACATCTGGTAGGCCCTGATACGTCCAGCCCTCGGTAGCCCACAGCGTTATGGGCATCGAGAGGCGTAGAAAATGCAGCTTGTCTGGTCCCCGGGCGCTAGGATAGGCACCTGTTACGCCGGAACGTACCGGTGCCCGTTTGGCCTTGAGAGAGGGTCGATCATGCGGTTTTGCTGTTTGCTGTTGCGGGTTGTTTGTGCCCTGTCCGTTGTGGCTGTTCTTGCGGGCGGGCTGCAAGCCATGCCCCAATCCTCGGGCTTTCACACGAACAGCCGTTTCGGCTTCAAGCTCAAGCCACCCGCCGAATGGGAAGAAATCCCAGTGCAGGCCCAGGAGGAGTGGCTCGTCGCCAAGTACCTGTCGAAGCGCAAGTACTTCTGGACCGAGTCGGGGGGCGGTTGGACGTACGAACATCAACCCGAGCTCATGGTGATCGCCTTCGTCGAGGAGGTCACGAAGAAGGAGGGCAACAAGGTCTCGAAGATCGATGGAAAGCAACGCATCACCTTCAAGTACGACAACCCCTACAGGGACTACGAGGATTACCTCGACCGGACGTATGCAGGCGGTGGTTTCTACATATCGAAGCGCGATCGGGGCAAGGTCGGAGACATCGAGGTCACCAAGCTCGAGATCAAGGTCGAAAAGCTGGCTCGCGGTGGCCCGAAGCGGATCACGACCTGGGTCTACCACGGCCCGGGGGTCGACTTTGCCGTGCAGATCGAAGTCCTCGAAAACCATTTAAAGAAGCTCAAGCGTACGGTCAGCGGCGTGCACCGCTCGTTCAAGCTGATCGAGCGAACGGAGGGGGCGTTGCCGACTGAAGCCGGCGCCCGTGGTTCCTGGATCGCCGTCTTCGACATGGACAAGGGCACGCCCGAGGAACGCCGTCGGACACGTCAGGAATCGGAAGCGCAGCATCGCGGGAAGGCGCTGGCGAAGCTACCGGACGATTGGACTGCGAAACAAATGGGGCGCGTCTTCGTCATCTCCCACGTGGAGAAAAAATACAGCGACAGGATCGCGGCTCAGTCCAACGCGATCCTCGATTGGCTAGACAAGACGTTTGCGTTCATTGGGCCGGATGAATACGTCCGCTATCCAATCATTCGCATCTGCAGGGACGACGAAGAGGAGAGGTCCTATCGCAGGGGTGGAACCAGCGGTGGCGGATGGTATTTCGGTGGCCTCGAGATCGCCACGAATCCCGGAAAGAACAGCTCGTTCAATTTCGAGAATGCAAACGTCAACCGTAGCCTGCTCAGGAGCTGGTTTCAGGACCGTGATCGCGACCTGTTCTGGGCTTTTCCCGAGTGGCTGGACTACGGTCTCACTGGATATGTCGCCGACCTCGGCCTCAAGCGCAAGAAGCTCATAGCAAAGCCCAGCGACTGGGACAAAGACGAACTCCGCGAGCTGGTTCGAGAGGGGAAAGCAACCAAGCCGCAGACCTTGATGTCCATGACGGGGTCCGAGTTTCGAGGCGGGACGAGCATGTGGAACCGCATGGAGGAAGCGGGGGCCCTTGTCCGCTTCTTGTTGTCCGACAAGGCGTTGAAGAAGAAACGAACGAAAACGGTCCTGACGGATTACATAAGAAACCTCCAACAGGTCATCGAGAAGAAGAAGGAGGACAAGACGGTTGTCACGAAGGTCGAGAAACCGAAAACGGAAGAGGAAGAGGCCGAACAGTTCAAGAAGCGGCGCGAGGGGTGGAAGGGCAAGGAACGCGAAATTATCGACGAGACCTTTCGCTTGACCTTCGCCGGCTGGTCCGGCCGCGACTGGGCAGCCTTCAACAAGGCCTATTTCGACTCCATCAAGTAGTGTTTCTCTCCAACCTGTTACTCAGTGTCGCTCTCACCGCCCCATCGGAGGGTTCGGACCTTCTCTGTTTGAACGACGGGCGTATCTTCGATGGCCTGACGATGACCCGCGACTCGGAAGGCGTGAAGGTCACCTTCGAGAACGGTGTGGTTTTTGTTTCCAAGAGTCTGGTGCTAGCAGCGGTGATCGAAGGCGAGCCAGACTTTGTCCCCGAGACAGACCAAGAACGTGCGAAGTTCTTGAAGGGTCTCGTGCCCTTCGAAGGCAAGTGGGTCAGCATCAAGCGTCGTAATGTGCTGATCAAAAAACGCGTACAAAAGCTGCGCCATGAAGTCGAAGAGATGCGCGCTCACAGGGAGTGGGCGAATCGCAACTACGAAGAAACGAAGAACTTCAATTTCGAATACACGGTCCCACAGAACATCTTCGAGAGCTACCGGGACCAGATGGAGACCTACTTTGATGCCTTCAAGAAGGACTGGAGGCTCAAGAGCTCACGCAAGATCGGAAAACTGACCGTGGCCTTCTACGGCAGCCCCAAGGAGTGGTCCAGGACATCCGGCGCGAGCGGAGGCGTCATCGGCTACTTCAAGTTCTTCCCGAACTTCGAGCTGAACATCTACTACGACCGCCTCGATCCAGCGCTGACCGAGGATGTCATGTTCCACGAGGCCAATCATTACTTGCAGCAACTCGTGGACGTTAACTTCAAGTACCCCCATTGGCCCGGCGAAGCCTTGGCGGAGTACTACGGGGCCAGCGACTGGGATGCCGAGCGTGGAGAACTGACCGTTGGCTTGGTTCAGGAGGGTCGGCTCGTCCAGATTCAGGGCGACATCGCGAATGGAAAGCGCTGGGGCATCCGTGAACTGATTCTCGATGAGCGAGCTTTCGCGCACTACACCTGGGGTTGGTCGCTCGTGCACTTCTTGATGAACGACAAGCGTTATGACAAGAAGTTCCGCAAGTTCTTCCTGAGCTTGGCCAAGGCCCGTGACATTCAGCGATCCTCTGTTGGACTCAAAGGGCTGCGCACCGTCGATGGTAAGGAGGTACTCGCCGCTTTTCAGAAGTACCTCAACGTCAAGGACGATGACTCCCTGGCGAAGATGGAGCAGGACTGGCACTCCTACATCGACAACAAGCTCGGCTTCGTGACACCGAGTGGGCTCGTCAAGGCGGCCATCAACGCAAAGCGCTCGGGGCGCCCGATACGTGCCAAACGCCTCTACCAGGAGGCCATCGAGGCCGGATCGACCAGCGCACTGGCCCATCATCACTTCGCCGAGCTCCTCTACGACGAAGGCGAGAAGGAAGAGGCCATCAAGCACTGGAAGAAAGCGACCGAGATCGATCCTTTGACCGGGACGTTTTATTACCGACTCGGTGCCGCCCTCCTGAACACGGACACGGAAGAAGGGGAGAGGATGAAAGCACTCGGTCTCGAAATGGATCCCGACCTCGATCGGGAGTGGCGTTTCGAATAGATCTCCACGCCGATCTACGAGCGCTGGAGTTCAACTGGCCCCATGCTCTGGTTTTCGAATACCCTGGGCGCATGCAATCCCGTAGCACCATCTCGTCGGGAGCGGTCCTTGCCGCCATCGCCGTCGTCCTCGGGGCCTTCGGCGCCCATGCTCTGAAGGACTCCCTGCTGGAGTCAGGCCAGCTCGAGAACTGGCACACGGCTGTTCGCTATCAGATGTGGCACGCCCTCGCCTTGGTTCTGTACGGACTTTTTCGGCAGGGTCGCGAGGGGCGCTGGGTGCCGGCCTGGTGCTTCTTGATCGGAGGTGCGCTCTTCAGCGGTTCGATCTACTGTCTGTGCTTTGGGATGGCGACCGCCGTCATGGGACCGCTGACGCCCCTCGGCGGAGCCTTGTTGATCGTAGGCTGGGGGTCGTTCGCCGTTCAGGCTGCTCGCGCTGCGCAAAAGCCGTGAAGTCCCTTTCAAGCGTGCCGACCGACCTGAGTCTGTGCGCGACAACGGCCTAAGGAGCGGCTGTCCCCGAGCGAGAGGACTGAACGGCGGGGCCCACGAATGTGAAGCTTGTCGCGCTTTGGCTCACGACGAGCCCGGCTCGCAGACATCGACCCCCGTTTCGAGAATCGCGGTCGAGCCGAGCTTCGCAATACCATAGCCTGCCCAGGCAATGAAGAAACCGTACCTGCGGCGTCTCGCGCTCGTCATGGGCCTCACGGTCATGGGCCTGTGGCTTCTGTGGACCTGTTTGACTTTGTTGTACTCGAACGTCCAGCCGAGCGGCGTGCGCAAAGCCATGGCGGGAGGGTATCTCGTTTGGCTGATTGTTGCGGCCTTCTTCCTGCGGCCACGGAAGATCCGCATGCGCGCTCTGGCCTTCTCAGGAGCGGCATTGACGTTGGTTTTTAGCGTTACCTTCCCGTCGAACGAGCGCCAGTGGGCCCCCGACGTGGCGCAAGTCGCCATGGCTGAGATCGACGGTGATCGGATGACGCTGCAGAACGTGCGCAACTTCCGCTATCGCAGTCAGGAGGATTTCGACGAGCGCTGGGAAACTCGTGAATACGACCTCGCGAAGCTGCGCACACTGGACCTCTTCATGTCCTACTGGGGCCCGGTCGACTACTGCCACACGATCCTGTCCTTCGGTTTCGAGGGGGGAGAGCAGCTTGCCGTGTCCGTGGAGGTCCGAAATGAAGTCGGCGAAGCGTTCTCGACCCTCGGTGGCTTTTTCAAGATGTTCGAGCTGTCGTACATCTTCGCCGACGAGCGAGACGTGGTTCTCCTGCGCACGAATCACCGCCATGAAGATGTCTATCTGTATCGTTTGCGAGCCTCGCAAGAACGCATGCGCGAGCTGCTTCTGGCCTACGTCGACTTCGCAAACGAGCTTGCGCTCACCCCGGAGTTCTATGACGTGATCGACAACAGCTGCGGCGTGAACATCTTGCACCGGATCGCGGACATCGGGCAGACGACGTGGAGCGGACGCAACGCTCTCCTGAACGGGTACTGGGATCGGTTGATGTACAAGCGCGGCGCGATCCACCAGGGGCTCCCCTTCGAGGAGCTGCGAGCCCTGTCTTTGATCAACGAGCCGGCCCAGATGATGGGGGATGTGCCCGGCTATTCCGCGGGGATTCGCGCCGACTTGCCGGTCGCCCCCGAGCCTCTCGAGACGGGCTCCTAGAGCAGCCTCGGCCGGGGGAGCACCCATCGTGTAGGCTCTCCGGACTATGCGGCTCCTGATCCCGTTCCTATTTCTGTGGTTGTCCCCGTTCGCAAGCGTCCATGCGCAGGGCGAGTCGACTCCGCAGACCCAAGCAGAACACCAGAGCGATCTCGAAGAGGCACGGGTCAAGCTCGAGGCGCTCAAGGATGATGTCTCCGGGGATGCCAAGGCCTGGAGGGTTGCCTATCAGGAGCGCATCAAGCTCATCGAAGAGCTCCGCTCAACCCTGAGTGCCCACGAGGCACTCGAATCGGAGGAGGTGCTGGAAGCCCGGCGCAAGGAGCTGGAACGCGAGCTTGCCGACCTGAAGGCCGAAGATCCGCAAACCTCCGTTCATCTGGAAACCCCCGACGATCTGGCCCCCTTCGAGCAGGCGGCAAAAGCGGCCAAGGCCGAGGAATCCAGCGCAGCGTCGACCCTCACGGCGTTGACGACCAAGCACTCGGAAGCGGAGGCCGAACTCGCCGGGCTCACCGATCGGACGGCACGCGCGAACCGGCGCGTCGAGAATCTTACCGGTGACGATGACGTTTCTCGGTATCGCGTGGAATCCGCTCATCTCGAGACGCGTGTCGTCCTCGAGCGAGTGACTTTCCTTACCGAGGGATTCACCGTCTGGAAAGCGCAAGAAGGCACCCTCGAAGTCGAGCTGGAGCTGGCTACCCTTCGGGCGCTGCGCCTGGCAGCGGTCTTCGACCTGGCGGCGACAAGGGCGGTGGAGCTCCGCGAGCAGGAGGCGCAGAAGGCACGTGAGCAAGCGGATCGAGAGGCGAGGCGTGCCGAGCTCGAACGCGACCCTATTCAGCGCTTCCGCCTGAAGGCGCGTTCGGAGGCTGGCAACCTCCGCGCGACTTCGAAGAGCTTCGAGACAGAGATCGAAAGGCTCGAGGGCAGCGAGAACGACCAAAGGGCGGAACGGGCGGATCTCGACAACGAGCGTGATTCGCTCGACATCCGCTTGCGCTTGCGGCCTAACGATGTGGAGGCCTTGCTGCGCGGACACCTCAAGCGCTGCCAACAGCAAATGCGTTTGATCGATGAAGTGACGCTTGCGGAGGTCTACGGCGATGATGAGGAGAACCACATCGAGCTCGCCGCAGTGATGGACCGCCTCTGGAACTTGCGCCTTCCCGCAGGCGAGAACGAAGAGCTCAGCAGGTTTCTGGACGAGGTCGACGAGGCTCGCCACGAGGAGGCGACCGCTGCTTTCGAGGCATCGCTGAAGGAAGACGACCTGCTCGATGCCCTCGGCGAGCGTAAACGTCAGCTCGACAAGGCGACTGGCATCAATGCGCGCATTCTTGCCGTCATCAACAAGCGCCAGCAGACCCTCGAGGAATTTGAAAGCTACATCGAGGGAAAGATGCTCTGGACGCCGAGTGACGACCCGGTCAACGCGCGATCGCTGGGAAAGGTTTTTGGCGAACTCGGTCGCTTGCCCCAACCGTACCGCGAAGACGGCACCTGGTCGCGGATCAAGGAGAACCTGGGTTCGCGCTTTCCTGTGCCCCTGATAGCGGCCGCGCTGGTCGCACTACTCTTCTACTACTCCCGCAAGCTGAACGGCTGGCGCGAATTCGCTGCCTCCTCGGCGCCGCCGAAGCGCTTGCTCACAGACCTTGTCTGTGGTGTGAGTTCGGCCCTGATTCCGTCGTTGCAGCTGGGGATCGTCGCCTGGGCGTTGGTGCTTTTCGGTGCGCCGGAGGCCTTTGACCCGCCGCTTTCGGACCTCTTTCTGTACCAGGCCTACTTCCTGGGAGCGCGTCGTCTCGTGCGCACGCTTCTGGGAAAGGGAGGGCTGCTTGTCGGTCCACAGGGGTTCTTGCCTGCGATCGGATTGCAACTCGTTCGCTGCGTGTCTCTGGCGACCGTGTTCGGCCAGGCTTTCTACGCGCCGTCCCTTGTGCTGGCGGCCGAGCCTTTCCGGTTCGAGGTCTTGCCGCGCATCCTGGACGCGATCTGGACCCTGGGCGCGGCCATGTCGGTCCTGCTCCTGGTACGTCGCAATGGGGCTTTGGTTCAGAACTGGACGATCGCGGGCGGCTTCCTGCGCCCAATCCTGCGCTTCCTTGTCGTGCTCACGACGATTGCGCTCGTTCCGCTGTTCGCCCTCGACCTTGCGGGTTATCGCGTCGGTGTGCACCGCACCCTCGAGAACTCCTTCAAGGTCTTCGTGGCGTTGTTCCTGCTCGGGGCTCTCTTTCGGTTGCTGGAACGTATCGGCGCACACTGGGCTGGTAGAGTGGAACGAGCGGACACCGAAGACGAAGCGCAGCTATTGCGAGCCCGCGGCGCAGGGATTCGGGCGGTCGTGCGCATCGGGGCCTATTTGATCGTCTTGGCCACGGCGATGCTCTTGATGGAGACGTTTGGCATCGGTCTTGTGCTCTCGAAGTTGCTTGTCGACCAACAGCTTCTCGAACTCCAGCCCGGGACGTGGCTTACGCTTTGGGACGTGGCGGTCTCGATCCTCTGGTTGGCCTTCGGCCATATCCTCGCGAGCAACCTGCGCATGCTCGCGGACAGCCTGGTCAACCCGTTCGCCAATGCGGACGAAGGCAACACCTTCGCGTACCTCGCGATCCTCCGTTACTTGATTCTGGGGGGGGCGTATGGAGCGGCGCTTCTAGAATTGGGCTTCAGCTTCGAGGCCCTGGGGTGGTTGGCGACCGCTGTGTCCGTCGGCCTGGGCTTCGGTTTGCAGGAGATCGTGGCCAATTTCATAAGTGGCTTGATCCTGCTCTTCGAGCGACCGATTCGCGTCGGCGACATCGTGACCATCGGTACGACAAGTGGGCGGGTCAACAGCATTGCGATGCGTGCCACGGTGATCACGAACTGGGAGCGCCAAACGATCATCGTGCCCAACAAGAAGTTCGTGACCGAGGACCTCACGAACTGGACCCGGGCCGATACGATCATGCGGCGCGAGGTCCAGGTGCGCGTCGACTACGATTCCAACATCGAGCACGTTGTCCAAATCCTCGAAGAGATCGTTCGAGCCCATTCCGCTGTCATGGAAGATCCGGCCCCGAAGGTCTACTTTGAAAATTTCGGTGTGATCGGGATCGAGTTTCGCGTGCTCTTCTATACGGCTATCGATCAGGGGCTAAGTGCACGCTCTGCCATCAACCGTCAGATCTCGGAGCGTTTCGCGAAGGAGGGCATCGAGATCCCGACGGTGAAACGACCCGAGGAAATGCTGGGTGCCGGGCCGCCGACCGCTGCTGCAAACCCAAAGCCGTAACCGGCGATTCGGAACATGACGACCCGCTCCGCGCCTCTCGCCTGTCTCTGGGCGTTCCTGCTTGTCTCCTGTCTGTCACGCTCACCCGTTGGCACGGAGTACGTGGGCCCCGACTACAAGGTACTCGAGGAATCGGCGCTCTTCGCGGACAAGCCCAGCGCCCGGACGACCTGGGTGTTGCAGTTGCTCGAAGCGGAAGATGTCTTCCGCAACGAGCCGCGCGACGTGTTGGAGTACTTGTTTCGAATGACCGTTGAGCAACCCAGACGCAACTCGGCCTTCGTACTGGCCGAACTTTCCTATCTCGCGGGGAAGCGCTCCGGCGACCCGGATCTCTTCTTGCTCGCAGCGGTCTCTGCTTTCACCTTTCTCGAAGGAGCCTCATCGGTCTGGGGTGAGCGACCGAGCCCCTATGGCCGCAGCTTTCGCTGGGCCTGCGAGATATACAACCGCGCGATCAGTCGCGCCTTCCCGGGGGACGAGCCAGGCACGCTAGAACTGGTTGAGGGCAAACGAGAATTTCCGGGAGGGACGGCCAAGGTGTCTGTCGACACCTCACACTTTGGATTCGAGCAACAAGGGCTCGAGCTGTTGATCGCGGACCAGCGCAGGCTGCGCGGTTTGAACTTCCGTATGCGCGATTCGGGCCTGGGGGCGCCTCTGATCGCCGTTGTGCAGGGGGGCATCGATACGACCACCTCGGGCATCGAGAACCTCGATCGCACGAGCGTCTCCGCAACGGCCTTCCTGCGAATCGAAGGGGACCTGCGCGACGCAAGAACGGGGTTGGCGGCTACTCTCGAGTTGCACACGACCAGCGATTTAAAGACCGTCGATGTCCGTGGCCGAAGGTTGCCCCTCGAAACGGATCAAAGCGCCACGATCGCGTATGGGACCGAGTTGGCCGGATATTGGCGGCACGATCTACGCGGCCTCTTCCAGGGCAAAAACGCCGCCCGCTCGAACGGCCTCGTCCTGCCACGCCCCTATCAACGCGGGCGCATTCCGATCGTGCTCGTCCATGGGACCGCATCCAGCCCGACGTACTGGGCTGAGCTCCTCAACGTGTTGAACATCGACCCCGCGATTCGTGATCGTTATCAATTCTGGCTCTTCATCTACACGACAGGTAACCCGATCGCCTATTCGGCGGCGACGCTGCGCCGCGAACTGGAAGGGCTGCTCCTGCGCCTGGATCCAAATGGTGAGGACGCGGCCTTGAGCAAGATGATCCTGATCGGCCACAGCCAAGGTGGGCTCTTGATCAAGATGCTCGGGATGACGATGGATGCGGACGAGGTCTTGTCCTCGTACACGGGCAAGGACTTGGATCAAGTTGGGCTCGACGAGGAGGACCAAGAAATGGTCCGCGACCTGTTCGACATCAAGCCCTCACCCTTTGTCGAGCGGATGATCTTCATATCGACACCTCATCGTGGGAGCTTTCTGGCCCAGTCTTGGTTCGCACGAACGCTCGCGCGAATGATCGCGGTCCCCGGGGATTTATTCCGAGTGGCAGATAAGTTGCGCAAGAGCATGCCCGAAGAGAAGATGCCCAAGGGTATGAAGCATCGGGTCTCGACCAGCCTCGACAACATGAACCCGAACAGCCCTTTCGTGGCCCAGCTCCTGGAAGCCAAGATCGATTCACGCATCAAGCTGCACTCGATCATCTCCATCGGTGACGCCAAGAAACCGGAAGGCGCGGATGATGGTGTCGTCACCTACGAGAGCGCTCACCTCGACGGTGTCGAATCGGAACTGCTCGTGCCTTCGGGACACTCTAGCCAGTCCCATCCGCGAACGCTTTTGGAGATTCGCCGCATTCTCTACGAGCACCTGAAACTCAAGGCCGTCGTCGTGCGTCCCGATTGGCGTGAGGCAGACGAAGAGTCGAAGGCTGATGAGGAATCTGCCAAGAAGGCTGACAAAGAGAAGGACTAGGACGCCCCGTGAAACACGGAGCAGCGCTTACAGCTCTTGCCCAAGGATGATCGTGCGGTACTCGTGCTTCTCGAGGAAGTCACCTCGGAACTGGAGGCTCAGCGCCTTGGCCGGAATCAGAATGCCCAGGCGTTCGGGCAGGTAGATCCAGGTCGATCCATCCTCGGACTTTTCTGCCGGGGAGCCCAGTAGCAAGAGCACATCCAGGCGCCGCATCCCGACCTCCAGACCCTCCGCCCGCTCTTCGACCCTTTCGAATTTGAAACGCTGGTCACCACGGGGGATTGGATCACCCGTTCTTGGATCCATGGGGACGCAAGCGCTGGTGAGGGACAGGAGCAGGGCCGTGACGAGGGATTGGATTCGCATTGTCGGGATTCTTGCGGGCGGGGGTGCGAGAGCCTAATCGATGACGGCCACCGGGAGCCAGCCGGCGGCGGCGAGTCAGGCCGAGCTCGAAGCGCCAGGAGTGGCCGGCCGATTCCGTGCGCGTTATAGTCCCTTCCCCCTCTGGCGCGCCGTCAGAGGCCTTTCCCGAATTCCACCAACGATGATGCTGGCCCTTCTTCTCGCTGCCGCGCCCGTTTTTCAGTCGGATCGACCCGACCTCATCACGCTGAAGGACGGCAAGGAAGTCGAATGTCGCGTGCTCTTCGAAGACGACGACACCTTGCTCTATACGAAGAAGCGCAAGGTCGAGGAGCTTGCGCTCTCCGAAGTGCAATCCGTTCAGTCTATCGAGCGAAGTTTGCGTGAGGCCCTCGAGCGCTTCGATCAAGTCGGGAACAACGTCGGAGGATTGCTCGAGCTCGCGAACTTTTGCGAAGGCCGCGAGCTCCTGGCGGAGGCCCGGCATCTGCGGATTCGCGTGTTGACGATGGACCCCGAGAACGATGAGGCCTGGACCAAGCTGGGCGGTTCCCACAGCAAGCGCAAGGGCTGGCGGATGAAAGTCCGCGGGCGTTTCTATTCGCTCGAGCAACTACGCGAGCGCGTGGGCGACTGGAAGAACGCGATGGAGCTGCCCACCGCGCATTTCCTCATCAAGACCGACGGCAGTCCGGAACGCGCTCTGGATTTGGCGATCGACATCGAGCGGGCGTACCTGACGTTCTACGACCTTCTCGGCGGGTCACTGCGGCTCTACCCCTTCGACGAGGTGCCGGAGATTCACATCTACGCATCGGGAGAAGATTATCGCTCGCCCCCGAGGCCCGGTCAGGTCGCGTGGTTCGCTCCTGGGGCCAACATCCTGTACGTCAACGCCGAGACAGCAACCAACGCTCCGCATTCCGCGGTCTTCGAGCTGACCGACGTGCTTCTGTTCAACGCCTTTCGCCGCACCGTTGGCAAGAGCGGTTCCATGCCGCCCTGGGCCCGCAACGGCATCGCCCTGGCATTTGGCGCGGCGTATCGCCGTGATCCCGGACATGCTTCCTGGGATCTTTCGACACCGATCCAGGCGTATTTCGAGGCCCAGGCCAACGCGGACGATCCGTTGACCCTGAAGGAGGTCGTACGAGCGGGTTTCGCCTCCTACAACTCCGGCACCCAGGCGGAGCTCTACTCCGCCCAGAGCTACACCCTGGCCCACTTCTTGGCCCACGGTGACGATCAGTCGTACCGGTCGGGTTTCGGTCAGTATCTACTGTCTTCCTTCAAGGGAAAAAGCGCTCTTTCGCACCTCGAGAAAGCTCTGAACATGAAGGATTCGGACATCCAAAAGCGCTGGGTCGCCCACGTCAAACTCATGAGTGGAAGCTAAGATCCAACGCTGCCCTTCTAGGGACTCGGACTCGCAAAATCTCCATCCACAAGCCACCCAAAATGAAAAAAGCGCTCCTCGCCTCGGTCTTGGCGATCGGTCTATTCTCCAGCTGCCTCGGCCCGGACAACCTGTACAACTCCGTCAAGAACTGGAATGCCCAACTGTCCACGACGGATGCCGTGAACGAGCTGGTCTATATCGGGTTCATGATCATCCCCGTATACCCGCTGGCCATGCTGGGCGACCACTTGATCTTCAACACGATCACGTATTGGACCGGCAAGGAGACGATCACCAACTCCGGTGATTTTCCGGGCTTCTCGTCCAAGGACTAGGATTTCAGCAGCTTGATCAGGCAGCGTGCAGGCCACTCGGACGGGAGTCTGCGCGCTGCTTTCTTTCCCACCATGACTTCCAAAGCGGCTCGCTTGCTCCTCGCCCTGGCCCCCGCGCCCCTCGCTATCGGTTGCGCGACGAGTTCCATCAAGATCCCTCGCCCCAGCGCTCTTCTCCAAGCGGGGCTCCTCGAAAAAGCGGCCAGCTACATTCCCGGTCAGGAGTCTTCCACTCGTTCTATCCCTGGAAACCCCGTGCCGAAGAATCTCGAAGGTTGGGACTGGATCAAGCTGACCTCAGGGGAGTGGCTGAAGGGCGAGGTCAAGGTTCTCAACCAGGAGAAACTGGATTTCGAAAGCGATGAGCTCGACGATCTCTCCCTGGATTGGGACAAGGTCGCGGAACTGGTCAGTGGCGAGTTCTTCACCGTTCGCCTCGTCGATCGAACCACGGTTACCGGCGTGCCCCACATTGTCGGTCACAAGCTCGAACTGAGGACACCCGGGGGCGGGCGTACGGATTACGAGCGTAAGGAAATTCAAAGCTTCATCCGCGGCGAACCCACCGAGGCCAACTACTGGTCCGGGCGCATTCGCCTTGGGCTGACCGCACGCGAGGGAAACACGGATCAAATCGACAACACCGCCAGTCTCAACACGACGCGGCGTACCTCCCTGAGTCGCCTGGCGCTTTCGCTCGATTCGGTGGTCAGTAACGTTTCCGGTGTCGAGAACGCCAACAACCAGACCCTCCAGGGTAGCTTCGACCTCTACCTCACGCCGCGTTTCTATGCCACGCCCCTCGGTTTCGAATTCTTCCGGGATCGGATTCAAAACATCGACCTGCGTGCGACGCCCTATGCCGGCCTTGGCTACAGCCTGCTCGACACCGCAACCAAGGAATGGGATCTCAGCGGTGGCCTCGGGTACCGGTTGACCAACTTCGACTCGGTCGCCATGGGCCAAAGCGGCTCGACCGAGACGACCACCGCATTGATAGGGTCGAAATATACGCAGGATCTGACCCAGGACATCGAGCTCGAGGTTTCGTATGGCGTCCAGATCGGCCTCGAGGACACCAACGACACGAACCAGAACTTTCAGGCCCTCTTGACCTTCGAGTTCGTATGGGATCTCGACTTCACGGTCGACTTGGTATGGAAGCGCATCGGTCAACCGGAACAGGATTCCCTGGGAGATACGCCGGATAAGAACGACTTGCGCATCGACATCGGGCTCAGCTGGTCCTTCTGATCAAAACGCGTTGCCGTAGATCAGAACCAAATTGCCGCCGTCGTCCGAGATGCCGTAGTCGATGCGAAAACTCGCTTCTCGCGAGAAGGTGAAGCGCAGGCCCATTCCATAGCTGTCGAGATAGCGGGAATCCCCGAGATCCTCGAGGCTGTTTGCGACGGTGCCGAAGTCGTAGAAGAAGCCCAGGTTGAAGCGCTCGATGCGAATCTTGTCAGTCAGCCGCATGCCGCGAGGCACGATCGTGAAGCGGTATTCGAGGCTTCCATGGGCCGCTGCACGTCCGGTGAAGCGGTTGTCGATGTAGCCGCGCAGCGTGCGGCTGCCGCCTAGTGAAGGCAGGTTGTAGAAGGGCAGCTCGCCGTGGGCGGCCGTCACGAAACCGGACATGGCCAGAACATCGGTCGGCGGATTCTCTTCGCCTGGATCGCCACCCTCATGCAGCAGTGCCGGCAGCGGTAGGATCGACTGGGCATCCACGCCGACGAGCCCGCCGAAGTTACTATCGGATTGAAACACGGCCGTGTTGCTGCCGAAGCCCATGCGAAAGCCGCGATAGGGCTGGTGCAAGCTGTCGCGCGTGTCATAGGAAAGACCGAGGCTGACCCATAGTTGATCGACGCCATCCGCGGCGGCGAAGGTCGCGGGGTAGCTGTCGTCGGTACTCGGGACCGAGCTGACCCGACCGCGTGAAAGGTTGTGGCGTTGGTAGCCGATACCCGTGCTCAAGAGCAAGTCGTCTCCGGGGTCGGGCAGCGAGATGCGCGCGCCGAACCCCAGCTGGGAGAGCTCTTCGGTGTAGCTCGTTTCGTTCGAGGCCGGCGTGCGGCTGCCAAAACCATAGAAGCGCCGCGTCAGTGTGCGTGAGTAGCCAACCTCTCCAAACATCGAGCTGCGCTCTTCACGGATGATCCCTCCGTTCGCCAGCTCGCGGTGGCTGAGCCAGCGACGCCAGAAGAAGTTGTACGCCTGTTGGCCCTCGCTCGTGTACGTCAGGGCGATGCTCGCAAACTCTTGATACTTCTGGTTGCGAAAGTCGATGTCGGTGATGGCGATGCCACCGCCAGTGCCTATGTCCTGTTCGCTGAAGAATACCGGTGTGAAGAAGCTGCTGATCAGGAAGCGATCCAGCATGCTGCCCGGTGGGATGCGTCCCGGCGGCGTATAACGCCAGCGATCCGGGTTCTTCAGATCCGAGGGGAGCTCGGGGCGCTCGATGCGCCCGTCGTCATCCATCCCAGCCTGGGGATCGTAAACCACGGGTTCCTGAGTGCTGCTCACCCCGTGCAAGCAGGCGATGACGAAGAGGCCGATCGATCGCCTCATTGGTTCGCGCTCCTCGCGTAGCAAGCCTCGGCCAGACCCTCGAAAGGGCGTTTCGAGGCCTGGGGCCACGGAACGATCGAAGTGGCTTTGGGGTCACTGGAGAGTACGCAGACGACCGAGCGTGCGGTCCTGTCGGCCGAGGGAAGAGACTCCGTTTGGACGTCGGTCAAGGCGACCACTGCATGGCGCAGCGCACCGGCCGCGAAGAAGCGCTGTGCTTCGCGCAAGGCTTCGCCCTCGTCCGTGGTCTCGGTCGAAAGGCACACGGTCGGCCCCCGTAGGCCGTGGCGTAGGGCGATATCACCCAGGCAAGTGCTCTGTAGTGTGTAGGGAAAGATCGCGGCTTCGACGACGTCGCGTTCGAGCGAGCGTGTGTAGCGCAGGTCGATTTCGATACTGCCCCGTGAGGTTTCGGTGATCAGTGCCGTTTCGTCACGTTCCTCGACGCTCAACACCTGGGAGATTCCGCAGGCCTCGGCGGCCAGGACGATCGCCCGCGTCTGCCCGTCGAGGCGACGAAAGGTGGGGTCGCGCCGGCCGAACAACTTGGTGAATGTCCGTCGGTCCCCGGGCGATTCGCCACCCAGCTCGTTCCACGAGGAGCGAAGTCCTGAGGTGCCGTGCACGCCGTGCGCATCGACCACTCCGATGGCGAGAATCGCGGGAGAGGTGGTCATGCTTCGAACACCATGGCTTGTTGGATGCCGCCGAAGCCGCCGGCGATTTTCAGCGCTCGCCTGGAACGCGTCAAAGCTTCGTTGTCCCGCGCGAGTTGCAGGAGCGGATCGACGTTGGGCTCGATGAGTCCGGCGTTGGCCGGTACGCAGCTCCTTTCCAGGGCGGCGATGGCCATCAGGCTCTCGATCAAACCCGCCGCACCCAGCGTGTGTCCTGTCTGGCTCTTTGTGCCGAAAGCAAGCGCCGACGTGCCGCCAAAGGCCTTGCCGATGCCGGTCGCCTCGCTGAAATCGTTTGCTTTGGTTCCCGTACCGTGCAGGTGAATCAGATCGATATCCGCTGGCGCGACACGCGCATGCTCGAGGGCACGTCGCACGGCGCGCTCCACGCCACCGCCTTCGCGGTCGCAGCCGGTCACGTGACAGGCGTCGTTCGCGCCACCATGCCCGGCGATTCGCACGCCGATCGACTCTCTTGCGTCAGCGCTCAAGAGCATCGCACCCGCTCCCTCGCCAAGTGAGATTCCGCGACGCGATAGATCGAAGGGCCGACACGGCTCGGGATCCAGGATGCCCATGCCACCGAAACCGGCCATGATGAAGCGGTTCAGGGCATCGGTTCCGACGACGAGGATGCGTTCGGCTTCGCCGCTGGCAATGCGGCGCTCCGCCATGGCCAGGGCCGTGACTCCCGACGCGCAGGCGGTGGACACCGAGGAAGCGACACCGCGCAAGCGCAGTTGCGTGGCAATACGCTGGGCAAGCCGTGCGGGAAACCCCAGGCCTGCTGTTGGGTGGGTCGGGGGACGAGTCGGGGGCTGGGCCTCGTTGTCAGCGCTCCCGAGTCCCGAGAGTTCGGCCTTCGTCGTCGCCAGAATGAGATCCAGATTCGAGCGATCCGAAGCCCCTGCCTCGTCGAGGGCCGCCTGCCCTGCATGCACCGCCATGCGGAAGGGCAACTCGATCTCCGCTACCTCCTCGCCGAGGCATCCCGCGGGCAATTCGGCGGCGACGTCGGTCAAGGCCTGAAATGCCAGCGTGCGAGCGCGCGGCCGCACCGCGCGCAGGCCGGAGAAGATGCCCTCGACCAGGATGTCCAGGCCGGCTCCATAGCCGCTGACAGCGCCACGGCCCGCGATGAAGACCGAACGACTCATTGCACAGGCTGCGTGGGCTCCAGCAACGTTTCCTCGTGCGTCTCGACGCGCAGCCGATAGCCGAACCAGCCGTTGTCCAGCACGACTTCGCCAGGCACGTGCCAGTCGTCGCGCGTCCACCGATACGTGACCCGGATTTCACCGGGGGGCGCGCCATCGAGTCGCGTGAACGTGCGTTCTTTCAACTTGCCGGCCTCGAGCACCTCGACCACGTGCTCGCCATCGACTTCGCCCTCATAGCGGCCATCGATCCCGAAGGCCGCACTGACGGGCAGCCAGGGATAGAAGCAACGCTGAACGTCCAGCAGGATGAAGTGCGGTGGAATGGACATCTCCCTTTGCGTGTGATTCGTCACGTCGATCTCGTTCCCCGACAAGACGATCGCAAACCCCATCGAGCCCATCGGCGACAACCCGAGCACCGTCAGCGTGTCCCCCGACTTTTGCAAGACAGCATCGAACCCGTTTTGCTCGTCTTCTCCCCAGGAAGCCGTGACGCGTTGGCGCCATACTCCATCCTGCGGCAGTGTCTCCGGCGCGCGCAAAACACCGGGATAGTCACCACCGTTCCAGGCACGGGCCGAGGCGGATGCGCACGCCGCAAGCAAGCAGCAGCACGCCAGGATGCCTGCGAATGCCGGGCGAGCTCTCAGGGCCTTCGACGGTTGGATGGATTGCAGCCGTTGCACGTGGATTACACGGACCGGCAGAGGGGCCGACCCGATGCATAAGGTAGATGCCTGAACGAAGCGCAACAACGGGGCGTGGTCCCGAACCGTCGCTTTTGTCGCCGTTCAGCTGGTCCGAGAACCTGCCCATGGAAAAAGGCGGTCCCTTGGCGGGCTTGCCGTCATGCGCTAGGCCGGGATCGGTGCCCTGCTTTTGCGCCTTTGGCGGCCGCCTCTGCGGGCCGGGCGACCTCTTCCAATGGCGCGACCCGCCCACGAGCCAGACCGCAGAGCGCTGGTGCCAGGACGAGGCAGAGAAGCACACCGATGCCGGCGGCCCAGCCGATGCTGTTCAGGGCCGGTTGACGCGAGAACGCGAGCAAGCCGAAACCGAGGACCGTGGAGATTGCCGCCACGACGACGGCGAAGAGCGTCGCGTCGAGGGAGCGTTCGTCGTTTTGGCTTTCGGCCAGGAGTACGCCGTAGTCGACACCCATGCTGACGACCATGAGCAAGGCGACCAGAGAAAGCATGTTCAGGCCGATTCCCAGGAGCGACAGAAGAGCCAGGGTGCCTGCGGCCGCCAGAAGCGCCGGGGCGTAGGCGGTCAAGCTCGGACGCAGTGCGCGATGGCGTAGCAGGACGAGGGCTAGGACCGCCGCCAGTCCCCAGAGGAGCAAGCCCTGCATGCGTTGGCGAAACGCACCGTAGGCATCGGTCAGGGTTTGCTGGATGTCGATCAGGTGTGCGCCGCCGATGGGTTGCAGAAGTTCGCGAAGGCGCGCCTCGTCTTCGATGCCGTGCAGGAAGCTGACAAAGCCGAACGAGGCGCCGTCCACGTCGTCGAAGGTCACGCGGTGGGGCCGCGCGATCGAGGCCAGCGGCGATGCCAGGAGATCCGCGTAGCGCAGCGGCTCGGGGCCGGGTTGGGTGAGGGCTTCCCGAAAGCCCGCGAAGCTCTCGGTGCGAAAGCCCTCTGCGGCGAGTGCGACCTCCAGCTTGGGCCACAGCTGGGTGTCGTTGCGCACGGCTGCATCGACCGTGCGTTGACGGTGTGCGCTGGGCAACAGGGTTGCGAGCGATCGGCTTCCCCTGATCGCCCCCTCGTTCTCGGCGACGTCGAGGGCGAGAGCGATGCGGTCGTTGGCCACGAGCGCATCTTCCTCGGTGGCGCCGAGGGCGACGATCAGGCGTCTTTGTTCATAGCGCACGACCCGCGCACGAACGGCTTCGTCTTCGGCCAGGAGTTCAGGGTCCAGGCGGTTGAGGTCGGCGATGTTGTCGTTCCACTGCAAGCGCGGGAGACCGATTAGTGTCAGTGCAACGACGAGCAGAACCGGCGTGGCGAGAACCCATCGGTTTCCGCCTCGGACAAGTTGCCCCAGGCGCGTTGCGAGAGCCCTGGCCAGGGGCGTTGCGCAGCTTGCGCCGGCCATGCTAGGCAGGAAGATGCGTGACGCGATCAAGGCTGCGGCGACCCCGCAGGCCGCGAACACGGCGAGTTGCCGGAGCCCCGGAAAGTTCGACGCCGCCAGGGCTAAAAAGCCCGTCACCGTCGTCGCTGCACTGAGAAAGAGCCCCTTCCAGATCGAAGCGAAGGTCGCCCGCGGTCCGCCGGCGGCGGGGGCGAGCATCCAGTGGCCGTGAAAGTGAATGCCGTAGTCGATCGACACGCCGATCATCGCGGCGCCGAAGGCAAGCGTGATGCCGTGGATCGACCCGAACAGATGAAGGCAGGCGCTGGTGCCCACCAGAAATCCGGCGCCGATGACCGGCAGCACCATGAGCACGAGCCGCAAGGAGCGAAACAGGACGAGAAAGAACAGGCTCAGTCCCAGCATCGAACCGATCGACACCCGCCGAACATCTGCCTTCATCGATTCCTCGGCACGCAAGGCGAAGCGTCCAGCCCCGCTTTGCAAAAGTCGCACCTCGCCCGCTGTGGCCGCACGCGTCTTCTCGAAAGCGGACAGAATGCCTTCTTGGAACGAGCGCTGTGCCCTGGCCGGAGCTGCCGAGGCCTGGGTGCCGGCGAACAGAATGGTCGCCTTGCCGTCCTCCGTGACGAAGCGCTGCTGTTCGATATGCAATCCCTCGCCGCGACCCGCGAGCCTCTTGAAGAGCTTGGGCAGGATCAACGTCGGGTCTTCCGGTGCAACCCGCGAGACCAAGGTCGATATCGGCAGGGCCAGCTGCTTCTTGAGATGAACCGCGGCCTCGCGCAAGGAGTCGGGTTCCAACAAGGCCGTTGCCGTCTCCACGTCCTCCGCAAAGAAAGCGAAGCGGCGGGGTTGATACAGATCCCACAGCGCCTCTTCGAGTCCTTGCGCAGGACCGCCTTCGAGGAAAGCCAGGTGCTCCGTGACCCGGGGTTCGCGGCGCATCTCATCTTCGAACCTGTGACCGGCCGCGAGCGCGGTTTCCGTGTCGTTCGCCTCGATCAGAAGCACCAGGGCGCGACTCAACTCACCGAGGGAGAGCTCCTTGGCCAGCGTGACTTCGACCTGCTTGCCGCCACCCGGCAGAAAATGTCCGATGTCGGTTTCGACTTCAATGCGTGAAACGACAAAGGCAGTCAGCACCGCGAGCACGGCGAGGCCCCCGAGGACGCTGCGTCCCTCACGACCCATCAATGCTTTTTCGCCTTGTCGGCCTTGGCTCCGATTCCGAAGAGGCGCAACTTCTCGTCGTCGCTGAAGCGTCGTTTCGAATCCGCCTCGACGATGGTCGTGACCGTGCGATCGCCGTTCGGCTCGACCAGTTCGATCCGTGCAATGCTGTTGCCTTTGCCACGCAGTTCGAGGGTGCGCAGCATCTGACTCAACGGCTTCTTCTTTGGAGTCAGTCGCAGGCTCCAGGCCAGCCGGTCTGTGGCGTCGAGCTCGAAGAGCATGTCGTACGAGCGTTCGAGGTTCTTCCGATCTCCGAGAAAGACGCGCATGATCGAGGTGACGAAGACGCGCACCTCGTCATTTTGTCGTAGGTCCAGCACCTCGGTACCCTCGCGATCCGACATGCGCAATTCGTCCGGCGTTATCGTCAGTTGCGAGCGCTCCGGCTTTTCGATGATTCGTGCCAGGTGCCCGGGTCGCATGACGTAGAGCGAGCCACTGCTCTTCAGCGGTATGGCCAAAAGAGCCAGATGCTTCTCCTCGACGAAGTGCGCCTCGAGTCCCTGAATCTTGGCGAGACGCTCCAGTAGCGCCTGCGCGGTCTTGGGCCGTTCGTGGGGCGAGTCCTGGCCCGGAGCGGACGCAAGCAGTGCGCTAACGAGAAGGCAGGCGGTCCAGAATCGCATCGGGGGTCTTGGGTAACAGCTCACCGGTGATGTCCGTGGTCGCCAACACCGTCGTGGCCCGCGCAGCCCACCGTTTGCTTTCGAGATTGTAGACGTCGTATCCGACACGTATCAAGGGCTGCACATCACTGAACCACGTCGTGATACGCATGCTGTCCCCAAAGCTCATGGGCGCCATGTAGCGGCACTTCGCGTCGACGATGTACATGCGATGGCCGAGCCCACGGATTTGCTCGACCCCTAGATCGACGGCCTCGAAAAGCTCGCTACGGGCCTCTTCGAACCACTCGAAGTAGCGCCCGTGCCATGCGACACCCAGGGGGTCGCAATGGTGAAAAGAGACCTTTCGTTCGATCTCGATGGCGTGATCGGGTCGTTGGATCGTGGTCAAGTCCGTCTCCAGAAATCGAAGAAGTTGAACCAGTTGTTGGGTGCGCGCCGACAGAACTCCTCGAGGCGCTCGGCGTAACGTTGGGCATGCTCTTGCAAGCCCCGTTCGCGATCCTTGCGCGGAATCACGAGTCGCTCGGCGAAAGGCTCGCAGTAGAGATCGTAGCGATTCGGTTCGTGGTAGAGGCCGAAGACCAGATACACAGGGCAACGCAGGAGCGAAGCCAGCAGGAACGGACCCGCCGCGAATTCGGCCTCCTCGCCAAAGAAGGTCGCCCGCACCGTGCGGTCGTTCAGGCCTACACGGTCGCCAAGGATGGCGATGAATTCACCACGTTCGACGGCGGCCTGGGCCTTCATGGCCGCACCCACGGCGTCCTTACCCAGGTGGATGACCTTTGCCGCCTCGCCCGGATTCAAGCGTTCCAGAAGCGCATTGATGTGTCGGGCGTTTTCGAAGTAGCCCAGGATGTTGATCCGGACGTGATCGTCCGTGCCCCCGGCACGCATTGCCTCATAGCTACCCAGGTGTGCACCGAGCAGCACCGCACCGCGACCCGTGCGCACCTGGCGCGGCAGGTTCTCATGGCCGGTACGCGTGAAGGTCAGACCCTTCGTCTTGCCCGACAGCAGAAAAGCGCGATCCAGGGTCACCTGAGCGAACGTTCGCAGATGGCTATATACCGCCCAGAAACCGGGTTCCATGCCATGCACGCGTCGCAGCCATTCGCGCGAGGCATTGACGGCCTTGCGATCGAACAATCGATACCAAAGTGCGATGGCGGTGACGATCGGGCGCATGCAGAAGCGCCCGATGAGGGTGGCGACACGGAAGGTGAGCCAGATTGCGAATACGGTTCCCCGTTCACCTTGGCTGAGCCAAGTGGACTCCTCGGTTTCTAGGCCTTCTTTGCGACGGCTCGCCGTAACCATTGAAAGCACCCGCTCGTACAGAGCCTGCCGTGGAGCACGCTGAAGCGCACGTTGTCATGGATCATCCGAAAGTGCGAGACGCCCCCTTTTTCCGGTGTCGGGTAGTGCACACGGACAGGGAGGTTTACCGTCGGTGTGCCGGATCGCACCATGCGGACCGCGATCTCGACGTCGAAATCCATGCGGTTTCCGGATCGCTCGACTGCGAGCGCCGCGTCGAGGGGGTAAACGCGAAAGCCAATCAGCGAATCGACGATCGCGGTGCGGCTGCCGACCTCGAGGGCGACCCACATCGAGGTGAAGCGCCGGCCGATCTTGCGGTGCTCGGGCACGGAATCGTCGAAGATGGGATAGCCGAGGACCAGCGCGGTGGGATGTTCAGCGGCGGCTTCGAGGAAAGTCGGGATGCGTTCCAGGTCATGTTGGCCATCGGCGTCGATCTGAAAGGCGTGCGTGAAGCCCAGCTCGCTCGCCCGCCGGAAGCCGCTCTTCACGGCCGCCCCCTTGCCACGGTTCTTGTCGAAGCGAATCCGTGTTGCGAGTCCCGCGACTTCGATTTCCCGACAAGTGGCCTCACCGTCAGCTGCGCTCCCGTCGTCGATCAGCACAATCTCCAGCGAGCGCTCGCGAATGCCCTCTACGACCGCACGCACCGTTATGGGGTTGTCGTACGTGGGGACGACGGCGCACGGTCGAAAAGGCCTCATGCGTCGCCTTCTTTCAGCAACAGCTTGCCCATCGAGCAGCGCCTGCCATCGCGCAGGATCTCGAAGGAATAACCGCTCGAGGTCGCTCGGATAGCGATCTCCAGGGGATCCCCGGGCTGGATGCGGTCGATGAACTTCAGGTTTTGGAGTTTGGTGACACGAAACGGGTCCGGATGGACACGCCGCACACAGGGCAGGATCAATTCGTTCAGCTGGACGGCGCTCGCCAGCACCGGATACGTCGGGAAGTGCCCCTCGAAGAAGGCATATCGGTCCGGAAGGCTCGTGCGAAAGCGTCGTGTCGAGTCGCCATCGATGGCGGGGATCTCGGTCCATTCGAGCGTGCGCTGCGCGCCGCGACCGGTGCGTCCCCATCCTGCGTGCAGGAGCACTTGCTCTGAAATCAGGCTGCCATCGAGTGTGCGCGGGATGCGATCGAAGTTGTGCAGGGCGTAGCGTTTCCCCGCGGGCGTCGCCGCAGCAAGAGCTTCTCCTGGCTCCTTGAGTCCTTCAGGTGCGACGACCGCGGCGATGCCCATCGATCCGTCGGGGGCTGCGTGATCTAGTGAGAGGAAAGCAGCGTCCTCGACGCCGCCGATGTTCAGCAGGGCGCGTTCGATCGAATTCGTCCGATCGATGTGAACCGTGGCGCGCACCGTGGCAGGTACATCACCCCCTGCAAGGAGCCGTTGTTCATGAGCATGCGAGGTGACGAGCACACAGCCCTCTACGAGTTCTGCCCGCAGCTCTTCGGGCTCGCGCGGCGTCAGCGCCAGAAAACGCGCTCCGGCCCGGAGCGGTGCAAGCAAGCCAGAGACCACAGCCTCGAGCTGCGTCGGGGAGATCGAACACACGACCTTCATGCCCGCTCCGAGCTCGAGCTGTGCGATCCGGGAATCGACCTCGCGCGCGAGCTGGTCGTGACTCCACTGCAGTGCGGGCCGGTCGGACCCGGGCGCGAAGGATGCCAGGGCCATCTGTTCATCGGGGGACTCCACGGAGGCCGGAAGGGCTTCGAGTGGTGTTGTCGCCAGGAGAGGCGGCACGTGGATGCCGCGTCCTACTCCGGTGTCGTGCAGAAAGGCCACGTTCTCCTCGCGATCGAGCAGCGGCGCAATGTTGTCGCGAGTGGCGTCTACGGGCAACGCCGCGGTGTGGCCCGCCGCCCATGTTCCAAGGAGCGATGCTGCAAAAGTGGCGCGGTCGTTCTCGAATGCGAAGGCCACTTCGCTTCCGGCAGCCGGGGGTGGCAGTCGTTGCGCGATCAGGGCGGCCTGGCGTAGCAACGTCTCGACATCGATGGACGCTCCGTCGCGATAGGTGCCAATGGCCTCGGGCCTCGGGCAGAAAGCCGCGAGCGTATCTCTGTGGTTTGCGCTCACGAGCCTTCGTCCGTTCCTGCGTGCGTGGAGATCTTGAAGCGTCTTCGACGCAAGATCCATTCGCTAGCGAACAACACCCCTGTCAGCCCGTAGGAGAGAAGCCCGTTGTAGAACGCCCACCACGCAAGGGGCGCAAGCGTCGCCAGCAGGAAAGCCGTCGTTCCGTTCAGGACGAAGAAGCCGCACCAGATCCGTGTCCATAGCCGGCACCATTCGCGTTGCGCGTTCGTGAGATGGTCCTCTTGAAGCAACGCGAAGCGCTCGATCATCGGCATCGATCCGCGTCGCAGCGTTGCACCGAAGCTGATGAGGAGCAGGGCGTTGATCAACACCGGAACGACAAGGATCAACCCCGTGCTGTTCAAGACGCTGGCGAAGCCCAGGCACGCAACCGTCAACAGAGGAAGAAAGGCCATGCCCTGTACGCGTGCGTGGGCATTGGCGCGCATGCGCAAGAAAGCCGCTGGAGCAACGACGCACAAGAGTACCAGTGCGATCTTTCTCGGGCTGCCCGCCTGCAAGCCTTGCCACACGATCACCGGATAGGCGAGCAAGGTCAGGCCCGCCAGGGCTCGCAGCGGGAGTTTCCAGCGGGAAGCGGGCTCCAAGATAGCGCCTTTGTGTTGGAGCCGGCGGTCGTCGCGACCCGGCTACGAGACCGTCTTGGCGGTCTGCCTGGAGCGGATGAAGTCGGCGAGAGACTTGACGGAGTGGTAGTACTCGCGGTTGCGCTCGTCGCCCTCTTCGGTCTTGACGCCGTACTCGGTATGGATAGCCAGTGCGAGTTCGAGTGCGTCGATCGAATCCAATCCCAGACCTTCCCCGAAGAGCGGTGCTTCCGTCTCGATGCTCGCGGGGGGCACGTCTTCCAAGGCGAGCGTCTCCACGATGAGTTTCTTCAGCTGGTCCTCGAGCTGATCTGACATTGGGGTTCCTTTCTAGGTTTTCCTGGTTAGGGAGAGGATACACTCGCTTTTGCGGGTTTCTCAATCCAGGCGTGGTACCGGGCCTCAACCTTTTTACGAAGCTCGCGACTGCCGAGGCCCTCGGAGTGGGGATAGTCGATGGCCAGGACACCGAGGCGCAGCTCCGGAACCGGGTGCGGAGGCCTGAGAACGGGGACTTCCTTGGACAGATAGACCGGGTCGCATTGCACCGTCATCGACACCAGGGGAACTCCGGCCCGGCAAGCGATCTCGAACGGAGTGCGCCCAAAAGGCAGCAGCTTGCTCCCGCGGGAGCGGGTTCCTTCGGGAAAAACGATGATCGTAAACCCCTGCTGGAGGCGGTCGACCGCGTCTTCGAGGATGCGTCCGATCGAGAGCACGTCCGCCCCGGGCCCCTCGATGTGGCCTGCTCCGACGAGTAGCCCGTGCAGGAGGCGTCGATTGAACATCGCGGGCTTGATGATCGTGCAGCCGCTTCCGACGACCGCTGTGATCGAGGTGATGTCCATCAACGTCGGGTGATTTGCGATGACCACACTGGGTCCGTCCGGAAGCCCCCCGATCGGCCTGCGGTGGTCGAAATTGGTAATTCCGCTCCAGCGCAGCCAAGAGTGCATGAAGCGATACGCGCGGGTTTGCACGCGTTGAAGTCGTACGGCTCGGAGGTGCGGGTCCTTGCGCCACAGAAAGCACAAGCAGGCGAAGAAAGCCCACCCGAAGGGCGCCATTGCGGTGTACGTCCACACCATGAACCAGGCCATGCCGGTACGTAGTCCGTGTTGAACCATGTCGCGCACACCTTTTTGGTTCAACTGGGTCATGGGACTACAATGAGCGAGTGTGGGAGCGGGTGTAGGCTGCGCGGGCCGCACGCCCAACACCAGGCGAAGTATCGCATCTCCATGGTCCAGCACTCAAGCGATCGAACCGAACCCGAATCCGTCGATATCGCCATCTGCGGTGGCGGCATGGCGGGGTTGCTCTTGGCGCGCCAGATTCGCAGCGAACTTCCGGAGCTCTCCGTTTGCGTCCTCGAGCGGACGCGCCGCCCGTTGCCGGCCGGTTGCCACAAGGTGGGCGAAGCGACGGTCGAGCTGGGCTCGCAGTACTTCGAACGCCTGGGGTTGCGAAAGTACCTGCTGGAAAACCACATCGAGAAGCTCGGCCTGCGCTTGTTCCCCGGCGGGGGTCATCTTCCCCTGGCGCAGCGCACCGAGATCGGGCCCTGCTCCGAACCCGTTGTCTCCTCGTATCAGGTGGATCGCGGGCGCTTCGAAAACGATATGCGCGCCTTCATCGAAGAAGATGGCGCATGCCTGATCGAGGGGGCCAAAGTGGGCGAGGTCGACTTCGGGGAAGGCGCTGACGAGCACACCGTGCACTATGAGCTGGACGAGGCGTCCCGCTCGCTGCGTGCGCGCTGGGTCCTGGACGCCACCGGGCGCGTGGCGCTCCTGCGCAAGAAGCTGCGTATGACCCGTGGTGCGCGCCACGATGCCCACGCCGGATGGTTTCGGATTCCCGGACCCTTCGACATCAACGACATGGTGCCGGCCTCGGAAACCGACTGGCACCAGCGCCCGTGCTCGACGAAACGCTGGCGTTCGACGAACCATTTCATGGGCACGGGATACTGGGTCTGGGTCATCCCGCTCTCCTCGGGCCACTCCAGTATCGGCCTCGTCGTCCACGATGAGACCCACGACCACGCGTGTATCTCCAGCCTGGAGGCCGTGCAGGCTTTCCTGGAGGAGCACGAACCGCATCTGTACGCGTGCATCAAGGACAAGGAGGTCAAGGATTTCCTATGTCTGCGGCGTTACAGCTACACGGTCGGGCGCGCCTGGTCGGATCAACGCTGGGCCATGGTGGGCGAGGCCGGTGCCTTCGTCGATCCGCTCTACAGCCCCGGTGCCGATTTCATCGCCATCGCGAACAGCTTCACCGTCGAGCTCTTGAAGACCGAGCGTTCCGGCGGGGACGTCGGTGCCAAGGCCAACCAGCTGAACGGTCACTACCGTGCCTTGGTCACCGGCATGCTGGATATCTTCAATCGCTCGGGCCCTGTCTTCGGTCACCCGCGGGCCATGGCGACGAAGATCTTCTGGGACAATTTCTCGTACTGGTCCTTCACCTGTCACTTCTTCCAGCAGGACCTTCACCAGCTTACGAACGAGGAGTACGGACCCTACGGAGATGTTGGAAGGCGCTTTCTTTCGTTGGGCCATCACGTCCAGGCCTTCCTGCGCGCCTGGGCCGAACGCGCTCCGGAGGATCAGGAGCCCCTCTTCATCGGTGCGCCGCACTTCCCCTCCATCCAGATCGACGCGCACATCCGCGTGGCCGAGAACATGAAGCTCGAGAAGCTCCTCGAGTACTACAAGGCACGTGCGGGACACATCGAGGAGATGGCCGCCGAGATCGTCCTGCGCGTCGTGCAAGAGCTGGGCCCCGACGTGGCGCGCGAGGTGCTGGCTGAAACCGACTTCGCCTCCTGGGGTATCACGATCACCCCCTTCCGCCTCGAGACCGAAGGCCTCACGGGCCACGCTCGTAGAACGCGCTTGACCACCATCGCCAGGGATATCGAGCGTACGATCGGCAAGGTTCGTTATCACGAACAGGCCGCGGAGGCCCGTGCGCTGCTTGCTCAGCCTGCGACGAAGAAGCCACAGCCCGTTTAGGCGCCCTGTCGAGCGCCTATTCGGGTGGCTTGTCGCTGTGCACCAGTGTCATTGTGGCCGAGGCCATAGGCGTACCCTGGGCATCGCGCATTTCCGTTTCGAAGTGGCTCACGTAGCCTGATTCGCGTACGCAATGCGCTTCGAGCGTGAACTCCTCGCCGACGCGAAACGAAGTGCGTTCGAGATTCATCTCGCGGCACGAGATGACCATGCCGACGCGCACGCTGTCGCCGGCGACCCAGGATGCCTGGCCCAGGCATGCGGCCACGCCCTGGGCCATGTATTCCAGAGCGCAGATCGCATCGACTTCGCCGTCGACGACGAAGAGATCCTCGTCGCTGATTACAAGTCGCAGAGTTGCGTGGCCCGGCTCCCAGTGGAGCAGCTCGTCGACCGCGAGCATGGGTGCGGTGTGGGGAACCAGCTCGGTGATGCGGGGGAAGGGGCTCATCGCGTGCCAGCGAAATCCAGTTCGGCCGCGTAGCCACATCCCGTGTTGCGGTCGAGTCGCACCGAGCCCGTTGCGCCCTGTAGGACCGCATCGATCATGTTGAGGATGCCCGCCTGGGGATTGTGGACGAGGTTCTGCGTTAGGTCGGCCTCTGGCAGCGTCGCCTCCTGGCCGCAGAGGACTCGCACGCGTGCCAGATGGGGCGAGTCCTTCTCCAAGGGAGCCAGCACGATCGCTCCGGCGATCAGGTCCCAGTTCGGAGCGTCCTTCAAGAGCTTCAACGGCGCCGCTTCATCCGCACAAACGACCAGTGCAGGCAAGCCTCGATCCAGCACCAGCCCGATGGCTTCGAGCATGGCTACCCCCGGCGTGTCCTCGTCGGCCGCCAGGGAAGTCGTGAAACCCGTGTTCTTGTTCGATATGGAGAGCAGCCCCGAGGCGGCGTTGTGGACACTGACGGTGAACGCGGCGGGGGACATCGGTGTCTTCTCGCGCCACATCTGCTCGAGCAAGCCGATCATCGTCGTGGCTTCCCCGATCGAGGAGCCGACGACGGTGGAGATCGAGCTGGTGTCGACGACCGCTTGCTCCATGGCTTCCGCCGCCGCATCGGCGATGGCGCGTCCCATCTTGCCCGCTCGACGTCGATTGATGCGGTCGAAGGCCTTTCCCGTGGGTTTGTCCGCGTCGGGATCCGGGATCCGTAACGACCAGGCCGGTACGGAGGGGTAGCCATCCATCCAAAGCCCCAGGCCACGGATGGCGACGATCGGTGTTTCGGTCACGGCGCCTCCACCAGCAGGCTGACGTTGTTTCCGCCGAAGGCGAAGGAGTTGCTGAGCACGCGCTTGAACGACCCTTCCGTGCGTTGCGTCACGACGTTGACGTCGATTCCAGCATCGACCTCGCCGACTCGTAACGAAGGGGGGATCCAGCCCTCTTCGATGGCGCTGGCGCAGAACCCGAATTCGATCGCCGCGGCGGCGCCGAGCGTGTGGCCGGTATAGCCCTTGGTCGATACGACGGGCACATCGTTGCCGATCAAGGACGAGATCGCCTTCGCTTCGGCCGAGTCGTTCAGTTTCGTGCCCGTGCCGTGGGCGTTCACGTGGTCGATGTCCTGGGGCTTGCAACCCGCTTGTTCGAGCGCCAGTTGCATGGCGGACAGTGCTCCACGCCCTTCGGGATGGGGTGCACTGATATGGTAGGCGTCGTTCGTTTCGCCGATTCCCGACACGAGAACGCGCGCATCGCCTTGGCGTTCCACCAGGGCCAAGGCGCCACCTTCGCCGATGCTGATCCCGTTTCGATCGGGATGAAACGGGCGGCAGGCCTGATAGTCCAGGGCTTGCAGCGACTGGAATCCCAGGAGTGTCATCGTGCACAGGGTGTCGATGCCGCCGACGATGGCTGCATCGATCACGCCAGCTGACATCAACCGCGCTGCCGACGCGAACGGCTTGCCGCTGGAGGTACACGCAGTCGAGGTCATCCAGGCCGGTCCCTTCGCCCCGCAGAGCTGCGAGACGACCTTCAACACCGCGCCAAAGGTGTGCTGGTTCTGGAAGTCGTAGCGCTCGGGAAAGGACCCGACTTCGACGAACTCTTTGTAGGCACGCTCGGTCGTTTCGGCGCCGGCGGTGCTGGTTCCGAGTAGTATCGCGATGCGCTCGGGGCGGTAGCGCTCGCGGGCTTTGCGCAGGGGTTCTTCCAGCTCCTGAAGCAGGAGGGCGGCCATGCGTGCAATGCGAGTCGAGCGCTCTGCCAGCGGTGCTGGGAGGTTCGGAAGCTGGCAGCGGACTTCACCGACAGCCGTTTCGAACGGCAAGGGCATGGGGGCCGGCCCCAGGCCCGTGCGCCCTGCACTTAACGCTTCGAGGTGTTGAGTGCGGTTCGCTCCCAGCGCGCTGAGCAGGCTGTAGCCAGTGACTCGCAGCGGTGTCTTTCCCTGTTGACTCACGGCGCGGATCTTACACCAACCAGAGCGCTACGCACGGCTACTTAGGGTCGAGCTGCTCTTCTGAGGGCGGCGCTTACGGCTGCACCGGTTTCGGGGACGTCCGCCGCGCTTTCAACAGGAGCTCTTGAAAGGGGTTGTCTTCCCTCCAGACATCCCCGGCCAGCACACTCATCACACCGCGTCGCATCTCGAACTCCGGCATTTCACCCAGGAAGAAGCTCTGGGCGAAAGTCGTGTGATAGAAGCGATGGATCAGCCCTGCGAAGGTGCGGTGCGAACGATCCATTTGCGCAACATGGTCTGACATGAGCTCGGGGACATGCTCGCAACCTGCATCCAGTGCGGGAGCGAGAATATCCGCGAGAGCGGCAGCCCCACGCAGAGCCAGGGTGACCCCCGACGAAAAAATGGGATCGAGAAAGCAGGTTGCGTCGCCCACGGTCGCGTAGCGCGCACCCGACGGAGAGGTGTTCGTGTAGCTGAAGTTTCCCGCGATGTGGGTTTGCAAGCGCGTTGCTCCTCGGGTCAAGCGCTCGACAAGAGGTCCGTCCAGCAAGGGCTCGAGGTCTTCGTGTTGCAGCTTGTTCCGCGAAACCAGCCCGACACTGAGCCTTCTCTCAGGCAACGGAATCACCCAACCCCAACCGTCCGGTCTCAGGAGGATCCGGATTTCGAAATTCGGTCCGAGGCTGTCGTAGGCCTCCTGGCTCACCGACTCGAAGTGCGTGTAGACCGACGTGGCACCGAAGCGCGTATCGTGCTCGACTCCATTCATTCGGCGGGCCAAGAAGCGTCCCTGACCGGAAGCATCGATCAGGTATCGCGCCGAGAGGCTGCCCGATGCGGTTCTCACGCGCACAGCATCGTCATCCCAGCGAACGTCCGCCACGGCTTGCCCATGTCGGACCTCGGCCCCGCGTTCGCGCGCGTTGTCGCGCAGGAGCAGATCGAAGCGCGAGCGCTCGACATGCCACGCATGCTCTGGGCAACCCGGTAGTGCTTCGGCGAAGCAGAATTGCTTTTCCCGATCCGTCTCTTCGCACACGAAGACCGCGCCACGTTTGAGAACGAACGTATCGGGGGTCGTTTCGATCTCCAGCCGCTCCAGAACGGGAAGACAGGCCGGCAGTAGGGATTCCCCGATTCGAAAGCGCGGAAAGGCGTCCTTCTCGAGGACACAAACCCGGTGACCCTTGCTCGCCAACAGAGCCGCCACTGTCGAACCTCCGGGTCCGGCCCCCACGACGACGACATCCCAATTCGTTCCCATGCTCGAAGCGAACTCTAACCCAAACCTGACAGGTGTCCTACGCGAATGTCGGTCCCGGTGGGTGCGTAATCAACGCAGATGAGCGTGTGCGTAGAGGTTCCTACCGCGGCCAAGGCACACGAGCCTCTTCGGGTGTTCCTGGATAGAGAAACCCGACCGCGCTGGTCAACTGGGCGACGAAATTATGGGAAAGGGTTTCGGCGTTTTCGCTTTCTGCCAGGTCGAGAATCCGTGTACAGCGTTCGAGGAAGCGATGGACATACCGCGCGTCCGCGGGCAACCGAAGAGGCAAGCGCAGAACTCGACGTGCAAGCACCCCCCACCCTAGAATGACGTCATGAATCCCGAGCTGAAGCGCGCCGCCGAACTGGCTGCCGAGTACATCGAGTCCTTCGACACGCAGAAGGTCACGTCCGAACCCGATCCCGAGGTGCTGGCGGCCAAGCTCAGGAAAGAACTCACCGCCGATGGCTTGCCCCCGCTGCAAGTGCTCGAGGAGCTGAACCGCGATGCTCGAGAGGGCTTGCTGAACAGCGCCGGAGGTCGGTTCTTCGGGTGGGTGATCGGTGGAGGTATCCCGGTGTCGATCGCCGCGGACTGGTTGACGGCGGCCTGGGATCAGAACGCGGCGGCGTATGCGTGCTCTCCATCGGCTGCGATCGTCGAGGAGATCGTCGGCGGATGGCTCAAAGACATCCTCGGCCTACCGGAACAGGCCTCCTATGCCTTCGTCACCGGTTGCCAGATGGCCCACGTGACGGGGTTGGCGGCCGCCAGGCACCGGATTCTTGCGGACAAGGGCTGGTCGGTTTCGGAACAGGGCCTCGCCGGGAGTCCGCCGATCCGCGTTCTCGTCGGCACGCATCACGAGACCCTCGTGCGTGCGCTGCGACAGCTCGGTATCGGCAGGCAGGCCCTGGTGCACGTGGCCAAGCGTGACGATGACACCATCGATGTGGAAGACTTACGGAATCAGCTCGGAAAGAGTCCCGAGTCTCCCACGATCGTGGCCCTCGCAGCCGGCGATCTGAATCGCGGCGCCTTCGATCCCTTCGGCCCTGTCTGCGATTTGGCCCACGAGCACGGCGCCTGGGTGCACGTCGACGGGGCCTTTGGACTCTGGGTCAGCTCTAGCGATCGCTTCCGTCATCTTGTTAGCGGCATCGAGAAGGCCGACTCCTGGGCCACCGACGCCCACAAGTGGTTGAACGTACCCTACGACAGCGGCATCGCCTTCGTCGCCGACCCCGTGGCACACAAGAGCGCGATGACGATCGAGGCTTGCTACAGGGTGGAGGTCGAAGGTGTGCGCGATCAGTTCGAATGGGGCCCCGAATGGTCACGCCGCGCACGCGGATTTCCCCTGTACGCGGCGCTGCGCAGCCTGGGCCGCAACGGCGTGGCGCATCTGATCGAGGGTTGCTGCGACCGTGCACACGAGCTGGTCACTGGCCTCGGCCAACTCCCGGGCGTCGAAGTTCTGGCCGTGCCGATCATCAACCAAGGACTCGTTCGTTTCCTGGACCCGGCGGGGACCGATCATGATGCCTATACCGATGCCGTGATCACGTGCATCAACGCTACGGGCGAAGCCTGGTTTGGGCCGACGACCTGGAACGACATGCGCGTGATGCGCATCTCCGTCACTAATTTCCGCACGAGTCAAGAGGACATCCCACGCGTCATCGCCGCTGTCAAAGGCGTACTCGACCAGGGCGTTTCCAATCCGAGTGATCGGTCGTCGACTCCGCTTTCGCAGAAGTAGTAGCCTGTCGTCATGGTCCATGAGTTCGAGTTCCGCTTCGACGTACCCTTCGTCAAGAACGCCCTGCGCCGCGACTTTTTGTGGCGCGGCTACCTGATGGGGGGGACTTTCTTCGTGGTCATGATGGGGGTGATGCGCCTATGGTTCGGCCATTTCGACCCGATGATCAGCACGACCTGCATCCTCGGATCCCTGGCGATCGCGGTTTCTTTCCATTACAAGCTCGGCAAGTATGCCCGGCGCGTATGCGAGATCTGGTCGAAGCAATCACCCAGTGGGATCATCCGTTACGAGCTCGACGAGGAAGGCCTGACCGTGCGTTTCGACCACGCCCATTCGCGTTTCGAGTGGACTGGGCTGCGCAAGCTCTGGTGCTATTCCGATGTGTGGCTGCTCGAGATCGTGAAGATGCAGAGCGTGTTCTTTCCTCCCGAGCAGGTTGCTTGCGAAGCCAAGGACTACATCCGTGAGCGTTGCCGGGCAGCAGGCGTGTCCGAAAAGGGGCCCAAGTCCGACTGAGGAGGATCACGGCTCCGATTGCATGATCTTCGAACCCGCGACTAAGAGGGGTGCGGCAGGATCGCGAGCATCGTTTCGGCCAGCCGATCGACCTCGTGATCCTCGAAACAGGCCGGGGGCATTGCGTAGAGCACGTTGCCCAGGGGGCGCAACAACGCACCTTCTTCGATAGCTCTGCGCCGAAGCGTCGGTGCGAGATTGGACAGATAGCCCGCGCGATCCTCGCCCGTGGGCAGAATGTCGAGCGCGCAGATCCCGCCGATGTGACGCAGGCCCTTCACGTCTGGACGATTGCTGATGCTCTCAAGCGAGCGGTACAAGCGTTGTCCAATGGCCTCGAGCCGTGCGGGTACGTCTTCTTCCCGAGCCATGCGCAGAGATGCTCTGGCCACCGCACAACCGATCGCGTTCGCCGTCCACGTATGGCCGTGGGGGAAGAAGCGCGAGCGTTCATCGTGCAGGAAGGACTCGAAGATCCTTTCGGTGGTCAAGGTCGCGGCGAGCGGCAAGATCCCGCCGGTCAACCCCTTCGCGAGACACAGGAGATCGGGCGCGATGCCCGCGCGCTCGCAGGCGAACATGGCCCCCGTGCGCCCGAAGCCGGTCATGACTTCATCGGCGATCAACGGCAGTTCGTGCTCGTCGCAGCCCCGACGGACATGCTGGAGAAACTCCGCGGAGTGAATGCGCATTCCCGCGGCGCCCTGCACCAAGGGCTCGACGAGCACGCCCGCCGCTTCGTCTCCGAGTTCGCGCACCGCCGCATCGAAGGCTTCGGGCAAGGCGGGAATGCGCCGTGCCTCGAACAGGAGCGGTAGGTAGGGCTCGAAGAACGGATCGGGATCACCGACGGACATCGCGCCGAAGGTGTCGCCGTGATACGAACCCTCGAGGGCAATGAAGACGCGCTTTTGCGGGGCCCCCATGTGCACGTGGTGGTGTAACACCATCTTCAATGCCACCTCGACCGCGGTCGAGCCGTTGTCGGAGTAGAAAACGCGCGACAAGTCCCCGGGCGCCACCTCGACGAGTTCCTCTGCCAGGGCCACCGCCGGCTCGTGCGTCGCTCCAGCGAACAGCACGTGATCCAGCTTGCGGGCCTGCTCATGCATCGCTTCGATCAAGACCGGATGCCCGTGCCCGTGCAGGATCGACCACCACGACGAAATACCGTCGAGCAACGTGCGCCCGTCCGCGAGATGCAGGTAGGCCCCCTTCGCCGCGACCACAGCCAGGGGGTCGGTGTCGACCCCGTGCTGGGTGTAGGGATGCCAAAGCCTCCGCTGATCGCGCCGCGTCAGGTCATTCCCGAAGGTGTCGTGCCCATCCCCCATCCCGTGAAAGTACAGCCGAGAGCGCCGCTAACGGTTGCGCCAGCCCGATCTATTTTTGCTCCCCGGGGCTACAGGCCGAGAAGCGCGCCCATGTCGTTGTCCAGACACCAGTCGTTCAGAGCGTCCAGGTGGAGGGTCTTGAAGAGCGGGACTTCGAAGATGTGGGGCACGAAGGCCAGTCGCTCGAGCGTTTCCCGGTTCGAGGCGTGGGTCTCGCCGACCAGAAACAGGGCGCGGGGTTCGAGGTGGCGGCGGCGTAGAGCCTCCAGGCTCAGGAGCGTATGGTTCAGCGTGCCAAGTCCGGAGCGGGCGACCAGGACCAGAGGCGCGCGCGCTTTCTCGAGCCAATCGGCCTGCGTGGCCACGGGATCCAATCGATACGGCACCAAGAGCCCCCCGGCCAGCTCGATGATCAGGCGCGTGTCGCTCAGCGTGCGCAGCAGACCCTGCAAGCCCTCCTCGAGTCGTTCCGGACGGAGCTCGATCCCCGCTTCGAGGGCCGCCGCATGGGGCGAAGCCGGCAGCGGCAATTCCCAGGCAGGCGGCATGAGTTCCGCGCGCGTGGCTCCGGTCAGCTGTTGAACCGTCTTGGTGTCGCTGTCGTCTCCCGTTTGCACGGGTTTCCAGTAAGCGGCGTCGCCGTATCGGCGGGCCGCGATGAGCAAGAGGGCGGAGACGATGGTCTTGCCGATGTTCGTGTCCGTGCCGGCGACGAAGAGTGCGCGCTGCAGATCGGCCGCGGGCTTCACGCTACCAGGCGTCGGCGTGAGCGGTGCTGAGACGGAGGCCGCATGCGTCTCCAGTTCCCGGGCCAGTTCGTCCACCTCGCCCTCGGTGTTTCCCGCGTGCAGCACCAAGCGTAGGCCGGCCGCTCCTTCAGGAACCGTGGGTGGACGTACAGCCCGGGCATCGAAGCCCTTCTTCGCGAGCGCTTGCGACAATTCGACCGCCCGCTCGGGGTCGCCGACTCTCAACGGCAGGATCGCTCCGCGGGGCGCTTCGAGTCCGAGACGCTGCGCCAGCTCCCCCGCGCGAGCCAGAACTGCCGCGCGTTCTTCGTCGGCTTTTCGGCAACGGACGATGGCGGCGATCAGCGCACCCGCAAGCACGGGCGATGGTGCCGTCGTGAAGAGAAATGTGCGGGCGCGGTTGATCAGGTGCTCGCGCAGCTGGGTGGAACCCGCGACGAAAGCCCCCGAGACGCCCAGGGCCTTTCCCGCCGTCACCACGCGCGCCGCCAGCCGGCTCTCGCCCATCATCGAGTCGCTCTCGCCAAGGGTGGCTTCTGCCCACGCTCCAGCACCCTCCGGTCCGAGGACACCGACCGAATGTGCCTCGTCCAGAACGATCCAAGCGTCGTAGTGCGCGCACAACTCGTTCAAGCGCCCGAGGTCGGGCCCATCGCCCTCCATGCTGAAGATGCCCTCGGTCACGACGAGCCGTCGGCGTGCGTGACTCGCACGCGACAGCTGGCGCTCGAGCTCGGGAAGATCCAGGTGCGCATGCACGTGAACCCTTGCGCGGGAAAGACGCGCGGCGTCGATCAACGAGGCGTGGTTCAGGCGATCGCTGAAGAGCGCGTCACCGTGCCTTGCCAGGGCCGTGATGACACCGATATTGGCCTGATAGCCGGATGGAAACAGAAGCGACGCCTCTGCGCCGAGCCATGCGGCACAGGCTGCCTCCGCTTGTTCGTGCAAACGGCATCCACCACCTAGAAGGCGCGATGCTCGCCCCCCGGTACCGTGGCCGTCCAGGGCTCGCTTCGCGGCTTCGATGATCGCGGGATCGCGTGCGAGTCCCAGATAGTCGTTCGATGCGAAGTCCACGCGCTCGCCCTTTTCACTGGCGCCGTCGGGGTCACCGGGACCTTCGGGGTTTGCGCCCGCGAGCGTGCGACGTAATCCCGCCGCTTCCCAGAGCGCCATTTCGTGCTGCAGGCTCTCGTGGAGGCTTTGCGCACTCATGAGCTTCAGGCGTGGCGTGCGTTCATCCGCGCGAGACGACTTCGAGCCCGAGTTTTTCGAGCAGGGCCGTGTCCGTGGAACGTTCGGGGTTCGGTGTCGTCAGCAATTCGTCGCCGACGAAGATCGAGTTCGCTCCCGACAGGAAGGCCAGGGCCTGGGCCTCTTCCGTTAGATCCGTGCGGCCCGCGGAAAGGCGAATGACCGCGGTCGGCATCAGGATGCGTGCCGCGGCGATGGCGCGCACGAGCTCCGACCAGTCCAGTTTGGGCCGATCGCCCAGCGGCGTGCCTTCGATCGGAACCAGGGCGTTGATCGGCACGCTTTCAGGATGCGGATCGAGGTTTGCCAGTTCGTAAAGGAGCTCGCCACGGGTTTCGCGCGATTCGCCCATGCCCAGGATGCCGCCGGAGCACACGTTCATGCCTGCCTGGCGCACGGCTTCCAGGGTTGCCAGGCGCTCGTCGTAGGAGCGTGTGCTGATGATCTCGCCGTAGAAGCTGCGGCCCGTGTCGAGGTTGTGGTTGTAGTAGTCGAGCCCCGCGTCGCGCAGCTTCGCGGCCTGCTCGTCGTTCAGCATCCCCAGTGTCGCGCAGGTCTCGAGCCCGAGCGCTTTGACCTCGCGCACCATGTCGAGCACTTGTTCGAATTCCTCGCCATCCTCGACCTCGCGCCACGCGGCGCCCATGCAAAAGCGATCGGCTCCACGCTCCTTTGCGGCATGGGCGCTGGCGACGACGTCGTCCAGTTGCCTCAATCGCTCCGCATCGGCCGGCGTGGAGTAGCGCGCGCTCTGCGAACAGTACTTGCAGTCCTCCGTGCAACCGCCGGTCTTGATCGACAGCAGTTGCGAGCATTGCATGCGTCGTGGATCGTGGTGGCGCCGATGGACACCCGCAGCTTCGAAGACGAGCTCGAGAAGCGGCCGTTCGAGAAGCGCCTGGACATCCTTCAGCTGGTGACGACCCCCAGGGGTGCTCTTCGAGCTGACGTCTTGGGGGTTGGCGGCGTGGGGGCGAATGGAGTCTTGTGTCTTTGAGGAGGCCATGGAGAGCCGGGCATTCTAGCCATTGGAGGGCCCAGGAGCGGGTTCCGATTCCAGAGGATCGAGGTCCAGGTCTGTGCGCTTTCGAGCGGATCCGATACCCTGACCGCCTCCCGGGCTGCCCAGCGTCATCAGCGGCCCACAAAACGGCTCTTTTCATGTCCAAGGCACCGAATTACTGGGACTACATCCGCGTCGAGGATCTGCTCGCTCTTCAGGGTGGCCTTGGTCAGGAGACCGACCTCGACAACGACGAGGTCCTCTTCATCACGGTTCACCAGGTCTTCGAGCTGTGGTTCAAGCTGGTCCTGCGCGAGACGACGTCGTTGCGGAACTTCTTCCATCAAAAGGTGGTCGAGGATCAGGCGATGTCGAACGCCGTGCGCAGCATCCGCCGGGTCGTGACGCTACTGCGTCAGTGCGTGTCGCATTTCGAGGTGATGGAGACGCTTTCGACGCGTTCCTATCTGGGCTTTCGGGACAAGTTGACTCCGGCTAGTGGTTTCCAGAGCGCGCAGATGCGTCAGATCGAAATCCTCTTCGGACTCGAGGATTCGGAGCGTATCGACCTCGCGCCCGGCGAGGGGTACATGAAGGCGCTACGAGACCACCAGGGCGGGGAATCGCCCGCGATCGAGCGCGTCCTCGAGCAGAAGAAGAACGGGCCCAGCTTGATCTCGTCGGTCGAGGGATGGTTGTACCGCACTCCGATCGATGGATCCCAGCACGACGATCCCGGTGCGGAGGCTGTGCTCGAACGCTTTATCGTTGCTTACGCGGCTGCACAGTCGAAGGAGCTGGATGGGACGTTGAAGCTAGCGATGGCGCGCACGCGCCAGAGCGAAGGCAAAGCGCGAATCGAGGCTCGCTACGAGGCGGAACGCAAGGCGCTGCGCGACTTCTTGAACCCGACCGAGGAAGAAGGCGGTGCACGTCGCAAGCGAGTCCGTGCGGCGGCACTGTTTATCCTCTCCTATCGCGAGTTACCCCTCCTGGCCTGGCCGCGCGATGTTCTCGACGGACTGATCGAGCTGGAACAGGTATTCATCATCTTCCGTCAACGCCACGCACGCATGGTCGAGCGCGTCATCGGCCGTCGAACCGGGACCGGTGCCAGCTCGGGCGTCGACTACCTGGACCAGACGGCGTTGACCTACCGCATCTTCAAGGACCTGTGGGCCGTGCGGACCTATCAGATTCCCTTGCGCGCGAACCCTCGGCTGGAAAACGCGGCCTTCTACGGATTCCAGTACGACGAGTGAGCGACGGTCGCGGCCGTCTCAGTCGATCCGCAGTACGCTCAACGTTCCGTTGACCTCGTTGGCGGTGTAGAGGTAGTGCACATCTCGCTGACCGTCGTAGAGGTGTGCGATTCCCTCGGGGCCGAAGTTGTTTGCGTCCTCGCCGACCGCTATCAGGGAGACGACGCGCGGGGCCTCGGGGGTCGATAGATCGATCAAGGCCACGGCTCCGGCGCGCTCCAGGCCGACCGCGGCATAGGGACGGTCAGCTATGGCGAAAGCGGTGATCATCTCGGGCTCGGAGCCCTTGTTGTCGCTGCGCTTGTCCGGATAGATGCCCGCTGCGGCGGACCAGCGATCGAGCTGATCGCCCGTATCGCCCACGCACATCCCGGATTCGACCTGGAAGACGCTGACGGTGCGCCCGCCGCCAACGGGTTGGCCTGCGGCGGTTTCATCCGGGCCGGGTTCGGTGTCGCCTTCATCCGCCGTGACAAAGTACGCCCCTCCGGGAAGGACAGCGATGCCGTCCGGTTCGCGCAAGGCGAAGAGCACCTCGCTCGCGTTGTAGACACCGTCGTTTCTCAGATCCGCCTGGTGCCGCGTGTAGCCCAGACCAATGACGCGCGTGATGCGCGCGCTGTGGACATCGATTATGCAAACGGCGTTGTTCTCCTGCAGCGTGCAAAAGGCCAGGCGTCCGTCGGGCGCGAAGGCGATGACCTCGGGCTCGACGCAATCGGGCGTGTTGGCCGTGATGGGAATCAGCACGGGCTTGCCACCGATGTCGCGCTCGAGCGAACGCCGGTCCTTGGCCGTTACGGATCCCTTGGCCTCCACGGTTGGCAGCGGGATTTGCTTCAACTCGAAACCATCCGCCTTCTCCGACAACTTCAACCACGTGAGGCTTCCCGGAGGGGAAAACGGAACCCCGCCCTTTTCGATGTAGCCTTCACCCTCGTTCGCCGTCAATGCGTACAGGCCGTCGGGTGAGATGTAGACGCAATCTGGACCGAATCCCGTCGGGTACGCCGCCAGGCGTTTGCCATCTTCCAGCGCATGCACTTGAACCCTTCCGGTGTTCATCGTGCGGGCACCCTTGATGCAAGCGAGGAAGTACGCGTGGCGCGGGTGAACGGCAACGCTGGTGAGTTCTTCACCTTCGTTCATCTGCAGGTCGAAGAGACCCGTCGAACGGGGGTCTTCGGGATTCGAAAAGTCGAAGCGCTCGACCTGCCCGACATCGGAATGCGTCAGCACACCAAGGCGTGTCGAGGCTTGTAGGCTGATGATCTCCGCCGCGGGCTTCGCGGTCTTGATCACAGTGACTCTCGTCAGCGTAGGGCCCTCGGGCCCGAACCCCTTGGGGGCGAATCCCTCGGCGCCGCTACGCCCCATGACACCGAATGCCGACAGTCCGATGCCGAGAACGTAGTGTGCGCCGAGGCCCATCTTCTTCATGCCCCTCGATCTAGAAATCGACTTGGAAACGAACCATGATGCCGTCGAGGCTGTCATCGGTCGCACCGCTTTCGTACTCGGAGTGGATGTAGTCGAACATGATCCGAGTGTTGGGGTTCAGATACCAGTTGAGACCCAGCGAGTAGTTCGTGAGTTCGTTGCCTGGGAAGGCCGTCGGCAGGACCGCGGCAGCCGCGTCGAAGTCTCGGGACGAGATGCGCCCCTTGAGTTCGACGGCTCCGGATCCGCCGCCACCGTCGTAATTATCACGGACCTGGACGCGAGCGAACTTACCGCCCTTGGCTTGGTAGTTGCGCTTCTCGCCGGTCAGGAAATAGCTGCCCATGACGTAGTAGCCGGTACCCTCGATGTCTTGACCGGTGGCTTCTGTCGTCGACGCGAAGTACTCACCCTGCAGGGAGACCGGTCCGTCGACCCAGGCGGCCTCAAGGTTGTACATCATTGCACCCGAGCTGGGCTGCAAGAGGAAGCCTCCGAGGGGCAGCAATAGGTGAATTTCGGGTTCGTCGGTGAGCGTGTTCCTCCCCCGCCGATCGGAACGGAAACTGATCGCGCCGCCGTAGTGCAGGACACTCGAGGAGTCTTCCTCGTTGAAGGCCGTGGCGGTCAGGCGACCGGTGTAGGAGTACTGACCTTCACCGATAGCGGGGCCGCCGTCGATCGAGTTGCGGAAGACACCTGCCGCCCAGTTGAGGTCGCCGAACTCTTCATCGTAACCGCTTACCTGGAGGCCGATGTTACGGGAGGGTGCGAAGACGTCGCCGAGGCTGCGCTCCATGAAGGTGATGAAGCGGCTCGAGGTCAGCTGTTCGATGCTGAAGGGCTCCTTGAAGTGACCGACCTTGATCTTGCCTACTGGCGTCGTCATGGCGATGAAGGCGTCCTTCAAGTTGTTCTCGCGGTTGGGGTCGAACTCGTTCTGTAGTTTGAACTCGACGGAGTCGTAAATCGTGCCCTTCACGAAGAGGCGGGCGGTCCGGAATTCGGCGCCGTCGCCACCGATACCGGAATTGTCGTCCACGTAGGAGGAATCCGCGGTGAAGAAGCCGGCATCGAGGTACATGCGGCCGCCCCAGACCATTTCGGTGTTCTGGTTCTTGAAGAGCGTCGTGTAGGCGCTGGGAATCAGGCCCTCCGTCTCGCCATCCTCGAGCGCCACCTCTTCTGCGATGCTCTTTTCGGTACTGGGAAGGGGCTTCTCGGCGGGATCTTCGTTGTTGGCAGAGGTGACGCCGCCGACCAAGGCGACGGCCACTGCATAAGAGATAGCTTTCATGGTTCTGGCTCGTTCAGGCTTTGAAGATGGGACAGGCGGGGAAATCTAGAGGAAACACCCTTCATCGTGCCGCGGAGATTGTGTGAAAACCGAACCCGCGCTTCGACCGTTCCCGAGCGGCGAAGTGTTATGCCCGCAATTACGGGCAATAGTGCTATTCGGAAACGGCCCCCAGGTTCCCGGCGAAGGGCAGGAAGGAGTCCATAGAATGTCTCCGTGGAAGGAGCCAGACTTCTCACAGGGGCCACCGACGGCATCGGACTCGCTCTTGCACGCAGGTGGCGTGGACAGCACCACAGAACGCTCTACCACGGACGTAGATCGTTCTCGGACCTCGAGGGTCTTGGAACCTCGGAACAGAGGCTGTTCGACTCGGGCTCCTACATTCAGGTCGACCTTGCCGATCCAGCGGCCCTCGAGCGCTTTCCCCTCGCATTGAATGAACGCGGTATCGAAGGCCTCAGCCTGCTCGTACTGAATGCGGGCATGGGATGGTGGGGCCGTCCCGCTGAGCAATCCGGGGAGTCTATCGGCGAGGTCGTGCAGGTGAATCTCCTGGCCGCGATGCGCCTCTGTCACCTGTTGCTTCCGCGTCTCGAGAAGGTCCACGGGCGCATTGTCTACATCTCCTCGGTCGCGGCTTTTCTGCCCTGTCCGGATTTCGCCGTGTATGCAGCGGCCAAGGCCGCTGCCGACGGCTTCTTTCGCAGCCTGCGCGTCGAGCTGGAAGGCGAAGTCGAGGTTCAGGTGATCCGCCCGGGCGCGGTCCGAACCGAGATGCACAGAAAGTGCGGCATTCCTCCCGGGCAGATTGCCACGCAGCGTTTCCCCACTCCCGAGGCGATCGCCCAACGCATCGACAAGCTGCTGCACGGCCCCCCCGTATGGCGAGTGCTCGGCGCCGGCAACAAGGCCATCGGCGCCCTTGGACGGAACCTCCCGCGCCTTGTCGAGCGCCTGCAGGCGAAACGTGGACTGGCTGAGCGGGGCCCAGGCGAATGAAGCGTTGCCTCATCACAGGATCCGCCGCCGGAATCGGGCGCGCCCTCGTGCAACGCTATCAACACGAAGGCTATGACGTCACGGGGATCGACATCACGCCTCTTACCGTTGCGCTCCCCGAGTCATCATCGGACTCGAACGGCCCCGACGTAGAACTGAGAATCCAGGCCGACCTCACCGATCCGGGTGAAGTCACCCGTGTGCTCGAGGAACTGTGTTCGCACTCCGAACGTACGCCCTTCGACGTCATGATCCACAACGCCGGCATCAACTGCGTGGGCCCTTTCACAGCGTCGCGCTGGGAACACCAGCGGAAACTCGTCGCGTTGAACCTCACGACCCCCATGCTCCTCAGCGCAGGGTTGCTCCGGCACAACCTGATCCAGTCCACGGCAACGCTGGTGTTCATCTCCTCGCTCTCGCACTTTGTCAGCTACCCCGGTGCCGCCGCCTACGCGGCCAGCAAGGACGGGCTAGCCTCCTACGCCGCTAGCCTATGCGCCTTCCTTCAACCCCACGGCGGCCACGTTCTGACGGTCTATCCGGGCCCCACTCGCACCGAACACGCGCGCAAGCACAGCCCCGACAACTCGCGAGAACACAAACGCATGCACCCCGACGAGCTCGCACATCGCATCCACGTCGCCGCCACCAAACGCCGCCGAGTCCTCATCCCTGGTGTCAAAAACCACGCCTTCGCTGCCTTCGGGCACTTTATGCCCCGCATGAGTGAGAAGGCCATGAAGAAGGCCCTGTTCGACAAAGTGCAAACGCTCGAACAAGGCTGAGACTTTGGGGGTTACGGAAATGCCGAAGGACGAGCACAATGAGATCGCTCAAGCGACGTCTCCGCGCGGCCAACAGGTAAGGATGCTGATGCGCGTGTTCGAAAACGATCGAAGCGTCCCTGGCACCGTATGGACCCGCCGGTCCGAAAAACCCGGCGGGTTTACTTTTGCCCGCAGCGAGTACGAAACGCTGCTCGAACTTGCCGAAGGGGCCTACCCCCGCGAAGCATGCGGCCTGATGTTGGGCACCCACGAGGACGGATTCATCACCGTCCATTCCGTCCAACCGACGAGGAACCTCGCCACAGCCGACGACCATTTCGACCTCGACCCGGGCGACATCGTCCGCCTCGATCGTACGGCCCGCGAGCGGAACCAGCAGATCGTTGCTGTCTGGCACTCCCATCCGGACGCTGATGGGAAGCCTTCGCGGGAAGATTTGCTAGGGCAATGGGGTGGGGTTGCTCAGGTGATTGTTTCTGTTTGGGATGGGGGGGCGGGGGAGGTTTGGGTTTGGAGTTGAGGGGCCCCTGGACGACCGCACCCGAGTGCAAGACTCAGCAACACAACCCCCAGCCCCACCCCTCACAACCTGTGGGGCGGAGCGGCAGGGCCTTCAGTCGATCGGTTTGATGTCGTTCAGGGCCCAGTCGTAGCTGATGTGCTTGATGCGCATGGCGCGGATGGCTTCGGCCTGGTCCTTGGGGGCGAAGCGGATGAAGAATTCCTTGACGCTCTTGGCATCGCGTTCGAAGTCGGTCTTGAACCAGTCGAAGATCTTCGAGAGGCGCAGGGTGTTCTTCTTGGTGTCGATCAAGTTCCGCTTGGGGTCGTTGACGAACTTGCGCATTTGATCTTGAAGCTGGACGTCGAGTCTGTCGGCCGTGAAGGCCTCGTTCCGAAGCGGGGGGCAGCTGTAAGAGGCGCAGTTGATCGCGGCGTGCAGGCGGGCATCCTTGAAGCGTTCGCGGAGGATCTTGTGTTCGATGTCGTTCAGCGAGAGTTTCTTGTTCTTGCCCGAGGGGTGTAGGGCTTGCATTTCGATGAAGTTGTTGTCGAAGACGCTGTTGAGGCCGAAGGCGCCGCTGAGTTTGCGGATGCTCTTGAGCGGGTAGTTGTCGACGATTTTCTTGATCGTGTGGACGTTGTAGGCGTTGATCCAGAAGGCGAAGCGTTGCTCCTTGGACCAGCTCGCTATTTGGTTGGGGGTGACCACGTGCATCTGGGCCAGGTAGTCGTCGAGCTTGCCCGGTTTTTTTTTGAGCGAGTCGTAGTCGAAGCCATCGCCGCGCACGTGCTGGTCCAGAAGCTCGCTCCAGAGCAGGTGCTCGTGATCGAAGTAGGCCTTGTCTTGGGCCTTGGCGAGGGAGGTGGGGCGCGTGAGGGCTGCGGGGCGCGGAGCGTTGCCGTTCGAGTTGTTGGTCACAGGAGCTCCAGAGGCAAGGATCTGGAGAGCGGCAAGAAGCGTTGTGGAGAGAAGCGGTCGGACAGCCATGGCGTGAATCCTATTCGATGACAGCGCGCCGGCCAGGGCGAGATCCGAGGGCCAGCTTCGTGGCTACGGACAGCACGTTCCCTGTGTGACCGTTCTCACGAGACGATTGCGTTGCCTGACGCTATTTGTACACCGGCGAGGCTCAGCGTCCGTTTCCAGAGCCCTCGAGGGAAAACAATTCGATCTTTCTGAATTCGCAGGCCGCACCCTCGGCTTGAATCGCGATCTGGCCCCGATCCGCGCTGCAGTCGAAGCCGTCGTTCACACGATCGTCGTTGATCCAAACATCGATCGAGTTGCCTCGGCACTCGATCACCATTTGATTCCACTCGCCAAGAGCATGCTCGGAGTCGTCGGTCAGGTTGAGGATGCGGCGCGATTTGCCCTCTTCGACACCCCAGCGCTCCTCGGGGCCGCGGCGTTCGATCATGTTGGGAACGCTGATGTCCTCGCCGATGCACCAGAAGTCACCGGCATTGCCTACGTGAAGCTGACACTCGATCGACTGCGGAAACATACCGTAGAGTCGGCGCGGCGTCGAAGCGTGAACGAGCACCCCGCAATTGCCGGGTTCAGCCGGCCAGCGGTACTCGACCACCAAACGGTACTCACCGAACGATTCGTCCGTGATCAGGTGCCCCTGCGGCGTACCCCGGCTGACGAGCACTCCCTCTTCGACCATGAACGAAGGTTCGAGATCCGCCTTCGCATCCGCCGCCGGAATGTCGGTGTGCCAGCCAGCGAGATCGACCCCGTTGAAAAGTGCCAGGGGCTCTCTCGAGCTGGAGTTGACCGAACCGCAAGCGACAACGAGCATGATGAGAGACGGAGCAGCGAGCGACTTCATGGGACTTTCTCGACGAGTAGGCACGACCAAAGCAACGATCACGATCGACGATGATGAGCACGATAACGCGCACCTAACCAAAGGGCACAATCAATCGAGATGCCCCCGATCGGAATCCCCCTGCTCCTGCCCCTCGGGGAAATACTCACCCCACCTCCGATCCACCAATTCCCGCGTCTCCTCATCACAATACAACTCCTCTGGATACCCGCGCTTCATGCGCGCATCGATCGCCAGTGGCCCCGTAAACGACGCGTGACTCCCCACCAGCTCGGTCTTTGCAGCGTGAATGTCCCGACCCGGATCAAAACGGGTGAACGTGTTCCAGAGGAAGTTGATCGAGCTCTTGGCCGTGCGCTCGGCGTCGTCGACGACGCTGATCAACGGCCAGTCCGCGAAGGCAGGATCCTGGGCGATGCGCTGGGCCGCGCCCTCGTCATTCTCGTGAGCCTCGGCCCCGACGACGAGACAACCCGGAGCAAAGACGCGTACATCTCGCACCCCACAACTCGGTTCACCGTGGAACTCCACCGGAAGCTTTCGGCGCGCCTCCCCCATGCCGAGGAGCACGCCCTTGCCCCCCTCGTTGAGTTTCGGCCCGGCGTAGTCGAGCGTGTCCATCGAGAGGTTCGAAAACAGGAAGAGATCGGTGCGGAAGTCGGCTCGTTCCAGCACGTGAGTCAGCGTGGCCTTGAAGTCGCGCAGGTCGACTGCGCCGTCGGTTGCGAGCAGGAACTTCGTCAGCGACAATTGCCCCTCGCCCAGAATACGGAACGCCGTGGCCATGGCTTCGCGCTTGTAGCGCTCGTATACGACCGCCGCTCCCAGGGAGTGATACCCCGTTTCACCGTAGCTCCAGAAGGAGCGCACGCCGGGCATGGCCAGCTTCAAGAGCGGCGAAAGGAGTTCCTGAACGTAGTCACCGAGGAAGAAGTCCTCCTGGCGTGGTTTGCCGACGACCGTTGCCGGCAGGATCGGTGCGTGCCGCCGGAAGAGTGCCTTGCAGTGGAACACCGGGAAGTCGTGGACCTCCGAGTAGAAGCCGTAGTGATCGCCGAACGGCCCTTCGGGAGCGCGTTCCTTCGGTCGGGCTTCGCCGACAAGGGCGAACTCGGCATCGGCGAACAGAGGCAAGGGCGAACGCGGGTGTCGCAACGTGCGCAGCTTCGAGCCGGTCAAGAGTCCCGTTAGCAGGATCTCGGGGACGTTTTCCGGTAGCGGTGCGAGGGCGGCCAGGATCATCGCCGGCGGACCGCCCAGGTTGACGACGACAGGCAGGGGGACATCGCGCTCCTCCGCGGCGGCCAGGTGGAAGCCGGCACCCCGCACGATCTGGATGTGCAGACCCAAGGTCGCGTCGTCCCTCAACTGCATGCGGTACACGCCGAGGTTCGAGCCGCCGTGTTCGGGGTGCTCCGTATACACGAGGGGCCATGTCAGAAAGCGTCCGCCATCGCGCGGCCAGGACTTGATCGCCGGTAGGGACAGGGCCTTGGGGTTGCTCTCGATCACCTCGGCTACGGGGGCGTTGCGCACGGTCTTCAGGCCACTTTGCAGGAGTGAGCCGAGGAGCCCACGCTTTTGCCACAAGGTGGAGAGTCGAGGCGGAACGAGTTCCATCGGTAGCTGGGCGAGTTCCTCGATCCGCTGGGCCGGTTCCGGGCCGAATGCGGAAAGAACGCGCTTCCGCGTCCCGAAGAGGTTCGTCGCGAGGGAGAAAGGCGAGCCCTTCACGTTCTGAAAGAGCAGCGCCGGCCCGCCGGCCGCTACGATACGGCGATGGATTTCGGCGACCTCGAGGTCTCTATCGACGCTGGCCTGCACTTCGACGACGTCCCCGGTGCGGCGCATACGCTCGAGCCACGTGCGCAGGTCCCTGGGTGCTGCTCCGTTCGGTGGTCGGTCCATAGAGCGAGAACTTATCGAACCGGAACCCTCGAAGCGGAACCCGCAGGGGTTTTCTGGGTTGAACTGGCGACCGGATTCGCCGACCCAAACCTCTACCGACCGGGCAGGGGGTCGAAAGGATGCTCATGAAAAAAATGATGCCGCTCGTTCTGGCCATGGGAATGGCGCCCCAGGGCCCGGAGGTCATCCAGAAAGACGCTCCGCAAGGCGCCCAGGAGGCTCCCCGAAGGCCGGAGCTTGCCTGGAATGCCGCCAACGTCGAACACCTCTTCAATCGCGCCGGTTTCGGAGCTTCCCTGCGCACGATCGCACGTGCTCTGAAGCGAGGTCCGGAAGCCACGCTCGACGAGCTGCTCGAGGGGGAGGGCTGGATCGAGGAGCCCTTCTACACCCGCTTGCGCGGCGGCGTGGAGATGCGCGAGAGCATGCGCAACATGTCCCAGGAAAAGCGCGACACGGTGAAGAAGCGCATGCGCCGCGAAGAGGCGGCCCAGGTGCGCGACTTCCTCGGTTGGTGGGTGGAACGCATGCTGTCCGGCACGGATGATCTGCGCGAGCGCATGACGCTCTTCTGGCACGGGCATTTCACGAGCTCGATGCAGGATGTGAAAAACTCCCATGAGATGATCCTCCAGAATAAACTCCTGCGACGACACGCCTTGGGGAACTTCGGCGATCTCGTGCACGCCATTGCCCGCGACCCGGCGATGCTGGAGTACCTCGACAACGACGCGAACCGCAAGGCAAACCCGAACGAGAACTTTGCGCGAGAGTTGATGGAGCTCTTCACGCTGGGTGAGGGCAACTACACCGAAGACGATATCAAGGAAGCCGCGCGGGCCTTTACCGGATGGAGCGATCGCATGGGCGAGTTCCGTTTCAGTCGCCGTCAACACGACAGCGGGAGCAAGAGCGTTCTCGGGACCCGCGGTGACCTCGACGGCGACGACGTGATCGACATCCTGTTGCAACAGCAAAGCTGCTCGCGATACATCAGCGGCAAGCTGCTCCTGTACTTCGAGGGCATCGACCCCACCGAGGACCGCTTGGCTCGTTACGCCGCGCTGCTCCGTCGCGAGGGATACGAAATGATTCCCTTCCTGCGCACCCTCTTTCTCGACCCCGATTTTTATCGTGACGAGATCGTGGGGGGGCGGGTTGCCAGTCCCATCGACTACTTGATCGGTTCGTCGCGGCGCATTGGTCTGGATCCTCCGGCGCGCCTGGTGCTCGTCGGTGCGGCGTCCCTGGGCGAGCGCCTTTTCTATCCGCCGAATGTCAAGGGCTGGGAAGGTGGCGAAGCCTGGATCACGACCGGTTCCTTGATGCAACGCGGCAACCTGGCCGGTGTTCTCCTGGGCCAGATCGAACTGACTGACTTCCTGGATCACGATCCCCTGGAAGAGCAGACATTCACTCGTGATACGACACCGAAGAAGCGGAACCCAGCCGAGATCAGGCGCCTACGCAAGACTCTGGGCGTGCTGCGCGAGCTCAAGGACGTCGAACGGGCCGGCTATCGTCCGCGCATGAACATCTCCGGCCAGCTCGGGAGGCAGAAGGCGAAACGCGACCGCAAGATCGTCGACACGCTCTGCGAGGCGCTCTTGGGCATAGACGTCGATCCGACAACCCGCCAGGCCTTGACCAAGACCTTCGGCACCATGCGCGAGGAGAGTGGTATCGAGGAAGGCCGGTTGGACGAGTCACCGCGCAGATCCGAGGAACTCCTGCGCAACTTCGCGCATGTCATGCTCAGTCTGCCCGAGGCACAGCTTCACTAGAGGAGTTTTCCATGCGACGCATCGACCGACGCTTTTTCCTACATGGCCTCGGAGCTTGCAGCGGCCTTGCGCTTCTTCCGCGGGCCCACTTCTGCGCTCCCGGCTTTCGGACCAACAACGAAACCACCCTCGTGCTGGTGCAGCTGTCCGGAGGCAACGACGGGCTTTCGACCATCGTGCCTTTCGGCGACGACGCCTATCACCGCGACCGTCCCACGATCCACCACGTCGCCAAGGACGTCCGGCCCATCGACGAGTATCGCGGCTTCAACTCAGGCTTGAAGCGCTTGCACGCACGCTTTCAAGAGGGCGGGTTGGCCCTGATCGAGGGTGTCGGTTACGAGAATCCGATTCGCTCGCACTTTCGCTCCCTCGATGTCTGGCACACCGCCGATGCCCGCGGACGGGCTTCGGGCGAGGGTTGGATCGGACGCTTGTGCGAGACGGCCTTCGGTTCCGAGTCGCGACCGGAGCGCGTCGTGCACATCGGCCGCAAGCCCCCGTACTCGATCTACTCGACGAAGCATCCCGCCCTGTCGTTCGCTCTTCCGCGCAACTATCGTTGGCTAGAGCACGGGGACCAGCTGAAGGGCCTGGGCAGCTCGAAAACCAGCGCGGACAGCGGTTCAAAGCAGGCACGTCTCGCCCGAATGCGCCGCGTGATGGCCGACGCGCACGCCTCTTCGCAAGCCGTGCGCGCCGCGATCGCCGCACATCAGCCCAAGCTCCACTACCCCGACGACCCCTTCGCCGATTCTCTCCGCTCCGCTGCGGCCCTGATCCACAGCCCACTGGAAACCCGCGTGATGTCCGTCGAGCTCTCCGGATTCGACACGCACGTCGATCAGAAGAACAACCACCAGCGCCTGATGAGGATCCTCGATGCAGCTCTCGATCCCTTCCTGCGCGATCTCGAGGGCAGCGAATCCGGCCGCCAGGCACTCGTTCTAATCTTCTCCGAATTCGGACGCCGCGTGGCCGAGAACGCATCCCGAGGAACCGACCACGGTTGCGCCGGGCCGATGTTCGTCGCCGGCACGCCTGTCAAGGGCGGGCTCTTCGGAAAGCACCCGTCACTCACGAAACTGAACGACGGGGACCTCGACTACACCACCGACTTCCGTTCGGTCTACGCCACGGCGATCCGCTCGCGCTTCGGTCTGGATCCCAAACGTGTATTGGGGGCGGACTATCCGCTGCTGAGCTTTGTCTGATCCATAGCCACGACAAGTTCCGTCAGCCCCCTACGCCGCATGCAGCAACGTATGCAGGCGCATGATCGACGCCCGATCGTATTCGAGCTCTAGCGAAGGATAGGCGCTGGCGAATATGGACCACCGAAAAGCTGCCCATCGCGCCGTATCGACCTGCAGGTCATTCGACGGTGGGGCCTGGAACCCGAAGTTCCACTCGACGACCTGTTCGTCGCCGATCAACCAACGTGAAGGCATGTCGAGGTCGATCAGCTTCTTCGGTTGGGGGACACCCACTTCTTCCGCTACGCCGCGACGAACGGCCGTCTCGATCTTCTCGTCGAAACCGAGAGGTGCGTGGAGAGGTGTCCAGAAGCTCTCGATTTGGGCACTCTTCAGGAGCAGGTAGTTCGGGCGACCCTCCGCATAGCGGAAAACGAACACGCGAATTCTGTGGGAGACTTCCTTCATAGCGCCAAACCAGCGGGGGGGACTCGGGCGTCTATATCGGCCACCTCACTCCATGAAACATGAAACGCATCGCGCGTTTCTGTCGGGGGATGGACACCTTTTCCCACCTGGGCCGTTCCTTCCCCCTGTGCTACCGGGGACGCTGCGCGCCGAGGCGGCTGCGTACATCGAAGGGGCGCAGGTGCGGATTGGAAAGCACCGTTCGCAGGGTCTCTTGCAGGGCCTCGCGGCCGGAAACCTCGCGTGCGATGCTCTCCTCGAGCAAGCGCAGCTCGAGGAGTCCCAGGTAGCCAATGCCGTGGAGTGGATCGTGGAGTGCCGTGCGGGCTTCCAGCAGGGCCGTGTCGTGGTCGAAACGACTTCGTCTGCGGAAGGCATCCGCCGCGGCGGGGACCGAAAGAGCTTCCACATGGATCTCGATCGACGCCAGGAGCCGAATCGCTTCGAGCATCCAGGCCCGCACGATTTCGGTCTCGAGGCGCTCGTCTTCGAGGAAGGGGTTTTCCACCCAGTCTACGCGTCCGATCCAATCCAGTGCGTACAGCCCCCATCCCTCGAAAACCGAACGATTCCACAAAAAACGGGCCACAGGGTTCCCTGCGACGGATGCGCCGTGGCGGAGCTTGGCTTCGCCGGCCCAGCCGTAACGGATGCCCATCGTGGCCAGGGCGCGCGGATTCAGGAGCGTTGCGCGCGTCGTTTTCAGGTCGGGGCTCCAGGAGGGGCTGCCGACTTCGAGGTGCAAGACATCGTTCAAGTGCCTGTCCGGCCACAGCCGCGCCATCTGTCCTGGCGTGGAGCGACTTTCGCGCAAGTGGATCAGGAAGGGAGGTGTTTCTTCCTCTCGAAAGAGCGAAGCGCGATCGGCCAGGCTGGTCGCGAGTCGCGATGCCGTCTGCGTCGCTCGGATCAAGCGTTTCGGGTCGAGCTGGTTCTTGGTTGCGGCGCGCGGTTCCCAGGACTTTCCAAGGCGTCGGTTCAGCCCGGCGATGTCGCGCAAGAGCTGGGTCTTCAAGCGCTGCGCGGTCAGGTCCGAACCAGACACGACTTGCATCAGCCCTTCCCACGTACCCGCGCCCATGATGCCGGCTTCGTCGCCACGTGGTGCGTGCGAGCTCAAGAGCCAGGTCCGGAAGCGGTCGGTGCTCTCGACCGCCTTGTCCAGCGCGGTTTCGAAGCGCTTCTGTTCCTTCCGCTCGAGACGCAACTTGGAGAAGGTGCGCGGTAGGTCGGCTTCGAGGGACAGCCCGAGATCCACGAGGCGTCCGATCGCTTCGTTCTTCCAGATCTCCGCCGGGGACACGAGGCCGTTCCGCGCGATGTCCCAGTATGCCGGTAGCCCCTCGAGCATCTGGATCGTTCGGCTCCAGCGTGCGCGCACAGGCACGTAGTCACTTTCGCGGAGGCTGAAGAGCATGTTCTCGACGCGCACGACGTAGCTCGTCGCATCCCAGCGCTCCAGCGAACGGCTGCCGGCGATCAGCTCTTGCGAACGAATCCATGCGGCGCTGGCGCTGAACACGACCCAGCCGGCCTCGTCCAGCTCGCGTTGCGAGATCGCGTTCAGCTTGATCCGCAATCCATCGAGCGTCTCCCGCCATTCCAGGAAGCCCTTGGTGCCGTAGTTCGCGTATGCCTGGGGATCGGGTTGTGGAAAGCGTCGCTCGTACGCCAACCATGGGTAGCGCCCGAAGAAGGCAGGCACCAGCTCGCTTGCGAGCTGGGTCAGTTTCTCCTGGGCACTTGGCTGATCCGGTCGGGCGCGGTCCTGCGGAGAGGTTACGCGCACCGATTGCGGCAAGAGCAGCAGACTGAGAAGGAGGGGAAGCATTCGCGGGTAAGATGACCTCTTCGGGCGGGTCCTGGGACTTGTGGGGTGCTTTCTTACAAAAGCCCACGGAAACCCGCAGGAAACAGCAGATCGACCCCCTCCGGGCTCCTCCTCTAACGGAGATCGTACCCGCGACCCCCGAGCCCTAGAATTCGGCCCCTCACGTACGGAGTACCGCCCTGGGCTCTTCTTTCTTCAGCAACCACCCCGAAGCCCCTCCGAGCCCCCGTCTGCGGGCGGCTCTCGAGCGCTTGGACGGGCTCGTGGATTGGGAGTGCCGTGATCGGGTCGGGCGCATGCGGGTTTCGGTGGAGCCCGCGCACGGGCTCATGGAGTTGCTCGGGCGGCCCCAGGATCGCTTCCTGGCGGTGCATGTCGCCGGAACAAAGGGCAAGGGCTCGGTGGCTGCCCTGATCGGCCAGGGGCTGTATCGCGCGGGATTGCGGGTCGGGACCTACGCTTCGCCCCACGTCGAACGCGTGACCGAACGCGTGCGTTGGCCCGGCGAGACACCGGGCGACATCACGGACGACGATCTGGCGGAGGCCCTGGAGGCGGCGCTCGGAGCCCTCGACGGGGCTCGCAAGACCAACGCTTCGGCCACCGCAACCGCCGAGGCCACGTGGTTCGACGTGTTGAGCGCCGCGGCGTTCCATGCTTTCGCGACACGCGGCGTCGACGTCGGTGTCGTCGAGTGCGGTCTGGGGGGCAGGCTCGATTCGACCAACGTGATCGAGGCTCCTGTGTGCGTGATTACCAACATCGAGCTCGAGCACACAGCCATTCTGGGCGACACCCGCACGGCGATCGCGCGCGAGAAAGCCGGGATCATCGCGCCGGAATCGAGCGTGATCATGGGGCTCTCCCAGAGCGACCCGGCAGGACTCACGATCGTCGAGTTCGCGCGCGAGCAAGGGGCGCGCATTCACTCGGTAGCGGTCGATGAATCCGGGGAACGTTCCATCGCCCAGACGAATCGGGCCCTGGCGACGGCGGCGTTGGACGAGTTCGGGCGGCTTTTCGCAGCCCGCTTTCCAGGACATCGCGTGCCCCAGGATCAGGTGTGGGGCCAATGGGCCCTGGACGCGGAGGCATGTGCCGCGGCCTGCCTGCCCGGGCGGCTGGAAAGGCGCTGGATAGGGGAGACTCCCGTGATCCTCGACGGGGCCCACACGCTGGAGAGTCTGCAAGCGGTGCTCGACACTCTCGACGCAGATTCGATACTCCCGCCGAAGCGCGTTTCCGTCTTCGGGACCGGCGGGGAAAAAAATGCAGCCGGCCTCCTCAAGACCCTCGGGCCACGGACCGATAGCCTCCTCTGCACGTCCGTAGGACCCGGCCCCTACCGCGCTCCAGAGGAGCTTCGATCGATCGCCCAAGAGTTGGATCTGGACCTCGATGCGGTGGCGATCGACGCCCCACGGGCTGCGCTGGACGAGGCGCTGCGCCTCGCCGCTTCTGATGGACACGTGCTCGTCACGGGCTCGTTACATCTGATCGGCGCGGTTCGTCGCTTCACCCGGGCTGATCCACCGAACGGCTGAAGCTGATGCTCACGATCGTCTCCGACCTACTCTTGACCGACGCCTTCCTCATCAAGGGGCAGATCGAAAACAAGTACACGCGTCTTTCCCAGCTCCTCGACGAGTACCGCAAGTACTTCATCAAGGTGCGCGACGCGACGCTGATCGATCTCAACAGCCGCGATCGGATCCACACGCCGCTTCTGCACGTCAACCTGGACGAAGTGCTCCTGGCTCACGAGCTGATCGAAACGGCTGGTGATCCCCACGCCGCCCAGCTCGCCGCCGACGACGGGCCGTATCAGCGTGTGCGAGCCTTCTACACCGGGAACTTGAACGTCGAGATCGCCGGTCAGGTGCGTCCCAAGTGCTATGAAGCGGACGATAAGTCGACGCGCCGTTTCTTCGTCATGCGCGACCCCGAGGTGCGCGGCATGAAGATCGAGGGAGACCGTGATCTGGGGCTCTTGAAGGGATTGCCGTACGCCATCCTGAACAAGACCCGAATGTCGTACATCTACGATTTCAACGAGTAGAGCGCGTCGCCCGCTACACTCGGGCGCATGTACGGACAAGAAATCGCCCCGCCCGAGGAGACGCTGGATGGCACGCGCGTGTTCATGCGCTTCGTCGACGGACTCGCGTTCCGGTACTACTGGTCGACCGAAGGCTTGCGGCCCGAAGACTTCGCCTTCCGTCCAGGGCCGGACAGCATGAGCCTGCATGAGCTGATCGATCACATACTGCAGCTCGTGTTCATGATCAAGCAAGCCGTGTTCGACGCAGAGGTCCGTGAGCGCTTCGAGGGCGACGACCCCAAGGCCAAGAGGGACCACGCTCTTGAGAGTCTCGAGCAGGTTCGCGACTACTTGCGAAGCCTCGACGACGAGACCCTCCTCGGCCATCGGGTTCTCAAGCGTAGCGGTCGCTTCTTCCCGATCTGGAATATCCTGAACGGACCCCTCGCCGACGCTCTCACGCACGTCGGCCAGATCAATGCCTGGCGCCGTCTCAACGGAAACCCCACGCCCCGTGCAGACGTCTTCGAAGGGCGTCCCCCGCGCTGAAACGCGGTGGCGTTATTCCAGGATCTCCACCGCGAAGCGGATGTCGTATTCCTCGAGAACCGTGCCGATGCGTTGTAGGAGCTGGGCCGTTGTGGGGTCGGGGATGTCGCTGCAATCCAGCTGAAAGCGGACGTGCTTGCCGGCGGAATCGGGGTAATTCTTGGCCAGCTGGCCCGTCGTCACGAAGTGGCGATAGCTGTCGACCTTGGAGATCAGTTGACTCGCTTGCTCCTTCGAGCCATTCCAAGGGCGGAGCTCGCGCAAGACCAGCGTGTACTCGTTGCGGGCTGGGTCGTACGTGACGAGGTCGATCTTGGACGGGTCTTCGACTCCGCTCATCCCCCCTACCATAGCGTGGCGAAGCCCGGCTTCCAGCGCTTCGATTCGACGCCGCTCCCGCGAAGCGCTACGACGAAATGGCGCACCGGTGAAGTCTCTTGGCAGCACCTTGGCTTTCACGCCGCCCAGTGCATCTACGCCGACGGAAAGATCGTGCTGCTGGATGAAGAAGGGGAACTGGCGATCGTCGCCGTCGATCCCAAGGGAATACAGATCCTGGCCCAACACCAGGTCGCCGAGCGCGTTTGCTGGGCCATTCCGACGCTGATTGACCCGACGTTGTATCTGCGGGACAACCATCACATTTTTGCGTTCGATCTGGCGCGAGACTCGTACTAGGGAATCGAGTGACCGGAGATACGGCTCTGGTACACTTGTGGTCTCACGCAAGGAATCGACCCGAATCCGCAGCATGAAACTCATGAAGACCACCGCGAAAAGAACCGTGATACGCAGCCTGACGGCACTTCTGGTGCTGGCGCCTGGCCTCATGGCCACGCCCCAAGGGCTGGAAGAGAAGTACGAAGAGAAATTAGCCAAGCGCTTCGTTCGCTTTGGCGGTTGGGAAACGGATTACGACGCTGCGCGTGAACGAGCGAAGCAGGAGGACAAGCTTCTCTTCGTCTATTTCTCACGTTCCTACTCGCCGTGACCCCCCTGTAATTCTCTGGAGAGTGGTGCGCTCTCCGACAAAGAATTCCTCGCCTTCGCGGAAAAGGTCGTCCCCTTCCTTCACATCACGACAAAAATCAAGGAGCGGCCCTACGAGAAGTTACTTGCCGAGAAAGGGGGCACGGGCTTTCCGACGCTGATGTTCCTGGACGCCCAAGGGCGCAAGCTGATGAAGCATCGAGGAGCACGGACGACCAAAGGCTTCGAAAAGTCTCTCGAGGAATCACAGGACTTCCTGGCGCAGATTCGCAAGGTCGAGAACGGCGACAAGCGCAACGCGGGCAAGGTCTTTATCCGCCAGCTCGAACTCCATTGGTTCTCCTTCGACGAAGCTACCAAGCGCTATGCCGAGCTCGGCAAGGTCTCTTCCAAGGACAAGAAGCTGATCGAGCCGATGCTGATCGACACCGAGATCCGCGTGCTTGCCAAGGAGGCCGGGAAGGACGACGAGAAGCAGCTCGCCGCCGGCGCACACTTCGCGCAGATGTGGAAGGACAAGCGACTCCCCAGCGCGGTTTCGGAGGAGTACGCGTTCTGGAGTTTCATCATGAGCTTCGCTGAGAGCAAGGGCGACAAGAGGCTCTTCAAGAAGGCCCTCGGTAAGTACGAAAAGAGCGATGCGGTCAAGCAGAGCCCCCGCATGCGTGCCGCGATACGCGACATGAAAGACAGGTTGAAAGCTCTCTAGTCTGTTCCAAAAAGGCGAATTTGTAGTGAATGCCGAGGGGAATGCGGGCCATAGAGCGCGACTGGAAAGGTCGTTTTGATATGCAAGCCCCCCCCGGCATCGTAGCCACCCTACTCGCCTCCGTATTCTCCTCCGCGCTCTATTCACAGTCCTTGGTCCCCGAGGGCTCTCCTGCTGGGGAAGCCGAATCCAGGCCACGCAGCGTCCTGTTCTATCTCATGGACACCTGCCGGCAGGATCGCATGGGGTTCAATGGCTACGAGCGCGAGACGACACCCTTTCTCGAGTGGCTTTCCGAGCGCTCGGTGGTGTTCGAGGCGTGCTACAGCCAGGCACCGTGGACCAAGCCTTCCATGGCTTCCATGCTGACGTCTCGTTACCCATCGACGACGGGCATCTACCGCATGGACCAGCGCCTGTCCGATGCGTTCTTGACCTGGCCGGAGGTCTTGCAGGCGAACGGTATCTACACGGCAGGCTTTTCGACCAACATCGTGATGGGCAACTCTCTGTCCAACTTTGCCCAGGGCTTCGACCACTTCATCGAAGGGACCTACATCAACCGCGGTGACGCGATCCATTTCGCCAGTGGCTCGTCCCGCAAGCTGAACGAGCACGCTTTTGCCTGGCTCGACAAGAACGATCACTGGCCGATCTTGCTCTATATGCACTCGGTCGATCCCCACGAGGAATACGAGCCCGCACCGGAGTTCATGGAGCTCTTTGCCGATACGGAGCGCCATCCTCGGTTCCGACAGGAGTGGCAGAAGTTGTTGAGGAGCCGCCCTCCGATCCCGGGCCTGTACGTGACCCAGGACAACTTCGATCGCACGGGTGTCAACGCCGCCTCTTTCATCGAACACGCCAGCAACCTGTATGACGCCGACATCCTGGCGAACGACGATCAGATGCAGCGCCTGTGGGACAAGCTGCAGAAAAAGGGGTGGGGACAGGACTTCGTCTTCGTCTTCACCTCCGACCACGGCGAGGAATTCTTCGAACACGGCGCGACCAGCCATGGCTACAGCCTTTACGACGAGATGATCCGCGTGCCGTTGATGATCTATGCGCCCGGCTTGCTCACGGGTGGAACGAGGGTCGATACGCCCGTGCGCAGCATCGACATCTATCCGACCCTGTGTGAACTGCTGGGTTTCGAGGTCGAGGAAGGTCTCCAGGGGCAGAGTCTCCTACCGCTGCTACAGGACGAGTTGACCCAGGCGGCTCCCGAGGTTTTCTCCGAGCACAAGGAAGATCCAGGGCTGCGAGCCATGGGGCACGGGTCCGGTGTCATGGTCAGCGTGCGCAGCGGCAAGTGGAAGTTCATCCTCAATATCGAGGGATCGCAGCTCCTCGAGCGTCCACGCTTCGAGCTCTACGACCTCCAAATCGATCCAGGCGAACACACGAACGTTGCCGAGCTCAACACGGATGTCGCGCAACGTTTCGAAGGCAAGGCCCTGGCCTTCGTCGCGCAGCAGGCTACGGCGGCGACGGAACTCGCGGCGACGGAACTCGCGGCGGCGGATCCCGAGGCACTCGAACAGCTGCGCGCGCTGGGCTACGTGGGGGACGAAGAAGAAGCGGACATCTGGGCGGCCCTGAAATCGAAGGACTTCAGTCAGATTCGCCGCGCCTTGCGCGACGGCGCCAGCCCCAATCAGATGGAGCCCGCCACGGGCCTTCGCCCGCTGGCCATGGCGGCCTTGCTGGGCAACCTCGGGCTGGCGAAAGTGCTCGTGAAAGCCGGCGCGAAGATCAACCTGGCGAACCGCGACGGCTCAAGGCCCCTCAGCGGAGCCGCGTTCTTGGGGTGCGTCGACATGCTTGCCTACCTCCTGGAAGAGGGCGCCGACCCCACCTTGAAGAGCGCGATTGGTGACACTGCTCTCAGCGCAACCGAGGTTCCCTGGGACTTCACCGTCTATATCGCCAACTTGCTCGGCATCCAGCTCGAAAAGCCGGCCGTTCAGGAGGGGCGCAAACACTGCGCCGAGTTGCTGCGCGAGGCCCTCGCGGAAGACGACGACTCCACGGGCGAGTAAGACTCCCCGTCAGCGAGCGTTGGTCTCCTATCTGCAGTTTTTTAGCAGTTGCTGCCTGGCGCCTGACCCGTGACACTGCGTCCGAGGAGCTCCTCTTTCCTTAATTGAAGAACAAGCGCACCACCGAACACTGGTTTCTGTTGCTCGCCGCGGGGATCGGGCTTTCGGGCCTCATCGGGATCGCCTTCTTTCTCGCGCCGGACCCCCGGGGCTACGGCACCCACGAAGCCCTCGGCTTCGCGACGTGCATGCCGATGGAGGTGTGGAACGTGCCCTGCCCCGGCTGCGGAGTAACGACGTCCGTCGCACATGCCGTGCGGGGCGCTTTCCTCCAGAGCATTCTCGTGCAGCCCTTCGGCTTCCTGTTGTGCACCGCTTCGATCGCCTTCATCGCCTGGGTCAGCTACGGACATTTTCGCGGCAAGGACATGGGGCACTGGTTGGCCTCCGTGCGCTGGAAACGCTGGGTCCTTGCGGGTGCCATAGCCATGTCACTCGGTTGGGGGTACAAACTGGCATTCGTTCGAGGTTGGCTGGAAACACAATGAAGATCTACGCAGCGATCGCTGTTGGGGTGGTTCTCACAGGGGCCATCGTCATCATCTTGTTCACCGTTAGCGCGAACCAGGCACGTGCGAAAGCAGCCTTGGACGAGGCGGTGATGGCCCACCAGAGCGCGTCGGTTCAACGCGATAGCCAAGAGCCTTCCCGGGGACGCCGGCAAGTTCCGGGTTCCGTCGAGTTGGCTCTCGAGGACCTGCGGCGCGAGATCGAGTACCTGCGCGGTGCCGTCGAGGAGTTGCAAGCCGACAGGGGGTCGCGACGCGAATCCTTGAACATCTCCGGCGAGGGTCCGAGCGCATCGAACCGCGACCTGGCCCAACTCGAATCCACCATGCGCGCCGAATTCGAGTCGCTACGAACGTTGATCGGTCTGGGCGAGCGCCATGCCCTGGTCGAGGCGATTCGTTCCGACAAACGCCACGTCGATTGGACGGCCTGGGAAGATGTCATCGCCACCTGGAAACGCGACCCGGAAGAGGCGCGCAAGATGGTGAAGCTCCTGACCTCCGACGAGTTGATCAAGCGCTTCGGCCCGCCTACGGATGTGTGGGCCAACCAGTTGGGATTGACCTGGCAATACAAACGCTACCATCCGCTGGATACGGAATTGACCCAGGAAATCATCCTGCGCCTGCCGGACGGTTTCGTGGCCCAACTCGCCGTGCGTGAGTTGCCGGTCAAAGAGAAAGACGAGTAGTCCTCTTCGTGCCGGCAAGACTCCCCCGAAGGTCATGGGGCGGCTGGTCGTGGTGGCGACCGGATTCAGCGGTGCTTGCTGTCCACGACGCGAACGTTGAACTCGTACACACCCGCAGTCGGGGGCGTTCCATATAGATCGCCGCTTTGACGGAGAGTCTTCGCTTCGCTGGTTGCTCCGCCCTGTCTAACGCGCAGGATCTGACCGTCGGTTTCTGAGTACGGCTCGAGTCCCTTACATCTCCCCCGGCGGCGGCACTGGCGTGTCGTCCAGGGGAGGAGGAACCAGCTCGTCGAGGATCTCGACGTAGCTTGCGTAGCGCGTCGGCGCCAACTTCCCCGCCTCCAGAGCCGCGAACACCGCGCACTCCGGTTCGTGGTCATGGGCGCAGTCGGGGAAGCGGCACTTGTTCTGGAACGGCGCGAACTCGGGGAAGAGATCGCGGAGTTCCGCCTTGTTGATGCCGGCGAGGCGAAAGACACGGATGCCGGGCGTGTCGATAACGTGACCGTTGACCGCGTCGAGGCGGTGCATCTGGGAGTAGGTCGTCGTGTGCTTGCCCTGGTCCCAGAAGCGGCTGATCTTGCCCGTGCGGAGATTGAGGCCGGGTTGAATCGAGTTCAGGATTGTTGTCTTGCCAGCGCCGGAGGCTCCATAGAAAACCGAGATCTTACCGGTCAGGAGATCGGTCAGAGGCTCGATGCCCGTGCCCTCCGCGGCGCACATTTCGAGCACGGGAATCTTGGCCGCCTCGTATGTCTCGCGAATCGATTGGGCCTGTCCGTCCTTGTCGAGATCGACCTTGTTGAGAATGACCCAGGCCGGGATCTCGTAGTACTGGCATGCCGCGAGGATGCGATCGGTACGGTTGGACGAGAAGGTGGGTTTGACGACCGAGGCGATGACGAAGAGCTGGTCTACGTTTGCGAACAGGATCTGTTCGCGAGGATCGTGCGAGCTGGCGATTCGCGGCAGGTAGTTGCGGCGCTGGAGCACCTCTTCGACGGCGGGCGGGTCGCCGTCGAGGCTGACGCGCACTCGATCGCCAACGGCGACGGGATTCTTCGTGCCGTCAAGGTTCTCGAAGAGCTTGCCGCGCGGAGCGAATTGCCGGGTCTTTCCATCGACCTCGACGTGATAGACCTTGGCATCACCTCGAATTACCGTACCCAGAGCGGTTGCCGTCACGAAGTGAGTTCCCCGTTGAGTTTTTTCACGATGGCATTCCTTCGAGACCGACGCGACGTAAGCAGTAGGCGTGCAGGCTCTGGCAGACGGCTTCGACATGTGCTCGATCCCGCCACCAATTCTCGTCCACGGAGACGAGCCGGCCGGTGAGGGGCGCACTCTCGTCGCTGGCCAGCCAGAGCGCAAGGTTGGCGGCGTCTTCCGGCGGGTGGTTTTGGTCTCGATCGGGGTGGGGCTGGCCGGTCTTCGCTTCTTCGGCTTCGATGGCACGCAACTTCTCGGCGCTCCAGGTCAGGCCCGGTTGCAGGCAGTTGACCCGGATCCCGGCGTCGAGGAGTTCGACCGCCAGTTGGTCGGTGAAACGACAGACACCAGCTTTGGCCGTGGCGTAGGCGGTGGCGTGCATGCCCATCATCGGGAAGTATGCGCCCCCTCCCGAGCACGTGATGATCGAGCCCTTGCCGCGCTCCCGCAGGCTGGGCAAAGCCGCGCGCACGGCGTGGAAGGTGCCCAGCACGTTGATGTCGATCACGTGCCTCCACCAGGCCGGGTCGATGATGTCGACGGCTTCGTAGCCCCCGCCGCCGCCGGCGATAGCGCAGACGATGTCGACGCCGCCGAACTCCGCGCGGGCCTGCTGTACGACATTCAGCATGTCGTCCATATGCGTCACGTCGCCTTTTACCGGCAGGACGGTCCCGCCTGCGTTGCGTGTGAGCTCTACGGTTTCGTTCAGCGGTTCTTCGCGCCGACCGCAGATGACCACGTTGGCCCCTGCATGGGCAAAGGTGCGTGTGATGGCACGGCCGATGTTCCAGCCGCCGCCCGTTACGATCGCAACCTTACCTTCGAGCTGGCCCACGCTCAGGCCTGTGCGCTCGCGCCGTCTTGGCGTTCGCGCCACTCGCGCTTGATCTTGGCGCGGTGGCTGAAGGAAGCCAGGACGTCGGGGCGTCCCATGTTGGCAACGGTGCAGTTGGCGCAAACGTCGCGGTGCTTCATGGCAACGTGCTCGTGGCGCAGCTGCTTGAACATGTCGCCGGTCCAGATCTCCGAGAAGGACTGGGTCTTGAAGTCCCCAAAGGTAGAGAACTCAAACCACGAACCGCATGGAAATACCGTGCCGTCGGGGTTGACGTGGATGTAGAACCAAGGGAAGTAGCACCGCCGGTTGTGGTGCTCTTTCTCGGGCACCGCCAGCAGGAACTCCTTGTTCTTGTGGTTCATGAACTCCGCGACGGAGAACGTGTCGAAGTCCGGTTCCTGGTCGCCTTCCATGCCCAAGGCATCGCCACCGCCCTCGTCGGCGCGTGCGGCATCGATGACCTGTCCTTCGCCGTCGACGGCGCCCTTGAAGTTCTCGGGGAAGGGCAAGGGCATGGTCGAGTGGATGCCCAGCTCTTCACAGAGCTGTTTGCACTCGGCCAGAATCTCGTTCGAGAGCTGGGGTTCGTTCAGAAGCGATTCGTTCTCGACGCCGAGGCCACCGATGACGCCCATGTGCACGAAGTTCATCTGCTCGACGCCCTTGTCGGCCATGATTCGTACGAGCGTGGGCATCTCGCGGATCGTGCGGCGCATCAGGACGGTCGTGGCCGAGACGATGGGGTATTTCGAGTTGTGCTTTTCGCGTATCTCGCGCACGCGGTCGAAGCGCGACATCATCTTCGACCACTTCATCGGCTTGCGAATCGACTCGAAGGTTTCCTTCGTGCCGCCGTCGATCGAGATCGTCAAGAGCGGCATCTGGACGTCGATGCACTTCTCGATGATGCCCGACGTCAGGTTGATCGCGTTGGTGGAGAAGTGGAACGAGGGCACGTCATGTTCGCGGCACAGCTCGAGCGCGCGAGGCAGTTCGGCAGCTAGCAGCGGTTCGGCGCTGGAGGAGAGCACCACATCGTGGGCGATGGGGAAGATCTCGCTCGCGACCTTCTCAAGCAGGTCCCGACCCATCGTCGCGGGGTTCTCGTGGAACTCCGGGTGGGCGAAGTGACACATGATGCAGCGCAATTGACAGCGCCCCACCATATCGAGCTTGACGCGCAGGAAGCGCTTGGTGCGGAGGACGGGCATAGGGGGATCGCAAATGATACACGGTGCTGGGCGAGCCGTTCGGACATCACACCGCTATCCTTTCCCTTCGGGCGCAGGCCCATTTTTCTTGACCGCCTGATACCCATCTGGAGCCGGCTCTGCGGAGACGCGGGAGACCTTTGGAACCGATTCGATCGTCGTCGAATGCGCTCTTGAAGCGCTTCCGCGCCGCCGCCGCGGGGCGCGAGGCCGGCACGGTTCTGCTCGAGGGCGAGCGGCTCCTCGGCGATGCTCTACGAGCCGGAGTCGCGATCGAGGCCGTTCTCGTGCCCGAGTCGCGGGAAGCGACGGCGCTGCCTTCCGTCGAGAATGACGCACCTCTGTCCGCCCGCCCGGTTGCGGACGAGCTCTTCCAGCGCCTTGGCAGCCTGAAGAGCACCCCGGGCGTGCTGGCCTTGGCCCAGGAACCGCCCTTGCGCACGGTCGCGGAGCTAGCGCGGGACGGGGCGTTTCTGTGCATTGCCTGCGCGGTGCAAGATCCGGGCAACCTCGGTGCCCTGGCCCGGACTGCCGAGGCCGCGGGTGTCGATGGGCTCTTGGTGTGCGGCAGTGGTTGTCGACCCTTTCAGCCCAAGGCCCTGCGCGGCTCGATGGGCTCGCTCTTGCGTTTGCCGGTCGCTGTTGCCGAAGAGCCCGACGCGTTGGCCGGCGAGCTGCGAGAGCGCGGTTTTCGCCAGGTCACGGCACAAACGCGCGACGGTATCGAAGCGGCCCGTTTCGATTGGGGCGGATCGATCGCTCTCTGGCTCTGCGGCGAAACCGGCCGTGGTGTTCCCGAGAGCACGACCCTCGAAGGGGTCAGTATTCCCATGCAGGGCGAGGTCGAGTCCCTGAACGTGACCGCAGCGGCGGCCGTACTCCTGTTTCAGGCCAGCTGCCAGAGGAGCGGGACATGACAGGCGGGCTCTTCGACGAACCCGAGACGGGCCCTTCCTATAAGGAAGAGGAATTGCCCGGCGACGCGCCCCTGGCCGAGCGCATGCGCCCACGCACGCTGGAGGAGTTTCGCGGCCAACGCCACCTGGTCGGTGGAGGCAAGGTCCTGGAGCGCGCACTGGCCGGCGATCTGCGCCAGAGTCTGATCCTGTGGGGGCCGCCGGGCTCGGGCAAGACGACTCTCGCGCGCTTGATGGCGCGTGCCAGTGGTATGCCCTTCCGGCCGTTTTCGGCCGTGCTCTCGGGCATCAAGGAGATTCGCCAGGTCATGGAGGAGGCTTCCCAGGTGCGGCGCAAGCGTGGCCAGGCGACGTTGCTCTTCGTCGATGAGATCCACCGCTTCAACAAGGCCCAGCAGGACGCTTTTTTGCCGCACGTCGAGCGCGGTGACATCCTGTTGATCGGAGCGACGACCGAGAACCCCTCCTTCGAGGTTGTTGGGCCGTTGCTCTCGCGCGCCCGGACGTTGATTCTCGAGCCACTGACACCGGAGGATCTGGTCGCCATTCTCGATCAAGCGTTGGCCGATTCCGAACGCGGCATGGGCGGGAGGGTCATCGCGGATGGGGATGCGCTGCTGCGTTTGGCCCACGCTTCGGACGGGGACGCGCGGCGGGCGCTGACGGTTCTCGAGACAGCGGTGTCGCTTGTTGACAAGGGTGGGATCATCGATGCGGCGATCCTGCGTGAGGCGCTGCAGAAGAAAGTCCTGCGCCACGACAAATCAGGCGATTCGCACTACGACCTGATCTCGGCCTTGCACAAGAGCATCCGCAACAGCGACGCGGACGCATCGCTCTACTGGCTGACACGCATGCTCGAGGGCGGTGAGGATCGGCGCTTTCTCGCGCGACGCTTGATTCGCATGGCGGTCGAGGACATTGGCATAGCGGATCCGCAGGCGCTCGTGCACACGATCGCGGCTTCGAATGCCTGGGATCGGCTGGGCACGCCAGAAGGCGAACTGGCTCTGGTGCAGGCGGCGGTGTATCTGGCGCGCGCCCCCAAGTCGAACGCGCTCTACACCGGGTACGCACAGGCGCGCCAGGATGTGCAGGAATCGGCCGCTGACCCCGTGCCGCTGCATCTACGCAATGCTCCGACGGCGTTGATGAAGGATGCGGGCTACGGCAAGGGCTATCGCTATGCCCACGACGACCCGGCGGCCAAGGACGAGATGGAGTGCCTACCGTCCTCTCTCCGGGGCCGGCGCTATGTCGGGGACGACCCGATCTGAGGGGCACCCGGCTAGCAGGCCGATACCACGCCGCTTCCCGGCATGGGCAGGGGCCCCTCGGCTTTCGCTCATCCCTTTGCCTGGATTGGCCGATAGACCGACGGTTCCCTCTTTCGACCAGCGATCCCCGGGCGGTCTTTTCCTTTGAGCATCCCCCCCAGTTCCCAACGCAAGCAAGTCCCGGTCGGAAAGTACTTCCTGGAGACCGGCCAGCTCTCTGCCGAAGACCTCGACCGAGCTCTGACCTACAAGCAGGAAACGAACTGCAAGCTGGGCCAAGCCCTCGTTGCCCTCGGTCTCGTGCTGGAGGAGGACTTGCTGAAGGCTCTGCAAGCCCAGGGCAAGTTCCATTGCCTGAAGCTGACGCCGGGGATCGTCGACCACAAGATCGCCGGCGATCTCGAGGAGTCGGATGCGCGCCGCCTCCGCAGCCTCCCTATCAACCGCATTGCGGACTACACGACCGTCGTGATGGAGGATCCGACCGATGTGTACGCCATCGACGAGCTGGCCGTGCTCTTGAAGTCGAAGGTATTGGCAGTTTTCGCCGAGCCCACGCGCATCCGCGAGGTCATGGATGAGGTCTACAACAGCGGCGGGGCAATGGGTGGGCTTTCGCTAGGCTCGTCGATCTCGTTCTCGAGCTCGAACACTCCCGCGCCGACCGTTCCGGTGAATCCCTTCTCACCTATCGATGGTCTCGGCAGCACTGACTACGATCCCACCCCCGCGGGATACCCCGAAGAGGAATACTCGACGTCTGCGTCCTACGACCCTCAGGCCAATGTCGCAGCAGATCCGTATCCGACGTTCACCGAAGAGGGGGGCGTGTTTTCCGAAGGCCTCGGCGATCTTGGGGACGCGTCGTCAGGCGTCTACGGAGAGCCCGCGCACGACTCACCTACGGATGAGCATGCCTCATATGGCGCAACCATCTTGCCCGGGTCCGCAGCGGCTTGGGCGCCCAGCCCCAGCCCCGAAAGCACGAAAGCGCAAGAGGGAGACGTCGACGAGCACGCTGAAGATAGCGTACGGCGCATTCTCGCCCAGGCGATCACCGAGCGAGCCAGCGACGTGCACCTCGAGCCACGCCGCGGGGACCTTCTCGTGCGTTTCCGTATCGACGGCGCACTGCAGGAACGCGCCACGGCGCCGCGCTCCTGGGCCGATGCTCTGATCCGACGGATCAAGGAGATGGCGGATCTCGACACCGCTCAGCAGGGTCTGCCCCAGGAGGGCCGTGCACAGCTGGCGTTCAAGTCCCAACGCGTCGATCTACGAGTCTCGACGACTCCGACGATTCACGGCGAGGGTGCCGTTCTGCGCTTGCTCGACGGCGGCGAGCTCCGCGCCCTGGAGGACTTCGATTTCTCCCCCGAGCAGCACGATGCACTTGCGAACGCGATCCAATGCCGTCACGGCCTGGTGCTGGCGACGGGGCCCAACGGCTCGGGAAAGACGACGACGCTCTACTCGATTCTGCAGCGCTTCATCAGCAACGATACGAAGATCGTCACCCTCGAAGACCCTGTCGAGCACGTCGTCGAAGGCGTCACCCAGATCAACGTCGATCCACGGCATGGTTTCGGATTCGCGGCCGGATTGCGCTCGATCCTGCATCAGGATCCCGACATCGTGCTCCTGGGCAAGATCCCGGACGCGGATACAGCCCGCAGCGTTGTGCAGGCGGCCACGTTCGGTCAGCTGGTGCTCTCGAACATGCATGCCCTCGGTGCACCGGAAGCCGTAGGGCGCCTCGTTGATCGCGGCGTCGAACGCTACCTGCTGGCGGACACACTGCGTGTCGTCGTCGCGCAACGGCTCTTGCGCCGCATCTGCACGGCTTGTCGCAAGGCACACACACCCGATCCGCGTACGGTGGCCTATCTGGGGCTCGAACCCACGGACAATGTGTTCCATTTCGGCACCGGATGCGACGCCTGCCACGGCACCGGTTACCACGGCCGTATCGGAATCTACGAGATCATGCCCATCACGCCGGCTCTGCGTATTCTGATCGCCAAGGGGGCCAGCACCGAAGAACTCTCCGAATGTGCCCGATCCGAGGGCATGACCCACCTTCGCTCCGATGGCCTCGAGAAAGCTCGCGCTGGCCTGACGACTCTTCAAGAAGTCCTCGCTGCGACGAGTCACGGATGACCAATTCGATCAAGACCATCTTCCTCGCTCACGACAACCAGGAGAGCCCCGAGGCGCGCCGTAACTACCTCGAGCACGCTGGCTACAATGTCCGGCTCTTCTCGTCGGCCCAGCAACTGATCGCCGCATTCCGAGCTGAAACGCCGGCCTGCGTCGTGATGGACATTCTCCTGGAGGGTCGCAACGGCTTCGCGATCGCCGAGGACATCAGTCGTGCCTACCCGCGCCGCCCTTTCCCCCTGATCCTCAGCTCGCGCCTCTACCGCTCGCGTTCCTTCCGCGAGGAAGCCAAGCGCTGTGGTGCCTCCGCGTATCTCCAGGTGCCGATGTCGCTCGAGGATTTTCTCAAGCAGATCAACCACACGATTCAGACCTACCAACCTCCCAGCGGAGATCTGGATCTGGCCGCCTGAGCCGGTGCTCAGGCGTCGAGAAACACGTCGGTCACGGCTTGCGCCAGCGCAGTGACGTTGCCGGTGGTCTGGTTTGACAGCACGATGACGGTTAGTGCCGCACCCGGGATGCGCAGAAGCTGGGCACGGTAGCCGACCCACGAACCGCCGTGATGCACCGTTTTCAAGCCGCGGAGTGTGCCGTGTATCAAGCCGAAGGCATAGTCGAGTTCACTTCCATCCCGCAACCGGCCGCGGGTGTGCATTAGCTCGAGAAGGGCCGGACCATGGCCGAGGGTGTTGTCCTTGAAGTTCGCATCCCAGCGCGCCAGATCCTCGATGGTCGTGAACACACCTCCATCCCCGACATGATCGAGTGTCGTGATGTCCACGCGCCAGTCCCCGCGCCCTTTCTCCGGCTGTGGTGAGTAGCCGTGTGAGCGTCCCACCACGACTTCGTCATGGCGGTCGTGAAAGTGGGTGCTCTCCATACCCAGGGGCTCGAAGATGCGCGCGCGAGCGAAGTCCCGCAGGCTGAGGGAGCTTGCGTTTCGCACGATCTCACCCAGCAAGAGGTAGTTCGAGTTGCTGTACGAGAACCTCTCTCCAGGAGCAAATTCCGACGCTGCCCCGGCGATCGCGGCCAGCGAATCCTTCGGCTTGAACCAGGCCTTCCCCGAGCCGGCGGCCTTGAACTGCAGATCGATGTAGTCCGGAAGCCCGCTCGTGTGGTGGATCAAGTGGCGCACTGTGATTGCGGGATCGCGCGCGGGGAACTCCGGAAAGAACGTGCGAATGTCGGCTCCGAGTTCCAGCTTTCCATCCAGGGCCAGAAGGGCGACACAGGCTGCCGTGAACTGCTTCGAGGTCGAGCCGATGCGGTAGATCACATCCGGACCATTGCCCAACCCCGTCTCCAGGTTCGCCTGGCCATAACCGTCAGCAAGGATCAAAGATCCGTTCCGGATCACCCCGACGGCCATTCCCGGCTTGTCGAAATCGTCCCAGCGCGAAAAAATCGTATCGACTCGCCGCCGTTGCTCGGCTGAGACCTCCTGGGCAACCCCGGGGATGGAGAAACCGACCAACAAGAGCAGGCTGAACAGGTTGGCTTTCATCGAATAGAATACGGACAGAGGCCGCAGGATTGAGAGAAGCAACGAAACTCTGGCAACGGCTCGAGCGGGACTACCTCGACGAGCACAAGCATGCGACGAACCGCCTGCTGCATCGAATCGGTGTACCGCTGATCGTCTTTTCCATACTACTCGCACTCCATGGAGTTCCCTGGTTCGACGCCCCGTTTTGGGTCGTCCTCGGATGGAGCGCCTCCTACGCCATCGGCAGCCGTGTCCTGGCCACCATCACCCTGATCCTCTTCATCGTCGCGTGGATACTCTCTGCCTGGGTCGTGGAGGGCACCGGCTCAGGCGTCCCGTGGGCTCTAACTACGATTCTCTTCCTCGGCGGCTGGACTCTCCTCCTCTATGGGCACCGCCTCGAAGGCAACCGCCCGGCTTTCCGTACGAACCTGGTCCACCTCTGGGTAGCTCCGATGGCGCTCGTGTCCGAGGTGAAGCGTGGGTTCACGACGTGAGTCTCTCGATCTCAATCGCCCCGGGCTTGGGGTGGCGGAGGTAGCCCCTTAGTGGAAACGCAAGAGGGCCCGGGTGGTGAATCCACCCGAACCCTCGGTTGTGTTGCCCTCGTACCCGGGGCAGACCCCAGGCGCGGCTCAGCTAATTCTGATTCGTGTCATTGCCGCGGTTGCCCTTGCTGTCGCGGATCTGGGCAAAGATGTTCAAGTTCCGGTAGTCGCCGGGGATAATGATCTGGAAGCCGTTCTCCATGACGCTGATGTCGGCGAAGCCGGCGCTGACGAAGGCCAGGAGATCGACCGTGCGGTCGGTGTTGTTGACCCGGACGTGGAGCGTGTTCAGGTTGAGATCGGAAAAGCCGTTTCCATCCAGGAAGGAGAACGTTGTCTTCTGCGAGGTGCTGGTGACCTGCACGTACGGAGCTACGTTGTCCGGGAACTGGGCGCTGGCGATCGAGGGGAGCAAGGCGAGAAGTGCGCCTGCGAGTAGAAATCTCATTTGTCGTGTCCTGCTGTTTTTTTGTTTGGAGGGGCAGACCCTGCGAGCCTGCCGGCGGGGAAAGATAGCGATGAAATCCGCGCTGTCAATACAGAGCTGGCGACAAATTGGAGGTCGCAAGCTGGCCCGGGCCACTACTTCCGGGGAGTGACGGGCCTCGGGCCGAGCAAGTTCCAAATCGTTTGAGTAATACGGTGCCGCGACACTTTCTTCTCGACTCACGCGTCAAGGCAGGCACCGCTGCTGACACCGTACCGCAACGTCCTAGCGTGTGTAGGCGATCGAGAAGGCATCCAGCTCGGGGGTCGCGCCCGTTATGACGTTGTTCAGGAACGTGATCCTTACCTGGATATGACGGGCTCCGTCGATGGCATCGATCGAGTCGTGCCATAGCCCTCCCCCGGGTAGGAAGTCGATGGTGCCCTCGCTGATGTCGCCATAGGCGTTCAGCATGGTGGCATCGAGCTCGGCACCCATGGTGGCGGTGAAGGTGCGCGCGCCTCGGTAGGCGAACTCGATGTAGGTGTCCTCCGGTTGCTCGTCGGGAGCGGGCAAGACGATCGGCTCGACGTAGTTGGGAGAGACGCTTTCGGTATCGAACCAGACGGTGAAGACCCGGCTGACGCGTGTGACGGTGTCGAGTTGCCCGAAGTAGATCGTGGGATCGGCGCTGCGAGTCTTCATGCCCGGGGGCGTCGAAGTGGGGTCGTAGCCTCCGTTGGGGATTTCATGGGCATCGGGGTTGACTCTCTTGATCGTGCCCGAGGTGTCGGAGCCGCCGGTCGAGTGGATACGGAAATTGGGCATCAACTGGCCCAGGCTGGCGACCGCCAGCGTGAACGTGTTCACGCCGATGCCGAAGTCCGAGGGGTAACAGCCGAACTCCATGAGCAGCGGCAATCCAAAGGACGGCACCGCGCCCGCTCCGGCGATCGAGCCCGAGGGTTCGCTGGGGCCGACCATCGCTTCGATGCCCAAGGGGATTCCGCCGCCTTGTAGGCCGCCCGTGGCCAGAACCGACGTGTCGCGCCAGGTGAACGTCTCGTGCGGGCCGCCCGCACGGTTCAGCGGGAAGGGCATCATGTCCGTTCCGTTCGCGGCCCGGAAGAGCAACGAGGGATTCACTTCGTATCCGAGCGAGCGCCCGTGAACGACCTTCTGGGGCGACGCGGGATCGTTCAGGACGTTGGAGCTGAAGGGCGCCGGCTGGTCGAGGAGTCCGGATTGGGGGAAGAAAAGAGCACCCGGCGTCGCCAGGGTTTCGTCCGGTAGGCGCGAGGAGTGGGCGAGGGAGATCGAGAAGCCCTCGTAGAATTCGGAGTTGACCGAACCCGGGAACGGGCGCCAGGCAATCCCCTCGACATCGAGGTCGTACTTGCTTTCGTCCAGCGGATCCCAGCCGATGTCGGCATAGCGCCACAGGGTCTGGAGTTTGCTTCCCAGGGGGGTGAGCGGCTCGGGGATGCCCACGGGCAACTGAAACATCAGGGACGGCAGCGCCGCATTGGAGTCGATGGTCCAGCTTTGCCGGGCGACGCTACGGGGCTTCAAGACGCTGCGCCCGAGGTCGTAGGTCACTTGCCCGCGAAGATCGGGGGTGCCTGAGGAGGGATCGTTGCGGTTGTATTCATCGATGCTCGCGAAATCCAACGTGACACCGCCCGTGCGCGCGGTCGGCACGAGGGGGTCGAGGACGAACTCGATCGGTGGCAGATCGAGCACGAGTGGATTGCCCGCGAGATCCGTGACGAGGGGGGCCTCTTCCGAACCGCTATTGAGGTGCAGGGTAAGTCGCTCCGCCACACCTTGAACGTGATCCAGAGGCAAGCGCGGAACGAAGGTGAAGCTCTTTCCGTTGGAAGACTGGACGACGCTACCGACGACCCGATCGATGGCCGTTGCCGCTTGCGACGCGTCTCCACGGACGAGTTGCAGTCCGCCGTCGCGCGCCAGGCCCGCCGGATCCATCGGTTCACTGAAACCGAAGGCGATCAGAGCTCCGGGACTCACCCGCGTTCCGGGGATCTCGCTGGAGGAGGGCAAGAGCAGGGCCCAGCAGGCCATGGGGATGGAGCCCGAGTCCTCGAAAGGAGTCGTGACCCCTGCCGGTCCGAGGAGCTCGGAGCTGACCGCCTGGCGCGCTCCCAGAACGCGCAGCCGAACGTCGGCGATGCGACCCCCGGCGTTCGGAGGCAGGGTGGTGCCCTGCACTTGAAGGAAGCGGTCTCCCGTGGAGAGCACGTCGTCTTCCTGCAAGGCCCTCTGGCATGCGTTCTGAAACGTGACGCTGGCAACGAAGTCGCGTCCGGGCTCGCCCGAGGGATTCGGCAGAGCGGTTGTGATCAGGAGCGGCCAGGTGCCGAGGAGAACCGGTGGCTCTTCGTCGCGCAGGAAGCCGTTGTTCATGTCATCGGCATTGCCAGCGCGCAGGGCGCGCACGACATCCAACGTGCCCGAAGAAAAATCGACGGGGCCGTTGCCCGACGCGGCGAGGGCTCCGCCGAAGGTCGAGGTCAGGACCTGGAACTGACCTGCGCCAAAGTCCGTGCGCGAGGGGATGCGGATGGAAACACTGGGGCCCAGATCGTCTTCGTGGCTGGCGGGAAGGCCGACGGCGTTCTCATTGAGGGGCGTACCCATGCGCTCCATCTCGAGCAAGGACACGGTCATGTCGACCAGAATACGAGAGCTGTGGAACTCGGCCTGCGCCAGGCCTCCGTGGTTGGGGTCGAACAAGAGCCGCGCGGGGAACGGAACCGTCGGCGGGCTTCCGATCAATACGCCCACCATTTGCGAGAGCTGGATCTCGTCTTCATCTGCCAGCAAGTCGTCGAACTGCAGGACCAAGGTCGCGTTGCGCGCGAAGAACGAGAACGGCCCCGCCGCGGTCGGCCCGTCGCCCTTGTCCAGGACAGGTGCCAGCCCCTCGCCCGCGGCACGCAAGAGATCGTCGAAGCTACCGCCCCCGGTATCGGGGTCCCCGAGCCGACGATGAATGACGAGCCGTGTGCTGGAGGTCGCCGTGTCGGTATCCAACGTGTAGTCCCCGGGTATCGAATCCAGGCTTTCGCGGATCACGTAGTCGCGAGCGATGGGTTCGAGTGTCGGGGCACCGTCCTCATCCAGGGCATGCACGTCGACGAGGCGTCCCCAGGAAACCCCTGCGAGATGCAAGTCCAGTGTCGTTCCTGCCTGATGGGCATCGACGAAGAAGAAACCGCCCGCGGGATTCTCTGCGTAGCTGCCGACCGGGAGCACCGGGCCGCCACGTGGGCCATCGGTGCTTCCACAGCCCAGGGCCAGGAGAGGGATAAGGGAAAGAACCAGTTGCGGAAGCCGGAAGTTACACGTTGTCATTGACGCACTACGCAAGTTAGGAGGACCACCTTCACGGGTCGCTATCAGGGGCATGTTCGCCCGGTTACGTGTGATCTAAGGGATATTACTGGACATATTCGAGTGTGCGATTCCCTTGCAGATCCGCGTGCGGAAGCGCTCTTCATTTGCACAATCGCTTGCATTGAAGATCCTCTCCGCAAGCCTCGCGTGCCCCATGCTTTTTGGTCTGGTTCTTCTGTGGAGTTCCGGTCAACAGGGTGGAGGGGGCCCTGGTGCGTGTCTTGATTCAAGGCACAAACCCCATGTTCGAGGCCTCGATCAGCGACTGCGACATCGAGTGGCGGCGCTCCGGAAGTGAAAAATGGGGCGAGCGTCTGCGCGTCGAGCGCCAGGGCTTCCAGACCCGCATCCACAAGGGAATCGGGCTGAAGTCGATGGTTCGGTGCGGCTGTCGCTGCAACTCGCACCCGAAGCTCACTAGTCGTTGGTCCGATCGTCGGCCATTCGCTATCTTCGGCGCCGAGCCTCGGAGCAGAACGGCGGGGCGACAAACGGCCGTCCCCATGCGTCTTGCGATCACCATTCCCGCGCTGAACGAAGAGGAGAGCATTCGTTCCATCATCGAGCGCTCCCTGGGGGCGCGCGCCACGATCCTGGAGCGTACCGGGCTGAGCGACTTCGAGATCATCGTAGTTTCGGACGGCTCGACGGACCGGACCGCCGAGATCGCCCGCGAGTACGAGGATCGAATCCACCTGATCGCCTTTCCCGAAAACCGCGGCTACGGCGCAGCTATCGTTGCCGGTTGGGGCACCACGGACGCCGAGCTGCTGGGCTTTCTCGACGCGGACGGAACCTGCGACCCCGCCTTCTTCGCCGACCTGGTCCAGGTGCTCGAGAAGGAACAAGCCGATGTCGCCCTGGGCTGTCGCTTGCACGGCTCGTCCGAAATGCCGCCCTTGCGTCGCGTTGGCAACCGGATCTATGCGTGGATGCTCTCGGTCTTTTCGCTGTCGCGCGTGCGTGATGTGGCCAGCGGCATGCGGGTGGTGCGCCGCAGCGCGCTGACCGCGTTGTTTCCATTGCCGAGGGGCTTGAACTTCACCCCGGCCATGAGCGCGCGCGCGATCTTCAGTCGCGATCTCAGCATCACCGAGATCAACATGCCGTACAAGGAGCGCGAGGGTGTCTCCAAGTTGCATGTTCTGCGGGACGGTTGGCGCTTCCTGCGAGTCATCCTTCAGACCATCTTCCTGTATCGCCCGAACCGGGTTCTCGGTTTCGTGGCTGTCGGGCTGATCGGGTTCTCGGGCTTGATGATGGCCGGGCCGACGTCCTTCTACCTCGAGCACTCGAAGCTCGAGGAATGGATGATCTACCGTTTCCTGGTCAGCGTGCTCCTGTCATCGGTAGCGGTGCTGATGGTCTCGGCCGGTCACATCGCCCGCAAGGCGGCGGACATTTCCTTGTCCGGGGACCCCGTTCGTGCGCGATACACGAACACGTTCGGCAAGCTGGTCCGCGGGAGCTGGTTCTGGAGCGTCCCGCTGATCTTGATCCTGGCCGCGGTTGCCTTGGTCTGGGACGCCTGGCAGGGCTACCTGGAAACGGGTGAGGTCTACGAACACTGGTCGCGCTTCGTGGTCATGATGTTCTTCATGTTGCTCAGCGCGATTCTCGCAGCGACGAAGTTCCTCGATCACTGTTTGAATCTTCTCGCCGAACGTCTCGCGTACCTGCGCGCCATTCACAAGGCAGGACCCAGCGAGTCGCCCAGCGAGGCGCAAGCTCCTCCGGACGAGGGGCGATGAGCCGGCGCGCACTGCGCCTTCTTGGAGCCGCCCACGGCGGGCTCGTGCACGGTCGCCGTGTCGAGAGTCTCGCGCGGGCTCTTGCGCCGATGATGGATCCGAAGTGGCATCTGGTCGATGTGGGCTGTGGCGACGGCCAGCTGGCGGCCTTGATCGCCGAGCGCTGTGAAGGTCTGCGCGTCGAGGGCTTCGAGTTCGCCGAGCGCCCAGACACGAAGATCCCCGTGCGCGTCTTCGATGGCTGCCAGTTGCCCCTCGAGGATAATTCGGTCGACGCGGTCATGTTGGTCGACGTGTTGCACCACAGCGACGATGCGCGGGTACTCCTGCGCGAGGCTCGACGGGTTGCGCGCCATGCGATTCTCTTGAAGGATCACCGCACGGCGCGGCCGTTGGCTCACATCACGCTGCGCGTGATGGACTGGATAGGGAACAAGCCCCATGGCGTCGCCCTTCCATATAACTACTGGAGCGAAGCCCAATGGCGTCACGTCTGGGACGAGCTGGACCTGAGGGTCGAGGCCTTCGAGACGCGCCTGGGGCTCTATCCGGGACCCGCGAGGCTCCTGTTCGAGACGGGGTTGCACTTCGTTGCGCGTCTTGGGATAGGACGCGGAGGCGCGGAATGAAGTTGCCGCGCGCGCTATGGATCATCCTGGTCAGTTCGTTGGCTTTGAAATTGTGCTTGCTGGGAGTGGCCAAGGACATTCCCGCCTTCGCGGACGAGCGCCAGTACGTCGCCGCGGCACTTTCCATCGCGGCGGAGGGAGTTCCCACGTACGCCAATCCCCAGTGGGACGAAGCCCACTACCCCCCGGTTTATCCGTACTTCGTCGGAGCCGCCTGCAAGCTGTTCGCAGCGGGCTTTCGGACGGCGGTCCACGTTCTGCAAGCCGTGATCGGCACAGCGACCGTGTGGATGCTCTTTCTCGCGGCGAGACGACTCTTCGACGAGCGCATCGCGTTGATCTCGGCGGGGATCTGGGCCTTCTTTCCGACGGCGATCTGCTACACGCAGCTGTTTCTCGGCGAGACGCTTTACGCCGCCTTCGTGCTCGGCGTGCCGCTCTTGTTGTTGCCCACCGAGAAGGTGCTGGGAACGCGGCACAGCTTCGCTGCCGGTCTGATGGCCGGCCTGGCTACACTGACGCGCAGCATCTTCTTGCCCCAGTCCTTTCTCATCGCCGGGTGGATCGTGTTGACCCACGGCGGAATCAGGGACTGGCGGCGCAGCTCGAGACTTGCCTCCGTCTTTCTCGCCGGGCTCTTCTGTGTGATCTTGCCCTGGTCCATTCGCAACACGTTGCGTTACGACAGCTTTCTGCTGATCGATACGGGCGCGGGCAACGTGCTGCACCTGAACTGGAACATGGTCGATCCGTGGAACCAGGACATCGGGCTCGTCGGGCGACATCAGGCCGATCGCGGTCGGGCCAAGGCCGCAGGTATCGAGCGTAGGCGGCGGTTCCGGCCGGAGAACGAGGACGACATCGTCGCCAGAAACAAGGGCGAGATCCGACTGGCGAGCGCGTGGTTGCTGGAGCACCCGCTCTTGTTTCTGAGGCACTCTGTGATTCGAGCGGCGGAGTTCGTCAACCCGACCTCGCTGCTCGTGTTCCGCTTGCGGAAGGGTCACTACGGCGAGCCTCCAGCCGCGGTATCCGAGGGGCTGATCCTGCTGGTGATCGCCGGCACGATACTTCTCTTGTGGGCCGGAGGCGTGGGGATGACATTCCAGGCCGCGCGCAAGGAACATGCGTTGTACGCGCTGCTCTTTTTCAGCGCGCTCCTGTCCGGGGCACTGTTGATGTCCATCACGCGCTACCGCTTTCCGTCGATGCCGCTTCTGGTGCCTTTTGCAGTGCACATGCTGTGCTGTCCGCGGGATGTGCCCCGGCCACGCGAAGCGCCCGTACGGTGGGGGATTGCAACACTCCTCTCGGTTCTGCTCCTGATCGTCTTTGCGATCTATCTACCGAACAACTACCCAGGCTCCTGACTGACGAATGCGGCTCTACTCCGCGTAGCCGAGTGCCCGCAAAGCCTCCAGCTGTTTCTCGGAGACGTTGGGCGCCACCTTGGGAGCCGTGATTTTCATGCCCTTGGCGTAGGCTGCGGGGACGCCGGCGGGATCCGGGTCACTCTCGATCAGCTGTTGCAAGCGTTGCACGGCCTCGCCATCGTCGAATTCGAGAGACTGTTGTTCGAGCGGGTCGGCTGCCAGGTCATAGAAGTACTTAACGGGCACTTTGCGATCACCGACGACTGCCATGACCCACTTGTGATCTCCACGGCGAGCTCCGCGCCATTGGACCTTGTTGCCGGTCGCCTCGAAGAAGACGACGCGATTCGGGTCCAAGCGCGAGCCATGGCGTAGATCGAAACCGACGGCCTCTTTGCCGGTGTCGATCGGGTGCCCGCCCGAGAAAGCCAGAATGGTCTTCGCCACGTCGATCCCCGACGCCAATCCGCGTATTCGCCCGGGCTCGACCCCGGGGCCGCGCACCATCAAGGGCACATGCACGATGTCGTCGTAGACGTGGAAGCTGTGGTGGAACCACGTCTCGCGGCTGGCCATAGTCTCACCGTGATCGGCAGTCAGAAGGACCAGCGCTTTCTCCGGATCGTGATTGCGCGCGTATCCATCCAGTAGACGGCCGATCTGTTCGTCCGCATACCGAATTTCCTCGTCGTACCGGTCGACGTAGTCCAGTGCATCGTCGACCCCTTCCAGTTGCGTGAAGGGCGGAATCTTGTCCAACTGCACCGGAAGTTGGCCCTCGTGCTCGAACGTGGCCTGCCAATCCTCCGGCGGGCGATAAGGGCCGTGTGGGTCGATGTAGTGCACCCAGAGAAACAGAGGGCGGTGCGCGTCCCGCTCCTTCACCAACCACAAGAGCGCCGCGTTGGTCGTCGCCTCCGCATTGCGCTCGAACACGCGCCGTTTCGATTCACGCTTGTCGAGGAAGTCGTCAAAATGCTCGAAGCGATCGCCAAACCCGATCGCTTCATCGGTCAGGACCATGTTGGAAACGAAGGCGGCTGTCTGATAGCCCTTCGGAAGTAGGTCCGGGATCAGGGGGACGTCCTCTGGCAACAGCTGGTAGAAGAGCCGTACCCCGTGATTCTGGGGGAGCCGACCGCTGAGCAGGCTGACCACACTGGGCGACGTCGCCGCCTCGGCGGAGTAGGCTCGATCGAAGATGGCGCCCTTGCCGAACCAACGCTCGATGTTGGGGGATGTCGGACGTTCGTACCCGTTGATGCCGAGGTGGTCCGCCCGCAGCGTGTCGATCGTGATCAGGACGATGTCTCCGGGGCGTTCCTCCTTGCCGAAAGAGCAGCCGAAGAGCAGCGCGCACGCCACGACAAGGGCGAATAGCGATAACGTGGCCAGCGGCATGGGCTCAGTCTAGCAACGGCTCTTCACGAGCCCGCCAGGAGCTTCTTCAATTCCGACACGGTCGGCGCGCCCAGCTGGATCGACAGGAGTTTGCCGTGGCGGTCCGTGATGATGGTCGTCGGGGTCGCCTCGATACGCAGCTGTTCGAGGACCATCTTGCGGGTCGCTTCGCGTTCCTCACTGCTGAGTTCCGCGCGCAGCTCGTAGGCCGGTTGAAAGCGCTGCTCGTACCGGCGCAGCTCGTCGACGGAATCCGCGTCGTCCATCGGTAGGCCGACCATCGACAGGTTATTGGGCGAGAAGGACGCGCGCAGGTGGGCAAGTTCGGGAAGTTCCGCGATGCAGTTCGTACACGTGGTGGTCATCGTCGTGTACATGACCAGCTTGGAGAGCTTCTCGTTTTGAAGCGGAACGTCGTCGGTGGGGGGCTGCTCCATGACCAGGGCATAGCCTTCGGTCCGTGCCTTGCTGCCCTCGACCAGGGTGACGAGTGAGCCGCTCTCGACATTTTCGAGCGTGGAGATATTGCCGGAGGGCCAGCGAACTTCGAGCTGGGTGACTTTCGTGTGTGTGCCCAGGCCGATGTGCATGGTGGAGGAGTTCTGGGCCGCGAAACCTTCACCCGCACGGTGTTCGCGGCGCAGCGTCAGGGCTTTCGAGCCGCTGCCGAGTCGCGCGCTCACCTGGGCCCCGAAGCCATCGCGGGCCGAAGCTCCTTTCTTTGGGCTCGATGTGCGATTGGCTCCTTCGAAACGCAGAGCGATGAAGTGGGCGTTTGCCTCTGGGTCGCGAGCCAGCTCGGCATAGCGGTTGCGCCAGAGCTCCAGCTTCGGCGAATTGGCGTTGACCGTCGCCAGGTCGCTGAACCCGTCGCGGTCGAAGTCCAGGACGACCGAGGCGCGTGCATCGGCGGGGGAGTTGACCCCCGAAATACCGGAGATGTCGGTGAAGAGCTCGCCCTTGCGCGTGCCAAGATTGTTCACGAAGAGGTGGTTCTTCTCGTGGCCCGAGTGCGAGGTATTGTCGTTGAACCAATCCAGCGAACCCCGTCCGGACGGCTCCGAGAGGACCGGGCTGTTCGAAGGTAGCTCGGGTGCGTCTTCCGGCAGGTTGGCACGCACGACCGCGCGCCAAAATTGGCTTCATGTGTCGACGGGGATGCCGATTTGTTTCGGTGCCGAGTAATAGCCGCTTGGCGCGTAGATATCGAGATACGCGTCGTTGTTGAAATCGAAGAACTGCCCGCCCCAGGACCAACCCGCGTTCTCGACGAGCACGTGTGGCGGTTCGAGGCCGGAAACGCGAGCGAAGCCGTCGCCATCGTTGCGGAAGAGCGAGTTACCACGCGTCATCATCACGAAGCGCTCGTCCAGGGTGGGCGCCTGGGCCGTGATGCGTCGTCCAGCCTTCGTGAACATGTTCGAGACGTACAGGTCGAAGTCGCCATCTTGGTCGTAGTCCCCGGCAGCGGCACCCATGCCGAAGCCGATGTCGGCGGTGTTCGTCGCTGCCGTTATGTCCTCGAACTTGCCGGACCCGTCGCTGCGAAACAGGAAGTTGGGCGCGAAGTCGTTGGCGACATAGACGTCCGCGTCCCCATCGTCGTCATGGTCGAAAAACGTCGACTGGTATGTGTTTTTCCAGACGGTCAGCGTGTGCTTGTCGTCGGCCGTTCGGAAACGGCCCTTGCCCTCGTTATGCAGTAGCACGTTCGGAGGACCCGGTCGATTGCGGATCAGATTGGCGTCTTTGGCAAACAGGAGGCCCAATTGGGCGGATTGGTCGCCGTCGAGGAACTGTGCCAGGACGTTCTTGGCTCGCGAGGCCACTTCGCTGGTGACCGGAGAGGCCGTTGATACTTCGAGCTCCTCCTGAATCGTGGCGGCCGCGTAGGTCGAGATGTAGACGTCCAGTACTCCGTCGCGGTCGACGTCGCTAGCGGAGATCGAGGACACCAGAAAAGGAAGCGTGCCGTCGATGTGCGCCGAACGATCGACGAAACGATCGCCTTCGTTGCGCAGATACTGCGTGCGCCCCAGGGTCCGGCCGACGACCACGTCCGGATCGCCGTCGTTGTCCAGATCGGCAAATAGTGCCGCGGACGAGTGGTTCTCGATGTCGAGTCCATACGCGGCCGCGGCTTCGCCGAACGTGCCGTCGCCACGGTTGACGAGCAGTTGGTTCTTACCCCAGCGATCCATCACATACAGATCATCGAGCCCATCCGCATTGACATCGACGACGGACAGCCCGGGGTGGCGATCCCACGCTGCGGCTTGAAACCCGGGCGGCTTTTGCAGGTAGGGGCTCAGGAAGTACTCGACGATCTTTTCTTGGTGCAGCGAGCGCTGTGCGTTCTCGAGGGCGATCTTCGAGGGCAGGGCGCGGTTCAAGACCTCCTCGAACAGCGTGCGCTGGATCACGGTTTCGTGCAGGTCGAGGGTCTTCCAGCGATCGATGCGCCAGGTTTTTTTCCTCTGCCCCTTCGGCCCGTAGACCCAGTGCAGATCGAGATGACCGGATAGATACACCGTCTCGCCCGAGGTTCGCAGAGCCTGCGCCGAGAACTTCACGTCCGTCGCATAGCTTCGGTAGGCGTCGAACCTGCCTCGCACCACGGTGAAGCTGGCGAAGTCGAAGTAGTCGATGTCTGTGAACATGGCTTGCCACAGCTCGAGCCGCTCGCGCGTTTGCGTGACGGGATCCGTGGCGACGGACCAACCTTGTTCGCCGACGATCCCATCCAGGGCCCCGTGCGGGTTTTCGACCGCATTGCGCTGGCCGAGGTCGATGACATGAACCTCTTGCGCGAAGTGCTTTTTCACCAGCGCCCCCGGCAACTTCAAGTTCAACACGCTCTCCTTCAAGCGTGCCGTCGCCGGACGGATCAGTCCGATCACATCCTCGGACCACTGAATCTGGCGCAGGACCTCATCGGCCGTCTCCGGCGTATCGAAGGCCGCATCCGGCAACTCGTCCGAACCCTCGGCCGGCAAGTCTTCCTGTGCGCTGGGCGTCGCTTCCGAAGGCATGCTCTCCTGGGCCTGTTCCGAGGAACCCCCACAAGCCGCGAACCCCAGCAGAGCCAGACCCAGAGCCCCCCCGGAAATCCCTACCGGGGCCAACCGACCGAAGCATCTCTCGATAACACCCATTCCGAAGTCACTTTTCGACCGCCAGCCGCAGCCACCCATAGCATAGACCCAAGCCTTTGACGCTGTCAGGTTCGGTCGTGGGGAGCGGTGAAGGTGCGCGGTAAGCGCTGGGCGGCGTGCCGACGATGCGCTTGAAGTGCAGGCGGAGGGGCTGGGGGACGCTGAAGCCGGCCTGGGGGGCGATTTGTTCCAGGCAGAGGCCCGTGGTTTCGAGGAGCTCCTGGGCGCGGCGGACGCGTTCCTTTTGGAGCCAGCGATGGGGCGAATGACCTGGCCTTCGTCGCCCTGTCAGGGAGATGATCGGTGGCATGACCGGCTGGGTGGACGAGGGCTTTCCAGTCGCCCAGGCCCGACGCCCCTGACCTCCAGGGTTCGTCTCGATCGCCTTGGGTGTGTTCTAATGTGGACGAGCCCAAGGGCACGAAACTCGAGGAGCCTTCCATGAAACCCCTTCTGATGTCCCTGTTGCTAGGGGCAACGACGCTCGCCATGCCGGTGTATCCGGCGGCGAGTTCCCCCGACGACCTCGCTGATCAGGTCACCGAGATCACGGAGGACTACAACACCTCCTACCAGGACTGGCTGGCTGACTACCGCGCCGCTTCCACGGAAGAACGCAAAGAGCTAGCCGAGATGCGCCCCGACCCCGTCGCCACCGGTGACGAAGTACTCGGGCTCGTTCAAGGTTCGCCGGCGAGTGCCGCGGCCTTCATCGCTGGCCGCTGGGTCGTCGAGAGGGTCTATGACACCGATATGAAAGGGCGCGCCCTGGATCTTCTGCGGGAACACCACCTGACCAACCCGGAACTGGGGGCGGTCGCGCAACGCGTTCGTGGTGGCGACGCCGCAGCCAACAAGTTCCTCGAAGCGGCGATGGACGTCGTCGAGTCGCCCGAGTTGAAGGGCAAGATCTGCTACAGCCTGGCAACCGGATTGGCCTCCTCGCTGAACGCTCCTTCAATGAAGGAGTCGAAAGGCAAGAAGATCATGCAAACGGCCGAGAAGCATTTCGCCCGCTGTGCAGGCGAATTCGCCGATGTCGTCCTGTACCCCGCCCGAGGGGACAGGCCCAGCATCACCATCGGTGATCGCGTTGGGCACGATCTCTTCGAGCTGCGCAACCTTACCCGCGGAAGGAAAGCACCCGACATCGTCGCCGAAGACATCGACGGTGTGAGCTTCAAGTTGTCCGACTACAAGGGCAAGGTCGTCATGCTGGACTTCTGGGGCGATTGGTGAGGCCCTTGCCGGGCCATGTACCCTCACGAGCGGTCGCTCGTCGAAGAATACAAGGATCGTCCCTTTGCCCTGCTCGGTGTCAACTCCGACCAGGACCGTGAAAAGCTCAAGACCATCCTCGAGGAAAAGGACCTGACCTGGCGTTCCTTCTGGAACGGCGGTTCGACCAGCGGCCCCATCTCCACGGAGTGGAACGTCCGCGGCTGGCCGACGATCTACGTGATCGATCATGAAGGTGTCATTCGCCAAAAGAACGTCCGCGGCGATCAGCTCGACGCGGCGATCAAGGATCTGGTCGAGAAGGCCGAGGCGGCACTCGGAAACTAGTCTTCGGACTGCCGTACTCTGAGCTCCCCACAAGGGCGGGTGGATCGCGCTTCGAGCGTTGTCCGCCCGCCTCTTTCGTTGTGTGAGACGCATTTCGAGGACCCCCGGGTGACAGACCCGGTCGGATGGCCCCGTTTCGGGCTGGTTTTGGCATTCTGGTCCCTCGCGCTCCGTGTCCCTCGGAGTTCACCCCCCCCCCGGCACGAAACCACCCTTCGGGTGCCACCTGGATTCCATGATGAAAGCACTCTCTTTCAAGTGTCTCGTGGTTTGTCTACTCAGCACGGCCAGCCTGTCCCAGGAAGCGATGCCCTTCCCGCTCCAACCGGACGGGATGGACGAGATCAGTGGCCAGCTGAAGTTGAGCCCCTCCGCGGTCGCGATCGCCAGCATGCAGACGAAGAACCTGTTGGTATTACGTGGCTTGACCCTGCCCGATGCGGGACAGGTGGATCTCGAGCTCACACGCATCCCGCTCGAGTCGCTCGGTCTTGGCTTCCAGGTCAATGGTCAGCCCGCACCCGGTCTCCTGGTCGGGCTCGATCTCAGTGTGTGGAAGGGAACGGTTATTGGCGACCTCCACTCCGATGTCTTCCTGTCTTTCTCGAGCGTCGGTACCCGTGGGTGGGTCGACCATGGACACGATCGCTATCACCTTCTGCCGCAGCCCGGCGATGGTATGAACTGGGCCGACGGCTATACGGTCATCGTCGAGAACAAGACACTCGCCAGCCTGGGCGTCGATCTCGGAATGACGTGCGGCTCCGAAAAGCTCGCACGCAATCAGCTGGCTGACGATGAGATCCCGAACGGCAATGCCGGGTCGCAGTTCCTGGGCGGAGGCAATACGGCGACGCTTTGGGAATGCGCGATCGCCATCGAAACGGACTACCAACTCCACCAGGTGTTCGGCAACAACCTGGCGGCCCAGACTGCGTACACCACCTCGTTGCTGGCCGCAGGTAGCGATCGCTATATCGAACAGAACAACACGCGCCTGGTTTATCCCTACGTGCAGTTCTACACGAGCTCGGGGGATCCCTGGACCTCGCAGGACATGGGTGGCAACTCGATCAACCTCCTGGATGAATTCCTCGCGGCGTGGGCGGGATCGGCGCTTCCCGGGAATGCGGACATCGCACACTTCCTTTCCGGGGCATCCCTGGGTGGCGGCGTGGCGTACCTCAGCGTGCTCTGCGATCCGAGCAACAACTTCTCCTTCGGTGTCAGCGGAAATCTGGAGGGCAACGTTCCCTTCCCGATCCAGCAGGGACCGATCAACTGGGATTTCATGGTCTTCACACACGAGCTGGGCCACAACTTCAGCTCGCCCCACACGCACGACTTTTGCCCGCCGATCGATCAGTGCGCTCCGATGGATTACTTCGGTAGCTGCCAGACTTTGCAGGTGTGCACGTCGTCGGGCACGATCATGAGCTATTGCCATCTGTGTCCCGGTGGTATCAGCAACATCACGACCTACTTTCACCCCACGACAGTGGCCACGATTTCGTCCCACGTGCAAGCCTGCTTGCCGATCGTCCTTGGGATCAGCTCAAACCCACCGATTTCCATTCCGCCCACGGTGCCGACGGCCTTGACGGCGACCGTGTCCGGCAGTCCGACTGCGGTCGAGCTTCATTACCGCTTCTCGGCAGGGGCCTCGTATACGGTGCTCACCATGTCGCCCCAGGGCGGCGGTGTTTATGGAGCCACACTCCCCGCTCCGACATGTCTGGACGAGCCCGAGTTCTTCTTCCGCGCCATCGACGCCAATGGGCCCTTTTCGACCGGTGTTTTCAGCCCTGTAGTCGGAACGCCGACCACGCTCTTCAGCGACAATTTCCAGGCCGATCTCGGTTGGACCGTCGGCGCAGGCGACGACGATGCGACGACCGGGATCTGGACTCGCGTGGACCCCAACCCGACCAGCGCACAGCCCGGAGAAGGTGTGAATCCCGCCTCGGGTCCTTTCTGCTTCGTCACCGGACAGGGCACTCCCGGAGGCAGCCTGGGTGAGAACGACATCGACAATGGCAAGACCACATTGTTCTCGCCGACTTTCGACCTAACCGGGATGGATGCGGACATCGGCTACTGGCGGTGGTATTCGAACGACACGAGCGCGGACATCAACAACGACATCTTCGAGGTCGAGGTCAGCGCGAACGGAACCACGTGGGTCGATGTCGAAACCGTCGGCCCCGCGGGAGCGGGAACCAGCGGCGGTTGGATCTATCACCAGTTCCGGGTCTCCGATTTCATCCCGCCCAGTGTCAGCGTCCAGGTGCGCTTCGTCGCCTCGGACGAGGGTGCCGGCTCGCTGATCGAAGCCGGAGTCGATGATTTCCAGGTCTTCACGATCGACTGCCCTGTCGGTCCTCAGCCTCCGATGGCGGAGTTCCTCGGCAGTCCCACGAGCGGTATCCGCCCGCTGACCGTCAGCTTCACGGACAACACGACGGGCATCGCCACGTCGTGGGGGTGGGATTTTGGCGACACGGGAAGCTCGACTCTACAGCACCCCTCACATACCTATATCGCCACTGGCACCTACACGGTAGCGCTGACCGCGACGGGTCCGGACGGCATGGATGTCGAGACCAAGATCAACTATATCGTCGTCTCGGAGGCAGCGCCGACCGCGAACTTTAGCGGTTCCCCGACCATGGGCGTGGGTCCGTTGACGGTCGACTTCTTCGACACCTCGACCGGCATGGTCACGGCCTGGTCGTGGTCCTTCGGCGACGCGGGATCGTCCAGCAGCCAGAACCCCTCGCACACGTACGCGCTGCCCGGGACGTACACGGTCAGCATGTCCGCGACTGGACCCGGTGGAGTCGATGTCGAGACCAAGAGCGACTACATCATCGTGACGGGCCCGCCGCCTTCGGCTGACTTCTCCGCTGTGCCGACCAGCGGCTTGCGGCCTCTGTCAGTCAATTTCAGCGACCTTTCGACGGGCATGGTGTCGTCGTGGCTGTGGTCGTTCGGCGATTCTGACACCTCTATCGCTCAGAACCCCGCGCACACGTATTCGCTTGCCGGGACCTACACTGTGAGCATGTTAGCGGTAGGTCCAGGCGGATCCGATGTCGAGACGAAAGCGGACTATATCGTAGTGACGGATCCGGCACCTCCCGTGGCGAACTTCAGTGGTAGCCCGACCAGCGGGCTCGTGCCGTTGGCCGTCAGTTTCTCGGACACTTCCAGCGGCTCTGTGACGTCCTGGTTGTGGTCCTTCGGGGATACTGGTTCGTCGACTATGCAGAACCCCGCACACACGTATACGCTTGCGGGTACCTACACCGTCAGCATGTTGGCTGTCGGTCCAGGCGGTTCGAGTACCGAAACGAAGGCGAACTACATCGTCGCAGCCGGAGCCTCCGTGGCGAACTTCTCGGCCTCTCTCACATCGGGAGGCGAGCCGCTCACGGTCAGTTTCACGGACCTCTCATCGCCGACCGTGACCAGCTGGAGTTGGGACTTTGGCGATACGAACTCCTCCACGGACCAGAATCCGAGCCACATCTATGTGGATGCGGGTATCTATTCCGTCAGCCTGAGCGTGGATGGGCCAGGAGGCTCGGACACGCTGCTGATGAGCGACCTGATCACCGTTCACCCGGCTGCGACATCGGTCTTCCGAAACGGTTCGGGCGTCAACCCGGCATGTTTCATCGCGGCGCCTCCCGTGATCGGAACGCAGTGGCTCGCCTCCGTCGACTCGGGGGCGGTCGCCGGAGCGACCTTGACGATCATTCTGGCCCGTACCCAGCCGATTCCGGGGATTCTTCTCGCTGCCGGCGAGCTCCTGATCGACCCGTCCAGTGGGTTGCTTTTCAACAGCTTCGCTTCGGCGACCGGCGGTTTGGATCAGCACACCTTCTCTGTCCCGAACGATCTTTCGTACCTCGGCAACGAGGGGCATCTCCAGGCCTTCCTGTTCGGGCCGCTTCTGCAGTGGTGCAACGCAGCCCACCTGACGGTCGGATTCCCGGCGACCAGCCCCGCGCCAAGCGCCGGTTTCAGCGGAGCACCTACAACGGGTGCCGCGCCGTTGACGGTCTTCTTCAACGACACGAGCGCGGGTTCGATCTCGGGATGGACCTGGAGCTTCGGCGACGGGGGCAGCTCGACTCTGCAGAACCCGACACACACGTATGTGGGCTCCGGCACCTATTCGGTCAGCCTGACCGTCCAGGGCGAAGGCGGCTTCGACGTGTCGACACAGCCGGGCTACGTCACGGTTCCATAGTCGCCGCGCGAGATTTTTCAGGCTTTTGCGCACCGCTTTCCAGGATCGGTGGCGACCTTTCGTGAATCCCGATGCGCGAACGTCCCCTACCCCCTGATATCCCCGTTCCCGGTTCGGCCGCGGACGAGTGGGAACGTCATGCTGGGTTTCTGAAGCGCATGGCGCGTGGGGTGCTGGCCGATGCGGCGAGCGCGGACGATGCCTTGCAGGATGCCTGGATCGCTTCGCGGAAGGGGGGCGCCACGAGCTCAGGCCGAGCTTGGTTGGCCGGCGTCGTGCGCAACATCGCGGCGCAGTGGACTCGCTCGGAAGCTCGCCAGCATGCGCGGGAGCGGCGAGCGGCTCGCAGTGAGTCCCTGCCCTCGGCGGTCGATACGGTGGCGCGCATCGAGGTCTTGCAGCGTGTCGTCGAAGCGGTTCACGATCTCGAAGAGCCATACCGCACGATCCTTCTACTTCGGTTCCTCGACGAATTGACGCCTGGGGATATCGCGCGCCGCCAAGGAGTGCCAACCGAAACCGTGCGATCGCAAGTACGGCGTGGTTTGCAGCGCCTACGGGAGAGCCTCTCGTCCGAAGCGAACGGCGACGATAGGACGTGGCTGACCGCTTTGCTGCCGTTTGCGGACCTCTCTGCTCTGAACCCGGTTACGCCGCTGGCCGGATCGACGGCGGCTTCGACACCCGCCTTGTCACAGGTAGCCCTCATGAGCACGAAAGCAAAGCTGCTGCTTACTCTCGGAGTCCTTGCGACGGCCTCGTTTCTGACGTGGCAGACACGGGACACCTCCGAGCCTGCTGGATCCCCGTCTACCGTTGAAGAGTCGCTTCAGCAAGTAGCATCGATAACCACGATGGGCGAGGTCGCACTCGAGCCCGAAGTGACCGAGGCACAGCGCGAGGTGCTGCCAGTGGCAAGCCAAGCTCGGGTCATCTCAGGCCGCGCGTTGCTTGTCGTCGAGCCTTTCGCCGACCTCCAGCTGGTGGTTCGCATCTGGGAACAAGAGAGCGATGGTCCTATCGAAACGGAAGGCGCGCCGGATCGGGAAATGACCATCACGACCGACGAGGCAGGCGAGTTCTCCGTCACCCTCGATGCTGATGTTGCCAATGTGGCCATCGTGGCCCAACCCACGGGCGTGTTCCCTGAGAGCAGGCGCTATTCCTGGAAAGCCGGCAGGGTCGATGTTCTCCGAGGAGAAGCGCCGAACGAAGTCGTGGTGTTTCTTCAGCTCCTGGACACCGCCCTGACCGGGCTCGTCACCGATATGGAAGGCAACCCCATCGCTGGCGCCAAGGTGCACACCTTTGGCGATCCGGCGACGAGCGATGAAAATGGGCGCTACTACCTGCCCATGCGTGCGCGGGAAACGGTGTTTGCCTTCGCAGAGGCGCGGGGGTTTAGCCAGTTGCGTACGCACGTCAATGGCATCGCCGCGAACGAGGAGCGCGAACTGAACATCACCCTGAAACAGGAGTTTCGCGTCGAGGGTGTCGTTCTGGATATCCACGGGCACCCCGTCGAGGACGCGCTGGTCACATCTTTCTACACCTTCCAGAACGATGTCTTGTCGGATGAGCTCGGCTATTACGATCTTGGTCACCTCGATCCCGGTAGGCCGAAGCACATGATCCATGTGAGCAAGGAAGGTTGGGTGTCCTCTCAGATGGATGTGCCCACCGAGGCCGATGGGATTGCGGCGCAGGACTTCACGCTCGATCGCGGAGTGCGTGTCGAGGGGCACGTGCTGGACGCGTCGGGCAATCCCTTGGCAGGCGCCGAGCTCTATATCGGTTTCTCCCCACACGCCTTCAACCGGCTCGATGCGACTTCGGCCGAGGACGGGTCTTTCGCCTTTCCCTCAGTGCAACGCGGTCCAGAAAAGCTCGTGGTGGAGCACGAGGATTTTGCCACGAATCGACAGGTGATCACGATGCCCGAGGATCTCGATGAGCTCATCGGGATCGAGGTCATCATGGAGCAGGGTCACTCTGTAGGTGGCTATGTACTGAACGAAGGGCGGGAACCCCTCGAGGGGATCTGGGTTTCCGTGCGCTACTATGGCGAGCATGTGGATGCGGAGGGAAAGACCGATGCCGAGGGCTACTTCCGTATCGAAGACCTTCCGGCGAACCACCTGAAGCTGTCCTTCTATGCACCCGGCATGGCACTTCAGCGCCTGAGTCACATTGTCGAGCGCGTAGATGTGGACGACCTGGAAATCACGATGCACCCGGCCGGGAGGATCGCAGGCCGAGTCATCGACAGCACGACCGGACGCCCCATCGAGTCCTTCTCAGTGCGCTTTGTCGATCCCGAGCTACAGCCTGGTGATGAGCCCTTGCGGGGCTATTCAGCCTCTTGGGCCCGCGAAGGCTGGCACTTCGAAGAGGCCGGCGGGCGCTGGAACACGGATCGGGAATCGGATCTGGCGCCGGGAGGGATCATCGGTATCGAGATCCGCGCCGAAGGCTACGCACCTGCGCTCGTCCCCCGCGTCTTGGTGATGCAGGACCCGGACCCCGACGCCCTCGTGCATCTTCTCTCCCGGGGTGTGGACTTGAAAGGCAGCGTTGCGGACGAGGTAACAGGGGCCCCGATCGAAGGCGCACTGGTCAAGCTCTATCGAGTCAGTGAGCCCATCGAATTGGATGATTCGGAAGACACCTACGGGCGCGCGATCACGCGTACAGATCGCGCCGGTTTCTTCCGCTTCAAGAGCGTCCCCCAGGGAAGGAGTCGCCTCCTTGTCGTTCACGGAGCGTATCCCGCGCATCTGGACGGACCCTTCGAGGTCGGAAGCGAGGGCGCCGCCCCGCGTGCGATCGAGCTCGTGCCTGGAGCGATCGTGAGCGGAGTCCTGCGCGACGGGCAAGGCGCACCTCGTCCTTCGCGAGTGATTCAGATCCTGCCAGGGAACACCAGCGTAGATGGACTCCGCCTGAGGCGGACCGCCACGACCGATGCCGCGGGATGCTTTCGTGTCGAGGGGCTTCCATCGGGGACCTTTCTCATCGGGCCGCGGATCGGCATGCGGCAGCTCGAGCTGACCGAGTTCACCCTTCCCTTCGAGCTGGCAAAGAACGAAACGCGCGAGCTGGTCCTCGAGCCACCAGGCACGGCCAACCTCCGCGGTCGCTTCGATACCCAAGGCGATGTTCCCCGTCGGTTCCCCGTGACGCTGACCCGGCTGGAGCCGGATTCGGATACGAAGTCACAGCGACTCCGCTCCAACGCGATCGCTCACAAGGGGCGCTTCGAGTTCACAGGAGTCGCCGCAGGAACGTACGAAATCTCGATCGAGTGGCATGACTACGGCACGCGCACGCTGTTCACGACGTCCGCGCCGAAGCGGGTAACCCTGGCCGAGGGTGAGAACATCGACGTTTGGGTCGAGCTGAAGAACAGGACGTTCTGAACCCTTCGGGTTAGAAGAGTAGCGTGCGCGTTCGCGCGGAGACGCGTCGTACGGGACACGGCTGAGTGAAGTCGAAGACGACGAAGGCGTAGTCCACCTGGGCCATTTGATCGAAGCTGGGCGGCAGGCTCAGGTTCGCGGTGGCGTGGCCGTTCGCATCGAGAAAGCCAACGAAGTTCTGAAAGAGCGCCGTGTCGTTCAACGTCAGGAAGAAGGCGCTCATGGGGAGCGGTATCGCCTGACCGCATACCGTGAATCCGGGCGTGCCGCTCGAGAACATGGCTCCCATCAGATAGGGGAAGCCTCCATCCTGAGGAGCGCAGAGATCGAAGCCCCGGGTTCCGCGCGGAGCGATCGCCGCCTGCGCACCGCCCACGTTGATCGCTGGACCGGTGGGATCGTTCAGGTGGTACACCCCGGCGGGGACTTGCATGCCAGAGAAGTCGATCTGTGGCCACGTGGAAACGTGCGCTTGGCCGGGCATCACCACTACGGTGCCGGCGCAAGGTGGCGCGTAAATAAGGGCTCCCCCGGCGTCGTACACCCCGAAGCCACACGGGTCGTAGGTGACGTCCGTCGAGCCTCCGTTTTGAAGTGAGTAGTTAACGGTGCAGCCGATCGGCGCCTGTTCCGGGCCCCAGGTATGCCCGACCTGCGCGGCTGCGGGGAGAGTGAAAACGGCGAGGATCAGCGGGGCTCTGAAAGAACGAATCATGGGCGGCGTCTTCGAGGAGGGAGATGATCGTAACGGGAATCGAGCCCGGGTTAGCGCAATGATCATGCCAGGATTCCAACGACCCCTGGCCGCGGCCGTGTCCTTGGACGAGGACGGCAGTGCCCTCCAGGTGCACCCACGCCTGAGCACTCCGCACCGCGCGCATCCCGACCAACCCAGCGGGTGCTACCATGTCGCCCATGGACTTCGAAGATCCCGTTTTCATTGCGCAGGGAGGCTTTCCGCGTCTTCAGGAGCTGCGCCGCCTACTCTCGGGAAATGACATTCCCTCCGAGATCGTCCAGCCTCCCGGGACCGATTCGAACAAGTGAGGCAGCCAATTCTTGCTCGCGGTCGCGGGCGCCCATGGACAGCGTGCAGCACAACGTATCGAGTCGCAGTTCCTCGATGGTCTCGATGACGAGGCTCGTCGTGCGGCGGAAGCGACGATCGATCTCGACGCCGAGGAGAACAGTTGTCCAGCGTGCGGGGAGTCGTTTTCGAAACTGCCTGCGCGCTGTCCCGGATGCGGCCTGCGACTTGGGGGATAGTGCATGAAGCCCAATGCCTTTTTCGCGTTGCTCTTCGTCTCTTCGTACGCGGGAGCTCAGGAGGTCAGCCCCGCGGTGCTCGCGGCGCGCGAGTTTCGCGAGGAGTATGGCTCGGCCATTCTGCGCAGCTTTGCCGAGCTTCTGCGGGTGCCCAATGTCGCCAGTGACCGCGTGAACATCCGGCGCAACGCGGAGTGGATCAGTGAATTGTTCGCGCAACGCGGCGTGGAGATGGAATTGTGGAATCAAGAAGGGGCCCCGCCGATCGTGTACGGCCGCCTCGATTCCAACGCGGGCGATCCGGCTCAGGCGCCGACGTATGGCATCTACGTGCATTACGATGGCCAACCGGTAGCCAGCGACGAATGGACGAACCCGCCCTGGGAGCCGGTGCTCTACACGCGCGAGTATCACGCGGGGGGCGTGCGGCGCGACTGGCCGTCCTCGGGTGAGACGATCGATCCCGAATGGCGCATCTATGCGCGTGCGGCGGGGGATGACAAGGCGCCGCTTCCCGCACTTCTGACCGCCCTGGACGCATTGTCGAAAGCCGGCATCGCGCGTACCGCGAATATCGTCTTCTTCTTCGAGGGCGAGGAAGAGGCGGGATCGCCGCATCTGGAGGCGTATCTCGACGCGCACCACGAACGCCTCGATGTGGACGCCTGGTTCATCTGCGATGGCCCCGTGCATCAAAGTCGGCGACCGCAACTGGTCTTCGGCGTGCGCGGCATCACCAGCTTCGAGCTGACCGTCTACGGGGCGACCCGCGGTCTGCACAGCGGACACTACGGCAACTGGGCCCCGAACCCCGGAGAGATGCTGGCACGGCTCCTCTCGTCCATGAAGGACGCCTCGGGCAAGGTGTTGGTCGAGGGTTTCTACGACACGGTCACACCCCTGGGCGCAGCCGAACGCCAGGCCCTGGCGGAAATCCCCGAGGTCGACCAGGCCTTGATGCGCGAGTTCGGGTTGGCGCGCACCGAGGCCGATGGAAAGCTCTCCGCACGGCTGTTGCTGCCCTCGTTGAACATTCGTGGACTGACCAGCGGACGAACCGGGGCCGAGGCGCGCAACGTCATTCCCGGGACAGCCGTGGCTTCGATGGACGTGCGCCTGGTGCGCGGCAACGAACCCGCGCACATGCTGGATCTGATCGAGGCCCACATCGCAGCTCAGGGCTATCACATCGTGCGCGACGAGCCGGATCTAGACACGCGTTTGGCCCATCCCCGCATCGCGCGCATCAGGCGCGGTGGGGGGTACGTCGCTGCCCGCGCTTCCATGGATCATCCCGTCGTGGGCCCGCTGGTGAAAGCGGCGACCATGGCCGCCGGCACGGCACCGGTGATGGTGCCCAGCCTGGGAGGCTCGCTGCCGCTCTATCTCTTCACCAAGTACGACAACGTGCCGGTGATCGTCGTTCCGATCGCCAACCACGACAACAATCAACACGCTCCCGACGAGAATCTGCGTATCGCGAACCTGTGGTATGGAATCGATCTGTTCACGGCGCTTCTGACCATGGAGCCACACCGCTAGCGAATCAGAAGTGCCGGACGCAGTCCGAGAGCGGGGCCGTTGTCCACGGTAGCGCCAACCCGAGCCACTCGAGCGTTCGCTTGCATTCTCGAGGGGAAGAAGGGCGGAGCTTGCCTAGGAGGGCGCGACCCCCCGCATCAGCATGCCACACAGCAAGGCTCCATATGTACCCAGCGCATAGCCTAGGACCGCGAGCAACACGCCCACGGGGGCTAGCGAGGGATGGAAGGCCGCCGCCACCACGGGCGCACTGGCGGCACCGCCGATGTTGGCCTTGCTGCCCACCGCGAGGAAGAAGAAGGGAGCTCTGATGAAGTACGCCACGAGGAACATCAGCCCCACGTGGAAGAGCATCCAGATTCCCCCGACCACGAAGAGACCGGGGTGTTCGAAAACAGCCGCGATGTCCATGTGCATGCCGATGGTCGCGACCAGGATGAAAATGAAGATCGTACCGACCTTCGAAGCCCCCGAACCTTCCAGCTGGCGAGCGCGCGTGAACGACAGGAAGACCCCCAAGGTCGTGGCCAGGACGATCAGCCAGAAGAACTGCGAGTTCAGGCTGAACTTGCTGAGGGCCGGAACATTGGTGTCGATCCAGGGTGCGATGAAATCGGCGCTGGCGTGAGAAACGGCGACCGCGCCGAAGGCAAAGGCCAGAATGACCATCAGGTCTGCCGCCGTCGGGATGCGCGCGACGCTCTTCGAGAAGGTATCCATCTTTGCCTGGAGCGTGTCCACGGCGCTGGCGTCGGCCTTGAAGAACTTGTCGACCTCCTTCGCCTTGCCGACGAGCAAGAGAAGGAACAGCATCCAGACCTCGGCGACGATCACATCGACGGCGACCATGACGCTGTAGATCTCGTCGGTCGGCTGAAAGATCTCCCTCATCGCGGCCTGGTTTGCACCGCCACCGATCCAGCTGCCCGCCACGGTGGTCAGCCCGCGCCAGATGGCCTCGGGTCCGTTGCCCCCGACCAGCTCGGGATCGAATAGCGATGTCAGAAACACCGCCAGCGGTCCGCCCAGGACGACCCCGACGGTGCCGGTCACGAACATGATGAGGGCCTTGGGCCCCAGCTTGACGATCTCACGCAGATCGACACTGATCGTGAGCAGCACGAGGCTGGCCGGCAGGAGGTAGCGGCTGGCCACGAAGTACAGGTTGGATACCTTCGGGTCGACGATCCCGAACAGGGTCAGGAGCGAGGGCAGGAAGTAGCACAGCAGCAACATCGGCACCACTTTGTAGAAGCGGCGCCAACCCGCGTTCTCGCTCTTGGAGCTCCAGAAAACGAAGCCCAGAATCGCGATCAGCAGCCCGAAGACGACCGCATCGTTCGTTACCAGAGCCGTGGAAGTGCCGTCGCTCGCCCCGTCTTCGATCATTGCTAGTAGGCTCATGCCGCGCACGCTAAACGGGTCTGCCTCGGCCGTCAACTCGCTTAGCCGGAACGGAGTCATGGCTGCAGAGGTCACCAGGGCAATTCCGCCGGAAGGGTGCGTCTCCAACGGGGTGCACCGCATCGAAGGTCAGGGGTCTGTGATACCGATCCAAGAGGCCCGTGCCATCTGGCCACCGCGATAGCTTGTCGGTGGCGGGGTCGCAACGCATCGGATCAGCGCCGAACGGCAATCGCCAGGAGCTCGTCCCCTGCGTCCGGGTCGATGCTGAGCCGTCCGCACACGCGGATCGAATGCACGCGGGCGGCCACGGCCCGAAACACAGCGCTCGTCTGAGGGCACTTTGCCGCGGAGCTCGTGCGATGTCCGTATGCTGCGCCCCGCGAGGTGGTCGCGATGGACACGAGTGAGAAGCCGCTGCGCTCCAGGATGGAACGAAGAGAGCGGCGGTTGAAGAGATGGAGGTGGCGAGGCGGTTCGAGGCCGCGCCAGTAGGTTCCGAACTCGCTGTGCGTGAGACAATTCCAGTTGGGTGTCGAGACGACCAGGTGCCCACCGGGGCGCAGGATGCGGGCGCACTCTTCGAAGAGCGCTAGCGGGTCGGGGATGTGCTCGAGGGCATGGACCGAGGCGATCGCGTCGAAGTGGTCGGGTGGGTAGTGTTGATCCTCGAGCACGCCTGCGCGCACGTCGGTGGCGCCGTGTTTGCGAGCCTCCTCGACCGCGCGCGAATCGAGGTCGACTCCCCACGCTTCCCAGCCGAGTGCAGCAAGCTGGGTGAGGATGTTGCCGTTGCCGCAACCGATTTCGAGGATGCGGCCGCGCTGGCTGGCGGGCAAGTGCATCGCGGCGGCGTCCATCTGGTGTCGTGCTTCGGGGAGAAAGCGCGCGAAGAAGCCCAGTCGGCGTTCGAGGTCGGTGACGCCTTTGTCGTAGCCCAAGCCTTGCGCAAGAAAGCCGCGCTTCATGCGATCGTAGATCGGGCGTAGCAGCGGCGCCTTCGTGCGCGGAGCCGCGTGGGTGTAGTAACCCGAGTACGCCTCGGCCAACTCGTTCTTGGATGGGAGCGGATCGATCCAGGCGAGCTCGCAGGTCTCGTCGGGGCAGGTGCGGAAGCTCCAGGATCCGGGGCTGCCGAAGAAGCGATCGGGCAGGGGCTCGTGGGCGACGTGACCTGCCGTTCCGCACAAAGGGCAGTTCGGCCGGGTCCCCGGGAGCACCGCGCGCAAGCCCGGAGTGGCTGGCGCCTTCTTCGAAGCGGGTTCGCTCATCAAAGAGCCACCATACCGGGCACGAAAAAGACAGCGACGAGCAACCCGGTCGCGAGCAGGGTTCCACCCATCCAACGCCAGGACGCTCCTCCGATCTCGGGCACGAGCTTGCGTGCGATCAGCATGAGGATCAGCGTATCGATCAGGGAGCGAATCGCCATGGCCAGGGCCGCGCCATTCACGCCGTGTCGGCTGGCGAGTCCCCAAACCAGGAGGATGTAGAGCGGAAGCTCGATCACGTGCAGCTTGGCCGATAGATCGGGTCGGCCGACGGCCTGCACCAACGTGAACGGGATCTGGCCCATGGCATTGGCGAACACACCGATGGCGAGAAGCTGCGCCACCGTGCCGCTTTCCATGGCGAAGTCCGCGTCGATCCAGAGGCGGATCCCCATCGGAGCCAGGATTACGAAGGCCAGACAGGCGGGGAAGAGCAGGGCCGCCGTGGCTCCGAGCCCCTGTTGGTAGCGCCGAGCCGTTAACGCGCGGTCGTTTTGAAACGAGGCGGCGAAGGCGGTGAAGAGCACGCTGGCGATGGCCGAGGTGACGATCAAGAGCTTGCCCACGACCTCGAACGGAGTGACGTAGAACGAAACCGCCGTGGCCGACACGAAGTACGCGATCAGAAAGCGATCGATGTAGACGATCACCGGTCCGACCGTGTTCGTCACGGTCATCCATCCACCCAGGCGCACGAGCGGTGCAACGCTCTCGCGTCGAAAGCAGACGCCGCGCCACAGCTCGGGCATCACGCGCGCGGACAGGACCGCACTCGCGGCCCAGGCCAGTACGCGACCAACCGCCAGAACCATCACCATCGCGAAGAGGCTGTTCGAGAAGGGCAACATCGCCAGGGGCCCGAGGAAGTTCAGGAGGCCCAACGGAATGCGCACCGCGTTGACGAGGTCGAAGCGTTGATACGCCTCGAGGATGCCGCGCAGTCCGGCCGCGCTGATCACGAAGGGAATCGTCGCCGCCAGCACGAGGAAAGCTTCATAGCTCTCCTGGTAGAGCTCCTCGGGCACCTTCAATACGCGTGTCAAGAGAAACGGGGTCCCGACGAACACGAGGAGGGTGCCCACGAGCCCCAACGCGACCATCAGGCACAACCCGGTCCACGCCAACCCGGCGCTCCGTTCGCGACGCCCGGCTCCGAGCTCTTCGGCGATCAACGTCGTCAGTGCGCGACCGATCCCGAAGTCGAACAGGCTGAAGTAACCTACGACGGTCCACGTGATGGCCAGGATCCCGAGCCGCGTCGTTCCCAACCCGGTCACCAGATGCGGCAGCGCGATGAGGGCCGCAACCAAAGGTAGCCCCAGTCCCACGAGATTCCAGATGCTGTTCTTGGCCAGCAACTTGCCCGCGGAAAGCTCGGCAAACCCCAGCGGAGGGTCGTCGCTCGCGGCGGGTGGTTCCTGTGGGACGGTCTTCACGCTTTTCATTCGGGGTGCCAGAGCATCTTCGACACTCCCCGAGGGATAACGAAATAGGGGATCGAAGGAAACGGGTGGCTTCCTGGATTCGCCGTTTTCGCCGCGTCCCGGGCTTTCCTCGGGCGACCAATCCGTTGCGGATTCGTGGCGCTCGAGCTTCTCCTACGAACCCCAGACATGGGACCCCAAGGACGCTTTGCTGTGGGATTGGGGAGCGATCATCATGACGGCGATCGAAGCGGAGGCTTCGGAGTCGAAGGGGCGATAGGGATCCTGGTAGCCTGACCGACGACAGAACCTCTGGATACTTGCGACCGAAAGAATGAGCGCTCTTCGATTCTCCCTGGGCTCCGGCGCTGCCGCTGCCTACCGCGATCACCAAGAACCGTACCTGGACCAACTCGTGGCTCCGTTGGACGACATGTGGGCGGCCTTTGCCGATATGGCCGTGCCCCATGCGCTCTGTCTGGACGAGACGCTCGTCGGGTCCGCGTGCGTGGATGAGGAGAGTCGCTTGCTGCGTTTCTACGTCGAGCCTTTCCATCAAAAGCATTCCGGAGCGGCCCTGGGCTTTGTTCTGGGGGAGCTGTCGGTCAAGTGCATGATGGTCCACACGCTCGATCCGAACTATCTGTCCACGGCTCTGGATGTGGCTGCCAAGGTCGAATCGCATACCTTGCTCTTCGCCTCGGTAACGGAGCCGGAGGTTGCCGGTTTGGACGGGTTGCAACAGGCCGGCCTGGACGACCATCAGCGCATTGTCGATTTCCAGGCGGAGCAAGTAGGTGCTCCCAGGGAGTTCCTGAACGACTATGTTCTCGAACGCCTGCAGCGACGCGAGATGCTCTTGTTCGAAAAAGACTCGCAGTTGGTTTCGGTAGGAGAGATGCGTGTCGATCAGCGACAGCAAGGTGTCGCCCACGTGGGCTTGATCGTGCGCGACCAGGAGCGCGGTGCGCGTATCGGTTCGCGCATGCTGGCCAGCCTCGTCGCGCGTGGCCGCGAGCTCGGGCTGCATCCTCACTGCTCCACCGAGGTAACGAACCTCGCTGCTCGCCGTGCCATCGAACGTGCGGGTTTCCGCGCCAACCACCGCATTCTGCGGATGGAGTGCGGATAGCCGCCCGGCTTTGCGAAACAGAGGCTGCGCGCAGGCTTTCGAGGCAGGCCAAGCGGGGTATGTGATCGAAGGTGGGGGAATCGGTGCTCGATCCTGGGAGGTGACGGCTTTTTTGGTCGAAACTGCAGAAACCTTTGCCGAGGATTGGCCGAAGGAGAGGACATGGCAGAAAACCGAGAAGCGACCCGATCCGTAGCGTTGAAACAGCGGCCGCTGAGCAGAGGTCGGCTACGGCAGATTCTGATCAACCTGTCCGTCGTGGCGGGAGTCTCGTTGGCCTTGCTGGCCGTGTTCGAAATTGGCTTGCGGGTCTTCGAGCGCCAACCCGCGTACGAGCAACGCGACAACGAGTTCGCATTCTACGAGTACGACGAGACTCTGGGTTGGCAGAACAAACCCGGCGCCTCCGGGACGTTCTTCATGCCGGACTCGAAGAGCGAGGTCGTTATCAACTCGCAAGGCCGGCGCGATGTCGAGCAAGGGCTCGAGAAGGAAGCGGGCGTACGCCGCGTTCAGTTCTACGGTGACTCGTTCACGTGGGGCTATGGCGTCGAAGCCGAAGAGCGCATCTCGAACGTCTTTGCCGACGAGCTCGAGGCCAAGGCCGAGGGGTCTTTCGAGGTGATGAACTTCGGCACCACCGGATACGGGACCGACCAGGAATACCTATACTTCAAGGAGTCAGGACTAGCGTACGACCCTGACATGGTCGTCCTGATGTATCACAACGACGTCGCGGACGTCTGTCTGAAAGAAGCGTACACGTATCCACGACCGTTCTTCCAGGTCAGCGATGGCGAACTGGAGCTGAGCAACGTACCGGTCCCCAAGCGCGGGGTCGCCTGGACCGAGCGCTTCGAGCTGGAGGCCCCCGGGTTCAAGCACAAGCTGAACCGGGCGCTGAAGGGCTCGCGTGTCTTCGATTTCGTGAAACGCCGTCTCCTGGCCATCGATTCCGTGCGCGCACGGGTGATCGGGACCCCGCCCTATGTCGAGACCTTGAAGGTCATCGACGCTTTGTTGGTGGAAACGCAAGAGCTGGCTCATGAGAACGACGTGCAGCTCGTGATCGCTCTGGTTCCGGACAAGATCCAAGTTCACGGAAATGGCAACACGATCGAGATCGACCACCTGGTCTCGTTCGGCCAGGAGCACGGAATTCCAGTTATCGATCTACTCCCGGACTTGCGCCGACTGGCGGAAGAGGGCGAAGATCTGTACTTCGCGATCGACGGGCACTTCTCTCCGCGAGGCAACGAGCTAGTCGGTCGTCTTCTCTTCGAACACATGCTGGAGATGGGGTTGATCCATGGGCGCGGATAACGGCGGAATCTGGGGTTTCATCAAGGAACGCAAGTTCTGGATTCTCACGCCGATCGTCTTGATCGTCGTGATGCTGGGCCTCTTGGCCCTCCTGGGCGAGGGGTCGGATCTGAACCCCTTCGCTTACAACCTCTTCTAGGAGGGCTCTGGCGGGGATGGGATGGCGCCCCTTCCCTTGGTTATGATGGCCAGCGACCAAGTGGCTTCATGCGATGTGAGTGACGAAATGACGGCGCGCCGACTCCCCCACGTGTTTCTCGCTGTTTACCTATCGCTTTGCTTCCTGTCGCTCGTGTGGCCGGGAGCTGCACTGGCCGGTGGGCGCATCGAACCCTACGTCCTGGGCTTGCCCTTCTCGCTGGCCTGGTACGCCGGCTGGTCGTTGGCGACGTTTCTCGCCCTGGCGATCTACCATCGCGCAACGGCGGGAGGCCGGGAGTAATGGCCGTCGTCCTGGGTGTTGTCGGCGCGTACCTGGCCTTGTGCCTCTGGGTGGGCATGGCCGCCAAAGGCAAGTCCAGCGATACGGCGACGGGCTATGTCGCTGGCGACCGCAACCTGAACACGTTCGTGATGTACTTCATCACGGGCGCGACGATCTTCAGCGCCTTCGCCTTTCTCGGCGCCCCCGGCTGGGCCTACTCGCGCGGTGCCGCTGCCTTTTACATCCTTGCCTTCGGAACTCTGGGATTCGTGCCCTTCTACTTCCTGGGCCCGCGGGCGGCGCGACTCGGGCGAATCCACGGCTTTGTCACGCAGGGCGAGATGGTCGCGGCGCGTTTCAACAACCGCTGGATCGCCGGTTGCATGGCGCTCGTCAGCATCCTTGCCTTCGTGCCTTATCTGGCGCTGCAGATGAAAGGCGCAGGCTATGTACTGAATGCGGCTACCGAAGGCGCACTGCCCACGTGGGCGGGAGCTGCCATCGTTTACGCCGTCGTGCTGGTCTACGTGCTATCGAGCGGTGTGCTGGGCGTTGGCTGGACAAACACGTTTCAGGGCGTGTTCATGATGGTGCTGGCCTGGGTTCTGGGACTCTACATTCCGTACCAGCTCTACGGTGGTGTCGGCGAGATGTTCCACCAGATCGCCGAGCAGCGCCCCGAGCTCTTGCGTGTCCCGGGGCTGGCCAAGTCAGGCGAGCCCTGGCCCATGAGCGAATTCTCGTCGAGCATCCTCATCTCGTGCCTGGGTTTCTCCGTCTGGCCCCACCTCTTCATGAAGGCCTTCACTGCGCGCAGCGAAGCGACCCTCCGCCGCACGGTGATGCTGTATCCGACCTTTCAGCTGTTCATCGTGCCGCTCTTGATCGTCGGCTTCGCGGGCGTGCTCTTCTCGACCGGCCCGGCGGAAGCTGACCAGATCCTGCCGCACATCCTGATGAACATCGACATGCCCGACTTCATCGTGGGACTCTTCTGCGCCGGTGCTTTGGCCGCGTCGATGTCCTCGGGCGACGCGATCGCCCATGCGGCAGCTTCGGCGCTCGTGCGCGACGGCCTGGTCACTACCCTGAAACTCGACTTCGATTCAGAACGCCAGCGCTACTGGATCCGGGTCTTCGTTGTCGTCGTCATGGTCGCGGCCTACATCATGGCTGTTTATAGCCAAGATGCGTTGGTCGTGCTCTTGCTCTACGCCTACGGGGTCGTTGTCCAGTTCGCTCCCCCGGTAGTCGCCGCTCTATACATCAAGAGCGCAACGGGCACCGGCGTTCTCGCCGGCTTGCTGGTCGGGGTCGGCGTGAACATCGTCTTCCTCAAGTGGCCCGACCTGCGCCCTTTCGCTATCCACGCCGGGGTGTACGGCTTGGCCGCGAACATTCTGGTTTTGGCACTGGTCTCGTGCGGAGCCAGGGCAAAGACACGCAGCCAGCTATGACACCGCCTGCGCCCGAGCAACACCGAGCTTTTTTCCCACCTCACCTGGCATAGGGAAAGCGAAGGCCTCAATACTCGACGCTCCCACGGCCGATCCAGGCCGTGACATGCAAGTTCTAAAGACCGTGATATGGATCGTCGTCATCCTGCTTCCCCTGACCGTAGGCGGCATGGTCCTCGTAGGAGGAGGCGATGGAATCTGCGAAGGCGACGCCAGTATCCAGGTTCGTCGTCGAGTACCGCACGTCTTTACCTGGTGCGCCGAACCGGACCGTCGGATGCAGTGGATCGACGGACTCGTGAAGAGTTCGCACCGCTCCGTTTTTGGAATGGAGGCCGGTGAGAGTTTCACGGAGACCCATCGCACCGAGACGGGCCAGGAACAGCGCCGCGTCGAGGTCACCGAGCTTGTCGACGGACAGCGTTTCGCGTACCGCACCACGATCGAGGGGCGGCCCTACGAGGTCACGATCGAAGTCGATGCTCCCTACCAGGCGGATCGCACGGTCGTTTTCATCCACTACCGCACGGAGTTCGAGGGCACGTTGGCCAAGTTGGCTGAGCCCGTTTTCGCTGCCCAACTACACGGACGTGTTATCGAGGACCTCGAGCGTCTGAAGGAACGGGCCGAGGCTGCTGCCGAGTAGGCGCCCCGACCGCTCGCGAAATGGGGAGCTTCGTTAGGAGCCGACCTTGATCTCGACGCCTCCGGCTAGACCGATACGCGGTCCCGTCGTGGCCCTCTTGTCGATCAAGAGCCCCTGAACGAAGATCGACAACCCGATCAAGCTTGGATCCGCGGCGATTTCGACGGATACGGGAGCCGGGTTACCCGGGCCCATCCAGATGGCGCCGGTCTCGATGGCGACGAGTTGCGTCAAGTCGATCAGCAATTCGGCATCGGTGCCGGATCCGGACATCGATAGACGTGGCAGGCTACGACCGCAGGGGTAGTTTGCGTCGGGAGCGGTCGACACGCCGAGACGCGCGATCGAACCGGGGTTCTGTGTTCCGAAGGGGTTGTCGATGCCAAAGGTCAGCGTCGTGCCGATGCGCGGCTCTCCGGAGAGCACAATGAAACTGTTCGGCGGATTGACGTCACAGCCGAGAGGGTCGATAGCCGAGGCGATGGGCTCGGTGACAACGATCATCTGATCCGCTATCAGCGTATCGGTGCCAGCCGGGCCCGTGACGCCGAGGCTAACCGTGTACGTGCCGATCAGGTCGTAGGTGTGCACCGGATTTTGCATGGTCGAGGTCATGCCGTCACCGAAGTCCCAAGACCACGTCGTCGGCGATCCGCTCGAGGTGTCCTCGAAGGAGACCAGTAGCGGTGCTTGCCCGGAAGTGGTCGAAGCGCGCATGCGTGCTACGGGGGGCAGTACGCCACCTTCCATGAAGAGCGTGTACAGGGCGCCGGTGTTCGCGCCGCCGTCGTCGTCATTGCGGGAACCCACGATCAGGTCAGGAACTCCATCGAGGTTGAGGTCTCCCAGGGGCGCCATCGCCGAGCCGAACCAGTCCGTTGGCGCCAGGGGCAGGGACACGGGACCCGAATTGCCGATGCGCTCGTTGCGCTGGACCGTGCCGTCGCGGTTCATGAACAGGATGAAAACCGCGCCGCTTTCGAAGGCGCCATCGTCGTACTTGACCGCCCCGACGGCGAGATCGGGGATGAGGTCCTCGTTCAGGTCGCCCAGCACGGCCACGGAAACGCCGAACTGATCGAAGTTCTCCAGGTCGGCGTCCAGGCCTCCGTCGATCATGCTGATCTTGCGCGATTCGCGAACGGTGGCGTTCTGGTTCATGAAGAGCACCCAGATCGCTCCCGCGTTGATCGCGCCTGCGTCGTCGAGCACTTCGCCCGTGATGATATCCAGCGTGCCATCGTCGTCCATGTCAGCCGAGGCAAGAGACCAACCGAAGTAGTCCTTTTCTCCGATCTCTGGCGTGAAGTCTCCAGCCGTTTGGCTGATCTTGGCCTGCTGCTTGACGGTTCCATCGCGGTTCAACATAAGCATGTAGATGGCACCGGAGTTAACGTTGCCATCGTCGTCGTAGGGGACGCCTACCGCGAGGTCAGGGATGCCATCTCCGTCGAAGTCGCCCAGCGGAGCGAAAGAGCGCCCGAACTCGTCGAAATTGTTCATCGCCGAGCCGTCGAAGCCACCCTCGGTGCTGCTGATCTTTTGATGCGCCTTGACCGTGCCGTCCCGGTTCAGGAACAGGATCCAGACCGCTCCGCGGTTGCCACCGCCGTCGTCGTCGAAGTTCGCGCCGACCGCGAGATCCGGAATACCGTCAAAATCGATATCCCCAACGCCGCCACAGGCACGACCGAACTGGTCGCCATCGTCAAGAATTCCCTCGAACCCCCCGAACCAGTCACTGATCTTCTTCTGGCCTTTGACCGTGCCATCGCTCTCCAGAAAGATGATGTAGACCGCACCCCGATCTTCTCCACCGTCATCGTCGCTCAAGGCACCTGCGGCGATGTCCTGAATACCGTCGCCATCGACATCGCCCAGGCTTGTGACAGCCCGCCCCAGTTGATCGTTTTCTTCCAGGATGGCAAAGAGGTTGCCCTGCGTCTTGCTGATCTTCTGAAAGCTAGCGATCGTTCCGGGTGTCGGGGTCGTCGCCTGGGCTCCCGCCCAGCCGGCGAGAGTGATGATCAAAGTGAGAGAGCAAAGGTGAGGGCGCATGGGTTCTGTGGATGAGAGGGAAGTGGACGTGAGGAAACTCGTTCTCCACGTTCCACCTTGGGGCCTCGGGTCGGGTGCGGGTGGTGGAAAGCTCCGCCGGAGCGGGGTTCTATTCGATCTCGAAGGGTGACGCGAAAAGCCTTCACAGCCCCGGGCGAAGGTGTTTCCGATATGCGCTCGCCACCCACGAATGCGGAAGTCCTTGCCCGGAGGGAGCGTGTTCGAGCCGGAAGGAAGGGCGCGGCTTTTCCGTGAGCGCGAAGGAAGTGCCGTAGCGTCGGCGTGACATCTGCGAGGTGCTAGCACCGCGTTCGAATCGACGACCCCGGCCACGTTTGCTATTGTCATCGGCGATGAAAGCTGAAATCGCGTCCCTCCTCCAGAGCCCCTTCCGTCGCCTGTTCACCGTCCTCCTGGCCGCTCTCGTCGCATCGAGTTGCATGGCGACCAGCCGCTCTGCCAAGATCTCCCCAGGGAATCTGGACGGGAATCCGACCCGCATGGGGATAGCGCATACCGCTCTGCGGAGCCTGGACGACGACACGTTTTACGATCCGGTGGATCAGCCCATTGCCTTCGGTTTCGAATGGACCGACAGTTTTCCTGGCGTCGACAGTTCGAACTTCGGCTACGAGGGTGCCGTTGCTTTTGCCTTCGACTTCGATGAAGTCGGCGTGGCCGACGTTTCCTCGAGCTTTGTCGAGGGCAACATCGGTGTGCGTGGCTCGGTCGACATCGAGAGGCTCCGTCTGTTCGCTGGCGGAGGTCTGGCCATCATCCTGGCCGATATCGACGTGACCGTCGCTATGGTCACGGCTACCGATAACGACATCGGTTTCGGCCCCTACGTTCACGCCGGGGCCATGTACTTCTTCGGAAGCAACTGGTCGCTCGGCTTCGACGTGCGCTTTCTCACCGCGACCGATCTCGACATCGGTGGCGCGAGTACCGACGCCGACTATGTCCAGGGGGGCATCGTCGTCGGCTTCGGCCTGTAGTGCCGTAGGGGCGCCGATTGGGCGCCTTGGTGAGGCGAAACCGGACTCCGCAGCTACGATATAGCCGCTTGACCGCGGAATTTCCGGAAACCGGGCTACGCCTGGGGTCCCCCGGCGTCTCCTTGTTCGCCTGCCGTGGCCAGGACCAATCTACATGCGGTTTTTGCGACCCAACACCCGTTTTCGACTCAGGAGCGAGCCCATCGTGCTGGATGAAGGGGTGCTCGTGGATCGCGCTCGGCAGGGTGAGCGCTCGGCGTTCGACGAGCTCGTGCGCGGATTCTATGCGCGGGTGTATGGCACGGCCTTCCATCTGGTGCGCAATCACGAGGATGCTGAGGATCTGGCACAGGAGTGTTTTGTGCGCGCCCACGGAGGACTGGCGCACTATCGGGGCGAGGGGTCTTTCCTTGGTTGGTTGCGCCGCATCCTCTTGCATCTGGTGCGAGATCGCATTCGCCAGCAGCAACGCCGCCCGCAGCGCACGAGCCTGACGGAGATCGCGTCCGTCAAGGAGTCGCCCGAGCAAGAGCTCACATCGCGTGAGGTGGGGCGGCGCGTGGCGGATGCCATCGAAGCGCTTCCCGAGAATCTGCGTATCAGCATCTTGCTTCGGACGCAGGAGGGTTGGAGCTATGACGAGCTTGCGACCGCGACGGGTGTCACGCCGCAGACCGCGCGCACGCGTGTCATGAAGGCCCGCAAGGAGCTGCGCCGAAGTCTGGCGTACCTGCTCGACCCCGCCGACTCCGAGGCCAAGGAAGACCGGGGCGGGGCGCTATGAGGGGCTGCCGCCGCGCGCGCAAGGCGATCCGCCTCGTCATGGATGGGGAGCTGCGACTCGAGGAGCGCTTCGCCCTCGATGATCACACGGCCCGATGTCCTGACTGCCGGCGTGAACACGTGGCCGCACAGCGCTTGGAAGAAGCGCTCGAAGTGCTGCCCGAACCCGCCATGGAACGCGTCGATACCGACCGCGCCCTGGTGCGCATTCACGATGGCATCGCCGCGGGCTCTCGGCGAACCGAGCCCGTCCAGGACGACTTTCACTTCGAGCCGCACCGGAAGACGTGGCGCATGTGGCGTCTATCCCTTTCGGGTGTAGCGGCCCTGGCCGTGCTGGTGCTCTTGGTTGACAGGCTCGGTGAAATAGATCGCCCGGGCGATGCGTTTGTCGTTGCTCCGCAGGAATCGCTGACGCTCTCGGGGCAGGTCGTCTCCTATGAGGATGCGGATCAGGACACCGTGCGCGATGCCGTGATCGCTGCCTTGCTGGACGCCTACGCTGATGATGCAAACGAATCCAACCCGGCGCGACACTTCGATGAATCGACCCGGCCCATCGCGCGTGCCGGATGGCCGGTGTTACGTTTCGTCGAAGGTCTGCTTGCGGAGGATTCTTCCGAGCTCCTCGCCGCGACGATTCGCTATCTCGGCGAGCGCGGTGATGCCAACTCGGCAAATGGGCTGGAACGTGTGCTCGGCCACGAAGAGCTGCGCTCGGAGGCCTTCATCGCCCTCGGTCGCCTGGGGCAGGCGGGTCTGCCCGTTCTCTCGCGCATCGTCGGCGATCCAGACCACGCTGTTCCTGCGTTGCAGGTCCTTGTGCGCATCGGTGGCGAAGACGTTGCCGGCCAGCTCGAGGAGCTTCTCGCGCGCAAGTCGCGGGGCGAACAGGTCGCCCTTTCACGAGCGACGCTCCTCGATGGGCTGTCCCAAACCGGCCCCTTCGCCCTGGACAGATTGGTGGCCATGGCCGAGTCCGGCCGGGCGACGCATGACGAGGTGCTGTCGCGGTTGCATCTCGTGCGCGACGGCGGGCGCGAGCTGGCGCATCGTCTGGAAGCGGGCAAACGTCCCTCCGAGGTCGTCTATGCGGCGCTGGCGATCCTGCAACCCCCCGACGCGTTCGTGTGGCTGGAGGAGCGTTGCGAGGAAACGCGAGAACGCGAACGCGCCCTGGCCTGTATCTCCCGCTGGTCTGGATCGGCACCGTGCGAGCTGCTCCTCCGCCTGCACGTCGCTGGGCGCGTCGATGAGGACGCGATTCTCGGGACCATGCGCGACCTGGCGGAGCGTAATGTCGACGCCATGAACGAATTCACGGAGAGCCTGGTCCTGCGCGAAGCGCAGGCCGATGCCTCCGTATGGTTGGAGCTGCTCTTCGCAACCGAACACGAAGGCGCCGCAACCAGCCTGGCTCTACTCGCTATCGCGAACCTCTTGCATCCCGATGAACGGCAGTGGGCTGCACTAGCGGTGGGGGAATTCGGAGCCACTACCGGCGCTCGTACGCTACTCGCGGGTTTCCGCGAGATCGATGCGAAGGAGCGCAGACTCCGCGCGGCTGTTCTTATTTCGATCCACGCCCTTTTGGGGGAAGCTGGCATCCGCAGCGCCGTGCATACGCCCAGGCAGGGGCGGGATGCGGGCTGGAGCGGATTGCTGGCCTCGCTCGACGAGGTCGACCGTCGCGATCGCACCGCCTACGGTGTGCATCGCGTCGCGCGCGCCCTCGACAAGTGCCACGATTCTTCGGCAACTCCAGATTCCCTTCTGCTTCCATGATGATTCAACTCTCCTTCGCGCTCGTTTCTCTCCTTGCGGTGAACGCAACTCCCGTGCACACCGGCGCCCCCGTTCTCGCACCTGCAATCGAGGGCGAAGACGAAGGCCAAAAGGAAGAGCTGCTCCTCGCGATCTACGACCTGCGGGCAATCTTGCCTCGCATCGACGTCAAGGGCTGGGAGCAATCGCTGATGCTCCCTCCGGCAGGACGTGGGCGTCATCATCTCCCCGAGGCGGGCAGCGACAAGGGGGGCTTCTACGCGAGTTCGAGCGGCGATGTCATCATGAAGATCATCTCACGCGCCCTCGAGGATGAATTTCTCGAGCGCGGCCGCGATCTCTCGCTGCAGGACGAGCAGAGCCTCTTGCTGTTGGCTCCGCAGACGACCCATGCCAAGGTCGAGGGCATCGTCAATGCTCTGCGCGGTATGGCTTCGGATGCGGCGGTCGTGCGCGTTGACATCCTCTCCTCCAGCGATCCCAGCCAGAAGCTCCCCGCGAACAATGTTGTCGCGGCCAGCGAGGTCGACCGGATAATCGCCCAGGCCGGTTCCAGCATGCACCACGAGAGTTTCGAGCTGCAGCTGGAACCGGGGAGGACCACGCTGATGGATCAGCGCGAGACGATCTCGCTCCTGTTCGATTACGACGTCGAGATCGCGCAGGGTGCGTTCGTGTTCGATCCGGTCGTATTGCAGACCCAAGAGGGTCTGCGCATCCTCATGCGCGCCTCGCCCGCCGGCGGTGGGTTGGCCATGAACTGCGTGTTTCAAACCTCGCAGGTCGACCAGAACGAGAATCATCCGATCCGTTTGGCGGGTATGGTCAACCGCGAAGACGCCGGTATGGCGATGGTTCAGGGGCCGCAGGTGTTGCAGAACCCGAGCGTGCTCGTGCACAGCTTCAGTGTCAATACGTTCCTGCCCGATGGCAAGGCCTTGCTTTTTGCATCGGAAACCGTCCTCGCTGGCGAGATCCAGCGGCAGGTGATAGCGGTACGCAAGGTGCAGGGGAACATGGGGCCCTACATCTCGCACCCGATTGCCGGCACGGGGCGCAGGCTCTTGATGGTCAATGCCGAGCTCTTTCGCTCACCGATGATCGCGACCACCGAAGGGCCGTACCGTGGAGACTTCCGCGCCAATCATCCGCTCTTGACGTCGAGCCTGCAGTCGGAGCCCTCCCATTTTTTCCTCGGTTGGATGCGCAACTTCGCTGTCTGGGATCGCCTGGGCCCTTGGGTTCTCATCGTGACCGATCGCAGCTGGGACGGCGACAACGAGAAGAAGCTCGAAGCGCTTGTGAACAGTCGGCAAGAGTCTCCCGCTCTCGCTTCGGTTGAGATCGAGCTGCAAGCCAGCGCGGGGGATCGTCCCGTACGTTGCAGCCTTCCGATTCGCGTGGGGTCGCAGGCTGGCCTGGCGGTTGGCAAGACGCGCACCGTGCTCTTCGACTTCAACGTCGAGGTCGCGGCCTTCTCCGCGGTCGCCGATCCGATGATGCTCTCGACCTTCGACGGTATGGCTGTGACGCTCAGTGTATTGGAGGGCCGTGGCCTTGAACGGGTGCTCGTTGTGGATGGGGCAGCGCATCTGGTGCGCAAGCAGCCGAGCGAGATCCATCTGCAGGGCTCCGTCCTGGGTCGTCTCGAACTGCCGCGCTACGACATTCTCAAGCTCGACGAACGCCGTACCCTGCCCGGCAGCGATGGCGCGAACCGCGTGAAGCTGGGGCCGGCCTCTGACGACAACCTGGTTTTGAATGTGACCGTGAAGTGAGCGTTCGTGTCCGTTAGCCTGTTGGCATGAAGTCTCACGCCACCACCATCGAAGAGTATCTGGCCTCCCTTCCCGAAGAGCGTCGTATCGCCATCCAGGCCGTGCGCAAGGTCATCAAGAAGAACATCGACAAGGACTTCAAGGAAGGCATTCAGTCCGGGGTGTTGGCCTACGTTCTGCCTCACTCCAAGTACCCCCACGGCTACCACTGTGATCCGAAGCAGCCGCTACCCTTCGCCGGGATCGCTTCGCAGAAGAACCACATCGGACTGTATCTCTTCTGCGTCTACATGAACCCGGGTGAGGTAACGCGTTTTCGCAAGGAGTGGTTGGCTGCCGGCAAGAAGCTGAACATGGGCAAGTCGTGTGTACGGGTAAAGCGTCTGGATGATATTGCGCTCGATGCGCTGGCAGGGACTTTCAAGCGCGTGACAGCGAAGAAGTTCGTTGCGACCTACGAGGCCAGTTTGCCCGAGAGCGTGAAGAAGAAGCGGGCGGCCATGGAAACCGCAACGAAAAAGAAGGCCTCGAAAGCCAAGGCGACCAAGAAGACCGCATCGCGGAAGAAAGCCTAGTTCGTCTTCAGAATCGGGACTGAGTCCTGAAATCGAGCGGAATGGACGAATTCCTCTGTGATAGCGGACCTGGATTTCGCTACATAGAGTCGTCTGCGCAAGACCGGATGAAATGCCGTGAGCGTAGGCGGAAGTCGTAACACAAGAACACCGGCCTCCTCCATTCGGGGGAAGCCGGTGTTCTTTTATTGGCGCTCGAAATCGGATCAGTTGGTTCCGATGGTTCCACCCATCGCTGACGACCAGCGCGGATCCAGGAGGCCCGCACCGGACGGCAAGTCACCGAGGACCAACGCCTGCGCGTGCCACGGCGATCCCACCAGGGAGCACAAGGGCGGGATGGAAACCGTGGTCGAAACCGGCGTTCCAAAGCCCGCGTGGGGCGTCGTCGTTGAGATATTGGCCAGGAACCCAGCTCCTACGAGGAGCTCGGACAAACCCGCGGGCGGGAGGAGGAAGAAGGTGCCCCAGTCCAGGATGACCGAGGCCGGCGTGGAGCGCACGAGGACGATCCAGCTACCCGCTCCTCGCGTGGCCTGTGGCGTCATGGTCAGCGCCCAGGGCGAACCGATGATCAGCGGCCCCGTCGCCAGCGAATCCAGGTTGATCCCCGTACCGTTGTAGGAAAACAGCGTCGCGGCCACCGGCGGGCATGCCGGCGGACGAGGTGCCGTCGGCGCGGGCCGTGAAACCACACCATTCGGGGGCACCCCCTTGAAGAGGCGCGGTCTCGAGACAGCGACATAGTCGAGTTCTGTCGACGTACTCGTCCCTCCCGGTCCACTGGCAGTCAAGGAAACCGTGTAGACTCCGAGGGTCGTGTAGGTGTGAATCGGGTTTCTTTGAGTCGAGGCTCCGAGATCTCCGAAGTCCCACGACCACGAAGTTGCAGGTCCTGTCGAGAGATCCAGGAAAGAAACGGTCAGTGGCGTGACACCCTCGCGGGGCATTCCGACGAAGTCAGCGACGGGTGCAACCTCGCTGGCGGCGATGTAGTTTAATTTTGTGGATGTGTCGCTGCCCCCCGGCCCCATGGCCGTCATGGCGACGGTGTAGGTTCCTGCGGCCGTGTAGGCATGGAAGGGGTTCTGGAGGGTGGATGTCGTGGAGTCGCCGAAGTCCCACAACCGGGAGGAGACCGGCCCGGTGCTGAGATCCGTGAAGTTGACCGTCAGGGGAATCGTGCCGCTCAGAGGGGAGCCGACGAAATCGGCGACAGGCGCCGGATCACCTGCTGTGACGTAGTCGAGCTTTGTTGTGGTGTGCATGCCGCCAGGTCCGGTCGCCGTCATGGCGACGGTGTAGGTTCCTGCGGCCGTGTAGGCATGGAAGGGGTTCTGGAGGGTGGATGTCGTGGAGTCGCCGAAGTTCCACAACCGGGAAGAGACCGGCCCGGTGCTGAGATCCGTGAAGTTGACCGTCAGGGGAATCGCGCCGCTCAGAGGGGAGCCGACGAAATCGGCGACAGGCGCTGGCTCTGCTGCCGTTACATAGTTGAGTTCCGTGTGTGTCGAGTTCCCAGTCGGGCCCATGGCGGTGAGCGTGACGGAAAAGACTCCGGGAATGGCATACGTATGGAGGGGACTCTGCTGGGTCGATGCCGTAAGGTCCCCAAAATCCCAAGCCCATGCTGTGACCGCCCCTGTCGAGAGGTCGCTGAACGCCACGCTGAGAGGAACTTGGCCGGACAGGGGTACAGCCGTAAACGACGCCGCTGGCGGGGGAGGCTGAACATCGACGTACGCGAGTTCGGTGCGCGTTGAGTTTCCACCGATACCACCAACGGTGAGAGCAACGTCGTAGATCCCGGGCAGCGTATAGATGTGTTGCGGATTGCGCAGCGAGGATGTCGAGGAGTCGCCGAAGTTCCAGAACCAGGAGGTTACCGCCCCGGTTGAGAGATCCGTGAATGAGACTCGAAGTGGGGCGAGGCCTGCCCGGGGCGATCCTTGCGGCGCTGCCAGCGGCGCGGGGATGGTCCCGTCGAGTGTGGTGTCTCCGGTGATGACGACGCCGGCATGGAGATCCTCTGCCGAGGACATGTGCCGACCCGGAGGAGCGAATCCTATGTCGAGTGTGTCGAAGGGGACGATCAGCGCATATGCACCAAGAGCATCGGTGTCGTCGTTGCAAGTGACGACCGATGCCTGCGTTAGCGATCGCGCGACGTCCACGTCCATGCCGGGTACAGGCGTTCCGGTTACGTCCCTGACCGTTCCCGACAGAACGGCGCCGTTCTCGAGGATGAGGATGCCCGCGTTCGTATCGACGAGGATGGGGAAGCCCTCCTGGTCGCGGGCGACGAGCCGAGTTACGAATGCTGGGCAGATCTCGATGTCGTACAGACCCGGGTTGAGCACGATAGAGAACATGCCCATCAAGTTCGAGTTGTCGTGGGGTGTGAATATCTTGGTGCCGGTCGCCGAATCGAAAACATCCAGGTCCACACCGACTACCGGCAAAGCAAGGGAGTCGTGCAGTGTGCCGCTCAGGATGACTCCGTCGGTCAGGACGATGTTTCCCAGATCCATGTCCATCGTCGGGGAGAGGGACATACGAATCGGAACCAGGTTTCTGCCAGGGACGGCCTTGGGATCGAAGTCCAGGTAAATGTCGTTGGCGGGAACCGCAACTCCGAAATTGCCAAATAGGTCGCTGGAGCCGCCCTTGAGGATCAGCTGTTCGCCGATCAATAGATCAAAAACGTCGAGGTTCACGTTGCCCACCGGGAATCCGAGCGTATCCAAGCAGCGGCCGGTGATCCCGACCCCAGGTGGCAGCGATATGACTCCCATGTTCGTCGTACCGATCACGATGACGTCATCGACTGTGGCTGTCAGGTGCGTTGTCGTCGGCGGAGGGGGCGGCTTGAAGGAGACGCGGTAAATACCGGCAGGAATCGTGGTCAAGAAGAATCCATTTGCATCGGTACCGTCGTTGAAGATGTCCGGATCTCCGCCACTACCGAGGTTCTCCACGTCGATATCGACGCCTTGAACACCTATCCCATTGACATCAACCACCTGGCCACTGATGAAGTCCGCGAAGGCCCCCGGCGAGGTCACAAAGAGGAAACCCCCAATCACAAGCAGCTTTCGATACGAAGGAGCCATCATGCGCTGCATGCGCAAATAGGACGCCGCGCGGATCCAAGGCAGGTTCAGCGCCCGACGACCCTGGAGAATCGAGGTCGCTCTATTCGCAACGCTTCGCTCTTATCCGCGCTTCGCTGACTGCTTGTAGGGTTGCAGCTCAGAGGATCTCCATGAAAAAGACCGCGTATCTAATTGCTGGACGCAGGGTCCGCCGCAACGCGGCACATCAACAACTCCTTGGTCTGGACCGAACGTCCACCGTTTAGACGATTGCTTGGCAGAAGTGCCTTTCGACAGCATTGCATGACTTCCTCCGGGCGTTTGAGCGTCCACGAACACGCGCATTGTCAGATTCACTTTGCCGAGCGTTTCTCGGTCTGTCTGTTAAGACGGTCGGTACCTGTGGCAATGGGGACGTGGGCACCTACGATCAAGGCATCGGCAATGAGGTGCTGACAATCCTGATCGGTGTCGGTGATGGCACCCTGCTCCCCGCTGTTCGTCGGCCTCCAGGGGGCGACCCTTACACGACCCTCGCTGCCGGCTTCTCAAGCCCGGGGACGGTAGTCAATTGGGGTGCCCGCCAAGAGTCGACGTGGAGAAGGGGCGCGGGATGGCAATCAAGATGCGGTTCATCGGTGTGATCTCCGCAGGAATCTCGCGCCAGCGAACGCGGTAGCCCTTCGCCTCGAGTGAATAGGTGCGGTCGATGTCGTACGCCATGTCCCCGCCCAGGGCTTCCCGCAGAGCGGGAGGTGCCGAGGTCAGTCGATGTGAGCGGCAGCAGGGCATGACGGCCGCCGATCCGCGCAGAGTGGTGGCGATGTCGAAACAGGTATCGGTGAGTTGCCCGCAGGCGTGGAGGCCAAGGATGGCGGTGCCCGGTGCGAGGTCTACGCGGGTCCGTTCGATGGGGCCTTCGATGTAGCGGACCTTGTCCTCGATCCATGGGGCTACCCGTGTGGCCGCGCGCCAGACGTCATCGAAGTTCTTCGGCTGGCGGCGGTCGCACAAGAAGACCTTGTCCGTGCGCCGTTCGAGGACGGCGAAGAGGATGCCTGCGAGACCATGTCCACTGCACAGGTCCGCGATCACCGGGTTCTTGCGAAGGTAGGGGCGGGCAACGGCGAAGAACTCGAAGGCCTCGACGATCTCCTTTACCGGCAGGGCTCGCTCGAGAGCCAGCTCTCGAACCAGCCGGTTAACGAGCCCATCGCCTTGGAAGAAGGGCAGGCTGTTGCGCCCGATCCGCGTCTTTACCCCGGCGTAGGCGCGCGCCTGTTCCTGGTTGAAGGCACGCAGGATTCGAAAGGAGGCCATGCGTGTCAGTGTACGCACGATTGATACGATGCCGTATCTCCGCAGCCCGAATCCTTGGGCGCGGTTTCGATGACGATCCGTTTGCCCACCCTTCCGCTCAAAGTGCGCCCATGCTTCGACTAAGATCCACGATCATCGCAATCCTTGCTTGCACCGCAATTGGCTCCGAGGCCATGGGGCGCCAATGCCAGCAGCCGGACAATGGGAACGGCACGATCGACTTACCCCCTGCCTTCGCGCCAGAGTGCCTCTACCAGCTGACCAGTCAGGCGACGTTCATCGTGAACGGTCTTCCCTTGGGGACGACGATCGAGCTCAGCGTCGCTTCCGAAAGTGCCACCACCGCACTAGTCCACGGTCATACTGACCGCGTCGACCTCTACCGAGCTCGTCCCTCGGGGACGGAACGTTAGTCGCGTATGGAAGACCGGATCGGGTGGAGTCGTGGGTGCGGTGGCGCTCAGCGTGAATTCCTGCCAGGTGTTGGTGAGCGCGAAGGCCTGGGTCGAGGACTGAATCGCGGCGGTATAGATCTGTTGGTTGCGAAAGTCGATCGTGACTTCGATCTGATTGCTGGCGCCAACCCCGCGGGCCCAAAAGCTCACGGTGACTTCGTCACCGTTGTTCGCGGGGTTGGGCTGGTGGATGGCATCCTGATTCGCGAGACGAACGAAGTGCTCGCCCTCGAATGCGTTTAGCGCATCGTGAATACGTTGGATCCCGGCCGAGTCCTTGTAGCGCCATCCGAAGCCACCGAAGGGGGCGATGCTCTCGAACCCGCCATTGGCGACGTTCCCCCCGACGCCCAGGCCACTGACGACGTCGCTCGTGCCGTAGGACCAGCCGAGGATGCTCGAAACGTGCTCGACGAGTACTCGGGCCATTCCCGCGTGATCAAACTCGCAGCCGTGCCACTGTTCGAAGAGCCAGGGGAAGATCATCGAGGACATGTTCGGATCGGCGCGATCGGCGATGACTTCGTGAATGTAGTTGGCTGGTTCGTTGAAGTCCCAACCCCAGGCGTTGAACAACATGATGTGTGCATCCGCATGGACAGCGCGCAGGTCGTCCAAGAAAGCGTGATACCGCGCCTTGATGAGAATTTCCGGCGCTCCAACGTCATTTGCCCCCAGGTTGACAACGACGAGGTCGGGGCGGTAGTTGGCAAAATCCCACTGTGGGTTGGGCGACCACCAGTCCATGCGGTCGAACTTATTATGGAGCCCGGCGATCGTCTCGCCGCTGGCCGAAATGTTGTGGTACTCCGCCCCCAACATGCGCGCCGCGATTCCGGCCAATCCGAAGTGGCAGCCCACGTAGGCGTTGGCTCCGTTGTTCTGTTCGTGGGCCAACGAGTAGCCGGCGAGGTTGGAATCGCCGTAAAACTCGATGCGCCGACTCGGCCTGGTCGGAGGATCCTCCAGCCCGAAGCCGAAGACCGTCAGGCCGTAGAAGGTTGCGTTGTGTCCTTGGTAGCTCTCTTTGACGACTTCGACCTGATGCACGCCTAGCGGTAGTTCACTGGTCAGGGGATAGGTCGAGCGACCGGGGGCTACGGAGATCTTCTTGGCGCCCGCGTGGTTTCCGTCGACCACGATGCGAAAGTACTCGGTCACCGTCCCAGAGTTCAGGTCGGCCAGGAGCTTGGTTCCTCGGAACGCTACGACGAAGGACGATCCCTGCCAGGCGCACCAGGGCTCGGCAGGGTTGGAGAAGTTCCAGCGCCCGGTGTAGGCGATCTTCGGATTCGAAGGAGCGATCTCGGTCTTCAGCCGTCGACGGGCTGCCTGCTGGGTGGCGGATACCTGCGCAATCGACGAGAAGGCACTTGCCAGTACCACAAGAGCGACGAGCCATTGCCGGTTCGGATGTGTGAACTTCATCATCGGTTCGTTTGCGTTGGTCAAAATGCGTGACCCGATTTCACTCGGTCTGTGCTCGATCTGCAATGGAGATCGCCCCTCTGGACTTTCTGGGGCTCTTCCCGGGCGTAGAACGAGGACAGTGGCCCGTCCGGAATCTATCGAAGGTCGCGAAGAGGATGATCAATCCGTGTCTAGCCGGTCTTTCGAGCGGGCGAACATGCCTTCGATGGATTCGGGTTGGTGGCCACCAGTGCGATCGTTACTTCCGAGGGGCAATGAGTCTCAGGACTCCGCGTCGAACAACCGGCCCTCGGGAAGGGCCTCGTCCTTACGTTCCAGCCAGCGCCTGAGCAAGCTCTGGCGCTCGACGCCGCGCACGTTTTTCACGGCCAGGTTCAATGCGCGCATCGATCCGACCAGCACCAAGAGTCTCTGTGCCCGCGTCACCGCCGTGTACAGGAGATTGCGCTGGAGCATGGCTGAGTGGGCGTTGACCATCGGTACGACCACGGCCGGAAATTCACCGCCCTGGGAGCGGTGGACGGTGATGGCGAAGGCCGAGGTCAGATCGCTGATGTCGCCCTTCTCATAGGCGACGTTCTTGTCCGAGAAGCGCACGAGAATGCGCGGCACGCCGGGTTCGATGCGGGTGATCGTCCCCATGTCGCCGTTGAAGATGTTGCGGTCGTAGTTGTTGCGGGTCTGCAGCACGCGTTCGCCTATGCGAAACGCGCGGCCGCGCCAGATCATTTCTTGATCGGCGGGGCCGATCGCATCGCGCAGGCGGGCATTCAGGGCATCGACACCGCACGGGCCACGGTACATGGGGGACAGGACCTGGATGTCCTTGACCCAGTCCATCTGGAAGCCCTGTGGAATGCGCTGCGTGACGACTTCGAAAAGACGTGTCGCGGCCGAGGCCTCGTCGTCGGTGGGGAAGAAGTAGAAGTCCGCGCTGCGTTCTTCACGCCCGGGCAGCAGCGGCATGTCGCCGGCCAGGATGCGGTGAGCGTTGCTGACGATCAGGCTGGACTGGCTTTGGCGAAAGACCTGGCTGAGACGGTGGACCGGGATGCGTTGGCTTTCGATCAGATCGGCCAGCACGTTGCCGGCCGCTACCGAGGGCAGTTGATCGGGATCGCCGATCAAGAGCAGGCGCGTCGGAGGATGGATGGCCTTGACGAGGTGATGGGCCAGGATGGCATCCAGCATCGAAACCTCGTCGATGATGACGACGTCCGCTTGCAGTGGATTGCGTGCGTCGTGTTGGAAGCTGTGGTTCGTGGGATCCCAGCCCAGCACGCGGTGAATCGTCGCTGCCTCGAAGCCCGTGGCTTCGGACAGGCGTTTTGCTGCTCGCCCGGTCGGGGACGCCAGCGTCAGTCGCGCGCCGGTGGCCTGGGCCAGTTCGCACACGAGCCGTAGCGTCGTCGTCTTGCCCACGCCGGGGCCGCCGGTTAGGAGCGCGACAGGCTCGGACAGGAGCCCGATCACGGCGGCCTTCTGTTCGGAGTGCAGGTTGAGCCCCGAACGCACCATGGCTCGTTCGAGCTGCGCCTCGTCGGCCATGGGCTGATACGGACCGCCACCGATCAGGTGCCGGAGGTTGCGCGCCAGCTCGAACTCCGAGTGGAAGAGGGCCGGCAACGAACACAGCCTGGTGCCGGGTTCCAAGGTGGTTTCGACGGCCAACTCGCCCATGCTGGCGAGGTCCAGGATGGCCTCGGCCAACCCCTCGCTCGCTCCTGGGTCGTTCAGGAGTTCGAGCGTGCGTTCCACCAGGTCTTTCTCGGGCAACATGGTGTGCCCGTCGCTCGAGGCCTTCTCGGCAGCGAACAATAGTGCCGCGCGTCGTCTTTCCGGCGCATCGAGAGCCAACCCCAGCTTGCGGGCCGCACGGTCGGCCATGCGAAAGCCTATTCCGCGTACACGCCGGGCGAGCACGTAGGGATCATCGCGAATGACGTCCTCGGCATCGCCTCCGAGAACGCGTGCGATCTCCTCGACGTACCACGGCCCGAGGTCGAGTCCGAACAGGAACGCCCGCAGCTCGCGCGTGCCACGTTCGGCGCGCACGACACCGATCAGGCTCGCTTTGACCGGCGGGGTCAGGCCGCGGATACCCTCCAGCGACCCCGGGTCCTCGTGAATGCGGTCCAGGGCTTCGAGGCCCAGCTTGTCGACGATGCGTTCCGCGAGCTTGGGCCCGATGCCCTTGAAGCTGGCGGAAGCGAGATAGCGGCACAGACCCGCCCGATCGACCGGCGGCAACGTCTCACACAGTTCGAAATCGAACTGTCGGCCGTGCTTTGGATGTTGGCCCCAGATGCCGACCATCCGCACCCGCAGACCCTCGGCGACCTCCGGGCCGGTTCCCACCGCCGTGACGGCTCCACCCAGAGCCGAGAACAGACTGCCCGAGTCGCAGAAGCCCTGCTCGGGCTTCAGTTTCATGACCGTGTAGCGCGACTCGGCGTTGCGGTAGGTCACCCGCTCGATCACCCCTTGAAGTACGTCCCGCGTATCCCCGTTCGAAGTGGGGGAGGGGCTTTGGTCGTGAGATTCCGACATGGTTGGGAGGCGAGACGATACCACGACCGAGCGCTGGATCTTCGGTTGCGAGTCGCGTGGGGATGACTGGCTCCTGTCTCCGCTACTCCGCTAGCGCACGATCGCGGACCGCTCCAGAGTCGAGGGTGAGGATCGGGCCGGAGTCTTCCGAAGTGAAGCGGGCTTCGACCGCTTTGGCGGTGAAGAGATTGAAGGCTCCGTACCTGCGCTCCCCCGTGCGAAGCAGGCGTATTCCGGGAAACTGGGCTCCCGTGTCGCAGCCCACGGCACCCCGCCGGGTCCATGTGAAATCCATGCGCTCCTGGCCCTCCGTTCCGCGGAGTTCGACCAGCGTCTGCGCGTTTTGAATCAAGGAATCCAGGATTGCCGTGCCCAGGATCTCGACATCGAGGACCTGGCCGCAGCTCTCTTCAGCTCTGCGGTAGGCTTCCGAGAGATCGCGCAGGGCAGCGACCCAGGTGGGGTTGGCCTGGTCCGAGATGCCGCTCTGGTCGTTCTCTCGAAGGGCTTGTAGCAAGGCTCGCGAACGACGTTCGCAATCCTGGAGCAACGAGGGTGTTCCTGGGTCCGCGGCGACCCCGAACAGTACGTTCAAGCTGTCCTGGTTCAGGGCCGAGATCCAGAGCGAGTCCTCACGCACGGAAACCGAGTAGCGCCGCCCGCGGTCCGAGATGTACTCACCCGCGAGGGGGGCGGCTTCCAGAGGACTCCAGGGCAGGACGCTGGGAGGGTTGGGCACCGGGCGGCCGGCCAGCATCAGCGCCAGGCGATTGACCACGGCTTCGCGCAGACTGCGTCCTTGGGTGAACGTGTTGGACAGAAAGACTATCGTGCGCTGCTCGTTGCGGTACCGGCGTAGCACGGAATTGAATCCGTTGTGGTCCCCCATGTGTTGCACGAGCGGCGTGCCGCGCATGGTTTGCAGCACGAACCACCCGTACCCATAGCCGTTCCTACCGCCGGTGTGATTCGTGAACATCCGCTCTACGGTGGGAGTGCCCAACGCCACGCCGCTTTCGAGACTGGAGATCCACTGGTAGAGCTCTCCTACCGTGCACGCGTAGCCACCGGCTCCCTTCAGCGAATCGTCGATGCGCAAGCGACTGGGTGGACCGAAGTCGAAGTCGTTCACGTATCCGTGGGCTTCGTCGTCCCAGCCCGCGTCCCTTCCCGATGCGGTGATGCCGCTGACTTTTGCCCGTCGAAAGAGTTCGGCACAGGTTTCTTCCAGAGTCTGTTCACCGGCCTCCTCGACGATCTGGCCCAGCAACCCATAGCCCACGTTCGAATACACGAACCCTTCGCCCGGTTCGCTGACCAGGGTCGCGTCGAGCAAGCGACCGCGTGGAGGCTGGTAGGGGAGTCCGGCTGTATGCGTCAGGAGCTGATGAAGAGTGATCTCGGCCTTGTCCGCAGGCACGTCCGGAAGGACTTCACTCAGCGTTTGGTTCCACGTCAGTTTGCCTCCTTCGGCCAGGTAGGCGACGGCCGCCGCCGTGAACTGCTTGCTCAAGGAGCCGATATCGAAACGCGTCCGCACGGTGATCGGGCGCTCCTCCTCGCGATCGGCGAGGCCGTACCCGCGGCGTAGAATGACCCGGCCGTCTTGCTCGATGAGAACCGCTCCATGCAGGCCAAACGCCTCGGCGCGGGTGAGCCAAGCGTGGAGCTTCTCGCCCATTCCCGTTTGAACGAGCGGCGTGTAGAGCGTGTCCGCTTGCTGTGCATGAACGGGTGTGGCGGGAAAGCCCAGAAGGGAGCCGATCAGGAGGGAAACGCACCTTTTCCGCGACATACAACCTCTTATATCCGACTGCAGGTGGCGACATCGAATCGGTCTCGAACGCTGGTTTGCGACGGCCGACCTGGAAGGATCGACTGTCGGGGTGGCTGCCGTTACGTCAGAGTAACGCCAGGACCCGGGCGGACCGCCGGATGCCCGCCTACGGCGCCCGGGGCTGGGTTTGCGGTGTCCGGTACGGCCTTTGCCTTAGCTGGGTCATGAACGTCCGGCTCATGCTCGTCTCTATGTGCGCCGTCGTCGGGATTGTCGGTCAGAGCGCCGTCCACGCACACGGCGGCGCCTATCGGGGCGCCGGCGACACCGTGCCGCCCGGGGGAGGGGGTTCGAGCGCTGGGCCGGCGTCCGGGCGGGGTGCGCCTGCTCGCGGCGGGGCGAGGGGGGCAACGCCTCGGCCGGGTACCGCCCCTGGCTCTGGAGTCCCGGGCGTGGGTGTCACTAGAAGCGAGCCCGACGGCAGCGTTTGGCAACTGTGGTGGGCGCACAACAACGCGGCATACGTCGACATCAAGCGTGCAGTTCACGCGAGCAACCTTCTGCGGGGGAGTTCGGCCTTCTTCCTTGGACGCCACGGCCATGGCGGTGGAGGTGACCTGCTTGTGCCCACACGCAAGGTGATCGAAGAGCGTGTCGTTCCCGCTCTCCTGCGCGTGCTCGCTGAAGAGCGAGACGCCGACATCGTTACCGGGGCGCTGGTTGCCCTGGCAAAGATCGGCGAAAGTGCGGGACAGACGACATCCGTGTCCGAACGCATCGTCGCTTTCCTGTCGGATGACAATCAAGAGATCGCTGAGACCGCTGCGATTTCGCTCGGTATCCTTGCGGACCGCGGTTCGGTCAAGACCTTGACGGGGCTCTTGTTCAATCGGCCGGAGTCGCGCAAGCTTCTGGGGAGGAGCGAGGTCCCGTGGCGCACGCGCGCGTTTGCCGCCTATGGTCTTGGCCTGATCGGAAACCAGGTTGCCGAAGAACGCTTGCGCGGCTCGATCGTGAGCACCTTGCGTGCGGCCCTGTCCTCCGGGGTCCTCGAGCTGGCGACGCCGGATATTGCTGTCGCTTGCCTGTCGGCGCAAAGCCTTGTGCCGCTCTCGACGCAGGTCGGTCCCGGCGGTGTGTCCGCCAGCGGCCGTCTTCGGCAGATCGAGTGGTTGTTGGCTTTCGGGAAACGCACGGATCTAAGCGATCAGGTGCGCGCGCACCTGCCTACGGCCCTGGCGCGTCTCGTGCAGGGAAGCCCTGCGTCGTGGGGGTTGAAGGGGCGCGTTTCTCGGGCCTGGATCGAAGGCCTTGCCGATCGCTCCGAGGCCACGCGCTCGGTGCAACAAAGTTGCGCTCTCGCGCTCGGCTGCGTCGGTGGTGCAACGGACGATCCGATCGACCGCTCGATCCGCAGTGCTTTGCTGCGCGCTAGCCGTGAGTCCCGTAATTTCGAGGTGCGTCGTTTCGCCTTGATCGCCTTGGCACAAATAGGATCGCGTGCAAGCGATGCAGATGTGCAACAGAAGGTGGCTTCAGAGATCCGGGAAAGCCTCATCGAGCGACTCGAAAGCGGTGTAGGCGGTGTGCCCGCGTGGGCAGCGTTGTCGCTTGGCGTCCTGGGGCGCAACCCTGCGAAGGCCGCCCAGGAGGCGGAACAAAGAACCGACCGTCTGCTTGTCGCTGCCCTTTCGCAGGCTCGGTCTCCCAGTGACGTAGGCGCCTGTGCCATCGCCTGCGGCATGCGCTTGCAGAAGGAGGCCACGGCGGCCCTGCTACACAAGTTGTCCGAAGTACGCGATGATGAGGCGCGCGGGTATGTGACACTGGCTCTGGGGATGACGGGCGCTGTCGAGGCTCTCGAACCGATTGAGAGGCTCATTCGCCGTTGCAAGTACCGTCCTGAGCTCTTGCGCCAGGCGGCCATCAGTCTCGGACTTCTCGGCGACAAGGACGTGGTGCCGGATCTCATCGCGATGCTCGTGCAAGCCTCGAGTCTCTCGGCCCAGGCATCGATCGCCCAGGGGCTCGGTGCGATCGGAGACGCGCGTTCGATCGATTCGCTGATCGAAATGCTCGGTGACGCAGAGACGACGCCCCGGGCGCGCGCCTTTGCCGCGGTGGCCCTTGGGATCGTCTCCGACAAGGAGTCGCGACCCTGGAACGCCAAGCTCTCGATCGGCGTCAACTACCGCGCCAACACGACGACTCTGACCGATGGACGCGGTGCCGGAATCCTCGAGATCCTGTGACACCGATAGGCGTTACCGAACCAGGTATGTCACCGCGCACAAAAGCGATCTGGCTCGGGGCTCGTATCGACGGTTGTGTAGACGGATCCGAATTGGATCAACCGTCCCTCGGAGCCAGCCGCCTCCAAGCCCAACGCCCCCCGAGAGCGAGGCTGACCACGAAGGTCAGGGCGAAGCCGGCCCGGTAGAGGAGCGCATCGACCAGGCTGACCACGGCCTGCGTGCCCTTCTTCGAAGTTTCCGGTTGGATAAGCTCGGTGACATCCTCCACGAGGGTGTTCAGAGCCTGTGCGGATTCGGTCAGCTTTTTCGCGGCTTCGGTGTACTCGCTGATGTCGAAGGGCTTCCCCGGCGGTTTCGGTTCGCGATCGGGATCCAGCGCGGCGGCGACTTCAACGCTGTCCGCTTCTTCCTGGGGGCCCTGGGCCGTTTCAATGAGATGCGTCACCTCTCGAACCAGATCCTCGAGCACCTTGCCAGCGACGGCGAGGCTCTGTGCCGTGGTGTCGCTGGACTGCATGAGTCCATCTACCTTGTCGATGGCGATGTTGACCTCGGTGACGCTCTCCCGGGTCTTGTCCAGGGTTGCGTGAAGGTTCGTCTGACTTCTGTCGACCTCGGCGACGAAGTCGGACAGTTCCTTGCGCAACTCCTTCGGTAGTGTCTCCGCGACGGCTGCGATGCGTTCCGAGCTTTTGCCGACGTCCTCCATGCTGGCGACCGTGCTGGCGACGGCTTGGTTGCGTTCGAGCTCGTGCATCAACAGGGCTGTTTGCCAACGTATCATGTCCGGCAGGTAGCCGATGTCGGTGCGGATCGAATCGACGCTGATAGCCGCGCGTTCGACCGCCAGTGCGGTATCGCTCAGGCCGGAGGCTGGGTTCATGCTGCCCAGGGGACGTAAGACGAAATGGATGGGCTTGTTGATGACGTCGCCAATGACCGAGGCCACGGGGTCAGCTGTCTCGGGCGAGGTTTGCTCGGGGTTCCCGAAGATGCCCAGGGTGTCGTCGTCCTTGTACGCAGCAGCGATGCTCTCGGTGGCGACTTCGATTTGCTTGGGATTCAGGAAGGTGGGCGCGATTTGGAGTGCTTCTTGTTCGAGGTGAAAGCAGGTATCCCGGATGAAGGGGGCCCCCACGCCGAAGAGTTCGGTCACGGCTTCGGAACGCGATGCGTGTTGGAGCCGGGCGCAGTAGAGCCACAGCTTCAGGAAAGCGGCCTGATCGTCAGCGAGCTCGAGGCAGCGCCGCGCCGCTGGAATCACGCGCATCTTCCAGAGCAAAGCGGTGCGTGCTTTCTCCGGTTCGTCCGTCGCGTCGGCCACACGATCCCCCGACACTTCGATAGCGGTAGCGAGTTGAGCCACGAAGTCCTCGAGCCGCACGCGTTGGGAGGTCTTGCCCATGTAGGCCGAGGTCGCGGGCTGGTCGGCTGAGCGGCAGGCGCATAGCAAGAGGGCCGGAATCGAAAGAGCCAGGAGCAAGGTGCTGGGCCGTTTGGACATGGATTCAATATACGCCCCACCGGCGTGGGGTCCTGGGCTTCACTTGAGCTTGCACGCAGGTATCTTGATGGGATGTTGAGGCTGATTGGTTGTGTGGGGCTCGTTACGGCCTGCGGGCCCCCGATCGAGCCCTGGGTTCCTCTGTTCGGGGCGCAGCCGGTGGATATCGCTCCGGCCCGAGGCCTGGGGATCCTGATTCATCCCGGCGAGAGCCACACTGTCTATGCGGACGTGGCCGCGAACAGTGCACTGCGCTTCTTCGAAGCTGGGACTGCCACCGGAGTCGAAGCGACCGAGGAGCCGATCGTCACCTTCGAGATCCTCATGGATGGCGCAGAGATCTGGAGCCACAAGCGTCGCCTGGGCGAATCCTGGGACCACTGGGTCGAAGCCGTCTTACCCAGTGAGTCGCGGAGGAGGGCTCGTTTCGAGTTCCGCGTTCACGGCCAACCCGTCTCCGCCGGGTTCCTGTGTCCCACGCTGGGGCCCGTGGGTAGCGTGCCTGCCTCGGGGTCGCAGAACATCATCTTCTTCGTTGCCCAGGGTCTCCCGTCATCCGCTGAAGCGCGCAACTTTCCGGGCCTTCCGAGCGAGTGCTCCGTCTTCAGCAACGTGCACATCGAGGACACCTTCGTGGACGCGCTCGAACCACTGCTCGAGACCCTTGGCTCGGCCGGGTATCGCACCGGCGCTGTTGTGGAGGAGCTCCCTTCCGAGGCTCACAGGAACTTCGAGTGGTACTTCCCACGACCGGCCACCACGGGAAGTCCGATCGTGACGCTCAAGCGGGCCCTCGAATTCCTCGCCCGCGGCGACGGCCGCCCGTCCGCATTGCTCCTCCATACCCGGCTCCCCTCAACGGCCAGTGAAGCGACCCTCCTCGGAATGAAGGGCGATGTATCGGAGTGGTGGACCAACATGCAGCCCTACGCTCCCTCTTCGCAGACTGTGTTCGTTTTCGTGACCGTTGCCGAAGGCGGCCTCGGGACGATACGCATCCATGCCCCGGACCTCGCTGCTATCGCTGGAGAACCCTGCACATCTCTTCAGGGCCTGAGCGAGCTATGTCTGGATCTGATCGGTCTCCCGGCTTCCGAGATGAGATGATCGGCGGAAGCAGCCGCTCCTGATTGCGAGGGCGAGAGAGGCTGAGCATGCTAGAGTTCGCCTGGGGATCTTCATGACCACGAATCGCGTGCTCGCTCTTCTGGGCTGCGCCCTCGCGCTGATCGCCAGGGTGTTCCTGTTCGGCGGCCATGGTGGTGGCCGCGCCCGTCCGGGACCATCCGCTGCGTCCGGCCATGCGCAGTCGCGTGCCGTGGAGCACGCCGAGCTCGAAACACCCACCCTTCCGCATCGCAGATCGTGGGCGGCGTGATCCAGTTGCAGATCGTTCCCCAGAATCGTCCCCGTTTCATCGATCGGTTTGGCCTTCACCAGCGAGTAGGTTTTGGGATGACGCAGCCGCGTGTCTTGGGTTGGCTCGGAGTCGTGCTCGTTTGTGCTTGTGCGGCCTCCGATTCTCGATTCGAACCGGCGGCTGCCAAACCGCCCAACGTGCTGCTCCTGTGTGTGGATGATCTACGACCGGAGCTGGGTGCCTACGGCGTGGATTACATCCGCTCGCCCAACATCGACACACTCGCTTCAGAGGGGCGGGTCTTCACGCGTCACTACGTGCAGGCGCCCACCTGTGGGGCCTCACGCTACGCGCTCTTGACCGGCACGTATTCAGAGGGCGGCGCAAGTCGTGGAAACCAGGCCTTGGTCCAGCGCGCGGCGAACATGGCCATGGCCAGGATCTCGTTACCGGAGGTCTTTCGACGGGCCGGGTATACGACGGTGTCCATCGGCAAGGTCTCCCACCACCCGGGCGGTCGCCATGGAGCCGATTGGGACGATCCCGGTTCGATCGAGATGCCCGGCGCGTGGAGCCGCCAGAACATGCCCAGCGGTCCCTGGAAGCACCCCGAGGGAGCCATGCATGCCCTGGCGAACGGTCAAGCCCGCGTGCGCGGTGAGACGCCGGCCCTCGAATCGTTCGATGGAGACGATCGTTCGTACCCCGATGGCTGGATCGCCGATCGCGCAGTGCAAGAACTCGAGAACCTGGCGCGCGCCGAAACCCCCTTCTTCCTGGCCGTTGGCTTCATCCGCCCCCACCTTCCCTTCGGCGCACCCGCGCGATACATGCGCCCCTACGCGGACATCGCGTTGCCGCCGATTCCTCACCCACAGAAGCCGGAGGGCAAGACCACGTGGCATGGGAGCGGAGAGTTCTTCGGCGGGTATTCCCATGCGGGTCGCGATCCACGCAAGGACGAAGAATACGCGACCCGCGTACGCAAGCACTATGCGGCTTGCGTCAGCTACGTCGACCACCTCGTTGGGCAGGTGTTACAGCGCCTCTCGGACCTGGAACTCGAAAACGAGACGATCGTCATTTTGTGGGGTGACCATGGCTGGCACCTTGGCGAGCATGGAATCTGGGGCAAGCATGCACTGTACGAAGAGTCGTTGCGCTCGCCCCTGATCGTGCGCGTGCCGGGGATGCGACTTCCGGGAGCCAAGAGCGCCGCGATCGTCGAGAGCGTCGATATCTTCCCGACCCTGTGCGAGCTCGCGGGTGTTCCTGTTCCGGAATCGCTCGACGGCCGTTCCCTCGCCCCTCAATTGGTGACGCCGGAGACCAAGGGTCGTCCGGCGATCTCCTATCGCGGGAATGCCGAGACGATTCGCACAGAGAGTTATCGACTGATTCGGCATGGCAGTGGGGGTACGACGATGTTCTGCGAGCTATACGACCATGAAGCTGATCCGGGCGAGACTCGAAATATCGCGGAGGAGGAAGAGGGGCGCGTGGCTTACCTGTTGCAGATGCTGGGGGGGCGACTCGATTGATGAAACGAAACAGGCAACGTTGGTTGGCGAGTCGCGTGGGAATCGTGATCTGTGCCCTTTGGTTCTCCGGGTTGTTGCAGAGCGCTCCGTTTCGTGGGCAGCAGATCGTCACCGCCGAGGCACTGCCGCTGACCCTGCCGGCATTGATCGGAAAGGAGGCGAGCCCTTTGTTGAGGCTGCGGGTCGAGACCTTGGGGAGCGAGGCCGTTTCCCTGACCGGGCTGCAGGTGACGCTCGAGGGGACGCTGGATCGTCTGGCTGTCTCGACTGTGGGCGTGTATCGCGGGTCCGGAGAGAATGGGGGCTTCCCGGCGAGCGAGCTCGTCGTCGTTTTGGCCCCAGGAGAAAAGGGGCCCCTGGCGTTTTCTCTGGATCCGTCCAGCTGTCAGCTGAAGGCGGGGAGCAACGAGTTCTGGATCGCCTGCCGCCTCGACGAGCGGGCCGACATCGACCGTCGGATCGGCGTGCGCTGCGGGCGGTTGACCTTCTCGAATGGCGAGGCGGTCGATCTCGAGCACGCCGTTTCCCTGCAGAGAATTGGCGTGGCGCTGCGGAAGGGAGGCGATGACGGGGTCGCTACTTATCGCATCCCCGGACTGGCGACCACGAACAAGGGCACTTTGATCGGGGTCTATGATGTTCGTCGCCGCGGCGGAGGCGATCTTCCTGGGGATGTCGATGTGGGCATGTCGCGTTCGACTGACGGCGGTCGGACGTGGGGGGCCATGAAGCTGATCATGGATATGGGTGACGACCCCGAGTGGCGCTACGACGGCATCGGTGATCCTGCGGTTCTCGTCGACAGCGAGACAGATGTGATCTGGGTTGCCGCTACCTGGAGTCACGGCAATCGTTCCTGGACCGGTTCGGGTCCTGGAATCGCGCCCGAGGAAACCGGGCAGTTGATGTTGGTTCGTAGCGATGATGACGGCCTCACCTGGTCGAGCCCGATCAACATCACTGCCCAGGTGAAGGACCCGAAATGGTGTTTCCTTCTTCAGGGGCCGGGCAAGGGCATCACCATGCGCGACGGAACGCTCGTCTTTGCCGCTCAGTATCAGGATCCGCCGGAAAACAAGCGGTTGCCGCATTCGACGATCATCTACTCGAAGGATCATGGAGAGACCTGGCACGTGGGCACGGGGGCGTTCGATGACACCACCGAAGCTCAGGTCGTCGAGGTGGAACCCGGCGTTTTGATGTTGAACTGTCGGTACAACAGGGAGTCCGTGCGGGTCGTGATGACGACCCGCGATCTGGGCCGAACGTGGCAAGAGCACACGACCTCCCAGAGTGCGTTGATCGAGCCCCGCTCGTGCATGGCGAGCTTGATCGATGTTGACCGCGAAGCCGGCAAGGACGTCGGCAATTGGCTCTTGTTCTCCAATCCCGACAGTGTCCGCGCGCGGGAGCGCATCATGATCAAGGCCTCTCCCGATGGGGGTCTGACATGGCCCAAACAGCATCGTCTGCTGCTGGACGAAGGCCGTGGTCGTGGCTATTCGTGCATGTCGATGATCGATGAAGGGACCATCGGGATCCTGTACGAAGGCAGTCAGGCGGACCTGTGCTTCCAGCGCATCCCGCTTGCCGATCTCGTCCAGCGCAAAGGGGCACCTGCCGCTGCCCGAGCGCGATAGGAGGGCTGGCACCCATGTTGGGTCTGTCGTTGCCCGATCCCGCCCCGTAGGGCTGAAAACGGGCTTCGCGGGCATCGGACGCTGAGGATCGCGGACGGGCGTTCTTGCCCCTGGGAAGCGGGTTTTCCCGTTAAAGACTTGCTCCTTTTCGCGGGGCGCCGATACTACGACGCCCATTTTTCACGTCTTACCACTTCTCCTCCCAGTCCATGGCGATCAAGGTCGAGGTCAAAAGCAACGAGTCGCTCGAAGCGGCCCTCCGCCGCTTCAAGCGGCAATGCAACTACGGCGGTGTCTTCCGCCTGGCGAAAGCGAACACCTGGCACGAAAAGCGCTCGGATAAGCGCCGTCGTGAGCGTCGCGAGCGCATGCGAACCATTCTGAAGGCCGCCCGCCGCGCGCAAGCACGTCTGCGCCGCAGCTAGAGTTCCATCCGCAAGGCCCCTCCGCGCCCTCGAGGACCCACCTTCGAAGGCGGTCGTTATCGGTCTCGGTCTCCTCGCCGCGCCCCTAGATTGCTATTCCGTGGGGATCTTTCCGAAGGACCGCAACCTCTCGCTCGCTCCCGATCGCGTCGAGCTCGAGGTACGTGCCAGTGATTTAGGTCTTAGACCCGTCGATGTGGCCATTCGACTGGACGCCTTTCTCTGCCGCCATCTGCATTGGCGTTCGCGCACGTCGATCCAGCGCCTGATCCGCGATGGCTTTGTCGAAGTCGCCTTGCCCGCGCCCGAGAAACCCCGGGGCCCGCTCGAAGCGCGGATCGAGAAGCGAGGGGGCAAGGTGCTCCAGAACGGAGCGCGCGTCACCGTTCATATTCCGCCCGAGCTGCGCATTCCCGAGCCGACGAACGACGGCGAGCTCTCGATTCTCTATGAGAGCGACGAGGTCATCGCGGTGGACAAGCCGCCCGGCATGCCGGTACATCCCAGTGGACGGCACCTGGTCGGTACGCTGATCCAGCGCGTGCATGCACGCTATCGCAAGGACGGTGTCGACGAGGGGGCCGTGCCGATCGACGGACACGGTCGGCTGCCGATTCGCCTGTGCCACCGGCTCGACCGTGAGACCAGCGGTATCGTGTTGATCGGCAAGGGCAATGCGGTGCATCGCCGCATCATGCGCCAGTTCGAGGGGCGCAGGGTGGAAAAGGAGTACCTGGCCATCTGCCACGGCATCCCCAACACGGAGTCTGGTCGTATCGACCACGCCCTTGGACCCGCCCACGCCAGTCGGATCCACCTCAAGATCACGGTCGATCCGAACGGTCTGCCTTCGGCGACACGCTGGCGTGTCGTGAATACGGTGGGGAACTACTCCGTCATCGCCTGCGTGCTCGAGACGGGGCGCCAGCATCAGATTCGCGTGCACCTCTCGGCCATCGGCCATCCGATCGTGGGCGACAAGCTCTACGGCCACGACGAGGAGATCTTTCTGCGTTCGAGCGCGGGCGAGCTGACCGACGACGACTACGCCGTGCTCGAGCTCCGGCGCCATGCCCTCCACAACCACCGCTTGGCTTGGAGTTCTCCCGGCACCGGCGAGCGTTGCGAAGTGACGAGCCCGCTCGCTCCCGATCTCGTGCAGTTCCTGGAGACGCGAGTTCCTACTCGATAAATCGAACCGGATGAATCAAGCCATGCGCGCCGTTGTTCTCAGTCGCCCGGGAAGGCTCGAAGTCCGGGACGTTCCGCGGCCGGATTGTGGGCCGCGCGACGTGCTCGTCCGGCCCGAGGCGATCGGGCTTTGCGGCACGGACTTCCACATCTATTCCGGCGAGGCCAACTACCATCGAGATGACCAGGGTGCTCCCGTGCCGCTCGAGACAAGCCCCCAGATTCTGGGCCACGAAATCACCGGGGTCATCGAGGAGGTGGGGGCCCGCGTGGGTGACCTGCACCCGGGCGAGCGCGTCGTCCTCGACCAGGGATTGAACTGCAACAGTGTCGCGCGCGACACCTTGTGCGAGTACTGCGCCACGGGCGACTCTCATCAGTGCGAGGACTTTCGCGAGCATGGCATCTCGGGCCTGGCGGGCGGCCTGGCCGAGGCCATTGCCATCCCAGCGCTCAACGCCATCAAGCTGGGCACCGACCTCGAGCCTGCACTCGCCGCCATCACCGAGCCCCTGGCCTGCGTCCTGCATTCGTGTGACATGCTGCGCGCCAGTCGTACGCGCTATCGCCTGGAGCCCGAGGACGAGACCCAACGCATACGAACCGCCCTGATCTGCGGGGCGGGCCCGGCGGGGCTACTCTGGGTGCAGGTCCTGCGCCGCGTCCTCGACTTCCAGGGCGATGTTGTCGTCAGCGAACCGGATCCCAAGAAGCGCCAGCTCGCGGCGAGCTTCGGGGCCCACACCGTCGATCCGATGACCGAAGACCTCGTCGCCGCATTGGCCGAACGGACCCATGGTCGCCGCGCCGAGATGCTTGTAGACGCCAGTGGCTCGGGCCCCCTGTTTCTCCAGATTCCCGGCCTCGTGCGCAAGCAGTCGACCCTGCTCCTGTATGGGCACGGACATGCGGGCGTGGGGATGGAGGCTCTCAACCAGGTTCAATGGGCGGAGCCAAACCTGCTCTCACCTGTGGGGGCCTCAGGCGGCTTTGATGCGGACGGACGCCCGACGATATACCGACAGGCGCTGGGCTTGATCGAATCCGCTGCGATCGATGTTTCGTCCCTCGTGACCCACAGGTATGCGGGCTTGGAGGCGGTGCCTGATGCGTTTGGGGGAGGACATCGGGAGACTGGGTATGTGAAGGGGGTCGCATTGGTGTAGCGGCCCCACGCTGCACTATCGGATCGCTACGCCAGCGACTGCCAGCTGCCTGAGCGCGCCGATTCCAACACGGCATCACAAACCCGCTGGGTCTCGACCGCAGTACGGAAGCCCGGTTCCACCGGCGTCCCGCTCTCGACTCCCCTCAGGAAATCCGCCAGAGCGTGGATGAACGTGTGCTCGTAGCCAATCGTGCATCCCGGTACCCACCACTTGTCCATGTACGGGTGCTCGAAGTTCGTGACGTGGATGCGACGCCAGCCTGCAAGGTGATCGTCTACTTTCTTGCCGGTCCCGGGTTGGGTGTACTCGAAGAAGTCGAGGTACTGGGGATCTTCAAGATCGAAGTGGACCGAGCCGTCAGCGCCGTTCAGCTCGAAGGTATTGAAGTTCTTCCTGCCGCGGGCGTAGCGCGTCGATTCGAAGGTGCCCATCGAGCCGTTGGCGAAGCGCGCCAGGAACATGCAGGCGTCGTCGATGCCTACGGGTTGCACCCTGCCCGTTTCCTGGTGCAGCCGTTCCTTGACGAAGGTCTCGGTCGAGGCCACGACGCTTTCGATCGGACCGTTCAACCACATGGCCGTGTCGATCGAGTGCGCGAGGAGGTCGCCCGTCACGCCGGAACCGGCCACGTCGACATCCAGGCGCCATAGCGCAGCACCTCCCTGGGGCACCTCCTCTGCGATCGTCCAGTCCTGCAGGTACTGGGCTCGGTAGTGAAAAGGGCGGCCGATGCGACCCTCGTCGACGATTTGCCTGGCGAGAGAGATGGCGGGGACACGGCGATAGTTGTACCAGACCATGTTCGGTACACCGGCTTGTTCGACCGCCTCCGCCATGGCTCGGGCCTCCTGAACATTCATGGCCAGGGGCTTCTCGCAGGCGATCCACTTGCCGTTGCGTGCGGCTTCGATGGCGATTTCGGCATGCGTGATGTTCGGGCTTCCGATGTCGATCAGATCGATGTCAGAACGGGTCACGACCCGCTTCCAATCCGTTTCGACCGACTCGTAGCCCCAGGTGTCCGCAAACTCACGGGCTTTGTCCTCCGAGCGGGCGCACAGGCACTTGAGAACCGGGCGATGCTCGAGGTCGGTGAAGAACTGGTTCACCTTGCGGTAGGCGTTGGAGTGCGCCTTGCCCATGAACCCGTAACCGATCATGGCGACATTGAGCGGCTTCGTCATCGTTTCCTCTAGCTGCCGTACTTGGCGTTCAGCGAATCCATGTAGCTCTTGCAGAGTTCGGTCGCACTCCATGCGTCCGGCCAAAAGCACAGATCGATCGTCCACCAGTCGTGCCCTGTGTTTTCAGCCGCCAACTTCGGAGCGACCGCATCGAAGTCCACCAGGCCCTTTCCGAAGGGCAGGTGCATGGAAGTCTCGTCGTTGCCCTGGGCATCCTTGTGACACGTATTGTCGGAATCGATGAAGTGGATGTGGTTGATGCGACCGCTGAGCTTCTCGATGAACTCGACTTGGCCGCCCGCCAGGGTCTCCTTGTCGCCCGGTTGTCGCGCGCCGACGACTGCGACCATGTGCCCGTGGCTCGTGTCGTACAGGATGCCGAAGTTGGATTCTTCGACCGCATCAAGGATCCGCAGAACGTCCGTGGGCTTGTTCAACGCAAAGCCAGGCTCGAATTCCCAGGTCATGTAGAGCCCGTGGTCGGCCGCGATCTTCGCACAGGTCCTGAAGGTCTCGGAGACACGACGAAACGCAGCGCCGTAGCCCACCTCATCGATGATGGTCGGCGGCTGAACCGTATCGACGCGGATGCCCTTGATACCCAGATCGACGCAGAAGCGGCAATTCTTGGTGAATTCGGCGATGTAGGCCGTTTGGTCGTCGGTGTCGATCAAATGCTCACCCCAGAGATTCGCGGCCAATCCGCTGAAGGCCAGGCCGCGGCTCTTCATCTCGTCGGCGAGTGCTGTTCGCTCTTCTTTTGCAGCCAGGTCGTCTGGGTTGGGATGGGGGGGGAAGCCCCCGAGTTCGATACCGTCGAACTTCAACTCCGAGAGCTTGCTGCAGACGGTCTCGAAGTCCACGGGTGAGTCCGCATAGGGCCCGATGGTGTAGGCCCACGATCCGATCGAGATCCGTTTCACGAGAGTTCCTCCTCGACTTGCGCGGCTTGATGTTCGGCGACTTTATCAGTAGGTGGCGCGGCCGCCGGACACATCGTAGCAGGCTCCGGTGCTGAAGCTGCATTCGGGGCTTACGAGGTAGTGCACGAGCGCAGCCACTTCTTCGGGGCGTCCGGTGCGACCGACGGGAATCTTCGAGACCATGTAGTCGATGGTCTCCTGGTTGACCTGATCCAGAATCGGCGTATGGATGACCGCGGGAGCGACCGAATGGATCCGGATCTCCGTATCCGCCACCTCCTTCGCGAGCGACTTCGTCATCCCGATCACGCCCGCCTTGGATGCCGAATACGGCCCCAGCTTCGGATTGCCCTCCTTGCCGGCAATCGAGGCGATGTTGACGATGCGCCCGTAGTTCTTCGTGCGCATGGGACCGAGGGCAGCTCGATTGCACAGCCACGTTCCGGTCAGATTGACCTCGAGGACCTCGCGCCACTCGTCGGGTTCCGTTTCCCATGCGTAGGCGTTGCGTCCCACGATTCCGGCCGAACAGACGAGGAGCTCGTAGTGCCCGAATTGACGGACGACGTCCTCGGTCATTGACGAGACCTGCGCCGCATCGGTGATGTCGATCGTCATCGTCGCGATGTCGAGGCCCCTCGCTTCCAGGGTGGACTGGGCCTCGGAGCAAGCCCTGGTGTCGCGGTCCACGATCACGATGCGGGCTCCCGCCCGAGCGAGCCGCTCGGCGATGGCGAGTCCGATCCCGCGGGCGCCCCCGGTGATGACGCCCACCTGATCGCGAAGGTCGAAATCCTGCTCGGAGGTGGGGGGCTGGGCGCTCATCGGCGAACGCATTCTACTTCATGGGGCACCCACCTCGATACGCAGGCCGTTTGTCGGTTTCCATGCCGCCGTCCCCATCGGGGCGTTGGGCGGAGCGAGAAAGAAGCCCTGTCCGTGCCAGACAGAATCCACCAGTCCGAGCTCGGCCGGGATGGGCACGTCGAAGAGAGTCGGGCCGAGGATCCAAAGGGGGCCAGCCAGCAGAGCAACGATCGGAGAGCTCAGAAACAGCTCGCCCTGGGGGGTGCGCAATCCACAGCCCCGAGAGTCGAGGCGCGCGTCCTTCGTCACACAGAAAAGGGTGTGTGCTCCAATCGACTGGGCGTCGTCCATCGCCATACGAAGTGACGATCCCGCCACCGCAGATCCGCCCACGACGTCCAGCACGGCTGCGCCGGCGCCGCAACCCGGGATAGGGATTGTGGCGCCGTGATCGACCATGACGAGTGCGTTTCCCGTATCCCGCAGCTCGACCTTGCCCAGGAAGAAGCGACCGCTCGGGCTGATGGCAAAGGCATCGATGCTCCGATCGAGCTCGACGACGAGCTGCCCGCCGATATACGTTTGGCCCTTGCGAATCAACACGTCGTGGTTGCGCATGTACGCACCATCGAGGCCCATGGGGGTGTTCCTGAGCCTGGCTGCCCAGTACAGATCCCCCGAGTTCGAGAGCAGGAGCGGGGTCTCCGGTTGGTTGTCGAGGGGCGCTCCGAGGGCGGGCAAGGAATCGCCCTCCTGGACGAACTTCGCTCCGTCCTTGACCAAGAGGTAGTTCGACGCGATCTCCTCCGGTGACAAGGGAGAGCTGTTCAGGTGGCACGTGAAGGCGTATTGCTCCCGGTCGTTCAGGGCGACCTCGCAGCCCTCGAAACTGCTGAATCGACGTCCGTCCACGGGTGCCGGATCCCCTTCCGCGACCAGGATCTGATCCAGGCCCAGAGCGAGGAATCCATCCGTTTCCACGGGGCCGGCCCGTTTGCCCGCCCACAGAAGCGTGCCCCGAGCATTGACGGTGGCGGACGTGCCCTGGAGCACGACCGAGCGCACGAGGCCGACGCCAGCCAGCTCGCGTCCCGTCACGGCCAGTACCTCCAATGGAGAAGCGGAGCCGTCCGCCCGCAGGGTCGTGGTCGCCAGTAGCGATCGCGGGTTGGGCACCGCAGGGTCATCGATAGAGGCGGTGAACCACAGCCTTCCGTCGGGTCCCGGCAATCTGGCCCCGAACGCGCTCCAGCTGGAGCCTGGGAATTCCGGCAGTCCGGTCGGGCCGGCCTGGCGAGCCAGCAGGCGTGTGTTCCAGTACAGAGCCTGGCGGTTGCCATTGATGATCCCGGGACCCGTGAGTTCGATCTCCCAGAAGAGGTTGCCGCCCCCATCCACGTTCCACCCTCCAAAGGTGCGAACGCGTGCCCCAGACGGGGACGGCAATGGATCTCCTTCGCGGAGGATGGGAAAGCCAAGACGCAGCGCGACCCCATCCTGGGTGCTCGTCGGATAGTCCGTCCCCACCTGTGCGAACCACGTCCCGTTGTCCAGGACCAGGGAGCGCTGGATCGTCTCGAGACGGCCCACGCCGATCACCGGCGAGCCCTCCTCGAGGAGCTGTGTTTGGGATGGGCTCGGAAGTCCCGAGGCCAGGCTGGTGAGCGAGAGCCAGGCCGCAAGTTGTGCGTGGAAGGTCATGCCAGCTCCAGGACCCGCATGAGCTCCCCTCGGTTGCGCTGTTTGCGCATTAATCAAAGAACCCGCAGCCCTTGCGGGCCGCGGGTTCCAAAGCGGTGAGCTAGTCGAACGCTCCCGGGGGGAGCCTTGGCGTTCTCAGGGAGCGCCGATCTCGAGCTTCATCCCGTTCGTCAAACGGATGTCTTCACCCGGAAGCGTCATTCCCAGGTCGAGGAACATTGCCTGTGCGTACCAGGTCGTGTCGACGAGAGCGATGTTGTTCGGGATGTCGAGGTCGAAGATGGCGGTCGGGCCGACCCACGTGGGGCCGACACCGATGAAAGCATAGGGCGCGACGGCATGGAGCTCGCCGAACGGAGTCATTGCGCCGCAATCGCCTCCAACGGGCTCTCGTCCGGAGATCAGCATCAACGTCGTGACGCCCGGGGCCTGGCCGTCGTCCAGATTGAGGCGAAGCTGGTCGCCAGCGATGACCTTGCCCGAGCGCACCGACATCTTCCCGGGGTTGCCGAAACATCCGGGTCGTTCGAGAGCGAGACCGAAGTCGATCATGAGAGCGGCGTCCAGGCTGCCCTGTAGAATGACTTCGCCGATCCAGAAGCGACCGTCCTTGCTGACGGAGATGGCGTTGGGGGCCGTCCGGAGTTCCTGGACCAGGAAGTCGTCGACGAAGTCCTGCCCCTTGCGCAGGATCACTTCTTTGTTGCGCATGAACGCCACATCCTCGGATGCCAGCGTATTGCGGAGGTCGGCGACCCAGTACGTGTCCCGGCTGTTCGAAACGTACAGCGGCGCGTTGGTCGTGTTTCCGATCGTCGCACCGTTCAGGGAGGCGAGCGACTGACCTTCCTGAATGTAGACCTCGCCATTCAGCATGAGAATGGCGTTCGTGTCTGCCAGCGGCGTGTTTGCGGATCCGTTCAGGCCTGCGGTGTGGAAGTAGTCACCGAAGTCGTTGATGTCGGCCTCGAACTGACTGAAGTTCGCGAGCGAGCGTCCATCGAGGTCCGGGTTGCCCGGAGCCGAGAAGACCTGGCCCATGCGCGCCACGATCGTGTCGAAGTTGATGAGCATGTAGCCCTGGTTCGTCGATACGGTCGTCTCCGGTCCCCAGATGAAGTCGCCGTGCTTGTTGACGGCGGCGAAGTGGAAGTTCGTCGAGGCGGCGAACCCCTCGAAGATCATCGGGTCCGTGTCGGTAGGATCGAGATCCACCGGGAATAGCTCACCCTCGACCATCAAGATGTGCGTTTCGAGCACGAAGCCGAATTCGTCGATCCTGATCTCGGCGACCGCGTCATCGGAGGCGTTCTGGATCATTGGGTCGTCGAGTTCGCAAATGGCGATGACTCGATCCGGACCCGCGAAGTCGAAGCTGTAGAATTTCTTCCAGAAAGTCTCGGGACTGATGTTGCCGCTGTCGGCGTTGACCAGCTGACGTTCACGGGCTAGCAGGCGTGTGTTCCAGTAGAGACAGGCGTTCGTAAGGTTGGTGACATCGTCACCGTCGATGTTGAAACTCCAGAGGATGTTGCCGGTGTCGTCGTAGCGCCAGTTCGAGTTTGTCAGGGAGCCAACGGTCGCACCTTGCGGGGCGGCGACCGGGTCGCTTTCGCCAATGGCCGGGAAGCCTTGACGCAGCACCGCGTAGTCCCTGCTGGGGGCGGCATCCGTATCGGCGAGAACCAGCCAGCCACCGTTGTTGTTGATGACGAGGTTCTGAATCGTCTGAATCGTGCCCAGGCCGATGACCGGTTCGCCTTCGCGCACGAGCAGATCGACGCTCTGGGCAAAGGTGAGGCTTCCGAAACCAATGACGCCGGGGACAAGAAGGCGGGGGAGGGCAGAGATGAAGGAGTGGCGAGGTCGCATGGTGAAGTCTCCAATGGGATTCAGTCCGGCACGAAAATCGAGAATCCAGGCACCGCACGACCCCCAGGGTACCTTTGAATCCTAGCTCGTTTTCCGAGGGTGTGCGACCCCTCTGGAGCCGGGAGAGTGCAGGAGAAAGCAGGGGGACCGTAGTCTGGGATTCCAGGGCGACCCGGTTGGGATCAGGGCGAACCGATTTCCACCCCCTTAGCGGGGAACAGGCTGGGGAGTAACGCTGAAAATCGATTTCATAGAACGCCCCCCTCGTAAGCGCAAAGCGAGTGTCATCCGAACGGGCCCCCCGGGGAGGTTCCATTTTGGGCGGAAAAATTTCCCGGGCCCACGCTCTCTGGGACCCGGATGCATCGAGTAGAGCACCGAGACGATTTTCCAGCCGGTTGTTGTTTCGACAAGATTCCAGGTCTCCACGCCATGCTTCTGGACGCGACATCGATCAAGAATTCGTAGTCGGCCTTGATCGTGGCCAATCCGTCGTCGAGGTCGATGACCATGTTTTCGAACACTTCGTCCGACTTCCTAGGCGAGCTGTCGATCTGGCCCGAGACAGGCCGCGATGTTGGCCTTAGCAAAGGCAGAGTTTCCTCGGTCTCCCAGGCCTAGTCGCTCGCCATTCGCCGTTCCCGCAAGAACTCGAAGCTCAGGAGAACGACACTGACGATCAGCATGCCGGGATAGGTGGTCAGTACGACGCGGTTCGCGATCACGCCGACGAAGGTCAAAAGCAGGGCTGCTCCTGCGAGCACCGTGAGCCAGTTGTTGTTGCTCTCGACCTCGTTCGGGGCGATCGACATCGGTGGGGCATCGACGAAAATGGGGTAGAGCTTGCGCAGCATGAACAGCGCGGTGAGAAACGCCGGGAGCAGCAGGCGCAGGCACAGGGACGGGCTTCCCAGGAACCAGGTCAACAGGCCCAGGACAAAGAAGAGCGGAATCAGGAAGCGAACCGCCAGCGCCTTGATCGCACCGCCGTGCAAGTGTTTGGCTTGAACGGGTGCGGTTCGATGCACCCATGAAGCCTCGGGCGAGTCGGTTGCGGGCACATGGGTCAAAAGGACCGGCAGGTAGATGCTCACGGTGAAGAGCAGGATCGCCATCATGTCGGTGGTCGTTCCCGGCTCCCCGTCGGTGGGGTTCGCACCGAGCGCTCCGAAGGCCAGGGGGATTCCGAGCATCGGATACGTGCGGAGAACGACCTCGCGCTCGCGCGGAAGACCCTCGTACACGAGCAGGAAACCGCCGTGCTCGCGCGGCCGTACCCAGAAGCGCTCCGCGAGGTAGCGCGCCGGGCGCAGGAGCGTATCCATCAGCGGCTCGCGTTTGCCGCTCCTGTGTGCCGCCGCGGGAGCCGGGATCAGGCCCAGAGTCACCAGAGCCAAGAGCGTGATCGCAAGGGGCACCAGGCTGAGCCAGTCTCCGAGAACGCCCTGTGACTCTACGAGTGGAGCCGCAAACCAGGCCGGCGGAATGAACCAGAGAAACGTTGCATAGGGGTCACCTAGCGCGGGCAATTGCGCGAGCCGATCCAGGTGGCTGAGGCCCGCGATTCCGCCCACGATGACCCCGGCAACGAGAAGCGTCTGGATCAACACGAACAGCGCTTCCGCCCGGCCACCCAGGAGGCTCTGCAAGCACAAGAGCAAGGCCGCGATCGAACTGGCCATGCCGATGGCGAGCAGCGGAATCGATAGGCGCGCCGCCAGTTCGGTCCCCTCCGGGGCAAGGACTGCTGCGGGGATTCCGCACGCCAGGGCCTGCGCGCCGAGGATCCACAACAGCTCGCCCATCCGTGCCATGCGGACCTCGATGGGACGGATTGCGAGGGCTTCGACCCAATCCTGGGCAGGGTCACGGCGCAGGAGGTATCCGAGCTCGCCGAGGAGCGGGATGCCGATCAACGCGATCAGGAGCGAGAAGGTGAACACCCCGTAGGCGAACGGGGGGAGTCCATTGCGCACGAGTCCGCAGAAGCCCGCCGTGAAGATCGCCTGGAAGAGCAGGGCCGCGATCCCTTCACCGACCGTGGACGCAGCGCTGAGCCGAGTCCGCAGGAGGATCCAGATGCGTGCGGTGGAGCTCACGAACGCTACGCGAAGATTTCTAGCGACAGCTTGAAGCGGTAGTCGTTCGCCACGGGATCCTCGAGGCCGAGGATCTCGAAGACCTCCAGCATGACACCCCGCGCTTCATCGCGAGCCGTCTCCATTTCGTGGTTGCGGTTGCCGATCCGCACGGCTTCGAGCAGGTTCTCAAGGCCCTGTTCGTAGTCTTGCTGCCCGACGTACGCGCGACCCAGTGCGGTGCGTGCCGCGCCGTCTTCGGGGTTCTTCTCGACCTGTCCGAGCAACTCCTGCACGTCGCCCGAGGTCTCGGCGAAGCTGAGCCGTGCTGCCAGGGTGCGCGCTCTTTCGGTGCCCTTTTCGGCGTCCGGCAGCTCGTCGAAGGCGGCCCGGGCCTCGGCGGCGTTGCCGGCGTTGATCAACTGCTCGGCCAGGCACATACGGGCGGCATTGTCCTCTGGCTGTTCGCCAAGGTGGGTCTGCAGGAGTGCGACGGCTGCGTCCACGTCGCCCGCCTCGGCGAGCTCTTCGGCCTGTGCGACGGCACTCGGCTCCGGGGTGTCGCCCGGGGGGACGATCTTGTCGAGGAACGCATCGAGTTCCACGTCGCCCAGGGCCCCCTGAAATCCGTCGACCAGCTTGCCACCCAGGAGGGCCAAGACCGTGGGCACGGTCTGCACGCGAAAGGCCTGGGCCAGCTCGGGGTTGCGGTCGAGATCGACCTTGGCCAGGACGAAGCGACCGTTTCCGTCACGAGCTCGCTTTTCGAGCGCCGGTGTCAGCGTCTTGCAGGGGCCGCACCAATCGGCCCAAAAATCGACGAGTACGGGAACCTCGAGGGACCTCTGAATGACGTCCGTCTCGAAGTTCCGGACATCGGCATCGATGATCCACGGAGAGTCCTGTACCAAAGCGTTTCCTCTTCTCTGGGCCCGGGGAGCCGATCATGATAGGCCCCCCGTTCGTCAGACCTCCCTCCAAGTGCGAGTTTCCCCTCACGATCGAGGGGTTTCGACGTATCTTCGCCATCCCGATGTACGCCCCTTTCCGATTCCTCAGTAACGCGCTTTATTCCGCCACGGCCCTGATGGTTCTGCTTGTTTCGGCGGGCCTTCAAGAGGAGGGCAGTCGTACCGGCGACGAGAAACCCGCGGACGAGACCCAGGAAGACAAGGGAGCCCAAGAGGACAAGGGGGAAGGGGGAACGAAGTACGCCATGCTGGGGCTTCCGCGGGAGCTCGTGCGCTACATCCGCATGCCCGGGGGCGGCCGCCACCCGCGATCCATGCTGGACGAGGCGGGGGTCTTGCACGTGGCCTTCTTTCGTGCGGCGGGTTCGAATTCAAAATCTCCGAGTGCATCCAACGGCACCAAGGAGGAACCGGACCGGACCGAAATCGGAGACGTCTTCTACACCTCCAGTGCGGACGATGGAGCTACCTTCAGCGAGCCGGTGCGCCTCAATGCGCAACCCGCTGGAGTCCTTGTCGGTCGGGGGGGGACGGGTCTCTCCATCTATGAATCCGGCGGTGCCGTCCACGTCTTGATGATGGGCTCGAAGCATGCCGAACCGCGCGGCCCCGAGGGCGAAGACCCGCTCCTCTATGTTCGTCGTCCGGCGGGCTCGGAGTCGTTCGAAGCGCAGAAGAACGTCGTTGATTCGGCCTGGAAGCGTGGTGTGGGCGTTGCCGTCATAGCCGACCTCGAGGGCAACGTGCACTGTTTCTTCAGTGCGGAAAACCCTGCTGCTGAAGGACAAGGTATCTGGCACGCTCGCTCACATGATGGTGGTGCGAGCTTCATGCCGGAAGTGAAGATCACTCCCGAAGATCGCGGTGTCAGCATGGCCAGCGGAATGGATGTCACGATCGGCCCCAATGGCCGCATTGTCGGCAGTTACCGTTCCCGGATTTCTAAACGTCGCGACTCGACCATGTTTCTTTCGAGAGACAAGGGTGACTCGTTCGAAGTTACGACCACTGCGTACACGGCGCGCAAGAAGGACCCTGCAAGCGCCACCAGCGTCACCCAGGGCGCGACGAAGCAGTACCTCCTCTTGAGCTGGGAAGAAAGCGGCGAGGTCGTCTGGTCGTTTCTCACGCCCCTGGCCAAATCGGTCGCGTATCCGATGATGCCCAAGGTGCGCCCGAAGCGCTACCAGCGCAGTCCCATGGCCATGACCAACCGCTCGATCGCCTGTGCCATTACCTGGATCGAGAAGGTACGTGGCGAGCCGGACGACACCTTCCGCGTCGCCTGGCAAGCCTGGGACATCACGGGACGGCGTCCCATCGGACGTGGGATAACCAAGGATTCGTGTGGCGGTAGCTGTCCTTCGATCTTCGTGCGTTCCGACGACGGCTTCGGCATCCTCTACTAGATGAGCACGCTCCTTTTCGAGGGGCCGGCGGGTGTTCTCGAAGGTCGCCTCGAGCTGCCGGACTCCGAGGTCGAGGCTTTGGCCGTCGTGTGCCACCCCCATCCGCTGCATGGTGGGTCGCTTCAGAACACCCTGTGTGTGCGTGCCGCACGCGCGTTGCGCGAGTTTTCTTTTGCGACTTTGCGGCTCAACTTCCGTGGCGTCGGCAAGAGCGAGGGCGCCCACGATGGTGATGGGGCCGAGGACCAGGACGCCCTGGCTGCTCTCGATGCCTTGCGCGAGCGTTTTGGATACCTGCCCGAATGGGCCGTCGGCTACTCCTTCGGAGCACGTACGGTCTGCAGTTTGGCAGCCGTCGAGGCGCGGATCGAACGCACGATTCAGATCGCTCTGCCGCTCAAGAGCTATGGCCTGGGCCGTCTCGCGGATCTGCGACAGCCCAGTCTCTTGATCTTTGGCGATCAAGACGAGTTCGGAACAGCGGCGGAATTGCCCCAGCTCGGCACTCACCTCGAGATTCGAACGATCCCGGGGGCCGATCACTTTTTTCGTGGCCGGACACCGCTCGTGGAAGAGCATGTCCGAGACTATGCACAGAAGGCCAGTACCTGAAGGAGGCCGTCGATGATCGAAACCAAGGATTCCTTTCCCGAGACGGAGCAGCCCGCGATACGGCGTGTGATGATGCCGCGCGATACCAACGCCTTCGGGACGATCTTCGGGGGCGTGATCCTCTCGGAAATCGACCTCGCGGCCGCGGTCGAAGCGAACAAGCAGCACAACGGCAGGCTCGTGACCGTGGCCATGGACGGTGTCGTGTTCCTCGCGCCGGTCTACGTCGGTGACTGTGTCTCTTTCTTCACGAACACCCTGCGCATCGGCTCGTCCTCGATCCGTGTCAAAGTGCGCGTGTGGGCGGAGCGGCGCTTCTCGAACGGCGAGGAGGTCTTCGTTACCGAAGCCGAGGTCACTATGGTCGCCGTCAACGATCAGGGCAAGAAGGTGCCGGTACAGACCGACTAGTCCGAGCGCTCGGAACATTGGCGGCCCTTTGGCGAAGAGATTTCCTGAAAGTCCCTCCCGGCTACGTACCCCCCCCTGATTTTCGAGGCACGTTACGATCCACGTAAAGAAGCTGGAACGCAGAGGGCGATGGGTACAGGGATGTCCGTGTCTGAAGTCGAGACCGATCCCTGCTTGCACGACACGTGGTTAACGCGGCTTTCCGTCGAGGAGCAGGATACCCTCCGCACGCGCTGGAATCAGCGCGCGGAAGAAGAGTCCAAACTCGCCCGCCGCGAGTGTCACCGGGCGCTCGTGGACCATGCTGCGATCATCGCTGTCTACGGTATCGGCGACCTACTCCATGGCTGGGGAGGCATGAGCTTCTTCACTGCTCTCTGTCTAGGCGCCTTCGTCGGGGGGCTGGTTCTCGTTCTGGATGCTCCGCGCGTCTTCGCCTTTGTCCTGGGCGGTTGCGGCTTGTTCCTGCATCAGTGGATCGTTCGCGATGGCCTATCCGCGGGGGAAGCTGCGTTGCTACTGCCGCTCTTGGCGATCTTCTGGATCGTTGGGCGACGCCGCGAAGTGGCGTGAGCTACTGGACCGTATCGTGAGGTTCGCTTAGCGCTGGAGGATCCGGCGCGCTTTCTCTTCGGGGTCCTCGGCCTGCGTCAGGGTCCGAAACACTTCTTCGAGGGGGCCCGTATGCCCCGAGTGCGAGCGCAGCTCTTCCAGGGTGCCCGTGGCGGACAGTTGTCCATCGGCGAGGATGGCGATGCGGTCGCAGACCCGCTCGACCACTTCCAGCAGATGGGAGGTATAGAGCACCGCTCCGACTTCGCGGGCCCAGCCTTTGAGCAGCGCCTTGATGACTCCGGTCGTCGGCGCATCGAGTCCAGAGAGAGGCTCGTCGAGAACGAGCAGGGGTGGGCGGGCGACGAGAGCACAGGCGATGGCCGCTTTTTGGCGCATGCCGCGCGAGAAGTCGCCGATCGGGTCGTTTCCACGATCGGCGAGTTCCAGTGCTTCGAGCAAGCGATCGATTTCCCGCTTCAGCTCAGCCTCTCCGACTCCGTGAAGCCGTCCCACGAGGCGCATGTGCTGGCGTGGGGAGAGGTTGGCGTAGAGCGGTGCTCCGTCTGGAACATAGCCCAGGAGCTTCCGCGCGGCGAGCGGATCCGACTGCACGTCGTACCCTCCGATCGAGGCGCGCCCGGACGTGGGTTCGAGCAGCCCACAGAGGATGCGCAAGGCGGTCGTCTTGCCGGCTCCGTTGGGACCCACGAGGCCGAGGACCTCGCCTCGGCGAACCTCTAGGTTCAGCCCGGAGAGAGCTTCACGCTCGCCGTAGCGCTTGGTGACGCCTTCAAAACCTGCCAGCATTCAGACCGGCTCCGTACCCGCTACTCGAGGACTTCCACGGGAATCCCCGTCTTGGAAGCGACCATCTCGGCGATTTCGGTCATGCGCGTCTTCGTGATCGGCCTCTTCGACTTGTCCTTGGCCTTGGCCGGCGTGGTGATGTGCACGCCCGCGGGCTTGATCGAGGACAGGTGGCGAATCCAGGCGCGAACCTCGGTGTCCTTGGAGTTGTCGATGTCTCCGCGGATGAACTCCGCTTGAACGATGAGGCGCTCATTTCCCAGGCGCGGAAGCTGTTCGACCACGTCCTTGAAGACCTGGGGCTTTGCGCCCGTCAGGGCACAGAACATCTTCTGTGTTCCGGCCTCGAGCCGAACCATCGGTTGGTCGTAGAACGAGAGCGCGTGGCGCGTTTGCGCGAACTCGAGGTGCGGTACGTCCGAGAGCAGATACAGCTTGGCTTTCGGAAAGTGCTTGTGCTGTAGCTCGCGAATGATCTCGCTGATCTCGTGGAATTCGGGATGGCACGTCGGATCCTTTGCACCGGCCTCGACGACCACGGACTGGATCTTTTCCCCTTCCTTGGAGAGTTCGATCAAGCGCCGAGCGACGGCGGTGACGACGACGGCCTGGGAGGGGTAGCGATGGGCTCGAGTCGTTTCCACCGTGGGGCGGACGACAATCGCCTTGCCAAAACGTTCGTGCTCCAGGGGACCCTGGACCACTTCCGCTTGCAGTTGAGCAATCATGTTGCGCTGGAAAGTAAAGCGATCAGCCTACCCGCAAGGGTCGATGGGAAGCGATATCTCCTCACTTCTGGGCCGATCTTCGAATGGGCGCCATAACAGGGGGTAGCTACGTGGCTTTCGCTCCTGACGCCTCGAGAAAGACTGGTTGGTATCTTAGCCTGGATTGCAGGATCCTCGATGGGGGAAACGGGATCCTCGAAAACTCGACCGTCCTAGCTCTCGTGCTGCGGCTCGTACTGAAAGACCCCGGACGTCTCCGTAGTTTCGGAGCCCGTGGCGTAGCGAACTCCTAGGGTTGCCCTAATTCGATACGCAAACCGTTGGTCAATCGAACCGTCTCGGAGGTCTGGTGTGTGAAGTTCAGGTAAGCCGCCTGACCGAACCAAACCGTGCCGACGAGGGCCGGATCCGAGGGGGCCGACTCGTTCACCTCGACCGCCGAGCCATACCAGGTCGGGCCGGGGATCAGGAAGTGGAGGGGCAAGCCGACGAGCAGCTCGCCGTATTCGAAGATGTGTCCGGTTTCCGCCCCGGTGACGGCCGGGATGGTCGAGAAGAACAGGAATGCAGGGGTTCCAGGTGCCTGGGCGTCGTCGAAGAGCAGCGTGATCTCTCGATCGAGCAGCACGTTGCCGCTGACCACGCGCAAGACCCCCTCGTTGAGGCGACGTCCGGGCAACGGCACGGCGAGACCGAAGTCCGCATACGCAAGGGCGTCTCCCGTTCCTTCCAGTTGGACCCGGCCGGACCAATAGCGTCCGTCCGAACTGACGTAGAAGGCTTCCGGACCGGCTTCGATTTCGGTGACCAGCTTGCCGTCGAGCACGGTGTGTCCCTTGCGGACGATGACGCTGTCGCCCCGCATGAAAGCGAGGTTCTCGTGGGCGCCGGTGTCTCGCAGAGCGGCCTGCCAATATACAATCTGATTGTTCGCGAGATAGATCGGCGCGTCCGTTCCTTCGTCGATCACCGCATCGGCCAGCGAAGGCAGCACATCGCCTTCTTGCACGAACTTCTCGTTGTTCAGCGCGACGACCCAATCGGACTCAAGCTCGGCGGCGTTGAACGTGCGCAGTCGGCATGAATAGGCGAAGTCGCGCATGTTGTTGATATCGCCCCGATAGTCCTCGAAGTCGCGAATACGCCGACCATCGATGCGCGAATCGTCCGGATCGACGAAACCGAAATCGGTGTGCGAAACGATTTCTTCCGTGGTTATCATCAGGAACTGCGTGCCGTCTTCGGTGATCGGGCTCCACAGGAATTCGGCATAGCGATTGAGACCGATCGTGTTGGATCCGGGATTCGCCGGGAAGCGGTCTACCGGCGAGGGCAAGCCGGGAAGTTCGTAGCCCTCGACAACGAGGGTCTTCTTCTCGATGACGTCGCCGTTGGGGTCCGTCTCGATCAACACCAGCGTGTTTTGCCCTTCGACCGGCAAGCCGATGTCAGAGGCGTCGACAATGTTGGCGAGAATCAGGACCTGGCTCTCGCTGTTGACGCGGAACCCCTCGAAGCGATTCCAGCACTTGGCGCCCGAGTCGACCGTACCTACCGGGGTGTTCTGGAGAACTAGCAGGCGGTCATTCCAGTACAGGGCGTCCAGGACCTCGCCGCCGACCGAAATACGCACGTGCTGGACGAGGCTGCCGCGGCGATCGATCTCCCAATCGACGAACTCGTGGATCGTCGCGCCCTCCGGCGAGCTGACCGCGTCGCCTTCGCGCAAGAGCAGGAGTCCGTTCTTCAGGACGACCGAATCGAGATTCGGCGCCCCATCGGTGCCGCAGAGCATGAGCCACGTGCCGTTGTCACTGATCACGGCGTTGTCGACCGACGCGATGGCTCCGACTCCAGTCACGACATCATCGATCTGTGCCAGGGTCTGTACGGACTGGGCCGACAGCCCACCGGCGATGAGGACGCCGGCCACGAACTTCATGAGATTTGTATCCACGGAATTGTCATCGAGCGTGCGCTAGCCTCTTGGGTCCGGCAAGGAAACCGCAACGCCCGATGGTACGCGAAAAGGCCGTTATTGCCTTTAATTCGGTGTAATCCGCTGGCCTGATTCCCGGAAGTGGCCCCAGGGGTGGGAGCCTTGACCCTAACAAATGGCGAGCAACGAGCGGGTCACTCCTCGGGGATCCAGCCCTGATCCACGGGATCGATGATTCGTCGCCTGGCCGCCGAGTTTCCGAGCAGGGCCTGTAAGACCAATCCGAGCCCCACGCTGGTGCGTAGGGGGTGCTCGCACAGCTTGCGTGCCCAGCGCAGCAGCAAGGCCTCACCTACGGTCGTTTGTACGTTGTCGCAAACGCATCGAAGGGTCGTCCATGCCAGCGCGCCGAGGAGCAAGTTGGCGAGCAAAGAGCGCAGCGCCGTTGGGTTTCGAGCCAGACTCACGCTCCTCTTCGGGGCGCGAGATGTGTGGCCTCCACAAGCGTCGGGTTCCTCGCGTGCCATGGGCCGTGGACCGAGCGGTTTGCGCGGAGTTGCAACTTCCATCCCAAAACCCCCTGTCGGCATGGGAATCGGGAAGACCCCTACGTATTATGTCGGCCCATTTCGCCCCGACCGCGGTTGATGAGCTGCGGTCGCTCCCGTCCCGGTTGCCACCGCCGGGGTGGCATACCGACTGCGCGGAACGCAGCCCGTGTGCTCCTCCGACGACGGTACCGAGCGGCTCCTCCTAGGCCATGTACTTCGACTACCTCACGGTCCTCCTCTTTGCCTGCGTCGGGCTCGTGTTCGTGTTCGCCAACATGATCGTGGCGTCGTTCATCCGCCCCAAGCGGAAGGTGAAGACCGGGCTCGAGACATACGAGTGTGGCGAGGAAGCGATTGGCGACGCGTGGATCCAGTTCGACATCCGCTACTACACGGTTGCACTGGTCTACGTGATCTTCGCGGTGGAGATCGCCTTCCTGTTTCCCTGGGCCCTGGTGCTCGGTGATGCGGTGCGCGATCAAGGTGCCGCCCAGGGCATGGGTGTTGGCGTCTTCGCACTGATCGAGGGAGTGCTCTTCATCCTGATCCTCTTCCTCGGCCTCGCCTACGTGTGGGCCAAGGGAGACCTCGATTGGGTGCTGACGTGGGATTCCCCGCACTATCAACCGCCGGAGAAGCGCAAGAAGATCTACCTGCCCAAGGTGGCCGAGCTCGAAGAAGCCCTGGAGGCGGACAAAGCCGACGAAGAGGGCAGCGATGGCGATTCCGACGGGTCCGAAGAAGAGGCCGCCTGACCAGCGCGGCCCAAACGAAGCAGAACCGAACCAGAGAGACTCCGATTCATGGGCCTTCTCGAGAAGCAGTTCGAGGAAAACGTCCTCACGACAAAGGTGGATTGGCTCCTCAATTGGTGCCGGCTCTCCAGCATCTGGCCGATGACCTTCGGCCTCGCCTGCTGCGCCATCGAGATGATGGCGGTGGGCTGTGCACACCACGACATCGACCGCTTCGGTGCGGGCGCCTTCCGTGCCTCGCCGCGGCAGGCCGATCTGATGATCGTTGCCGGTACGGTGAACTTCAAAATGGCCGAGCGGATCAAGCGGCTCTATGACCAGATGCCCTCACCGAAGTACGCCATCGCGATGGGCGCCTGCGCGACCGGGGGTGGCCCCTACTACAAGTACGGCTACACCGTCGTCAAGGGTGTTGATCGGGTCATTCCGGTCGACGTTTACATCGCCGGTTGCCCACCGCGGCCCGAAGCGCTGCTCGAGGGGCTGATGAAGCTCCAAGAGAAGATCCAGGCCTCATCGGTCATTCGCAAGCCCCTTCGCACCGCCTAGAAGCCTCAGAAACCGGACCCCTAGGAAATGGACTTTCAGGTTATCTACGACCGGATTCGCTCCATCAAGGCTCCCGGTGTGATCGGGTGCGACGAGCCGCGTGAACCGAACCCCGAGGACAAGAAGGACAAGGGGCGCTTCGGCGACTCCTTCGTCTTGGTCGAGCCAGAGAGGCTGCCTGAGTTCCTCGAGTGCGTGCGCGACGACGCATTGTTGAAATTCGAGCTGATGGCTGATCTGTCGGCGACCGACCCGTCGAAGGACGACGAAAACCTCTGGATCAACGTCCAGTTGCTTTCGCTAACCCACAAGCATCGGCTCGCGGTGAAGTGTTTCCTGCCAAAGGCGAACCCGGTCATGCCCACCAGCGCTCCCGTGCACCGCGGAGCCCAGTGGGCTGAACGCGAGTGCGGCGAGATGTACGGCATCACCTTCGAGGGCCATCCCGACCCGCGCAACATCCTGTTGCCGGAGGACTGGATAGGCGCTCCGATGCGCAAGGACTACGAGTACCCCGAGGAGTACCACGGGATTTCCTGCAAGTAGGTCATGAGTACCACCGACACCTACGAGCCCTCGATCGCGCAGTCCAAGGGCGAGCTCCTCGACAGCGGCGAACGTGAGTACATGCTCGATGTTCGTACGCAGGACATGGAGGTCAACATGGGCCCCCAACACCCCGCGACCCACGGGGTGATGCGCGTCCTGATCCGCTGCGATGGCGAGCTAGTCACCGGCGCCCAGCCCCACCTGGGCTATCTGCACCGCTGCGCCGAGAAGATCGGCGAGAACGTCGAGTGGCTGCAGTACCTGCCCTACACCGACCGCTACGACTACCTGGCGGCGATGAACAACAACCTGGGCTACTCGATGGCGGTCGAGGCCCTCATGGGCATCGAGATCCCGCGCCGCGCCATGATGCTGCGCACGATCTGCGCCGAATTGAACCGCATCGGTTCGCACCTGATTGCGATCGGGACCTACGGGCTCGACATCGGGGCCATCACGCCGTTTCTGTACATGTTCCGGGAACGCGAATGGATGATGGCCTTGTTCGAGAAAATCTGCGGCGCGCGCCTGACGTACAGCTACATCCGCATTGGCGGCGTGTTCAACGACGCGCCTCCGGGTTGGTTGAGCGAGGTCGAGGCCTTCTGCGACACCTTCGAGGTGAAGTGGAAGGAGTACTACGACCTCTTGATGCAGAACCACATCTTCGTGCAGCGTACGGCGAACATCGGCGTCATCTCGCGCGAGATGGCGCTCGACTTCGGCCTGACGGGTCCGATGTTGCGCGGTAGCAACATCGATTGGGATCTACGCCGCGACACTCCGTACGAGCTGTACGACGAGATCTGGAAGGACAAGGCCTTCGAGATTCCGCTGGCTTCGGGCGAGAAGGGCACCCTCGGCGACACGTGGGACCGAGCCTGGGTTCGTGTCATGGAGATGATGGAATCGATCAAGATCGTGCGCTGGTGCCTCGACAAGGTCGAGCCTGGCCCGATCATCGCCGAGATCCCGAAGACCCTGCGTATTCCGCCGGGTGAGGCCTACGTGGGGATCGAAAACCCGCGCGGCGAGCTCGGACACTATGTCGTCTCGGACGGCGGCAAGATCGCGGTGCGTTGCCGTGTCCGCGGGCCTTCGTTCGCCAACCTGGCTGTCCTGGAAGAATTGATGCCCGGAACACTGCTGGCCGACGCGATCGCCATCATCGGATCCACCGACATCGTGGTGGGGGAGACGGATCGTTGATTCGATGTTGAGCCTCGACCCCTCACTCGCACTGTCCTCCATGCTCTCTGTGGCCCAATCCACAGAGTCCGGTTTGAAGGAAAGCTTCGGCACCAATGCCGTGCAAGACTTCCTCATCGGAATCAAGCCCGAGTTCGTTCCCGCCTGGGCGATTCCTTTGACCGCCATCGGCGTCGGCATGGGCATCGTTCTTGCAATCGTCGCGTTGCTGACGATGTTCTCGACCTGGCTCGAACGCAAGGTCTCTGGCCACATCCAGTGTCGCTATGGCCCGATGCGCGTGGGTTGGCACGGTTGGCTCCAGCCGCTGGCCGACGGCGTCAAGTTGCTGCTCAAGGAAGACCTCGTGCCGCTCGGCGCGGACCGCGTGCTCTTCGTCATGGCCCCGGCGCTCGTATTGGCGAGTCTCCTGGGCGCGATGGCGGCTTTCCCGCTGACGGGTGCCTTCTACTTCGCCAACTTCGAGCTCGGAATCTTCATGATCCTGGCCATGACCTCGACGACGACGATCGGGGTCGTCATGGCCGGCTGGTCGTCCAACTCGAAGTGGTCGCTCTATGGCGCCATGCGCGAGGCGGCTCAGGTAGTGGCCTACGAGATCCCGCTCGGGATCAGCCTCCTCGTTCCGATCATGGTTGCGGGCAGCTTCAACCTGATCGAGGTCAGCAATGGCCAGGGCGGTGGCTTCGGTATCTTCAACTGGTACATCTGGCCCTGGGTCAACCCGTTCATGCTCCCGGCCTTCCTCCTGTTCTTCGTCGCCATTCTGGCGGAGACCAAGCGCGCGCCCTTCGACCTTCCCGAGGCCGAATCGGAGCTGGTCGCGGGCTTCATGACCGAATACTCCGGCATCCGCTGGTCGTTCTTCTTCATGGAGGAGTACGCCGCGATGTTCCTGTACTGCGCGGTCGGTTCGTTCTTCTTCTTCGGTGGCTTCGAGAGCCCGTTGAGCTCGCTGGCCGAAGGCATGGCGGGCACCGGTAGCGTTCTGCACCAGCTTGCTCAGGGTGCCACGATCATCCTCAAGGGCTTCGCTGGTATCTTCCTCATGATGTGGCTGCGCTGGACGCTGCCGCGCGTGCGGATCGATCAGGTGATGACCATGGGATACAAGTACCTGACTCCGCTGGCACTTGTCTGCGTTCTTGGCGCAGGGGTATGGGAAGCCCTGATTGCTCCCCTCTGGCGTTAGCCCCATGACCACGGTTTCAAAATACGTCAAGAACGTCTTCGACTCGGTAAGGACGACCCTGGTGGGGATGCGGATCACGGGCAAGTATCTGCTCCAAAAGCCGATCACGGTGCAGTATCCGGACGAGCGCTTGCCGATCCCCAACCGCTATCGGGGCATCCACTACCTCGAGCAGGAGAAGTGCATCGACTGCCTGGCCTGCGCACGTGCCTGCCCGATCGACTGCATCGAGATGGACGCCGTGCGCCACGGCAAGGAGCTCGAATGGATCTCCTTCACGCTCGACTACCAGAAGTGCATGTTCTGTGAGCTGTGCGTCTACCCGTGCCCCAAGGATTGCATCCACATGGGTACGGAGTTCGCCTTCGTCAGCTTCGATCGCAGTGAATTCGTGCACGACCTGCTCTCGTACCGCGGCATGTCCCGCGATGCCAAGACGCGCATGATCGAGGCCGCGAAGAAGAAGAAGGCGAAAGAGGAAGCCAAGGCGGCCAAGGCCGCAGCGAAGGCCGCCGAAGAGGTCGTCGCCGAACCCGGAAACGAAGAGGGCTAGATGGATCAGCAGACCCTCCAACGCATCTTCTACGGTGCCCTGGCTGTCCTGACGCTGTTCGTCTTTGGCGTGGCGTTGGTCAAGGCGGGCGGCGAAGGTGCCGGTTTCGCCGTCTTCGCGGTCATGACGATCGGCGGCTCGCTCGTCTGCGTCTGGGAGCGCTCGATCGTCCGCAGCGCCTTCGCCCTGATGTCGACCTTCACCGGCGTGGCGGGGCTATTCGTCCTGCTCGAGTCGGACTTCCTCGCCATGGCGCAGATACTGATCTACGTCGGCGGGATTCTGGCCCTGATCCTCTTCGCGGTCATGTTGACGCCGCCCGACATGGAAGAGCGCAAGCTGCCGCGCGTACTCGGCGCCCTGGCCGCGGTCGGCATCGGGGTCGCCTGGATCTCCTGGCAGGTCAGCCAGACCGCCGTGTGGTTCCAGAAGAGCGAACCCCTGGATGGCACGGCCGACATCGTCGCCTCCACGAAGGGTCAGAACGCCGATCGCATCGGCGTGGCCTTCCTGGCCGCTGATGAATACGTCGTCGCTTTCGAGCTGGCGGCCATCGTCTTGACCGTTGCGCTGGTTGCGGCGGTCTACATCGCGCGCAGAAAGCGTTCTGACATCGAACCGTACACCGGAGAGGGGACTTCCTGATGGGACTCGGTGCCTACGTCCTCGTCTCCGCCATCCTGTTCGGCCTCGGCATCGTCGCCATCATCTCGCGGCGCAACGTCATCTACATCCTCATGGGAATCGAGATGATCTTGAACGCGGCCAACATCAACTTCGTGGCCTTCAACCGTTTCGGCCTGACCGAGGCCGGCAGCTTGGAGGGCAAGATGTTCGCGATCTTCACGATCATCCTGGCCGCGGCGGAAGCCGCCGTGGCGTTGGCGATCGTGCTGAACGTGTTCCACCTGTTCAACTCCATCAAACCCAGCGAAGCGGACCTTCTGCGCGAGTAGCGCGGATCCCAAGGAGAAGCCAAGAGTGCTCGGACTACTGGAATTCGATCCGGCGATCGACTTCAAGCTGCTTCTAGCGGTGCCGCTGATCCCGTTGCTGGGATACATCCTGGTGATCACGCTGCGGGACAAGTTGCCGAAGGGGGACTGGATCCTGACGGGCGGCATGGGCGTCGTCGCCTTGATCACCGTCTACCTGGCTGCCAAGGCGATCTCGGCCGGCATGGCGGGTGAGTCGTTCTTCAACGACTCCAAGGACATCGGAATGAAGCTGGGCTGGTTCTATTCGGACCTGTCAGCTGCCAAGAACGTCGTCCCCTCGATTCTTTACGACCCCCTCGGCGCGATCATGCTGGCCGTGGTCGGGGTCGTGTCCTTCTGCGTGCACCTCTTTTCGCAGGGGTACATGCACGGCGACAAGCGCTACTCGATCTTCTTCGCGAATATCAGCCTGTTCACCTTCGCGATGCTGGGGTTGGTCCTCGCGGACAACATCCTCTTTCTGTTCATCTTCTGGGAGCTCATGGGCCTGATGAGCTACATGCTCATCGGTCACTTCAGTCACGATCCCAGCCAGCCCTTCTTCCACAAATGGGCGACGTGGGCTTCGAAGAAGGCTTTCCTCACGACGCGGGTCGGGGATTGCTTGCTCTTCATCGGGATCTTCATGTTCTGGCACCACTTCCAGACGCTGTCGTTCACCGAGCTCTGGGCAGCTGGCAAGGATGCTGTGGAAGCGAACCACGGAGAGTTCCCCGAATGGATGACCTGGGCCGGGCTGTGTGTCTTCGGCGGTACCGTCGGTAAATCGGCGCAGTTCCCCCTGCACATCTGGTTGCCCGACGCCATGGCCGGCCCGACACCGGTCTCGGCCATGATCCACGCCGCGACGATGGTCGCCGCCGGGGTCTTCTTGCTGGGGCGCATGTTCCCGCTGCTTTCGCCCGACGTGCTGACCGTGATCGCCTTCACGGGGACCTTTACGGCGCTCTTCGCTGCGACGATCGGCATGACCGCGTATGACCTGAAGGCGGTGCTCGCCTGGTCGACGATCTCGCAGCTGGGCTTCATGGTCGCGGCGGTGGGTCTGGGCCACGTGACCGCGGGCATGTACCACATGACGACCCACGCCTTCTTCAAGGCGTGCCTGTTCCTGTCCGCCGGGTCGGTCATCCACGGCTGCCACCACGTGCAGGACATGCGCTTGATGGGGGGGTTGCGGCGCAAGATGCCCGTGACCTACATCTGCATGCTCGTCTGCACCTTGGCCATCGCTGGCTTCCCGTTTTTCTCGGGCTTCTATTCGAAGGATCAGATCCTCCTGGCCGGCTGGGCCAATGTTCTGGACGTCGAAGGTGGTTACTTCGGCGGCACGGCGCTCTTCGCCCTCATTGCACTGCCTATCGCGGCCATGATGACGGCCTTCTACATGTTCCGGTTGATCTTCATGACCTTCCACGGCGAGTACCGCGGGGACATGGATCACCACATGTACACGAAGCAGATCGCTGCCGAAGGCGTGGAGGGTCCCGATCCCCACGCCCACCACGACGACCATGGCCACGATCACGGGGGCCACGACGACCACCACACGGGTCCCCACGAGGAGCCTCTGCGGAGGAACCCGATAACCAAGTCCCTGGTCATCCTGGCCGTCGTCGCCATCCCTGGCATCGCCGCGCTCTTCAACGGTGGCTTCACACACCTGATGACCCTGGAGAACATGTATCCCCAGGGGATCGCGGACTGGGTTACGCAGAAGATCACCCACGGCATCACCGACCACGACAGCCACCTCTACCACACGTCCCACTCCGGGGCCCTGTACGTCTCGCTGTTCGTTGCCGGCGCCGGAATCCTCGGTGCCTTCTACCTATACGTGATGCGCCGCGATCTGCCGGCCAAGATCACGGGCGTCCTCGGCATCTTCTATACGACCTGCCGTCGCCGCTACTACATCGACGAGATCGCCACGGCCTGCGTCATCGACCCCTGCGTCAAGCTGGGTCTGATGCTCAAGTGGATCGACGAGAAGATCGTCGATGGCCTCGTGCTCTTGGTCGGTCGGACCAACAAGGTCCTGGGCTTCCTGTCGGCCTGGTTCGATCGCATGTTCGTCGATGGCGCTGTCAATGCCGTCGCCTCCATTTCACAGGCCTTCGGGGCCGCCTTCCGTCTCCTGCAAACAGGGCGGATTCAGCAATACGCCGCTTTCGCCGTCGGTGGAAGCCTCCTGACCGCCGCCTGGCTCATCCTGAGCTGATTCATGAACGAGCACACCATCCTTTCCTGGATCACGTTCATCCCCTTGATTGGAATGGGGCTGATCCTTTTCGTGCCACGGACGAACACCGGGGGCGTGAAGTTGATCGCGGGCCTTGCCACCGCCATTCCGTTCGTGCTGGCGACGTACGTGTACTTCGGCATGTTCGACAAACAGACTGCGGACATGCAGTTCGTCCAGCAGATGCCCTGGATCGGGGCGATCAAGGCGGAGTACTACGTGGGGATCGACGGTTTGTCGCTCGCCCTCGTGTGGCTGACGACGCTCTTGATGCTGGTGGCCGTACCCGCGAGTTTCGGGATCAAGAAGGCCCAGAAGTCGTACTACGCCCTGCTTCTGCTCTTGCAGGTCGGAATCGTCGGGGTGTTCATCTCCCTCGACTACTTCCTCTTCTACGTCTTCTGGGAGATCATGCTGCTCCCGATGTACTTCCTCATCGGGATCTGGGGCGGCCCGCGTCGCGAGTACGCGGCGATCAAGTTCTTCCTCTACACGCTGGCCGGTTCGGTCTTGATGCTGGTCGCCATCGTGGCGCTGCGGCTCGAAATGGACGCCCTTTCGGCGACTCCGTTCTCGATTCCCGAGATGACCACGCATGCCCTGGCCATGACGGGTCAGAGCCTGCCCAATGGCGGCGTGCTGTTCGGGATGCAGTTCTCGACCTGGGTTTTCTGGTTCCTGTTCGTCGGATTCGCGATCAAGATCCCGGTCTTCCCGTTCCACACCTGGCTTCCGGACGCCCACGTGCAGGCGCCGACGCCGATCTCGGTCATCCTGGCCGGTATCCTGCTCAAGCTGGGTGGCTACGGCCTGATGCGGGCCTGCTTCCCGATCCTGCCGGTGGCCTTCAATGAATTCGCCTACGCGCTCGGGGTTCTTGGCGTCGTTTCGATCGTGTACGGAGCCTTCGTGGCCCTGGGGCAGACCGACTTCAAGCGCATGGTCGCCTACTCATCGGTCAGCCACATGGGTTATGTGCTCCTGGGTATGGCCGCCCTCGAGGAGTGGGGGATGAGCGGTGCCGCGCTGCAGATGTTCAACCACGGAACGTCTTCGGCAGTCTTGTTCCTGATCGTCGGCGTGATCTATGACCGCGCCCACCACCGCGATCTCAACGGCTTCGGTGGCCTGGCGCAGGTGATGCGCAAGTACTGGGCCCTGACGACCCTGGGTTTCTTCGCGGCCCTTGGATTGCCCGGGCTCGCGGGCTTCATCTCGGAAGCCATGACCCTGATGGGTGCGTACAACTCAGCAGACGCTCGCTTCCAGACTCTGGTGGTCATTTCGGTCATCGGCATCGTGATCACCGCGGCCTTCTTGCTCTGGGCGATGCAGCGCGTCTTCCTCGGTAGCCTGAACGAGAAGTACAAGGACTGCGAGGACATCAACCTGCGCGAAATCCTGTGTCAGGCGCCGTTCCTGTTCCTGTGCGTGTTCCTTGGCATCGCGCCCTGGTACCTCTTGGACTGGATGCAGCCCTCGATCGAACGCCTCGTGCAAACCCTGACGATCGGTGGCTAGCGCGTGAACCCTTACCTCGACCAGCTTGCCTTCCTGGCGCCGGAGCTGACGCTGATCGCGCTCGCGCTCGTGATCCTCGTCTGGGATCTCCTCAAGAAGGGGCGCGACTCGCGTCACCTGGGCTACGCCACCGTGGCGGGCATGGCGCTGATCGCCTGGATGCTCCTCGGTCAGTGGAATTCTCTTGGCGAGACCGGGCGGCATACCGAAACGGTGCTCGGGATGGTCGTCATCGACCGCTTCGGGACGTTCTTCAAGCTGTTCACCGTGGGCTCCTTGGCGGTCGTGGCGCTGTTCGTGATCTATGACAAGCGCGAGCGCAAGCACGGCATCGGGGAGTACTTCTTCCTGCTGTCCGGCGCCGCCATCGGCATCTTCTTCATGGTCAGCACGAACAACCTGTTGCTGCTCATGCTGGGGCTCGAGCTCCTGTCGCTGGCCAGTTACTCCCTGGCGGGCTTTCACAAGGGTGATCGCCGCTCGGCCGAAGCGGCTCTGAAGTACATCGTGTTCGGCGGTCTTTCGGCGGGTGTGATGCTCTACGGCATCAGCCTGCTCTACGGTTTGACGGGCACGATCGATCTCAACGCCATGGGCACCGGAGCCCAGGGCCTCGCGGCCCAGTTCCAGACCTCGCCGGTTCCCGTGGCGGTCGCGGTCGTCCTGGTACTCGCCGGATTCGCCTACAAGGTTTCCGTCGTCCCGTTCCACTTCTGGACCCCGGACGTGTACCAGGGCGCGCCGACACCCGTCACGACGTTCCTGGCCGTGGCCTCCAAGGCCGCGGGCTTCGCGGTCCTCTTGCGCTTCATCGGCGCGCTCTTCATGGTCGAGGGCGTGCAGGACACGGTCGTGGCCTACAGCGAGCGTATCGGCTTGCTCTTGGCCATCTTGGCCGCCGTTACGATGACCCTGGGCAACCTCTCCGCCCTGCGCCAGACGAATCTGAAGCGCATGCTGGCCTACTCATCGATCGCCCACGCTGGCTACGTGCTGATCGGCCTGGCAGCAATGACCACGCAGGGGTTCTCGGCCGCTGTCTTCTACCTGGCGGCGTACTACTTCATGAACCTCGGAGCCTTTGGGGTCCTGCTCTACTTCGAGGGCGTCAACGGTTCGGAAGAGGTCGACGATCTCAATGGGCTCGGCTGGAAGTGCCCGGTCGTCTCGATCGCGATGGTCGTCTTCCTGGTCAGCCTGACGGGCATCCCGCCCACCATCGGCTTCAACGGCAAGCTGGCCCTCTTTTACGCCGGCGTCGACTCCGGCCTCACCTGGCTTGTCGTCATCGCCGGCCTGAACAGCGCCATCTCGCTGTTCTACTACTTCCGCATCGTCAAGGCCCTGTTCCTGACGGAAGCCGAGAGCAAGACCGGTACGGGCGAACCGGCCCTGGGCGGCATCATCGCGGCACTCTCCGCCGCGACGGTCCTGACAAGTCTGCTCTTCAGCGACAAGCTGCAGGGTTGGTCCGATGCGGGCTCGCAGAGTCTCGGGATCCAAGACCAAGCGAAGTAGGTTGGGCTGTAGCGTTCTCTTCTAGCTGGAGGACGCGAGCACATCTTCGAGGCGAACCTCGCGGATGACCATGCGTCCCTCATCCATGTCCGTGAACATGAATTTCTCGCCCGAGGGAGACCAGGAGGGGTGGGGGTGGGCCGGGTGAATTAGCAGGTCGATCTCCGTGACCTGGTGATACCTTTCCCCAGCGATGTCGTAGAGCACAAGCCAGAGGCTTCCCGCATCGTCTCGGCGATAGGTGTCTGCGACGAAGTAATGTTCGTCCGGGCTGAAGGCGAAGTGCGACAGGTAGTACTCTGAGTTGTGGCCGATCTCGGTCACCTGGCCAAGGGGGTCGATGCGGTTGATTCCCGAGGGGATGTTCCTAGCAGGCTGGCCGTATTGGACGATCAGGATGTCCTCCCCGTTGGCAGCCCACTTCTCGTGGCCGGCTTCGGTGAAAGCGGGATGAATCCAAATCGGTTCAGCGTGGTCTTGATCGATAGTCCACAGCCAGGCCCGGTCGAGGACCCAGCTTCCCTCGTGGGCGAACATCACGCGGTTGCGATCGTCAGGATGGATCTGAGCATGATCCACGAAGGGGTTTTCGGTTCCCAGGACCGGCGACTGCAGGTAGTCGGTTTCGCCGGTCTCGAAGTCGATGCGGGCTATGTAGTTGACTCCGGCCTCGTCGTCACGGGTGATGGTCGTGGTTACGAACTGTCCATCGTCCGTGACATGAAGTGGAGCCCAGAGGTGCTCTTGGTCCGTCGCGTGGAAAATCGATGCACTATTGAGTGCGCCAAGGGGATGGCGATAGATCGATCGACCGTCACCGTAGAAGAGCCAATCGTCGCTGAGCACCAAGGTCAACCCGAAGCGATGTGTGTCATCGTAGATATGAAGTTCATCGAATGAGCTGAGCTTGGTGAAGGCATCAGGTTCGACTAGATAGACGTTGGCTCCATCTTGGAGATCGCTGACCGCATAGAACGTCACCTCATCTACGTAGAGCGGTTGGTCGAAGTATCCAGCGTGGATATTGGCTCCTGGCAGGCTGTAGGTGGTCATCATGATTCCCGTGCCAGCGGCCGGTGCGCTTTGGACCACTAGCGGTGCCTGTGCATCGACTGAATCGGAGGCATTCGACGGTAGGCTCGAGGCATCGCAAGAGGCGGTGCCGAGGCAGCCGAACAATAGAATCAACGCAAGGGAGCTCTTCATGGCCTGAGGTGAGGCTAGCGAGACTATCGGCGATTCCGTTTGCGGGGATGAGGGTAACCTCCACGTCCCGAGTCAGAAAAGACGGCACAAAAGAGCGAGCCCCCCCGAGAGCCTGACTCCTGGGGGGGCTCGTACAAGCCCGGCGACGATCGGGGGAATATCAGATCAGAGGATCGGCAAACCGCTCGGTACCGATTCAGGCACGATATCCGACAGCGTGTCCATATCGTCCGCCGTGAGCGCATGGAGGAATTCGACGATCGCGTCCACGTCGAAATTGCTCGGCGTCTGGAGTCGGGGATGGAGCGTCGCCAGCACCTCATCCGAGTTGGGCACGAGCATCGTCACCAGATCCGGGTCGCTGACGTTCGACAGGATGTCGTAGTTGAGGTTGCTGAGTCGCACGTCCTGGTATTGGGCGACGAAGTCTCGGAGCTGCTCGAACTGTCCTGCGTGCCCATAGGGAGCGGTCATTCCCACATTGAGCAGGCTGGCCGTGCGGAACTTGTAGCGGTCGTTGGGCAATCGCGTCGTGTTCTCGCGGCCGAAGTCCGGGCGGCCGCCGAGGACGGGTAGCGTATCCGAGCCGTTGATTCCGGGGCCAAGCTGGGGCAGTCCGGTGTTGTGGTAGAGCAGATCCGACAGGAGCGGGCCTTTGTGGCAGCTGGCACATCCCGCTTCAAGGAACTCCTGCCCGCCGCGTATCTCTGCGTCCGTCAGGGCTGTATCGTCGCCGCGCATGAAGCGATCGAAGGGGCTGTTCGTGCGTGCAAACGCGTGGGCCTCGAACGCGGCGATGGCGTTCCCTGCGTGGGCGAAGTTGATGTCCTCGAGCGCTACGTCCGGGTAGGCGGCACGGAAGAGATCCGTGTAACCGGGGATGTTGAGGAGGCGGTTGGTCAGATGCTCCCAGACCTCACTTGTGCTTTCGGGCTGACCGGAGGGCGAATTGTAGCCATCCCCGAGGTCACCGAGGTCATTGTCACCCTCCATGCCGCGCATTTCCTCGCGCGAAACGGGCGGCAGCATCGCTTGGGCAGCCATCACCTCGAGCCTGGGCGTGAACGCCGCACGCATCTCAGCACTGAGCTGCACGGCGGGCGGAGGGACGACGAATCCCCCGAGTCTCCGTACTCGCCCATCCCAAAAGAGCTCGGTCCTGAGGTGCAGAGCGATCAGGGGCGGGCTGTTACGGGGAATAATCACTCCTTCACCGCGGTCCGGTCCGAGTCCCATGCCGTGCACGCCATCGGACAACGTGCGGCCGTCACCGGTGGCGAACTGGGGCAAGTGGCAGGTGGCACACGAGACGTCTTCGCTGCCCGACAGGATCTTGTCGAAGAACAAGGCCTGTCCCAGCTCGAACAGCTCGTCGGACACAGCCGGCGGATCAACTCTCACGGGCGGAATGCGTGCGCCGAACATGTCGTGGCGCAGGGCTTGGGCTTCTTCCGAGATGACAGGCTCACTTCCTCCTCCCGAGGATTCCTCACAGGCGGTTGCCAGCAGGGTGAATGCGAACACGAGAGCGATCGATGAACGGTACATTTGACTCTCCTTCGGGTGGCGAATCCTGGTCCGGGTGAAGTTCGCGTGGTCGCCGTCCTCCTCTTTTTAAGATAGGCCACCGCACGGGTCCGAAAGGCTAGGCGGAGTGTATTCTGCGGTCACAGCCTATCGGGGATTCGGGTCTGCGAGGTCCCGCGTGATGGGCATAATCGCGGGTGTGGGGCCAAGAAAGGCGTTATCGGCTCCCGGAAGGCTGCGAATCGAGTGCGTGGGCGTCAGGAGAGATCCGGCGCCACTCCACGGTAGATACACATCCGCGTACGGACGGAAAGCGGACGGGCGCATTGCGGACAGGACTCGGGCTTTCGTGAATCGCCCTCGAAGGAGTCGAGACCCCTTCCAATCATGAGCTTTACCGTGCGACGCTCACCAACGCATTGGACCTCATCATCGGGAACCAGTGATCGGGCCTGGGATCGCGGCGCTGGGGAAGGTGAACAAGGCGCTAATCCAGCCGATTCTGCGGGTCGCGGCATTCTGTACAGTGAATTAGTATAGAGCTTTCATGGCCTCTTTCGACAATAAGTACCTACGCCAGGTTTCGCGGTACGAATGCAAGTATCTGGTGCCGTACGGGATGCTGCGGGTCTTACGCGAGGACCTGCGCCCCTTCGTCGAGCCGGATGCTTACGCGGCGTTGAATCCCGGCAACCGTTACGTGACGAACAGCCTGTACTTGGACTCGCCAGGCCTGCGCCTATATCGCATGACGGCCCACGGTGAGAAGAGCCGCTACAAGCTGCGGATTCGGACCTATAGTGACGAGAAGGACATGCCGGTCTTTTTCGAGATCAAGAAGCGCGCGGATGGGATCGTCAAGAAGATTCGTTGTGCCGCGCGTCGCAGCTACGCCCAACGATTTCTAGAGGGACAAAACCGCCAATCGAATCCCCGTGATTCGGATCCCGACATTGCCGAGTTTCTGCAGCTCTCACGCGAAGTCGACGCAGGCCCGACCTTCCGGGTTCGCTACGACCGCGAAGCCTACGAATCGCGCGGTGGCGAGCCGACGCGGATTACCTTCGATACGAACCTCTCGTACTGTCTGACGACGACTCCTGAGCTGTCGGTTGGGGGACTCGGATGGCGCAAGGCCATGACGGATCAAGCGATCATCGAAATAAAGTTCACCGATCGCTTCCCCACCTGGGTGCAAGAATTCGTCGAGCGCTACGAGTTGCAGCGTTGTTCTGTTCCCAAGTATTGTCTATCGGTCGACAAGGCACTCGATCGAGGTGAGTGTTTGATTCCAGTGCCCGGCCATCATTCCCTCGCGTATGCGCTCTAGTTCAGCGTGCAGCAAATGTCACTCATCGAAACCACACCGGCCCTAGATCGCTTCATGCAAATCCTGTCGCAGACGTCGGGAGAACGCGGAGCGCCGACGCTGGAATCGACCGGACTCGCACTGCTGATGGCCTTCGCCTTGGGTCAGCTCTTCGGGTGGATGTACAGCCGCACGCATACGGGGATTTCTTATTCTCGGACGTTCACCCAGTCACTCGTCCTGATCATGATGGTCGTGGCGCTCGCCCTGCATGTGATTGGCAACAACATCGTGACAGCCTTCGGATTGATCGGTGCGTTGGCGATCATTCGTTTTCGTAACGTGTTGAAAGACACGCGCGATACGGCTTTTGTGTTCTTTTCCCTGATAATCGGAATGGCCATCGGTGTCGGCCGACACCCAGCGGCTCTCGTGGGCACGGCCGGGCTGATTCTGGCGGCCCTTTTGATGGAGATCACCAGCTTCGGTTCGCGCGGCCGGTTCGATGGGCACCTCTCGTTGCACGTGAGCTCCGCTGACGACGCCGGACCGTGGCGCGAGACGTTGCGGCTCTTCTGTCGCAAGGTCCGCGAGGTCTCGGTGCGTTTGAGTGGCACTGGCGAGGAGTCTGAGGTCATTTTGCGAGTGCGCTTGCGCGATCGGCGTCGCGGGCCCGAGCTGCTCTCGGCGCTCAACTCCGTCAGCGGCGTACGGCGCGCCGATCTTGTCCTGAGAGACGAGCTTGCGGAGATTTGATTCCGAGCCGCCTCCAATGAGCACCCCGCACAAGAAAATCCGCATCCCGATGGCGCAGCGTCTCGACGATTTCCGTCGTGGGCCCCTGCAGCTGTTGATCTGGGGGAGCGTGGCAGTCTGTACCCTCTTTTTGCTGGAGCGGCAAAAGGTCGAGTTCGAGATTTTAGGCATCGTGCGGGCCCTGGAGTCGGAGGTCTCGGTGGCGGTTGATGGACGTCTGGTGGAAGTCTTCATCGAGCCCTTCGACGATGTTCTTCTTGGTGATGAGGTCGCGCGCTTGGACGATTCCCTGCTGCAAGCCGAAATCGCAACGGCCTTGGCATCTATCGAGGATCTTTCTAACCAGCTGGATACCCAGCGCGCAGCGCTCCAAGTTCAGCTGGACAACGAGACCCGGACGGTGCGGCAGAGGCACGAGATCGAACTGCACCGCCACCTCTCCGAGCTACGTCGCTACAAGATCGACGAAGAGGGGCATCGCCTGGGCAAGCTTGCCGTGGAGGTGCATATCGAGGCCGATCTCGTAGAGCGCGATCGGTTGGATCTCGATGTCCGTCGCACGCGCGAGCTTGTCGATTCGGGGACGAGTCCGCCGGACGAGTTAGATGACCTGCAGCTGCGGCGCGGTACGATCGACGCAACGATCCGCGAAAATCGCGCGCTAGCTGCCGGGTTCGAGCAGTCCCACCAGGCGGCTATCGCCAGGCGGGTGGAATTCGAGGAGAATCGACCCGAACTGCCGACGGACCCGAGCCTGGCGCCATTCTTCGCCTCGATTCGCGCGGAGACACTACGGGTCGAGGAGATCCGAATTCGGCGCCGGGCCATGGTCTTGAGGGCGCCCTTTGCCGGTCGTGTGACCAGCGTGCTAGCAGCGGCAGGGCAGGCTCTCCTGGCTGGCGAGCCCGTGGCGATGATCACGAGCCCGCACGCGGACGAGGTCTTGGCCTACCAACCCGAGGCGTTGCGATCGCCCTTGCATCCGGGGACGCGTGTACTGGTCTCACCGCGTGACGACGGGACCTTGGTCGTCGCGGCAACGGTGACTCGCCTGGGACCCGCTATTGAGGCGATCCCCGAGCGGCTCTGGTACGATCCTGCCGTTCCCGAGTACGGCCGACCTTTCCTGTGCGTCGGTCTCGGTGGCTTGCGTTTGATGCCGGGCGAGGTCGCTTTGGTCAAACTGGCCGATTGAGCCCGCGCCGCGAGTGCCCAGCGTTCCATGCGAGCAAGCCCAAGGACGCGGTGAGGATCGCGATCAACATCGGGTCTGCGGGGCCATCAGCTCGTGAGAGACTGCAGGAACCACCGCCGCTCCTGGGGATGGGAGGTGGGTCGCCGCCGACGATGACATTTTGTTTTTCGCAGGCTTGAGAGCCCTCGTCATCGGTGACCAGCAACGTGACCGTGTACGTACCCGGATAGAGATAGGTATGGAACGGCGCTGCCAGGGACGAGGTGTTGTCCCCGCCGCTTCCGGGGTCGTCGAAGTTCCATTGCAGATCTAGCGACCCGCCATCGGGGTCGTTGCTGCCCAGAGAATCGAAGGGAATCGCGTCGCCCGTCTCCGGCGATACCGCGTTCACCGTGAAGATGGCCGTCGGCGGAGAGCCTGTACTGTGCACATAGATCGGACGTTCATCGACGGTCTGCAGGCCGTCGTCGTCGGTAGCGATCAACGTGGCTGTGTACAGTCCCGGGTCCGTGTAGGTGTGCATGACCGAAGACCCCGAGTCAGGCAGTGCCGAGTCACCGAAGAAGAGCAGCGTTGTCGCGATCGTTCCGTCGGAATCGAAACTCGAGGTCGTATCGAAAGTCACGGTGGCCGGTGCGTTTGCGGACTGCACGTCCGAGGTCAAGATCGCGACTGGTGGCTGATCGCCCGAAGGCGTCAGCCCTTCGATCTCGAGGATGGGGTGAAGGCTGAAGTCGTTCTGCGTGTAGTTGTGGCCTTCGATCGACAGGACATTCGTTCCGTTGTTCAAGACTCCGATGTAGCCCGTGATGTCGAACAACTCGAAGCCGTTGGCCTCGTGGCTACCAATTGCGAGGGTTGTTTCGTTCTGCCCAGTGGGGACGTTGGAGCGCGCGATCTCCGTTGTGTTCAGGTAGGCGACGAACCCATCGTCGTAGCTGACCCGCAGCGCCATGTTTGTGATGGCGCTGACGTCCGCGGTTGTGAAATCCCGCCGAGCATAGACCGTGTTGTAGTTGCCCTGCATGTCCGACAAGAAGGTCGTGTCGTCTCCGTCTCCATAGCCGATGCCCGTCTGGCCGGTAAGCCACGCGGAGTCGTTGAAACCAATCGTGGTCCAGGAGGCACCTGGAAAGCTGAAGCCCTTGAAGTAGCGCCAGGTGTCGTTCTCCGGAATTCCCGCTATAGCAGGTACGTCGAAGGAAACCGCCGCGGAGGCGATCGGGTTAGGCGTGGCCGCGCGGTCTGCGATGTTGTCGACGTAGGCGATGAAGGCTCCGCCGGTTGCGAAGGCCGTTGCTTGAAGACGAACCGTGCGTTGGTCGGATTGCAACACTGCCGAGCTGATCGTGGGCCCTCCGACGATCAGGTAGTTGCTGGTGTTTTCGGACCCGGTGGCGCCCGTTCCGGCTTGAACGGGCTCCGAGAACGTCACCAGTAACTGGTCCATGTTCCCACCTGAGACGGTGACCGCCGTCACGCGTGGGGCCGTCGTGTCGGTGGACTTGCGTAGTGTGAAGAGGTCACGCGCGCTGGAATCCGGCTCGAGGAAGTAGCCGCGGATTTCGTCATTCGTGACATCGAAGACTGAGACGCCGGTCGTCATGCCCAGGGAGTAGGCCATGAGGGGATGGCCGAAGGAGCCTCCACCCGATTTGCCACCGCACCCTGTTACCAAATAGATCGTACCCGTAACGCTCTTCGTGTAATCGTTCGGATGATTCTGCAGTACTGCGTTTCCGGAGACGAGGTAGCTGCGCTCGTAGTTGTGAGAATGGCCCGCGAAGAACAGGTCGACGCCCTTCGATTCGCACAACGGCACCAAGTCGGTGCGTAGTGCGATCAGGTCGTTGTCTACGTCCGAATCGTGCGAGCCCTTCGAGTAGGGTGGCTTGTGTGTGAAGACGATCTTCCAGCGCATTCCTCGCGCGATTGCATCGTCCAGGTCGGCTTCCAGCCAGTTGTACTGCACATCCCCTGCAGTCACGTGGTTAACCGTGTCGACGCAGACGAAGTGGGCCATGCCGTAGTCGAACGAGTAATAGCGCTCCGAGTTCGATGGGTGGGAGGGGGCGCCGGTGTCCGTAGGAAGATAGAAGTTGGCGTCGTAAGGAGCCCCGCTCCCCGTGCCAACGTCGTGGTTGCCAATCGCCGTCCACAGGAGTGCGCGGCGCATCAAAGGGCTGTAGGGCTCGAAGAAGTTCGGGTCATAGTTCTCCCACTCGCCGGTGGGGTAGACCAGATCACCCAATCCCAGGTACAGCTCAGCGGGCGGTGAAAGCTCGCTCAAACAGCTCGCGAGCTGCAGTTGCAACCCGTCGCCGGTTCCTGAATCTCCCCAGGCTACGAAGCGAAAGGGCTTCGTGCTGTTCTCTGGTGGATAGGTTCGAAACTCATCGGCTCCCGAGATCGCATTCCCGTCGGCCACGAGCTGGTAAGAGTAGCGCGTGTCCGGTGCCAGGCCTGTCAGGCGGATGGCATGTGTCGTTCCCAACACCCCGGTTTTTGCGAAAGCCCAGGGCGGTCCCTGGGTGGGCCCGTAGCGGACCGCTCCAACGACGGAGAGACTCGTCGTCCATACGACCGTGATGTCGGTTGTGCCTACGTCCTGCAGATACGGTCCACGAGAGATCGTTAGAGACTGCACACGGGCGAAGAACGGACCGCGAACAACCAGGAGGATCGTTGCGGTGAGAGAGACGGCGAATAAGAGCGTTCTCTTGGGGGGGGTCATGGAGTGGCTCGCGTTGGCCCCAGGTGCGCCGGGAAGTGCGCAGTGGGGTCCCGAGCCATCGGCATCGACCGTTTCAGGCGGTTTCCTTAGAGCTCCCCGATCGGGGCACAGAAGTCAGGCCCCGATCGTGACCATCGCCGCGTTGCTGAATTCCCCGCTGAGCCAGCCCTGCATGTGGCCCGTGAATCCAATCAAACCAGGGTCCGTGGGGACCGTCAGGGTGGTGCTACCCGTGCCGCTGGCGTCGAGGCTTATCAGGGCCCACAGGCTGTTGTAGGCCGGTAAGAGCAGGATCCAGCTCTGAGGTGTGTACGGGATCCGCAAGGGGGCCGAACCCAGGATCTGCAGACCGAATTCGTTGGGGTCTCCGCCGCTGTAGTTGAAGGTGATCACTTGCCCCAGTCCGATCGTCGCCGGCGGCACCATGGTGCGCGGGTTTAGGGTAGGCGGTTGAATGTCATATCGTAGGGACGTGCCATCGGCGGGTACGTTCGAGGCGTTGGGCGTCGGATCGAGCAGTGCGAAGAAGTTGCTTCCACCGTCTGGGATGCGAGCATGGCCGACATCGGTCGTCTGGGGGCCGAAGGTGACGAGGTCGATCTGCAAGTTGGCGGCGACATCCGTGTGATAGATGCCGACTTGTTCGCCGTCCTTGTTCAACTTAAAGTTGGCGTGCAGCGCTCCATCCGCACCGTCCTCGTCGCACCAGACGAGAATCGATCCTCCACCCGGAATTACCGTTCCCGCCGGGAATGGCCACTTGGTAGGGAAGCTCGGGTTGTCGGAGAGGTACATGCCTGTGAGATCGATCGGCGTTCCCGAATCGTTGTAGATTTCGACATAGTCCTCGAACTGACCTGCCTCGTCCGCGATCGTCGTGGCGTTCGAGGCCATGATCTCATTGATGCGTACGGGAACACCAAGTGAGAAGGAGGCTTCGTTCAGGGCGCTCCACTCGATGCCGTCATACGTGCGGGCCTTGGCGGTTGTCAGCTCGAGGATCGGGATGGGAGTCGTGTAGGTGTTGGCTGTGACGTTGATCGCGCCGCCCGGAAGTCGTGGGTCTGTGCCGTCGAGTGTGTAATGGACTGTCCCTGTAGGAGCCATCATGGTCAGGTTGAAGCCCAGGGGGACTTCTCCACCGTGCACGTTGTATGTGGGAGCTTCGATGTTCGGATACAGTGAGCGGTTCTTCAGCTGGGCGAGCAGCACACCCGAACGTACAGGCATGTAATCATTCAGGATGCGGTCGCGCTCGACCAGCCAATCGTTGGGCACGAGCGTCCCGTCCGGGTGGAAGTAGTTGACCCATCGCGCGTAGGCCATCGGAATGGCACCCTCGAAACGCATCGAGAGCTGGTGGTACATGGCCGCCGGGCGGTTGCGCTCTGGGAACGCCGGATCGAAGACTGTGCCCGGTGCGCTATAGGCAGGATCGACGTACAAGGGACCGTCATTGAAGAGGATTCGATGTGCACGGTCCGCGTGAAAGATCGCGTATTCCGAATTGGTCTGTAGGCTCGTGTAGTAATAGGCCACACTGGTGCCGTTGAAACCAGTGACTTCGGTGCGGTCATAGAAGCCACCGACGTGAGTGGTCCCTTCCCAACCGAGGCAGTTTTCAGCATCCCACGAGTGAAACAGGAACTCCTGATCGGGGTTGACGTCGCCGAGGATGCTCGACAAGCGACTGTGCGATGTGGCCATCCAGTTTCGGTGCGGCCAGTCGGTGTTGCCTCCGTAGAAGTTGAGGTTCATGTAGTCGACGTAGTTGCCGAAGTCGACTTTCTCCTGGAAGGCATCATAGGCGAGCTGACCCCCGTACATGATCCCGTCGCCAAGGCCGACCGCCGTGATGTCGTTCATGATGGCGAAATCGCCCGGGGCGAAGGGGTGGTCGGCAGGGTTCGGATTGCCTGCAAGCACTCCGCCCTCCTTGACCCAGTCGTACTCGGCGTCGTCACCGCCGAAGTATTCCGCGGCCCAACGATCGTCCGGTCGTTCGTGCAGGTTGTACAGGCCCCAATAAAGCCCGTTGATGTACACGTGCACCCAGTCGCCGTGGGCGGTGCTTCCGCCCATAGCACGCTGCAAGTTGGCCATGAACTGGTCGCGTAGCAGCTGGGCGTGGCGCTTATAGGAAACGCTGCCAGGTGAGCTGATCGAGTTCTGGTTGCCTCCGTCGAGGATCAAATACTCGAAGTCGTCGTTGAGCGTGTCGTCGAACAACGGGAACTCGAGCTTCGAAGGTCCGAAGCGCGGGCGAATTTTGAGAGCGAAGGAAAGCTGTGCGCGCAGACCCGCGACCGTTCCAGAGCCACCCTGGATTGCGAGACCACAGTTCAGCTGGAACTGTGGACCGCCATTGGGATCGAGATACTCGACCGAGCTTTGACGATCCCAGGAGGGACCTTGATCCTCCGAATTGACGTAGATGCCCAGGACTCCGCTGGGTGGGTTGTATCCGAACCAATCGTCGACAGGCATAGTCAGCGACATCGTCGGGATGGCCTTCAGGCTATCGACCAACTGCTGGGCCGTGTACTGCGCGAGGATCGTTTGGTCGAAACCATAGTGCGCGCCGGGTCGCGAACCACCCAAGGTCCAGTTGAGACCATCGCGGCTGATCCATTCAGCTGGAAAACCCCTCGAGACGGCGTCCATATCCGACTGGTTAAGGACATCGGAAAGATAGATGTAGGAGCTCGTTGTCGAGCGTGTGATCGAATTCTCGCCGATCAGGAAGGCCGCAGCACGCAGGTTCGTCGTTGTCGAGATTGGAATCGCGGCTGTGTAAAGGGTCTTCGTCGGATCCGGTTCGCTGCCGTCGATCGTGTAGTACATCAACACGTTCGGTGTGGCGCAGCTGAGGAGCACGTTGATGGGCGAATCGAAAAAGCCACGAGCCACGCCGTACTCGACCGGATCGACCTGCTGGAGCACCGTGTCGTTGATCGCGAGCGGTGTCGGCGTCAGCATGTGTCCATCGTCCGGCAATCCGAGCCCGTTCAGGCCATGTCCATAGGAGACGTCTGCGAACTGACCGGGGTAGTTCGTGTACTCGTCCTCGATGGTCAATCCGTCCGGGCGGACGAGGGCCAAGTAGCCACCGTTGCCCGACAACGAGAAGTTCGTGTGGAGCTCGGGAGTGATCACATCATGGCCCGAGGCCCGCACCAGCAGATAACCTCCGGGAGGCAGGGTCGTGGCCGGGAAGGTCCAGAGTGAGAGATTGGTCGCCGTGTCCGTCAGGTGCCATCCAGTCAAGTCGGCGGTGGTCCCACTGGTGTTCTCCAATTCGACCCAATCACTGAAGTTGCCCAGGTAGTCCAGGAGATAGCTGTCGTTCAGCGTCAAGAACTCATTGATACGCACTTGAGCGAACACGGAACTTGCGCTGAGCAGACCGATCAGAAGGGCGAGGGGGGCTTTCATCAAGACGCTCTGGAGCGGGGGAGGAATCTGGAACCCGGCGGAAGTCCAGTTTAGCTCCGATCACCCAGAAGCGCTGTCCTGGGTTGCGGGATCTCGCGCATGGCGAGATCGGTTCACTGTGCCGCGAGTTGCAGGAGCGCCAAGAGCACGCAATCGTTGTAGATCCCGTTCAGGCCCCTGGACAATGCTGCGCCCAGGAAATCGGTGCTTCCGGAGTAGGAGACCAGGGCGTCGACAAGCTCGGCGGTGATGGGCTCTTCCTCGACCAGCCAATGCGTCAGTCCAAGGCCCGTGCGGTAGTTGTCCAGCGCGAGGCCGGGCTCCCACATCTGGGGGGGAAGGTGAGTATGGTTGCGTACCATCAGCGGGTTCGCTCCGATCTGGCCAACCGCGACGCGGTCCCACATTCCGTTGCCGTCGGGTCCCGAGAGGTCCTCCTTCCAGCGCCATAGCATGCGCCAGATCGCGCGGCCACCCTTGCGGATCATCTGGTTGGCGCTCTGGTAGCGCGCCGGATCGACCCCTTCGCCGAAGACCGCTTCCTTGATGCCACGCAGTGCGTGGAGCGCATAGGTGTGCTCGTTGGGGCGCATCGAGCGGAAGAAGGCGATGTTGCCATCGCCTAGCGGCTCCGAGGTCGCTACTTTCCCGTGGGTCAGGGCCATGAAGATCCCGCCGGGGGATTGGATGTGCTCCATCGAGTCGGCGAAGGCTTCGAACCAGGGCTTCCAACGCTGGCGCCATGCCGGAGTACCCGTCGCGTATGCGGTTGCGCAGAAATCACCGGTCGCGCCGTGTTCGCGACCGAATCCGCCGCCGATTCCCTGGGGTCCAGTCAAGAAGCCCTCGAGGCGTCCACCGTTGCCATCGAAGTACGTCGCCCGCAGGAGCTCGCATGCAGCCTCCATCCGGCGCCTGGCCATCGGGTCGTTGTCGAGGTACACCAGCTGCTTGATCATGCGCGAGTAGCGCCACATGTGCTGGGTATCGATCGGAGCGAAGTTATTCAGCGGTGCCCGATACGAAGGCACCCAGTCCTTGATCTCGACGTATTGTTCGTGCGTGGGGTCCTGTTCGTGCCAGTTCCACGGCGCGTCGTGCACGATGTTCGGGTAGGTGACCGAGAAGATGTTGCTGTATAGGCGGTACGGCTGCGTACCGTCTTCATTGAGGTATAGCGGATTGCGAGGGTTGAAAGAGAGCCCGCTGTCCTCGTACATGGCGCCGGGTTGGCGGTCGTTGTAACAACGCATGACCGCATAGGCGTGCAGTAGACTCTGGCGTTTCCCGCTCCACAGGGTCTGCATGCCCTCGAAGGGATTGATGTGGGTTCCACCGGTCATGCCGCCGTAAGGAACGCCGAACGGATTGCGGAAGCTGTTTTCGAGCAGAATCGGTTGGCCTGGGCCGACCGAATACGGGAACGATATCTGGTTGTAGAGCGAGTTCTTGCGGTCGATCAACTGTTGATCCAGCTCCTCGATATGGCCCAGATCGGGCATCGGAAGAGCTTGCGTCAGGTATCCCGGCGTTTCGAGGTTGTGGAAGCTCCAACTGCGTTCGCCGTTCGTCGGATTGACGATCGTGTCGATTGCGTGGGCCCAGCCCCTGCGGCCTCGCAGCTCGAGGGCCGCCGCTTCCTTGCCCGGAGGGTACAGCCAATAGCGGAAGCCACGCTCGTGGCGTTGCTCCATGAAGTGCATGTCCGGGCCTGGCAAGGACTTGATCAGTGGCAAGACACGAATCGATTCGGCGTAGGTGAAAACGTTCCCCGCTTGTGGCTCTGGCCACATGGAAACAGCTCCCCATGGACGCGGAATTGTCAGCTGTAGGCTGTCGAAGTAGATGTGCCAGCTGGGGTGCTGCGAACTCGCGTTGTGATAGTTGATGGCGACTTCGACGATGTTGCTGTTGCGTCGGAGCGACAGCCACATTTGGGCCGCACCCAGCTGCTCGAGATTCGTGCCGCTACTTCCTGTAGGCAAGAGACGCACCGACCACTCTCCCGTGAACTGCACGGGTCCGAAACGATGAACGCGTCGGAACTCGGGATCGCCACGGTATTCGTTTCCAAACGCATCGACGGCGCGCAGGTGAATG